>CAVJHI010000026.1:0-16677 GCA_963649415.1 bacterium
TCTGCAGCGTGCAGGTCTTCTCTACAATCACGGCTGCGGCAAGCAGCACTGCGGAGACTATGATCCGCGCGAGGTCGGTCTTCTGTTCCTTTTCCATTGTAAGCTTTGTTTCTGCGGCAAAATTAGGGCTTCACGCAAGCGGCGGCAATAATCATTTGTGGGGATTTTGCCGGCGGGGCGTCTGCGGCTATCGAGGGCGGCCGCTGAGCCCTGTCGAAGCGCCGCGGGGAGTCTGCGGCGGTACAATCTCGGTAAACTTTGCTATCTTTGTATCGATGGAGACGAAAAACGCATATCCCGAGGGAAGCGTCTATAAAATTGACTTCTTCGCGCTGCTGCTTTGTATGGCGGTAGCGCACATCCTCATCGGCAATCCGTTCTTCGGGGCGGCGGTCTATCTTTTTGCCGACATCGTCAAGGCCTATTACCTCTGCAACCTCGCGAGGCTAAGGCACCGCGGCGGTGCACAGTACTTCTCTGCGCTGGCGCTCGCCCTCGTATTCATCGGAGGTATGGCCGTGGCCTTTCTCTACCCGGCGCTGATGAACCAGCCAAAGGCCAACTATGTCTCCCTTTTCGCCCTCTCGCTACTGCTCAGGGACTATCTCTGCGCAGAGCAGCCCGGTGCGCAAAGCCAAAAGCAAAGCGACAAAGCGCAAGACCAGAAGCAGCCCCGCAAAGCCGTCCGCTGGCTCTATCTCGGCCTCGTCCAGCTCTGCTTCGACGGTTTCTGCGCGTATATGATAGCCGGCAGGGTAAGCGAAGACGAATTCATCGTGATGACTGCGTTTGTCGTGCTCACCGGTGCGCTCCACCTCCTCTTCCCCGAATACCACATCTCCACCGACTCTTCATACATTGAGAATAAATACGAATCCATAGCCTCATATCGAGTATTCGAGGATATGAACCTATATTCCACCATCGCCCTCAACCTCGGCGTGATGGTATTCTTCCTCTTTGTCCTTTCGCCCTCCGTGCGGGAGTTCAACCCCCGGATTTACGGCGGCCTTGCGGTCTGGCTGCTCGCCATCTACGCCGTGCTTCTGTTCTCCTCGATATTCATCAGGAAGCGTCTCGCAGGCCTTGCGCTCGCCGAATTCATCCTCGGTGCGGTGACCTGGTGCCTCGGTGCGGTGTTTATGTTCCGCAGCGCGCGGATGTTCTCCAAGATGGCCTGGACAGTAATCTGGGGTATCGGAATGGCCCTGATTTCTTCTGCCATCAGGAAGTTCCACCTCGACTTCGAGGCCGTCGGCAGCATCGCCGAAGGTGAGTTTGACCGGACCGACCTCGAGATAAGCAATACCGTTACCGCCACCGTGGCCTCCATCATCTCTTCCGTCTTGATGCTGCTCCTGATGGCCTTTTGGACTTATGTCGTCCCGCTTGTGCACCGCCCATTAGACTTCGGCGGCTGGCTACTTCAGATACCGCTGCTCTTTATGCTCGTGGCCGTGTTCTTCGCCTGCCGACAGCCGCTCGACTACCGCAACCGCGAGAAACTGATGAAATTTATCGAGGCGCGCTCCAAGACCGAGCAGATGCGTGACAACCTCCAGGGCCTCTTCGTCCGCAAATATCGTATGCGCTTCGGTATCAAGATATTGTGCACCATGGCGCGGCCGTTCCTCCACCTCCGGGTTGCCGGGCGCGAGCATCTCAGGCGCGATGACTATCCGTCCGTATTCGTCTGCAACCACGGATTTATCTACGGCCCGATTTCAGCGGTAATCTACCTGCCGACCTACTTCCGCCCCTGGGTCCACAATGTGATGCTCGACCCCGACACCGCCTCCCGCGAGATTTCCAAATCGCTTCCGTTCTTCAAGAAGATTTTCGGACGGCGGCTGGGCGGCTGGATGGTACGGCAGTTCACCCGCGCCATCTGCTGGGCGCTGAACTCCTGCAACCCGATTCCGGTGGTCAGGGGCGCATCGCGAGATGTGATGGCCACATTCAACGAGAGTCTCAAGGCGCTGGAGGACGGGGACAATATCCTCATCTTCCCGGAGAAGCCGCGCAACCTGCTCAAGGCCGTGCCGGATGCGGAATACAACCCCGACAATGTGCGCTCATTCTACACCGGCTTCGCCCATATCGGCAAAATGTACTACGACCGCTGCGGGAAGTCGCTGCTCTTCTACCCGCTCTTCTCCGACCGGGACAGCCACAGTTTCCGTATAGGAAAACCGGTGCTCTACGACCCGACGCTCGAGCCGCACGAGAGCAAGCGCCGCCTCGCCGAGCAGTTGCAAAGCCGTATGTCTGAATTGGAGATTGCGGGGAAACGGGGCTAGAACAATCCGAATATCAAAGTCCAGGCGAGGAATCTGAGCGCCTTGCCGACGAGCAGCAGCACTGCAGTCCAGCCCGGCGGGGTGCGGTAGAATCCGAGCGCCAGCACGAATACGTCGCCCACCACCGGCACCCAGGCAATCAGCGCGAGCCAGACCCCGTATTTATCGACCTTGGCCTTTTGTTTCTCGAGGGTTTCCGGCTTGACCTTGAACCATTTTTCAATCCACTCCCAGCGCCCGAGCCGCCCCATGTAATAGGTAATCAGACTTCCGAGCCAGTTGCCGGCCGTGCCCACGACGAAGCAGGCGAGCGGCTGTTTAATCGCCGCAAGCACAGCGATATATAGCGCGTCCGAGCTGAACGGAACCACCGTCGCAGCCAGTATATTGCCAATGAAGAGGCCCAGCAGCCCCCAGTTTTCAAGTCCGAACATAGGACTGCAAATATAGCAAAGTTAATCGAAGCTTACTTCAAATTCATAGCTTCCTGACCTGAGCTCCGCCATCACCTTGCCCTTGAGGCTGCGCATAGGGCCCACGCCCTCGGCGCCGCGCAGCACCTTAACCTTGGAGATGCCGCCGGCCTGCAGGGTTAGCGAGGCGCTCGTGTTGGCAGGCACCGCTATATGGTAGCGGTAACCCTTCGCCGTCTTCTCCCAGCCGCCGTCTATCCGTCCGTACGGACTCTCGAATCCGCCGTCCACATAGCTCAGGCTCCCGCCCACGCGCGGCTGGAGGATGATATGCCGGTAGGCAGGCTTATCCTCATCGCGTTGGATGCCAAGCAGATAGGCGTATATCCATTCGCCTATTGCGCCGTAGGCATAGTGGTTAAACGAATTCATATCCACAGGTCCGAAGCCGTTCTCAATGGTATAGGAGTTCCACCTCTCCCACATCGTGGTCGCTCCCTGAAGCACCGGGTAGAGCCAGGACGGGCAGGCCTTCTGCTCGAAGAGGGTGAACGCCACATCGTCGCGGCCTGCCTCTGAGAGTGCCGGATTGAGGCAAGGGGTGCCGATGAATCCGGTGGTCAGCGTGTTGCCGTGCTTCTCGATGTTTCGGACCAGATTGTCCACCGCGAGCTCGCGGGTCCTGTCGTCGAAGAGACCGAAGCGCAGCGGCAGGGCGTAGGAGGTCTGGGTGTCCACCGGGACGAGTTCGCCGTCCCCTGACTCGTTAGGGCCCGGCCGGTACGGAGCCACGGTCACTCCGTCCTCGCGGACATAGGTTGCGTTAAATGCCTTCTTGATGTTTTCATACAACTCCGAATACCGGCGGCTGTCGGCGGCCTTGCCTAGAACTGCGGCCATCCTGGACATCATATAGGCATCGCCGGCGTAGTATGCGGTATTGGTAAGCCCGATGTCGGTTCTCTCCACGGCAAGGTGGTCACCGATGCCGCTGTTCGGCTGCAGATAGCCGTCTGCCTGGCGTTCAAGATAATCCATGTACCGGGTCATTGAGTCGTAGTGCTTCTCGATGAACTTGATGTCGCCGTACTGCATCCAGACCTGATATGGCAATATGATACCGGCTTCCATCCAGCCCATCCAGCCCGCTTTGTTGTTGGCAAATCCGTATGGTGGCCTGCCGGTCACGGGGTAGTAGTTGAAATAGCTGCCATCGAAGTTCTGGTTGTCCCTCACGGAATAGAACCAGCGGTCGTAAAAGCTTGATACCCAAGGGCTGAAATAGGTAGCGGTGCGGGCGAACACCTGCGCGTCGCCGGTCCATCCCTGACGTTCGTCGCGCTGCGGGCAGTCGGTCGGCACAGACTGGAAGTTGCCCCTCTGACCCCAGAGAATATTTTGGAAGAGGCGGTTGACGGTAGTATCTGAGCTTTCGAAGCGAGCCTGGGCTTCCCCGCCGATGGACTCGAGCACCACTGCCTTGACCGACTCGAGGGGCAGAGGCTTCTGCAGCCCGGTCACGGACAGATAGCGGAAGCCGTGGTCGGTGAATATTGGCTGATAGTTCTCGCCCGCAGCCGCTCCGCGCATAGTGTAGTTGTCGATCGAGACGGCACCGCGGTAGTTTTCCGTATAGACCTGCCCGCGCATCTTGCGGTAGGTCTCGACGGTATATGGTTCCACTGGGTCAGCAGGTATCCTCTCAGGATAGACCATCTCACCGTAGCGGAGCGTAACCACCTGGCCCTCGCGGCCTTTCATCCCTTCCAGACGCGGCACTCCGACCACATTCTGTCCGAAATCATAGACAAAGGTTCCCTTGACCGGCTCGCTCACCGACACTGCCGGGAGGATTATGTTGCTGCGGATTGGCAGGCCGACATAAGCCTGGATCTGCACGGTCGCCGCCGGACGCTCGAATATGTCGGCGGCTTCCCAGGCGGAATCGTCGAATCCGCCCTCCTTCCAGCCGTCCACTTCCTTGCGCGCATCGTAGTCCTCGCCGAACTGGAAGCCGTTGCGCACCACCGGGCCCTCGTCATATTTCTTCCAGTTGCCGTCGCTCACTATCACCTGGGTCGTGCCGTCCTCGTAGGTGAGCAGGAGTTTCGCGAGCAGCGACTGTCTGATGCCGTACGGGTCCACATTGGCTGAGGTGAAGATGTTGAGGTCGCTGTACCAGCCCGCGCCCAGCATCGCGCCGAGTCCATTGGAACCCTGATGCAGCATTGAGGTGACATCGTAGCTGTTGTACATTATCCTGTAGCGGTAGTCGGTCCAGCCCGGGTTGAAGTAGTCGTTGCCGACCCTGCTGCCGTTGATGTAGAATTCGTAGATGCCGCGTGCGGTGACATAGAGTCTGGCGCTGCGGAGCGGCTTGCCCAGCTCCACGCTCCTGCGGAGCATCGGTGCGGAGACCTTGCCGTATGGCTCCCAGACCTGCAGGCGTCCGTTGCCGCTGACCATATGGGTCTGCTGCGGGTCGGTGTAGAGCACCGAGTTCCAATTGTCTTCACTGATGGTGATATTGGAGAACTCCGCCTTCTGCCCCTTAGGCTGCAGGAAGCCGATTGAGTGCAGTCGAGCCCAGTCGTGCACCCTCTCTCCGTTCGGATACGGAGTGATCACCATCTGATACGGCTTGCCTGAAGAGACATTCCCCCGTGCTCCTCCCAGCCGGAGCATCACCCCGTCGAGCAGGGCTGTAAGATTGGATTTGAGGTGGTAGCCGGGAGTACTGACCTTGAGCAGCACGCTGTGAGTAGAGTGAGCGTTGGCGGGCGTGATCAGGTCCGACACATCTATGGTGCAGAGGTGCCTCAGCTCCCCTTCTACCGCATAATCTACGCTGAACTGCCTTGTCTGCACATCAAGCGTGACGGTGATGTAGTTGTCCTCATCCTTGACGCTGTAGGCGAACACTGCTTTGCTGCTGCCCTCCGGGACGCGCAGGTTATAGGCGATGTTGAAGAATGTCCTGTATTTGGAGACGCCCAGCCTGGAGGAACCGATCCACTGCGCTCCGCTCCAGCCGCTTCCCATCAGCCCCGTCTCGAACCAGCTCGGCTCGGACTCCACGGCCGCGCCCTTCTCATCGGTGATGGAGACTTTCCAGAAATACCTCGTGGAAGCGCGCAGCGCGGCGCCCTCGTAGCGGATATTTAGCGATTCGGAAGAGAATACGATGCCGGAATCATAGACCAGCTCCCCGGCGGCGAGAGCTTCTTCGCTCGTGGCGACCCTTAGGCGGTATGTCCTCTGCGCCGCCCCGATGCGGTCGGAGGACATCTGCCAGCTGAAATAAGGCCGGCTCTCGTCAATCCCGGTCGGCGTGGCGAGGGATTCGGTGCGCAGATTGACTACGGAAGTGCCTGCCAGTGCGGGGATTGCCAGCCCGACAGCGGCCAGCAGGGAAGATGCAAACCTGAGAAAGTCCATAATTAGCGGAAACAATTTGCGTAAATATAGGAATTTTTCGCGGCAAAACTTTCAAAGAGGCGACAGGGGACCATGCATCTCAGGCCGCTGTGGTGGGGGCGGCTCTGCACTGCCCTCGTTTTAAATGGAGGTAACGCAGGACAAGGCCGGCTGCAGGCACCTGTGTGGCCGATGGCTATGTCGCCTACTTGAGAATCGGGACCTCGAGCAGGCGGAAATTATATGCTCAAAAGGCGGGCGGGGAAAATGGACAAAAAAAAGAGAAGCTGCATCGCTGCATCTTCTCTCATTTGAGCGGAAAACGGGACTCGGACCCGCGACCTCAACCTTGGCAAGGTTGCGCTCTACCAACTGAGCTATTTCCGCAATCTTCCCGCCGCCATCGGCTTGGGACTGCAAATATATGCAGTTTTTTTGTTTCTGCAAAATTTTATGTGGATTTTTTGAGGGCGCGGGGTTTGGGGTCGTTGCCTGGCTTGACTAACAAGTCCGCATCAGCGGACCGCCCGGGGCCGGGACTTTTTGCGCCAGCAAAAAGTTGGAAAGGCCCTTGAGGGCGCGGGGTTTGGGGTTTACCCCAATAAAAAATGAGCAAGCCGGCGCGTGCGCCGGCTTGCTTGTGCCCGGGGCCGGACTCGAACCGGCACATCTTTAGAGGATAATGGATTTTGAGTCCATCGCGTCTACCAATTCCGCCACTCGGGCTGAGGGGGCTGTCTCGAATTCGGCGCAGAAAAACCTGCAGACGGCTCAAAACAGCATCGTGGAGTGCAAAGGTATCCAAAAAACGCGATTTATCAAAAATCATTAGTAAATTTGGCCTCCCGGCAAAAAAAAGGAACCCGGCAAAGCCAAACCGGCAGCAGCAACGACGACAATATGAACAACGGCAACATCTTCGTGGTTTACGACCGCAATGTGGCGGACTTCGCGCTCGGCCTCGCCGAGGGCAGGCCCGCGCTGGCAATTACCGCCGACGAGGAGCACAAGACGATGGACAGCATCCTCGAAATCTGCCGCTGGCTGCTCTCAGTGGGCGCCGACCGCAACGCGATAGTCTATGCCGTCGGCGGAGGCGTGACCACGGATATGGTCGGATTCGCCGCCAGCATCTACAAGCGCGGGGTCAAATACATCAACTACCCTACCACCCTGCTCAGCCAGGTGGACGCGGGCATAGGCGGCAAGACCGGGGTCAATCTCGACTCCTACAAGAACATGCTCGGCGTCATCCGCTTCCCGGCCGACACCCGCATCCTCCCCGATGCGCTCAAAACCCTGCCTGAGAGGGAGTTGCGCTCCGGAGCCGCAGAGCTTCTCAAGACCTTCATCATAGAAGACAAAGGCGGTAGCTACCGCCGCGCGGTGGAGCTTCTCTCCGCAGACAAGCCCGACTTCAAGGCCCTCGGCACGCTCGTGCAGGCGGCCGCCGATGTCAAGCGCCGCATTGTAGCCAAAGACCCATACGAAGAAGGTCTGAGGCGCAAGCTCAACCTCGGCCATACCTACGCACACGCAATAGAATGGTATCAGCATACCCACGGCACGCCCGACCCGATGACCCACGGAGAAGCCGTGGCCGCAGGCATCATCCGCGCCGCGGAAATCTCCGAAAGGCTGGGCCTCGCCGCTCCGGGCCTCGCCGCAGACCTCAGAGCAGACTTCCGCGCCTGCCAGCTCCCGACCGAACTTCCCTGCCCGGAAGAAGCTCTCCGGCAGGCCATCTGGCGGGACAAGAAGGCCGAGAACGGCATCATCCATTTCGTGCTGATAAAGAAAATAGGAAAAGTGATAATCCAGGACCTGAATGATTTGCACTAGCATACAGAACAAAACCTACGCGGAGATACTGGAAATTCTCGCCTCCCCGCAGACGGAAATGGCCGAGATACGCCTCGACCGCTGCCAGCTCAGCCCCGAAGAGATAGAAGACCTCTTCGGCAACTCCGACACCCCGCTCGTGGCCACCTGCCGCATTGACGAAGTCGGGGAAGCGGCCGCAGAAAAACTGCTCCGGATGGCGATAGAAGCGGGGGCGCGCTTCGCCGACCTCGAAATCGAAGCCCCGTCCGCGATAAGCAAATCATTCCGCTCGCTCTGCCAGAAACACGGCACGGAAATCATCCGCTCGTACCACAACTTCGACTGCACCCCCGATGATGAGATGCTCCAGATGGCACTCGCGCGCTGCTTCCGCTACGGAGCCGACATCGCAAAGATTGCCGTCAAGTGCAATAGCCCGGAGGACGCCGCCCGCATCGAAGCTCTCTACTCCATTGTGCTGGAAGATGTCCCCTCACTGCAGGGCAGGCTCATAGCTTTCGGGATGGGAGAAGAGGGGCGGGACTCCCGGATAGAATGCCTGAAGCGGGGCGCACCGTTCAGCTATGCCGCGCTCAGCGCCGACGAAGCCACCGCCCCGGGGCAATGGACGGTGGAAGAGATGCGCAAGGCGGTGTACGGAGACTTCAAAGGCTACAATGCCGAAGGCGTCAGGATGCCGGCATCCAAGAGCTTCGCCCAGAGGGCAATCATAGCCGCCGCGCTGGCAGAAGGGAGATCCACCCTCAGCGGCTACAGCCCCTGCGGCGACTCGCAGGCAGCGATTGAAGCTGCACGGCAGATGGGTGCCAAAGTCGAGGAAGACGGCAGCACGCTCATCATCACCGGCACTGACGGTATTGATATAGACAAAATAGATACAGGAGAATCGGGCCTGCTCACCCGTCTGATGATTCCTGTGCTTGCGGCAGCAGGCAAGGGCACATTCACCGTGGAAGGCCGCGGCACCCTGCTGCGCAGACCGCTCAGCGGAGCGGCTGAAATAATGGCGGCATACGGAGTGCTCCTCGCCAACGCCGAAGAGCACAGCGGGCGCGAACTCTATGTACCCCTGCAAGTCAAAGGCAAGCTCATCCCGGGCACGGCTGAAGTCCCGGGCAGCGGCGGTTCGCAGCTCATCTCAGGACTGCTGATGGCCCTGCCACTCTGCGAAGGAGACTCATCCCTGCACGTCAGCGGACCTAAAAGCATCCCGTATATGTACATCACCCTCGATGTGCTCCGGCACTTCGGAGTCAAGACCCGCAGCGAAATGGAGGGCGACGCGGAAATGCTTGAGAATGAGGACTGGTCATACTGCACAGGTATCAATTTCCATATACGCGGAGGACAGAAGTACCGGGCGGCAAACTTCGAAATCGAAGCCGACTGGAGCGCGGCGGCCAACTTCCTCGTGGCAGGCGCCCTCTACGGCTCGGCCGAAATCTACGGGCTGGATACCAAATCCCTGCAGGCCGACCTCGCGATAGTGGATATCCTCGTGGAGGCCGGGGCAGTAGTCTCCCAGCTCGAAGATGGCAGCATCTGCGCCCGCAAAGCCCCTCTGGAAGCCTTTGAGCGAGACCTAAGCAACTCCCCTGACATCTTCCCGATTACAGCAGTTCTCGCCGCATTCTGCGCAGGCGAGAGCCGCATCTCAGGCGTAGGCAGGCTTGCGACCAAAGAGTCCGACCGCGCGGCCGCGATAGTGGAGATGCTGGAAAAGATGGGAGTGGAAGTCAGGATCGAAGGCGACGATATGTTCGTCTGCGGCGAATCCCTGAGTTCGCGTATGCTGTCCGGAAGGTTGCTTAAGGGCGGAGAATACTCTTCGCACCACGACCACCGTATGGTGATGGCGCTGAAAGTCGCGGGCATCGCATCGGAATCCCCGATCATAATCGATGACGAGGACTGCGTAGGGAAGTCGTTTCCGAATTTCTCTTTATATTAGTCGCTTGAGCCACCCACGAGATCGAGAATCTCGGAGGTTATCTTCTGCTGGCGGCCCTTGTTGTATTCGAGCGTAAGCTCGGAAAGAAGGTCCTCGCCGTTGTCGGTGGCCGCCTGCATCGCTATCGTGCGGGCTGCGTGCTCTGCCGCGGCCGAATCCAGCACGGCAGCGTAGAACTTCAGGCAAATCATCTGCGGGAGCATCTTCTCCGCGATGGTCGCGGCGTCTGGCTCGAAGATATAGTCATCCTCCCCGCGCACAAGCTCTGAAGAGGCCGCAACTTCCGGCACATAAGGCAGATACGGCTCCACGACAGGTTTCTGCACCGCAGTGGAGATGAACCTGTTATAGACAAGAAGCACCTTGGAAAATTCGCCCTTGGCGTACCTCTCCATCAGGCTGCGCGCCAGCGCTGAAGAACTATCGTAGCCCGCGTGCGCGACGAGGTCGTTGTAGTCCGCCTCCGGGGTGTAGCCGGCTTTTTTAATGGCATCGGCACACTTGCGGCCGAGCGGGAAATATACGATGGACGGGTACTTCTTTCTGAGCTCCAGCGCGGCGCGGATTACATTGGAGTTGAATCCGCCGCAAAGGGAGGAGTTGGAGGAGATCACGACCACTGCCACCGGAGCATCAGCGGCTGCGGCAATCTCTTCGTGCCGGGAAGGACCGACCACCGAAAGTATCTCCCCGAGGGCATCGGCATACGGCCTCATACCCTCGATAACCTTCTGTGCCTTGCGCAGTTTGGCAGATGCGACAAGTTTCATCGCCGATGTAATCTTCAGCGTGCTGCGCACCGAACCGATACGATCCTTGATTTCCCGTAAGGATGACATAGTTAAGCTTTATTTATAAACTGGCAGATTTCGCCTGCTTCCTTGCGGATTATCTCATCGGCATTGTCCGGGATGCGCCCGGCTTCAAGAGCATCGAGGAGGTCCTTGTGGGAAGTGCGAATCGCATCGAGGAACTGGGTCTGGAATTCTTCCACTTTCTCGACCGGGATGTCGGCCATAAGGCCGTGCGTGCCGCAGTAGAGGATTGCGACCTGCTCTCCCACGCTCATAGGGCTGTACTGCGGCTGCACGAGCAGACGCTCGTTCTTGCGGCCCTTGTCGAGGGTCATCGCGGTTACCTTGTCCATATCGGAGGAGAACTTGGTAAATGACTCCAGCTCGCTGAACTGGGCCTGGTCTATCTTGAGGGTCCCGGCCACCTTTTTCATAGACTTCACCTGGGCCGCACCGCCGACACGCGATACGGAGATACCCACGTTGATGGCAGGGCGGAAACCGGCGTTGAAAAGGCCCGGTTCCAAATATATCTGACCGTCCGTGATGGAAATCACGTTGGTCGGGATGTAGGCGGAGACATCGCCCGCCTGGGTCTCGATGATAGGGAGCGCCGTGAGGGATCCGCCCGCCTTGACCTTGCCTTTGAGGCAGGCAGGGAGGTCGTTCATCTCCTCGGCGACTTCCTGCTGGCTGATAATTTTGGCCGCGCGCTCCAGCAGACGGGAGTGCAGGTAGAACACATCGCCAGGGTAGGCCTCGCGTCCGGAAGGACGGCGCAGGATGAGGGAAACCTCACGGTATGCGACGGCCTGCTTGGAGAGGTCATCATAGACCACAAGCGCGTGGCGGCCCGTATCACGAAAATATTCTCCGATGGCGGCTCCGGCGAACGGTGCGAAATACTGCAGCGCGGCAGGGTCGGCGGCGGTGGCGGCCACTACTACCGTGTAGTCCATAGCCCCCTTGGAGCGGAGGGTCTGGACAATGGATGCCACAGTCGAACCTTTCTGGCCCACAGCCACATAGATACAGTAAACCGGCTTACCCTTGAGGAACTCGGAGCGCTGGTTGATGATGGTGTCGATGGCTATCGCCGTCTTGCCGGTCTGACGGTCGCCGATGATGAGCTCACGCTGGCCGCGGCCGATAGGTATCATTGAGTCAATGGCTTTCAATCCTGTCTGAAGCGGCTCGGTGACCGGCTCGCGGAAGATGACTCCCGGGGCCTTGCGCTCTATAGGCATATCGACCGTCTCGCCCTTGACGGTGCCGAGGCCGTCGAGCGGAGAACCGATAGGGTCCACCACCCTGCCCAGCAGACCTTCGCCCACCGGGATGCTGGCGATGCGTCCGAGCCTGTGTACCCGCATTCCTTCCTTGACCTGATCGGTCGGGCCGAGCAGCACCGCTCCCACGTTGTCCACCTCGAGGTTCATAGCCACGGCCTTCACGCCGCTCTCAAACTCGAGCAGTTCGCCCGCCTCGACACTCGCAAGACCATAGACGCGGGCCACGCCGTCGCTTACCGTCAGCACATAGCCGACCTCTTCATACTGAAGCGAGTTGTCCACGCCCTTCAGCTCATTGAGGAGAATCTCGGATATCTCGCTCGCCTTTATTGAATTGTTTGCCATTAAACTGAGTTTTTCGTTATGATTTCAGCAGAACAGTCTCTAAACCAATCTGTTGTTTTGTTTCACGAACCGCCTGCGGACCGCCTCGATCTGGCTGCGGACACTCGCGTCAAGCAGATAGTCGTCCACCTCGACGACAAATCCACCAATCAGGGACGGGTCCACGGAAGTCTCGAAGATGACCTTGCAGCCAAGACGCGACTCTAGCAGCGGCCGTAGCTTCTCCTCCAGTCCCGGGGCAGGGACGGAAGTAGTCAAAGTCGCCAGGCCGATGCCCTTGGAGCGGTAGTACATCGAGACGAACGAGCGCAGTATGAAGCGCACGTCATCCAGACGGGAGTGCTTGACCAGCAGGGCCACGAATCTCTCCAACTCCGGCTCAAGCCTCTCAGGGACAGAGTCGGGAGAAGCAAGTATCTCACGCACCTGCGCGCATACTCTCTCCCCGCCCCCGGTCTGCTCTGTGTACATCAGGAGGGCCTTGGCGTAGCGGTTGGATATGATTCCGGTGTTCATCTAGTTGCTGCTCTTCTGTTTGGACGCCTCATTCACCATCCTGTCGATCAGCGCGAGCTGCTCGGAGGAGGATTCGAGGTCCTTGCGTACTATCTTTTCGGCCACCTGCACGGACAGCAGGGATAGCTGATGGCAGATGTCGCGGAGGGCGCTCTCCCTCTCTGCGGCAATCTCCGTCTTGGCTCTCTCCACTATCTTAGCGGCTTCTTCCTGGGCCTGCTGCTTTGCACTCGCGATGATGCTGTCGCGCGCATCGGCGGCCTCCTTGAGGATCCGCCTCTGCTCTTGACGCGTCTGCTCCATCATCTTGACCTGCTCCGCGGCTAGCCCCTCGAGAGAGGCCTGTGCCTCCTGCGCCTTGCGTAGCGAGTCCGCGATATGGTCGGAGCGCTTGTGCACCATCGAAGTTATGACCGGAAAGCCGAACTTCGCGAGCACAAAGAAGACCGCCCCGAATATCAGGACCATCCAGAAGAGCAGGCCGAAATCAGGTGTTACGAGTGACATGGATTAAAGTACTGCCAGCAGACAAACGATCACACCGAAGAGGCAGACACCCTCGACGAGGGCGCTGATAATAATGGCTGTGGTACGCAGCTTGCCCTCAATCTCCGGCTGACGGGCAGAAGCCTCCATAAGGGCCTTGCCAATGTTGCCGATACCGAGAGCCGCACCGATTGCGATGATACCTGCGCCGACCGCTCCTCCGATTTTGGAGAGCACCACGGCTTCAAGAAGCGTTGAAATGAGTAACATATTCATTTGTTTTAATTGGTTTCACTTTCCGGTTCCTGATGCGCAAGGCCGATAAAGACGGCGGAGAGCATCGTGAATACATAAGCCTGGATGAACGCCACGAGCAGCTCGAGGCAGTCGAGGAAGACCCCGAAGAGCACCGCCACCACCGTCATCGAGCCGCTGAGCACGGCACCCATCTTGGCCGTGATGAAAATCACGCCTATCACAGCCAGAATCATAATATGCCCGGCGAGGATGTTGGCGAAGAGTCGTATCATCAGCGAGAACGGCTTGGTGAAGACTCCTATGATCTCCACGACCGGCATTATAGGGATGGCCTTGAGCGCCAGCGGCACATCGGGCCAGAATATATCCTTGTAGTAGTGTTTGTTACCGAAGAGGTTGACCATCAGGAAGGTAAAGATGGCGAGCACCAGCGTCACGGCTATATTGCCGGTGATGTTGGCTCCTCCCGGAAAGAATGGGACAATGCCCATCAGGTTGTTGATCAAAATGAAGAAGAACGCCGTCAGCAGGTACGGAGCGTATTTTTTGTACTCCGGACCGATTATGTCCTTGACGACATCATCGTTAATCATCATTATCACCGGCTCCAGCAGGGCTGCGATGCCGGTAGGCTTGTCTTTGAGCACATCGTGCTTGCGGTACCAGGCGGCGCAGGAGAGTATCAGGAACACCAGCAGCACCGAGTCGATAATCAGGCCGAGCACATTCTTCGTGATTGAGATGTCCAGCGGGCGTTTACCGGTGGAGGCATTGATAATCTTGCCGTCCCCGTTGAGAGTGTAGCCGCTCTCCGCCATATGGTTGGACATGAATATGTGCAGACCGCCGTCAATCACAATGCACGGCAGGGGGATGGCAATCTCGTGCCCGTTTACGGTGGTGATGTGCCATTCGTGGGAATCGCCCGTGTGCCCGAAAATGTAGGACTTCATATCGAGCTCCGATTCCTCTTTCTGAGCAGCTTCCGTGACCGGTGCGCTTTCCTGGGCCGCAAGGCTCAGAGACCCGGCAAGCAGTAGCGATGCGAATATGAACCTGAGCGCCTTCATCACTCTTCGCCTCCTGTCCTGTCAGCTTCGACGCAGGCCGTGACCTTGTCGCCGGAGACTCTTACTACTCCGCTGCGGACGGCTATATGGCGCTCGTTCCCTTCGCTGTCTCGCACGACTATCTCGCCCGCCTCCAGAGTGGAGATGAGCGGGGCGTGCCCCGGAAGCACTTCGAAACGGCTGGCCGTGCCCGGCAGGAACACTGCCGGAGCAGCGCCGCTGTAGAGCGTCTCCTCCGGAGAGATTACCGTCACTATGAGCTGCTTGTCCGCCATTGCGCTATGAAGCCATCGCGAGCATCTGCTCACCCTTCTTGATGGCGTCCTCTATCGTGCCGACATTGAGGAACGCCTGCTCCGGAATATTGTCCACTTCGCCGTCAAGGATCATATTGAATCCCTTGATGGTGTCGTCGATATCGACCATCACGCCCTTGACGCCTGTAAACTGCTCCGCCACCGCGAACGGCTGGGAGAGGAAGCGCTGCACCTTGCGGGCGCGGTTGACCACGAGCTTGTCCTCGTCGGAGAGCTCGTCCATACCGAGGATGGCGATGATGTCCTGAAGCTCCTTGTTGCGCTGAAGAATCTGCTTTACCCTCTGGGCGGTGTCGTAGTGCTCCTTACCCACGACATTAGGGTCGAGAATGCGGGAGGTGGACTCCAGCGGATCCACGGCAGGGTATATGCCGAGAGAGGCAATCTTACGGCTGAGCACGGTGGTCGCGTCGAGGTGGGTGAAGGTGGTGGCCGGCGCCGGGTCGGTCAAGTCGTCCGCAGGCACATAGACGGCCTGCACGGAGGTAATGGACCCGTTCTTGGTGGAGGTGATGCGCTCCTGCATCTGGCCCATCTCCGTGGCAAGCGTTGGCTGATAGCCCACCGCTGACGGCATACGGCCGAGCAGCGCGGATACCTCGGAACCCGCCTGGGTGAAACGGAAGATGTTGTCGATAAAGAAAAGAATGTCCTTAGGGCCGTCGGAAGTATGGCTGTCGCGGAACGACTCCGCGAGCGTCAGGCCGGAGAGCGCCACGGAGCTTCTGGCTCCAGGCGGCTCGTTCATCTGGCCGAAGACCATCGCCACCTGCGACTTCTCAAGCTCTTTCCTATCCACCTTGGAGAGGTCCCAGTGGCCTTCCTCCATGGATTTCTCGAATTCTTCTCCGTATTTTATGACTCCGGACTCAATCATCTCGCGCAGCAGGTCATTGCCCTCGCGGGTACGCTCACCGACTCCGGCGAAGACTGAGAATCCGTTATGCTTCTTTGCGATGTTGTTAATAAGCTCCTTGATAAGCACTGTCTTGCCCACTCCGGCGCCGCCGAAGAGGCCGATCTTACCTCCCTTGAGGTACGGCTCGAGCAAATCGATGACTTTGATGCCCGTGTAGAGCACTTCCTGCGAGGTCGTAAGATCCTCGAATTTAGGCGGTTCGCGGTGAATCGGCAGTGCGTCTTCCATCTTCAGGTCGCCGAGGCCGTCGATACTGTCGCCGGTCACATTCATCACGCGTCCGCGAATCTGACTGCCCACAGGCATCTCGATAGGCTCGCCTGTGCTGACGACTTCCAACCCGCGGCGCAAGCCGTCGGTGGAGTCCATCGCGACACAGCGCACGGTATCCTCGCCTATATGCTGCTGGACTTCAATTATGAGTTCGCGGCCATCTGGGCGCGTTACCTTGAGTGCATCGTGAATGGAGGGGAGATTCTTAGCGTCTTCCGCTTTATCCAAGTCGAAGTGGACATCGACTACAGGTCCGATGATTTGCGAGATGTAAGCTCTTACTTCTGCCATCGCATTTTAGTTTATTATTGCCTTGATATGCAGTTCCAAATATAAGGAAATATCCTATACATTATATGCTTCCGCAGCGGCAGAAGCGCAGGGAAAACTGCAAATTCTGAACCAATCACCGGATTTCGTGGCGTTTTTGTATATTTTTAGGCGGAATTTATAACTAAAAGGGAAATAGGGACTACAAAAA
>CAVJHI010000026.1:16775-26310 GCA_963649415.1 bacterium
GGGGTCCGGGGCGGTAGCCCCGGCATTAAGGAAATAGGGACTACAAATAAATCCAGCCGCGCAAGCAGCTGGATTTATTTGTGGTCCCTGCAGGGCATGATCCTGCGACTCCCTGATTATGAGTCAGGTGCTCTAACCAACTGAGCTAAGGGACCGGAGGGCGGTCTTAATACCGCCCGATATCAGACTTTGATCTCAACCTCTACACCGGAAGGGAGCTCGAGCTTCATAAGAGCGTCAACGGTCTTGGCGTTGGACTCTTCGATGTCGAGAAGCCTGCGGTAAGAATCGAGCTCAAACTGCTCGCGAGCCTTCTTGTTGACGAAGGTGGAGCGGTTGACCGTGAAGATCTTCTTGTTGGTAGGAAGAGGAATAGGACCATTCACCTTCGCACCGGTGGACTTCACTGTCTCAACGATCTTAGAGGCTGACTTGTCCACCAGCATATGATCGAAAGACTTGAGTTTAATTCTAATTTTCTGACTCATATCAAATGATTTTCTATTCGTGTTAATTATTCGTCGTCAGACGGCAGCTTGTAGCCGCTCTTCTCCACGATATCCTTGGCCATAGTGGCAGGGACCTCAGCGTAATGGTCGAATGACATTGTGCTGGTCGCACGGCCTGAAGACAGGGTACGGAGCACGGTCACATAACCGAACTGCTCGGAGAGAGGCACGAATGCCTTGACGATACGGGCGCCGTTGGAGGTTGAGTCCATAGCGACAATCTGACCGCGGCGACGGTTGAGGTCACCGACGATATCTCCCATATAGTCCTCCGGGGTCACTACCTCAAGGTTCATGATAGGCTCGAGGATAACCGGGTGGCACTTAGGGCAGGCGTGGCGGAATGCCATGCGGGCCGCAAGTTCGAATGACAGCTGGTCAGAGTCCACAGGGTGGAAGGAACCGTCGATGAGGGTCACCTTGAGTGAAGGTACCTCATAGCCTGCGAGCACGCCGTTGGCCATAGCGGCCTCGAAGCCTTTCTGCACGCAAGGGATGAATTCCTTAGGGATATTGCCTCCCTTGACCACATTCTCGAACTGAAGTCCGGTCTTGCCCTCGTCAGCAGGTCCAATCTCAACGATGATGTCAGCGAACTTACCGCGGCCGCCGGTCTGCTTCTTGAAGACTTCGCGATGCTGGTAAGAGCTTGTGACAGCCTCTTTGTAGTTGACCTGAGGGGCACCCTGATTGATCTCGACTCCGAACTCGCGGCGCAGACGGTCGACGATGATGTCGAGGTGGAGCTCACCCATACCGCTGATGACGGTCTGGCCCGTGTCAGGGTCTGACTTGACGGTAAAGGTAGGGTCCTCTTCCGCGAGCTTTGCGAGTGCGATGCCGAGCTTGTCGAGGTCCTTCTGAGTCTTTGGCTCCACAGCGATACCGATTACCGGATCAGGGAACTCCATTGACTCGAGGGAGAACTTGTTGCCTTCGGCGCAGATTGTATCACCGGTACGGAGATCCTTGAATCCCACTGCGGCGCAGATGTCTCCGGCCTCCACGAACTCGATAGGGTTCTGGTGGTTGGAGTGCATCTGATACAGACGCGCAACCCTCTCTTTCTTGCCGGAACGGGTGTTATAGACATAAGAACCGGCATCGAGATGGCCTGAATACACTCTGACGTATGCGAGACGGCCCACGAACGGGTCGGTGGCAATCTTGAAGACAAGACCGCAGAACGGTGCGTCGGCAGCCGGCTTGAGCTTCACATCGTCACCGGTGTTGAGGTCGGTGGCTTTGGTGTCGCCGATGTCGAGCGGAGACGGGAGATAGCGCATCACTGCGTCCAGAAGGAACTGGACTCCCTTGTTCTTGAATGACGAACCGCAGCAGGCAGGCACAATCTGCATCGCTATGGTCCCCTTGCGGAGAGCAGCGATGAGCTCCTCGTCCGTGATGGACTCAGGAGCCTCGAAGTACTTGTCCATCAGAGCGTCGTCGCACTCGGCGGCGGCCTCTACAAGCTTGTCTCTCCAGAGAGCGACTGCATCCTGCATATCTGCAGGTACATCCTTGATCTCGTAGTTTACAAGCTCATCACCGGAATCATAGTAGATGGCCTTCTTGGCAATCAGGTCAACGATTCCCTGGAACTTCTCCTCTGAGCCGATCGGGAGACAGATTGGCACGGCGGTAGCGCCGAGCTTGGTCTTAATCTCCTCCACGCAGGCGAGGAAGTCCGCACCCACACGGTCCATCTTATTGACATACGCAATCTTAGGGACATGGTACTTGTCTGCCTGACGCCATACGGTCTCAGACTGAGGCTGTACCCTTCCCACAGCGCAGAATGTCGCGACTGTGCCGTCAAGAACTCGGAGCGAACGCTCCACCTCAACAGTGAAATCCACGTGGCCAGGAGTGTCGATCAGGTTGATCTGATAGACCTCACCGTTGTAGTGCCAAAACGCCGTGGTGGCGGCTGACGTGATGGTGATACCTCTCTCCTGCTCCTGGACCATCCAGTCCATAGTAGCTGCACCTTCGTGAACCTCACCTATCTTGTGGGTCTTTCCGGTGTAGTAGAGGATACGCTCCGACGTGGTAGTCTTGCCGGCATCGATGTGGGCCATGATGCCGATGTTCCTTGTGTATTTAAGATCTCTTTTTGCCATCTGACGCAATCAACTAAAAACGAAAGTGTGCGAATGCCTTGTTGGCCTCCGCCATCTTGTGCATATCCTCCTTGCGCTTGAATGCACCACCTTCATTGTTGTACGCGGCAACGATCTCAGCGCAGAGTTTTTCTGCCATTGAGTGGCCGGAACGCTTGCGGGCGAAGCTGATCATATTCTTCATGGAGAGCGAAATCTTCCTTTCCGGGCGCAACTCAGTAGGCACCTGGAAGTTGGCACCGCCGATACGGCGTGACTTCACCTCGATCTGAGGGGTCACGTTCTCGAGAGCCTTCCTCCAAATATCTAAAGGAGCCTTGTCAGAATCTTTCATCTTCTCGCCTACCAAATCAATGGCATCGTAAAAAATAGAATACGCGATACTCTTCTTCCCCTGCAACATAAGATTGTTCACGAAACGGGTTACCTCGATATCGTGAAACTTCGGATCAGGAAGTAGAATCCTCTTCTTAGGCTTCGCTTTTCTCATTTGAAAAAAAATTAAGGTGAATGAAAAATTAATGAAAAATTACTTCTTAGATTTCTTTGGTCTCTTGGCTCCGTAGAGGGAACGGGACTGGGTCCTGCCTTCTACACCAGCTGTATCCAAAGCTCCTCTAAGGATGTGGTAACGTACACCTGGAAGGTCCTTTACACGACCGCCGCGTACGAGCACGATGGAGTGCTCCTGGAGGTTGTGGCCCTCGCCAGGGATGTAGGCATTGACCTCTTTTGAGTTGGTAAGACGTACACGGGCAACCTTACGCATTGCTGAGTTAGGTTTCTTAGGGGTAGTTGTGTAAACCCTAAGGCATACGCCACGCTTCTGAGGGCAAGCATCCAACGCACGAGACTTTGATTTGATTTCAATAACCTCGCGTCCTTTGCGAACCAATTGTTGAATTGTTGGCATAAATGGTGTTAAAACAATAAATTATAAAAGCCCCCAAAAAATTGGGGGCTGCAAATATACGGAAAATTAAATTATTTACAAAATTATCTGTAGTTTGCGAACTCTACGTCCTTCTCGGCCATAGCCTTGAATTTGGCGTTCTTCTTGGCAACGTCAAGATACTTTGCAACATCGTTGGAGTTACCCTTGCGCGCTGCGATGATGGCGCGGAGGTAGTTGCTCCTAGGGCAGTTGCAGGTGATGCTCTCGGAAGCCTTGTCGAGCTGGTTGTTGAGGATGTAGGCTACGGCGGTGTTGTGGCTGCCGGTGCCTGCAAGCTCGGAAGCGGCCTGAGAGTACTTGCCCTGCATCAGGTGGAGGGTACCGAGGTTAGCCTTTGCCTCGTCGGTGCCGGCCTGCTTGAAGAGCTTCTCGGCTGCATCGTAGTTGCCGTTGCGGAGTTCGCATACGCCCTTGGCGTTGACTACATCTCCGTCAGACTCCTTGACAGCGTCGAGGTACTTGACGGCCTCGTCGTTCTTGCCTGCGTTGAGCGCGAGCACTGCGAGGTTGAAGTTGGCCCTGTCTGAGCCGAACTTGCTGACTGCGGTCTTGTAGAGCTCGGCCTTGCGGGCAGGATCGTCAGACTTGGCGGCGACTCTGAGAAGAGCCTCCTCGTCGAGCACGTCGATAGCCTTGTGTGAAAGCTCCTCGAGCTCTGCCTCGGAGAAGTTCTGGTAGTCAACCTCGGCGATGAAGCGGGCGCGGCGAAGCTCAGGGAAGACGTTCTTGTTGATCTCGGTGTAAACCTGGGACATATTGCGGATCTCGCTCTCGCGGACTGCAGGGTCGCTGTACATTGAGAGGACGCGGAGGATAAGCTCCTTGTCGGTGATGTTGGACTTGCTGACCGCCTCCTGGAATCCTTCCCAGTCCTGACCTACGCTCTGTACCTCAAGATTGTCGGCCTCCATGCCTCCGGTCACCTTCTTCCATACCTTCTGGGCGGAAGCGGCGCGCTTGTCGGAAAGCTTGGCGTTGTAGCTCTGACCTCCCTCTGGGGAAGCGTAAGCGATGACCTTGGTGCCGGTGATGGTGTAGCGAGGGTCTGAAGCGATCTCCTCGAGAGCTGCCTGAAGCTCCTTGACAGAAGCCGAGCGAAGCTCCTTGTTCTTTACATTGGCTGAGTTGTAGTCATAGAGAATCTGGCCTTCGGCGCTCTCCTTGATAACATCCTGGTATGCGTCTGCCTTGAAGCTGTACTCACCCTTGGTGTCGGCGAGGAGCTGGGTCACATTGCAGCCGTCAGCAACCTTGATGGCAGGGATCTCTATGGCCTTACCATTATAATAAGCGGTGCTGCGGAGCTCGAGATAAGACTTCTCTACGCCCTTGACATAGTTGAAAGATACCTTCTCGGTGACGGTACCGCCTGCGTAAGGCACAACCTTATAGTTGTCCTTAACCTTCTCGCCTTGATAGGTGAAAGTCTCGGCAGCCTGCTCGCCGCCCTCATATACGAGGACCGGAGTCACTTCGAGAGTAGCCTTCTGGTGGAAATACTTGGCCGGGTAGGTCACGGTGATGGTGGCAGGAATCTTGTCACCTACAAGCGCGAGAACCTCAGGATTGCACTTGACATCAATCTTCTCGGCAAGTTTCATCTGCTCTGCTCTTGACTTTGAGCAGGATGCGGCTGCGACTACAAGAGCGCAGAGCGCAAAAACTTTAAAAATCCGTTTCATAAAAGCTATCAAAATATATTCGTGAATTCAAATTCCTACAAAAATACTAAATAATTCTTAACTTTGGAACTGCAAATAATAAATAATGGATATACAGGACCTGCAAAGACTGAAGAACAAGTTTGACATCGTGGGCAACGATGCCTCGCTTGTGCGTGCCATAGAGACCGCCGTTGCGGTGGCCCCTACCGACCTCACCGTGCTCATCACGGGCGAAAGCGGCGTCGGCAAGGAGTCCATCCCGCAGATAATCCACCAGTACAGCCGCCGAAAGACCGGCAAATACCTTGCCGTGAACTGCGGGGCGATACCGGAGGGGACAATCAACGCGGAACTGTTCGGGCACGAGAAGGGCGCATTTACCGGCGCAATCGGAGAGCGCAAGGGCTACTTCGAGGAGGCCGACGGGGGCACACTCTTCCTCGACGAGATCGGCGAGCTGCCGAAAGAGACCCAGGCGCTGCTCCTGAGAGTGCTTCAGAACGGAGAATATATTAAGGTAGGCTCATCCAAAGTGGAGAAGACCGATGTCCGCATCATCGCGGCGACCAATGTCAACCTCAGCTACGCAGTGGCGACGGGCAAGTTCCGCGAGGACCTCTACTACCGTCTGACGGGCATACAGATACAGATGCCGGCGCTGCGCGACCGCAACAAGGACGACATCTATCTGCTCTTCCGCAAGTTCTCCTCCGACTTCTCGGAGAAATACGGGCTGTGCAAGGTAAGCCTCAACCACGATGCCATAAATATGCTGACGGGCTACCGCTGGCCCGGGAACATCCGCCAGCTGAAAAATGTGGCCGAGACCGTGACGGCGATAGAATCTAGGCCGATTGGGCCAAGCACCGAAAGGGTGGAAATAGGCCCGGAGACGCTCAAGCGCTACATTCCGGAGGAGCAGGGAGCCCTAATGGCCGCAGCCGCGCACACGGAGGGCAGTTCTCTCTCCGACGACGAGAAGCAGCAGCTGGTCAAGGCGATATTCTACCTCAAGCAGCAGGTGGACGAGCTCCGCGGCGATGTGGAAGCCCTCAAGTCCGGGAGGCAGACCTCCCCGACGGCGGGAGCGCCGAAACTAATCGGGGCGCAGCCATACCGGGAGACGGAGAGCCGGCCAGAAGCGTCTTTCGAGCCTAAGGCTGAGCCGGAGACCCCGGACAACCTCTCCATACGCAGGCTCAATGATGACCTCATCGAGAAATGCCTCGCCAAGCACGGTGGCAAAGTCAAGCCGGCAGCCGCCGAGCTGGGCATCTCCGAGCGCACCATATACCGTAAACTCGCAGAAAAGAAAGGCAAATGAGAAAGCTCGCACTGCTCCTGATAACTCTCGCAACGGTGACTTCCTGCGGGATATACTCGTTCTCCGGCACATCCATCCAGCCGGATGTCAACACAATCACCATCAACTACTTCGGCTACAAAGCGCTGAGGGTCAACCCGACGCTCAGCAACGACCTCACCGAGGCGCTCAAGACCCGCTTCCGCCAGATGACCAGACTGGAGCAGGTCGATATGGACGGCGACCTTGAAATCACCGGCGAGGTGACTGGCTACAATGTGGCTGCATCCGCCATCGCGGCGGGCGACGTGGCCTCGCAGAACAGGCTCACCATCACGGTCAAGGTAGCGTTTACCAACCGCAAGTACCCTGAGGACGGTTTCGAGAGCAAGGACTTCTCTGGCTACGCCGACTACGACTCCACCATGTCGCTCGATGCAGTGGAAGCCTCGCTGACCTCGGAAATCGTGGACAAGATAATCGAAGATATATTCAACGCAACCGTAGCGCAATGGTAGAAAGGATTGACATACACTCACTTACCCTGGATGAGCTCTCCGGCGTAGTGTCGCTCTACCCCTGGTATGCCGGCGCGCGGATGGAGCTCTGCCGCAGGATGTCGCAGCTCGGAGCCCTCTCCGAGAGCCAGCTTTCCGAGACTGCGCTGCACCTGGGCTCAAGGCGGATTCTCTGCGAACTCGTGCACTCCGACCGCAAGGCGGACTGCAGCGACAAGGACCTCAAGCTCCTTGCCGAGACCTATCTGCCGGGCACCCAGGCCGAAGAGCGCAAGGTCTATGTAGTGGGCGGGGACTACTTCTCCCAGGCGCAGTACAACGAGGTGCGCCGCTCCGACGACAGCATCTTCTCGCGCTTCGCGAGCAAGGTCCGCGAGGAGGGAGGATACACCGACGAAGAGGCTCCGGAAGCCGACTTCTGCACCGAAACCCTCGCAAAGATTTATCTTGAGCAGGATTACAGGGAGCAGGCCATCGACATTTATTCGAAGCTAAGTTTGCGATATCCGGAAAAAAGTGTTTACTTTGCATCCCTTATTGAAGAAATAAAACAAAAAGAACAATAACAGATGAATACCGTATTTGTAATTTTAACCGTGCTCATCGTCCTCGCAGCGATTCTGCTGATAGTCGTCGTACTGCTCCAGAATAGCAAGGGAGGCGGAATGGCCAGCAATTTCGTGGCAGGCAACCAGACTTTCGGCGTGCGTCAGACCGCCGACCTGCTCGAGAAAGTCACCTGGGGGCTTGTTGCCTTCATCCTCGTCATCTCCATCGTGACCTCATTCACCACCGGCACCAACGGCGCCGATATCGATGTCACCAACCAGATAGAGAACGCTACCAACCAGCAGCCGGCTTTCCCTACCGCTCCTATCCAGCAGGAAGCTCCGACCACCGAAACCCCTGCAGAATAAGGGAGTTGCGAGCGCGCTGACATTTTGTCAGTGGAATATGATTTGAACGATATATCGTCGGTTCCCCAACGGAGCCGACGATTATTGTTATGGAAAGCAAATACGAATTCTTAAGCAAATATGCCATAGACCTCAACGAGGCCGCGGCGAAGGGAAAGCTCGACCCTGTGATCGGGCGGGACGAGGAGATCAGGCGTGTGCTTCAGATCCTTAGCAGGCGCACGAAGAACAACCCTATCCTCGTGGGCGAGCCGGGTGTCGGCAAGACCGCCATCTCCGAAGGCATCGCCACCAAGATAGTCAACGGGCAGGTCCCCGAGAACCTTAAGGACCGCAAGGTCTTCTCCCTCGATATGGGTGCGCTCATCGCGGGCGCGAAGTATCAGGGCGAGTTCGAGGAGCGGCTCAAGGGAGTGGTCAAGGATGTCGTGGACAGCGACGGACAGATCATCCTCTTCATAGATGAGATACACACCCTGGTCGGTGCGGGCAGGAGTAGCGGCGCTATGGACGCGTCCAACATCCTGAAGCCTGCGCTGGCGCGAGGCGAACTGCGCACCATCGGCTCCACTACCCTAGACGAGTACCAGAAATATTTCGAGCAGGACAAAGCCCTGGAGCGCCGTTTCCAGAAGGTGATGGTGGACGAGCCCAGCCCGGCGGAGTCCATCGCCATCCTGCGTGGACTTAAAGAGAAATACGAGAACCACCACCGCGTGAGCATCGAGGACGATGCGCTGATTGCGGCCGTAAACCTCAGCCACCGCTACATCAACAACCGTTTCCTCCCGGACAAGGCGATAGACCTCGTGGACGAGGCGGCCTCCAAGCTGAGACTTGAGATGAACTCCGTGCCGGAACCTATCGACGACCTCAACAGCCGCATCCGTCAGCTGGAAATCGAGAAGGAGGCCATCAAGCGCGAGGGCACTAGCCTGAAGTCCGAGAAAATAGACGAGGAGCTGAAGAAGTGCAAGGAGGAGCGCGAAGCTCTCACGAAGCGCTGGGACGAGGAGAAAGGCATCGTGACCGAACTCAACAACCTCCGTCAGAACATCGAGGACTACAAGAGGGACGCAGCCATCGCGGAGCGTTCCGGCGACTACGGCAAGGTGGCGGAAATCCGCTACGGCAAGCTGGCCGAAGCGCAGCGCAGGCTCGATGAACTCAGCGCCAGGCAGGCCGCCATCAAGGACCCTATCATCACCGAGGCCGTGACCCCGGAGGACATAGCCGAAGTGGTCGCCAAGTGGACCGGCATCCCTGTCAACAGGATGCTGGAAAGCGAGAAGGAGAAGCTGCTCCGTATGGAAAGCGAGCTGCACAAAAGGGTTGTGGGCCAGGACAAGGCCATCGCAGCGGTGTCCGACGCCGTGCGCCGCAGCCGTGCGGGACTTTCCAACGAGCACAGGCCTATCGGCTCCTTCCTCTTCCTCGGCACGACCGGTGTGGGCAAGACCGAGCTAGCCAAGGCGCTGGCGGAGTTCCTGTTCAACGATGAGAATATGATGACCCGTATCGATATGAGCGAGTACCAGGAGAGCCA
>CAVJHI010000027.1:0-25318 GCA_963649415.1 bacterium
AGATTGTGGTAAACATCTGCCCGCCTCTCCGTGTCTACTTTTATGAGAGCATCAGCTTCGGGGGCCGAGCCCCGCATTTTGAAAAAATTTTCGATATTTTTTAAAAATATTTACTTTTCAAAAGTTCAATCAATCCGAAATCCGGAGCGGCGCGCGGGTTTAGAATCGGAAGCGGCGCGGGCGGATTATCACTCAAATTGAAAGTAAAACGTCCCCTGGCACGTGTAGAACGGCGCTTCGTGGCATTTGGAATTGTCAAATCGACTGCATACATTTGTCACCGCCTGCCACACAGGCACCGCTAGTTAGTAGTTTAAATATCTTATATTATGGTTAGCACAAAATTTTTTGCTCGCTTTATCCCCGTATTTGCCGGGGTAGCAATGATTGTCGCAGCCTGCGACAAGGCCCAGACCACTCCTGACCCGGAACCGGAGCCGGAGCCGGAGCCTGAAGTTGAGGAGGTCCAGCACTTCACGGTCACGATGACCGATCTGACCTACAACACGGGAGTTCTCAACATCACAAGAGATGATCCCGACACTCCTTTCTACTACTCAATCCCGTCAAAGGAAGATCTTGCAAAGCTCGACGGAGATTTCCAGAGCCAGTGCGAAGCCTACCTTGCCGGCGAGTATGAATTCCTGATCAATGACTACGGTCTGTCTGAAGAAGAGGCCATCGCAGACCTCGTGAAAACCGCAGACATCAAGGACCGCGAGCTCAGCTGGTTCAGCGCTGCGACGGATTATGTGCTGATTGTGGCTTATGTGGACAACAACGCCAAGGCTGTCAGCAAGTTCGAGTGCCTTGAGTTCTCCACCGTCACTCCGGAGCCGGCAAATGTAACCTTCGACCTCAAGATTACCGATATCCAGAAGCGCAGCGCAAGCTACAGCATCACTCCGTCCAACCGCGAAGACACCTATGCATACGCCGTGGTGAAGTACGATGACTATAAGGATATGACTGACGACGAGATACTTTCATCTCTGCTTCCGGTCTCGTCCTGGACAATGTACAGCGGACCGTTCTCAAAGACAGAAAGCCTGCAGGCCGGCACCGAATATATGCTCGCAGTTTATGGAAATGTGTACGGCGCAGCCACCACCAAGCTTTACAAGAAGATCTTCTCCACCGTTGATGCCGGCGACCCTGCAGCGTGCGAATTCAAGACTTCATTCACCGACGGCAACATCAAGGGCTACACGGTCAATGCCACCATCACCCCTAGCGACGATGCCATCGACTACTTCGTGGAGTTCGTTTCCGAAGAATACTCTGCCGCGCAATTTATGAATGAATTCCAGGCAAATATGGATCGCATAATTGAAAACGGCGGACTTACCAAGGAACTCTATTTCCAGCTCTTCACAGAACACGGGACATATACTAAATCCGGCAATGTAATGCCTGGCAAGGGCTACAAATTCGCCATCATCCCGGTAAACAGCAAGACTCTGGAATACGCCACCGGCGTCATCTTCAGCGATGTCATAAAGACATCTGCCCCTGAGGAATCAGATGTGACCGTGGAGGTCTGCTGGGATAAATACTATGATGGAGACTCCATTTACGAATACAACAGCGGCTACTCGTTCTATAAGGGCAGCTGCGTATTCCCGATCACGGTGAACCGCAGCGAGGGGACGGCACAGATCCGCTACGGAGTCTATGTGGACGATGGCACTGAATATACCAAGTCTGAGCTCATATATGCTCTGCTCAATAAAGGCTCGATGTGGGTGCAGGACTG
The DNA here is from genome assembly GCA_963649415.1 of bacterium. GTDB lineage: Bacteria > Bacteroidota > Bacteroidia > Bacteroidales > UBA932 > Cryptobacteroides. The sequence goes on from CAVJHI010000027.1 coordinate 1,757, forward strand.
CTTCGCACCATTCGACCGTGACGGTGTAGTATATGCCGTCGCAATCGACAACAACGGACTCTGCGGCCCTGTATTCTCCAAGAAGTTCAACTTCAGTAAGGACAACGCGGGCAGCGGTGAGGAGTATTTCAAGTCCAAGGGATATGCTTCCCCGGCAAAGCCTGAGGCCAAGTCCGAGTCTGCAGCCCCGGCCTACGTATTCGCCGGGCAGGACGCCGTTGGCCCTGCATCCTTCGCTCCCCGTGCCGCAAAGGCTTATAGGAGGTAAATCCGTAACATTTTGACAATAAAGGAGATGCCGAATGCTGTCGACATCTCCTTTTTATAGCGATTATGAATCCCAAGTTTATTTTGCCGGCCCTCGCCGGCGCAATTGCCCTGCTGGCATCCTGCTCCGAAGAGAACCCCGCTCTGACCCCGGGAAGCGGTACGGGGATATATCAGACCCTGCCGCCCGCCTCCGCAGTCCCGGGGCACATCAGGATGAAATTCAGCAGCGAGCCCTCAGCAACCAAGGCTACCGGAGGTATCGATCTCCCGTCTCTGGGCGCTTGCAGGGTTGCACGAACTTTCCCCGACGGCGGCCCATTCGAAGAGCGCCATCGAGCGGAGGGACTCCATCTCTGGTATGATGTCTTCTTCGACGAGAATAAACCACTGACCAGAGCCGCCGCCGACCTCGGCGGCATAGACGGAGTAGAAACGGTAGAATATGTGCAGACGGCCAAAGACCAGAGCGTGTTCCCGTTCAACGACCCTGAATTCGGCAAGCAGTGGCACTACTATAACCCCGGGACCGCGCCCGGAGCAGTCCGGGGAAGCGATATCAACCTGCTGCCGGCCTGGGAGAAGACTACCGGCCGGCGCGATGTCATAGTAGCCATCAGTGACGGTGGTATTGATGTCAATCACGAAGACCTTGCCGCCAACATCTGGCGCAACGAGGCCGAGATAAACGGAATACCGGGCGTTGATGATGACGGCAACGGCTTTGTGGATGACTTCTACGGCTACAATTTCGTGGTCGGCGCTGATGGCGGCACTCCGAAAGGGGCGCTTGAGGTCACCGAACACGCGGTGCATGTGGCCGGTACCGTAGCTGCGGTCAACAACAACGGCATCGGAGTCTGCGGAGTCGCAGGCGGCGACGGCTCTGCCGATAGCGGAGTCCGCCTGATGAGTACCCAAACCTCCGGCGGCTCTGCATATATTGAAAACGCATTTGTCTATGCCGCCGACAACGGAGCGGTGCTGGTCAACTGCAGCTGGGCACTCGATGAGTATTCGCAGAGCATCTCGGAGGCGATTGACTATTTCAACAAATACGCCGGCATCGATGCCGACGGGAATCAGTCCGCTCCTATGGCCGGGGGCCTGGTGGTCTTTGCGGCCGGCAACGACAACTCTGCCAAGGGCTTCCCTGCCCAGCAGGACAATGTGATGGCCGTGGCCTCTATCGGGGCCGATTACGAGCGGGCTTATTACTCCAACTATGGTCTGTGGGTGGATATAACCGCTCCGGGCGGAGATGCCGACAAGGGATTCAATGTGTATTCTACCGTGCCGAACAACGGTTACTATGGCTACCAGGGCACTTCTATGGCCTGCCCGCATGTGGTTGGAGTGGCGGCGCTGGCAGTGTCGCAGTTCGGCGGCCCCGGCTTCACCAGAGACAACCTGATCGACATCCTCACCTCCACCGCCAATCCGATCATCTATGATAGGAACGAAGCTAAGTATGAGGGGATGCTTGGCGCGGGCCTGGTGGATGCCGGTGCGGCCGTCTCAGTTACCGCCGAGTCTCCTTCCGCTGTGAGCGGATTCAGCGCAAGCACGAGCGCCAATATCGTCCGGCTCACCTGGACTGTCCCTGACGGGGCGGCGCTCCCGCACCATTTCAATGTCTATTATCAGACATCTCCGTTCGAGTCCGGCAAGCCGGGCGCGACTAGCCCGAAGCTGAGTGTCGCGCGTGGCGGCGCAGCTGCAGGCGAGTCGATGTCCTGCGCTATCAAGGGCCTCGAATTCGGGACTGAATACTACCTCCTGCTCTCCGCTTCCAACATCCTCGGGGTAGAGTCCGGCTATGTGGGCGGCAGCGTCAGGACGGGAGTCAATACCGCGCCTGTCATCACTCCGGTCTCAGGGACCTCCCTCAGAGTCAAATCCCACGAGAGCGGAAGCCTGGAGTTCATAATCACCGACGCGGATGGCCACGACCTCAGCTGCTCCCGCTCCCGCTCCATCTCCAAAGCCACTCTGGCCGTGAGCGGAGACCGCTTGAGCCTGAATGTCAATGCGCTTGATTTCGAGGATGGCAAGACCTATACCGGCACTCTCAGCGTCACCGACGGCTATGAGACCGCTTCTGTGGAACTGACCATCACCATCGAGAAGAACAGTGCGCCTGAAGTTACCTCCAGGGTCGGGAATGTGGTCTTCGGGGCGGCAGGCGAAGAGACAGTCATCGACCTCGCTGAGCACTTCAGCGATGCGGACGGCGAGGATTTGAAATACAGGAGCAGGATACTCAGCGGGACAAAGATTGTCGCCTGCGACCTCTCCGGCTCCAAGCTTAAAGTTTCTGCCGCTTCCTGGGGCAGCGCCAGTGTGGAGGTAGGCGCAGTCGATGCGCGCGGTGTCAAGGTCAAGACAACTTTCTCCGTGCTCGTGCGCGACGGTTCACAGCCTGTGGACATCTATCCTAATCCAGTCAAGGATAAACTCTATATCCGCCCTGCAGATGTTCAGGAGGCTGATGTGACAGTGTCCAACAAGGCCGGCGCGGTAGTGCTTAGCTCGGAAAGCACCTCGCTTGACCCATTCTCCCCGCTCTCTCTCGATATGAGTTCCCTGCCTGGAGGCGTGTATTATGTAACCATCAAGGGCGGCAGCGCCAGCGGCACGTATCCGGTTGTTAAACAGTAGTATCTCCAATGAAAAGAATCATAATAAGCCTTTTCCTCCCGGCTCTTGCCGCAGTCGCGGCTTCCGCCCAGAGTATGCCGTCGCTTCTCATCCCGACAGATCCCGCCTCCGCTTCAGTGGCGGGGAGCGGCATCGCGAGGGATGCCACCTCCAGCGCTGTAGCAGATAATGCCTCGGCTATGTCATTCTCATCCAAGACTTTTGCTGTAGGAGCATCCTACGGGATGTGGGCTCCTGAGGCCGCGGACAGCAAGCTTGCCGATGTTGGAGCGTACTATAAGTTCGGAGGCAAGTTCGCACTCGGATTATCCGGCTCGTATATCGCTGATCATCAGACTAATATTACCAATGCTAACGGTTTGGTGACCGGAACCTTCAGTCCCAAGGACATAGTGGCGAGAGTGGGCGTCTCCTATCTCATCACGGATTGTCTCTCTGCCGGAGTGACGGCTAAGATGATTTACTCTTCCATCGGACCGGACATCTCCGGCACCGCGTTTGGGGGAGATATCTCGATAATGTACAGGCGGGAGGCACTGAGCGCCGCCGCGGCGGTCTGCAACCTCGGCACTGCCATCAATTATGGTGGCGAAAGCTACTCGATGCCGATGCTCGTCAAGGCCGGCGCGGCATATACGGTCGTCGGGCTCACTGTGAGCGCTGAGACCGATTATCTCTTCGAGGGAGCGTTTGCCGCTGCTCTGGGCGCTGAATACAACATAGCCGACATCGCATTTCTGCGTGCCGGCTACCACTATGGCGCTAAGGATAAAGGACTTCCGTCTTTTGCTTCCGTCGGCCTGGGAGTGAAGTATGCCGGATTTGAGCTAAATGTAGCATATCTGCTTGCTTCTCAGACCCTTGGCAATACTCTTCAGCTCGGTCTCGGATATAGTTTCTAAAGCGTCTCCTGCTTGAGGCTTTCGATGTACTGGTCGATGCGCCTCAGCTCGCGAGGGATCCCGATGTGTTGCGGGCAAGCCTTCACGCATTTGCCGCAGGCAATGCAGTGGTCGGCCTGACGCACCGTCGGGATTGCCTTGTTGTAGGCGAGAAGGTAGCGGCGGCGGGTGCGGGCGTAGTCCTTCTGCTCGCTGCTCACCACATAGCTGCCGGCATTGACATTGTCGTTGTAGAACTTGAATATTCCCGGGATGTCGATGCCGTAAGGGCACGGCATACAGTACTGGCAGCCCGTGCAGCGAACGAGAGGGTAGCTCTCCAGCCTGTCGGCAACTTCCTCCAGCAACGCCTTTTCCTCCTCGCTCACCGGCTTGAAGTCCAGATAGGTGCGCAGGTTGTCCTGCAGATGCTCCATATAGGTCATACCGCTCAGCACCACCTGCACGCGCGGGTAAGTGCCCACGAAGCGGAATGCCCAGGATGCCAGGGACTTGCCGGGTTCGCGCGCCTTGAGCAGGTCTGCGGTTGCCGCCGGCATATCGGCAAGTCTGCCGCCCCGCAGAGGCTCCATTATCACGATAGGGATTTCCCTGCGGTTGAGCTCGGCGTAGAGGTACTCGGCATCGGTGTCGCGGCTGCCGGCGTGCGTCCAGTCCACATAGTTCATCTGGATCTGCACAAAGTCCCAGTGATATTTGCCGCTGTCGTGGAGGGCCATCAGCTCGTCGAAGCCGTCCTTGGGTCCATGGAAGGAGAATCCCAGGTGCCGGATGTGCCCTGCGGCTTTCTCCTTGAGCAGGAAGTCCATAATTCCAGTACTTCCGAAGCGCTGCTCGAAACTCGCCCCGCCGCTGAGGCTGTGCAGCAGGTAATAATCTATGTAGTCGGTTTTGAATATCTCCAGCGAGCGGCGGTACATCTTGACGGAGTTGTCGTAGCTCGCATCGGCGAAGTTGGAAAGTTTCGTTGCGAGCAGCCATTCGCTGCGCGGATGGCGGTTGAGAGCCTCTGCGGAGGCCCGCTCGCTATCGCCTTCCAGATAGACAGGGGAGGTGTCGAAGTAGTTGACTCCGTGCTCCAGGGCGTAGTCCACGAGTCGATTAACCTCCTGCTGGTCGATATGCTGCTTGCCGTCGTCGCCGCTCACCATAGGCCAGCGCATGCAGCCGTAGCCGAGCAGTCCGATGCCCGGATAGTGCTGAGGCATAGTGCCTTTTATCTCGGTGGAGTTATCCGTTGAGGAGTCCTCTTTAAGCACTTTCGGCGCACAGGCCACCAGACCTGCCGCTGCCGCTCCGAGACCTGCGGTCTTGAGAAATTCTCTTCTGTCCATAGGGCTAGCTCTTTTTGATGTGGATTGAAATGCCGTCAACTGTGATTGCGCTGAGCGGCCTTACCGGGCAGAGGTTCTCGCAGGCACCGCAACCGATGCACTGCTCCTCTGCCACGACGGGCACCCTGCGCCCATTGCTGCTGACCATCCTGACCGCGCCCACAGGGCAGTGCCGCGCGCAGTTGCCGCAGCCGGCCTCACCCTTGGCGGCGAGGCAGGCGTCTGGATTGACCTTGGCCGTGCCTATCTTGTGCGAGAGTTTCTCCTCCCGCTTCAGAGGCAGTATCGCCCCGGCCGGGCAGACCTCGCTGCAGGCGGTGCACTCAGGGCGGCACCAGCCATTTTCATAGCCCATCTGCGGCTGGAGGAGATGCTGCAGGTCGGTGGACGGACGCAGCACCCCGTTAGGGCAGTTGCTCACGCAGAGCTGGCAGGCGGTGCAGCGGTCGTAGAAGTCCCGCACGCCCCTTGCTCCGAACGGCACGAGCCTCTCGCTGCGCTCCGGGGAGACTTTGTCAAGCACCTCCGCGAGCCCGCCGTCGAGCTTCATATTCTGCGCGTTGAGAGCGAGCCCCCCTCCGAGCAGCGCCGCTGTGGTCATAAACGCGCGGCGGCCCTCGTCAACGCTCTCCGAGGCAGGCTTACCGGAACCGGAAGCAGCAGGTTTGCCGGAGCCGTCTGATGCGGCAGCATTAAAAGGCGCGCCGAAGCGGTAGTTGATTGCCCCCTTGCGGCAGGTCCCGATGCAGTCGAAGCAGTCCACGCAGCGGCTGTAGTCTATTTTCTTATTGTCAATGTCGATGCAGTGCGCCTTGCAGCCCTTCTCGCAGAGATGGCAGGAGACGCATTTGCCGGTGTCGATGCGGACCTTGAAAAGCGACCACCTCGACACGAGGCTCAGAGTTGTGCCCACAGGGCAGACAGTATTGCAGTACTCGCGGCCCCAAAGTGCAGCGCAAGTCACTATCACGACGAGAGTTACCCCCGCCGTGACGAGCAGTGCCGGCGCGAGGCTCTGTCCCTCCGCGAGCCCGACGATGCTGCGCACCACGCGGCCGTAGGCGCTGTACGGAGCGAGCAGGCTAAGCAGCAGCTGGGTAAATGCAATGGCGCTGCCCACCGCAACCACCAGCACCCCGTAGCGCACGATGCGGTGCTCCGGGATGTATTTGCCCTTATTCTTCTTTCCCCTCGGGGCGAAGAGCTTCCTAAGGTAAATGATAATATCCTGGAATACTCCCATCGGGCAAATAACCGAGCAGTAGATGCGACCGAAGATGAAGGTGAGCAGAGCTATGCCGATGATTACCGGCAGGTTGAGCGCGAGGCAAGAAGGCAGCAGCTGGAGCTTTGCCATCCAACCCCACCATTGCCGGCCATAACCGACAAAGAGCAGCGTGATTCCGATGAAGAAAACAGCTGCCAGGACGACACGGAGTTTCTTTAACATATATGGTACTTCTCAGGGTTTCTGAATCCGAGGAGGAAAGCCTTGACATCCATCCGTTTCTTGCCGGCGAGCTGCATCTCCCTGATGGAGACGGCCCCGTCGGCGGTGGCCACGGCGAGGTAGGTCTTGCCGTCGCTGAGTATCTCGCCAGGCTTGCCGTGCAGATCGACCTTTTCGGCCTTGTAGATTTTGAGCGTCTGCGGCGCACCGTCCCCCTCGGCAATCTCGGTAAATGCCGCCGGATATGGGCTGAGGCCGCGGATAAGGTTGTAGATGTGTTCGCTTGAGCCGTTCCAATCTATATGACAGGTCTCGCGGGTGAGTTTAGGTGCCGGTTTGAGCACCTCGGAGCCCTGGATGAAGGAGCGCTGGAGGCGGGTCTCGATATTGTGTTGGATAAGGCCCTCGACGGTCTGGAGCACGAGGTTGGAGCCGATTGCCATCAGCTTGTCGTGCAGGTCGCCCGCCGTGTCCGTAGGCTCGATTCTGCACTCCTGGCGCAGCAGGATGCCGCCGGTGTCTATGTCCTTGTCTATCATGAATGTGGTCACGCCCGTCATCCTCTCCCCGTTGATTACGGCCCAGTTGATAGGGGCAGCGCCGCGGTACTGAGGCAGCAGGGCGGCGTGCAGGTTGATGGTGCCGAGGCGAGGCATCGACCAGACTTCCTCCGGCAGCATGCGGAACGCCACTACCACGATGAGGTCAGGTTTCCATTTGCGCAGCGCATCGAGGAACTCCGGATCCTTGAGCTTCGCAGGCTGGAGCACAGGCAGATTGTGCTCCACGGCGTAGCGCTTTACGGCGCTCTCGTTTACCTTGAGCCCGCGTCCGCTCGGCTTGTCGGCCACGGTGACCACTCCGACCACCTTGTACTTGTTGCGGATGAGATTGTCAAGCGGTGCAACCGCAAATTCGGGAGTGCCCATATACACTATACGGACAGGGCGGAAGAAGCTGGAAATCTTGCTTCCGATTTTTCTCCTCCAGGTCTTGAACTGGTCCAAATTGAAAAGTTCTGAGTCGTTGATGGCCTTCCAGGTCAGGAAAGCACCTATAGGGATGAGCACATAGGCCGAGATGAATGCTCCGTTGAAAGAGCCGATGGCTCCGTCGCGCGCGAGCTTCGTGCCGGAAATATCTACTACCCAATACAATACGAAGAAGAGTACGGAGATGATGGCGCTCGTGCCCAGCCCGCCCTTGCGGATGAGCGAGCCCAACGGCGCCCCGATAAAGAAGAGTATGAAGCAGGCGAGCGCCGAAGCGAATTTCTTGAGCAGCTCGATGTCCGTGTGGCGGATGTAGTAGTCCTGCTCGTAGGTGTCGAACTTTAGGCTGCCCAGCTCAGATGCATGTCTCGTGGCCTTCTCTGCGGCCGAACGGTAGGCGGTGGCACGCTCGTCGATGTCCTTCCATTCGCAGAAGCCTTCGTAGCTGAAGAGCGAGCGGTCCGGGTTGCGCGAAGCGGTGTCAATCTGCTTGCTCTCCAGAAACGGCTTCATCTTGCGGATGGAGGCGAAGTGGACATGCTGCATCGAATCCACATAGTGGTGCAGGGAGTCGCTCTGGTGGTGGAGCTGCGCTGCGCTCATCGACTTGGCCTGGTCGCCGAAGCGGCTGGAGTCGGATTTCTCGAACTTGTAGTTGGAGAGCTGCACGATGATGTCCTGCCGCGCGAAGTCCACCCGCTGCAGCACGAGGCTCGTGTCGGCATAGCGTACGGTGTTGTCCTCCTTGTAGTTGGAGCCGTTGAACATCGTGAAGGTCAGGTAGTCCTTGCCGCTGGACATCTTGATGAGGGCCGAGTCGGCGATGGTCAGCGCGATATTGCCCCTGCTCGCCGTGTGGTCATAGACCATCACTCCGTAGAGCATCCCGGACTCCTTGTCCTGGTCGTTGACGCGGAGGATATAGTCGTCGATGCCGTCGTAGAAAGTGCCGGACGGGATTTTGATCTCGTTCTTGGTCTTGCCGATGTCGTCGCGGAGGGTGTAAATTTCGTTGTAGGCGAGCGGCACCAGCCTGTCGCCGATGAAGAATGCTCCGATGGCGATGATGGCCGATGCGGCTATCAGAGGCCTGATGATGCGGGAGAACGAAATGCCCGCGGCACGGAGCGCGAGCAGCTCGTTGTTCTCAGCCATCTGACCCACTATCATCATCGAGGCCAGCAGGGTAGCGAGCGGCATCGCCTGAGGCAGAATGGTGCACGCACCCCACATCAGGAACTCAAGTATCACCCTGAGTCCCAGACCTTTGCCTACGAGTTCGTCGATGTAGAGCCAGAGGAACTGGAGCAGGAGGATGAAGACCACGACCAGCAGAATCGCGACCAGCGGTCCGATGAACGACTTCAGTATGAAGCGGTCGAGTTTCTTCATCCCCTGCGGAGGCTATTGGGCGGAGGCTATCTTCACGAGAGCGTCCAGAGCGTCCTTGACACCGCCGCAGTTCTTGCCGCCGGCGGTTGCAAGACCGGCCTGTCCGCCGCCGCCGCCCTGGATGAACTTGGCAGCTTCGCGGATGTCCTTGCCGGCGTTGCGTCCTGCGGCAACGAGGTCCTCGGAGTACATAAGGAGCAGCTGAGGCTTGCCCTCAAATTCGTAGGCGGCCACGAGAGCCGTACCCTTGAGCTCTTTCTGGAGCAGGGTGGCGGCGTTGCGCATCAGAATAGGGTCGGCTCCGTTTTCGGTCACGTGGGTGGCTACGATGAGCTTCATCCCGTTGATCTCGCACGCTTTTCCCTTGAGCACTTCCGCGAGCTGCGCGGCTTTCTGCTTTGCAAACTCCTCGGCCTGCTTCTTGAGGGCGGCGTTGTCCTCGACGAGATGCTTGATGGCACCCTCGAGGTCAGGGACATTGTTGAAGTATGAGCGGGCGCTCTTCAGGAGCTCCTGGATAGAACTTACATAGTCTTCGGCGGCCTCTCCCGTCACTGCCTCGATTCGGCGGATGCCGGCTGCGATGGCCGTCTCGGAGAGTATCTTGAAATAGCCGATGTTGCCGGTGGCGCCGGTGTGGCAGCCGCCGCAGAGCTCGACGCTAGGGCCGAACTTGACCACGCGGACCCTGTCGCCGTATTTCTCGCCGAAGAGGGCGATGGCGCCCATTGAGCGGGCTTCGTCCATCGTGGCGTCGCGCTTCTCTTCGAGGGCTATATTGCTGCGAATGAGCTCGTTGACGCGCCTCTCCACCTTGGCAATCTGCTCGTCGGAGAGCTTCTCGAAGTGGGAGAAGTCGAAGCGGAAGTTGCGGTCGCAGACATAGGAGCCCTTCTGCTCCACATGGGTGCCGAGCACCTCCCTGAGGGCGGTGTCGAGCAGGTGGGTGCAGGAGTGGTTGGCGGCGATTCTGCGCCTGCGCGCCTCGTCCACGGAGAGGGTGAATTCGCCGCTGCAGTTCTGCGGAAGCTTCTCCGCTATATGTATCGTAAGTCCGTTCTCTTTTACGGTGTTGAGGATTCTGATCTGCTCGCCGTCCGCCGAGGTGATGTATCCGGTGTCACCGACTTCGCCTCCCATCTCGCCGTAGAACGGCGTGCGGTCGAATACGAGCTGGAGCATTTCCTTGTTTTTCTGGACTACCGTTCTCTGCTTGAGGAGCAGGGCGCCGGCGGTGGTGACGCTATCGTAGCCGGTGAACTCCACATTCTCGCCCTGATGGTATATCGTCCAGTCGCCGAAGCTGTTGGCGGTGGCGTTGCGGGCTCTCTCCTTCTGCTTCTGGAGCTCGCGGTTGAATCCCTCCATATCCACGCTGCATCCGTTCTCGCCGGCGATGAGTTCGGTGAGATCGATAGGGAAGCCGTAGGTATCGTAGAGTTTGAATGCATCTTCGCCTGCGATGACCTTGCCCTCCCCGCAGCGGGCGATGCACTCGTCCATCAGCTTGATGCCCCTGTCGAGGGTGCGCAGGAAGGCCAGCTCCTCCTCGCGGATGACATTCTCGATGAACTTCTGCTGCTTCGCGATTTCAGGATAGGCCTCGCCCATATCGTCCACGAGCTGCTGCACAAGCCTGCAGAGGAACGGCTCGCCGAGTCCGAGGAAGGTGTAGCCGTAGCGCACGGCGCGGCGCAGGATTCGCCTGATGACATAGCCCGCCTTGACATTGCTCGGGAGCTGCCCGTCGGCGATGCTGAAGCTGATGGCCCTGATGTGGTCGGCGATTACCCTCATCGCTATGTCGGTCTTCTCGCTCTCGCCGTAGCGGTGGCCGGAAATCTCGCCTATCTTGCCGAGGAGTCCGGAGAATACGTCGGTGTCGTAGTTGCTGTTCTTGCCCTGAAGCACGCAGCAGAGGCGCTCGAAGCCCATTCCGGTGTCGATGTTTTTGGCCGGGAGGCTCTCCAGGTGCCCGTCGGCCATCCTCTGGTACTGCATAAAGACGAGGTTCCAGATTTCGATAACGTGCGGGTCGGACTTGTTGACGAGCTCGCGTCCGCTCAGGCCGCTCGCCGCCTTCTCCTCCGGGGTGCGGATGTCGATGTGGATCTCGGAGCACGGTCCGCAAGGGCCGGTGTCGCCCATTTCCCAGAAGTTGTCGTGCTTGTTGCCGAGCAGGATGTGGTCGGCAGGCATATGCTTTAGCCAGGCCTGACGCGCCTCCTCGTCGAGGGTGGTGCCGTCCTCCGCGCTGCCCTCGAATACGGTGGCGTAGAGGAGGTTGCGGTCTATCTTATAGACTTCCGTGAGGAGCTCCCAGGCCCAATCGATGGCCTCGCTCTTGAAGTAGTCGCCGAAGCTCCAGTTGCCCAGCATCTCGAACATGGTGTGGTGGTAGGTGTCGTGTCCCACTTCTTCGAGGTCGTTATGCTTTCCGCTCACTCTCAGGCACTTCTGGGAGTCGGTCGCGCGCTTGTACGGCGCGGTGGAGTTGCCGAGGAAGATGTCCTTGAACTGGTTCATTCCGGCGTTGGTAAACATCAGCGTCGGGTCATTCTTGACCACCATCGGAGCCGAAGGCACGACGGTGTGTCCCTTAGAAGCGAAGAAATCGAGAAATTTCTGCCTTATTTCCTTAGAAGTCATAATAGATGTATGTGTCAAACAAACTACAAAAATACTACTTTTTGGGGATAATTTGCAATTTTTCCCTTCCGGCCGCCGAAAGCGGCTTGAGATGAGGGGGTGCAATTGCTAAAAAATCAGTATCTTTGCACCCTATGCCGAAGTATGTATTCAATCCGGAAACCCTGATGTATGAGGCTCAGGACGAGCCTAAATACCTCAGGCATATAAGAGTGGCTCTGCTCGTGGCGGGCGCGGCCGCTTTGGTTTTCCTGTACTTCTGGCTATACCTCTCCGTGTTCCATCTGGAACTTCCGCGTACCGCCGCTCTCAAGCGCAAGCACGCCGAGTGGGAGGCAAGGATGAGCGTGCTGGACCGCCAGCTCGACATCTATGAGCAGACCCTCAAGGGCATAGAGCAGCGCGACGATGATGTCTATCGCTCGATTTACGGCCTCAACCCCATCCCGGATGAGGTCCGCAACTCGGGGCTGGAGGGCATCAACCGCTACTCTGAGCTTGACCGCCTCGGGGCCAATTCCCACCTGCGCCGCACCGTGCGCCGTCTGGACGACCTGACCAAGCGAACCTATGTCGGGAGCAAGTCGCTCGACGAGGTGGGGCAGCTTTCCACCCAGGCCGGTGATATGATTTCCTGCGTGCCGAACGTGCCTCCGATACTGCCGGTGGCCGGCAAGTTCCGCTTGTCCAGCAGCTTCGGCTACCGCATCGACCCGGTTTACGGAGGAGGGGAGCGGCACGGAGGCCAGGACTTCGCCACCAAGACCGGCACGCCTGTCTATGTGACCGGCGACGGAGTCGTGGAGAAGACGGGAATGCATCTCTGGGGCTACGGCAACGAGATTGTGGTGGACCACGGCTATGGCTACAAGACCCGCTACGCCCACCTCAACACGATAGAGGTCAGTCCGGGGATGAAACTGCACCGCGGCGACCGCATCGGCACCGTGGGCAATACGGGCAAATCCACCGGTTCGCACCTGCACTACGAGGTGATTTACCGCGGCAACAAGATGAACCCGATGAATTATCTGGATATCAATATGCCTGAGGAGGAGTACCGCGCGATGATTGAGAAGCGCAGCGCCGAGAGCACTCCTACGACGGCCAAGAGTACGATGGAGCTGCTCCGTCGGGGGAGGAAGAGCGATGAGTAAGAGGAGGCTTCTCGAGTTCGACCCGAAGAATTTCAGCTTCGGGAAGGTGCGTGCCAATGTGGGTCGCGTACTGCTGATTGTGATGGGCTATCTGCTTGTCACGCTGACGATTGCGGTGCTTGTCTATGGGGTGTTCGCCCTATTCTGGAGGACCGACACCGAGAGGGAGTTGCGCCGCGAAATCAAGATGTACGAGAGGCTCTACCCGACCCTCGCGCCTAAGGAGGAGCTGCTCCGCGACGGTATAGCGGGCCTGCAGTACAAGGACAACGAAATCTACGAGACGGCGTTCCACGCCAATGCGCCTGGCGCCGACCCGATGGCGAGCCTGGACTTCATGTTCGCGAGCGACACGGTGCCTGATGCCAAGATTGCCAACTACACCCGCGACAAGGCGGACCGCCTGCTCTCCGCAGCGGACGATGTGGATGCGGCTTTTATGAAAATTTTCCGCTCCCTTGCCCGCGAAGATTTCACTATGCCGCCTATGTGCCTGCCGGTCAAGGATATAACCTATTCCCAGGTGGGTGCTTCCACGGGCCGAAAGATGGACCCGTTCTACAAGGCCTATGTCTATCACGAGGGCCTGGACTTCATCGTCGCCCGCGGCACTCCGGTCTATGCGACGGCCGCCGGCACGGTGAGCAAGGTCTCCACCTCCAAGAAGCTGGGCCGCACGGTCGAGCTGCTCCACGAGGGCGGCTACACCACCGTATATGCGCATCTTGAGTCCGCTTCGGTGCGCGCAGGGCAGAAGGTTGCCGCAGGGCAGAAGATAGGCTCCGCCGGTATGTCAGGCAAGGCGTTCGCCCCGCATCTGCACTATGAAATCCGCCGCGGAGAGGAGTTCCTCAACCCGGTCAACTACATCTTCGCATCGGTCAGCCCGGCTGACTACTCCAATATTCTTTATATGTCCGTAAATACTAAACAGTCAATGGATTAGCAAGTATGGAAAAGCTCTTTTACACCATCGGAGAAGCCGCGCGCGAGGTCGGGGAGTCCGTCTCGCTCGTGAGGTTCTGGACCAACAGTTTCCCGCGTCTGCTGCGCCCGCGCCGCAACGCCAAGGGCAACAGGCTGTATGTGGCGGCGGACATCGAGACGCTCCGCCAGATACACTATCTCACCAAGGAGAAGGGCCTCTCGCTGGAGGGTGCCGCAAAGCAGCTGGAGAGCGAGCGTGCCGGAGTGGAGGCGCGGGTCAAGGTGCTGACCTCCCTCAAAAGCATCAGGTCGCAGCTCGTGGAGGTGAAGAAGAGCCTGTAAAGAACGGCCCCCGAAAATTGAATAAAAGCAAAAGATTTTCTAACTTTGCAGTTCATTTGCGAATAAAATAAAACCTTATATATGGCAACTACCAAGAAAACGACAAAAGTACAGACTCCGATCGACGAGCGCGAGACCTTTGTGTCTCTGCGCAAGAACTTTGCGGACAGCGAGCAGAGCGCCCAGGAGAAGCTTCACACTCTCTATGAGCTGCAGGCTGCCGACAACGACATCGACAAGCTTGTCCAGCTTCGCGGCGAACTCCCTGAGGAGGTCGCTTCCCTCGAAGAGGAAATCGAGTCTCTCAAGGCCAAGTATGCCCGCGTGGAGCAGCTCATCGACGGATACAACCAGAATATCGCCGCCGCCAAGCAGCAGATTGTGGAGCTCGACGCAGAGATTGAGAAGTACCGCTCCCAGCTGGAGAACATCACCAACAGCCGCGAGTTCGACTCCATCAACAAGGAGCTTGAGAATCAGGGACTACTGCGCGCGATAGCCGAGAAGAACATCAACGAGGCCCTCGATGCCATCAAGGACCGCAAGGTTGACCTCGACCGCATCAACGACCGCATCACCATCCGCGAGGGAGACCTCGAGTCCAAGAAGGAGGAGCTTTCGTCAATCGTGGAGTCCACCGCCAAGGAAGAGGCCGAGCTCCAGAAGCGTCGCGAGGAGTTCACCTCCAAGCTCGACGAGAGGACGCTGAGCGCCTACGAGCGCATCCGCAAGAGCACCCACAACCACCTTGCAGTGGTTTCGCTCTACCCTAAGAACGAGGACGGCACCTACGGCGACGCCTGCGGAGGCTGCTTCCACACCATCACCCCGCAGCGCTTGATCGACATTGCGTCCGGCAAGAAGCTCGTCATCTGCGAGCACTGCGGCCGCATCATCGTCAACCCTGACATTTAATTGCACTTATGCCATCGCAGAAGTCAGGCGTCGCGCCAAGGAAGAAACAGACGGCAGACCTGGACAAGATAGGGCTTGAGATCGGCAATAAGCCGCCTCAGGCTCTTGATGTCGAAGAGGCTGTCCTCGGAGCTATGCTCCTTGAGCCCGAGTGCGTGGACAAGGCGCTCGAGGACCTTACCGCGTCCTGCTTCTACGATCCGAAGCACAGGATGATATTCGAGGCCATGTCCGCTCTAGTGAGCGAGCACACCTCCGTGGATATCATCACCGTGAGCTCGAAGCTCCGCCAGCTCTCCCGTCTCGAGGAAGTCGGCGGCACCGTGGCGCTCGCCAACCTTTCCGAAAAGGTGGGTTCGGCGGCCCACATCGAGTACTACATCAAGATACTCAAGCAGAAGACCATCCAGAGGGACCTTATCACGGCCTCCTACGATATCCTCCGCGACTCCTACGACGACGCCATCAAGGTCGATGAGCTGATAGACACGGCCCAGACGCGCATCTTCGATGCCATCCAAAGCAATGTCCGCAAGGAGGTGCAGGATATCGGCAGCCTGATCAACTCCGCGATGGATTCCATCCAGGCCAAGCAGGGCAGCAGCGGCCTCAGCGGCGTGCCGTCCGGCTTCCCGAGCCTCGACACCATCACGATGGGCTGGCAGCCTTCGGACCTTATAATCCTCGCGGCCCGTCCTTCCGTCGGTAAGACGGCGTTCTCGCTCAATATCGCCCGCAACGCGGCGGTTGACCACCATATGCCGGTGGCGTTCTTCTCTCTGGAAATGGCCGCCATACAGCTTGCCAACCGTCTGATTACTTCAGAGTCCGGCCTGCATCCCGACAAGATTAAGGGCGGAGTGAAGCTCGAGGACTACGAGTGGCAGCAGCTCGAATACAAGCTCCGCGCCCTTTCCAAGGCGCCGCTCTACATCGACGATACGCCGAGCCTCCCTCTGATGGAGTTCCGCACCAAGGCCAAGAACCTCGTCAAGAGCAAGGGTGTACGCCTCATAATCATTGACTACCTGCAGCTTATGCAGGGACCGAGCGAGCTCAAGGGCCTGCGCGAGCAGGAGGTTGCAGCCATCTCGCGTACCCTCAAGGCCACGGCCAAGGAGCTCAATGTGCCAATCATAGCGCTCTCCCAGTTGTCCCGCAACGCCGTGCAGCGCCAGGGCTCTGGCGGCAAGCCGCAGCTCTCCGACCTCCGCGAGTCCGGCTCCATCGAGCAGGATGCCGATATGGTAATCTTCATCCACCGTCCGGACTACATCGGCCTCAGCGAGAACGAGGGCGACAAGGAGAAGACTCAGATTATCATCGCGAAGCACCGTAACGGCGAGACCCGCGATATCGATATGCGCTACAAGGGCGAGCAGCTCCGCTTCGTGGAGGAGGACGATACCCTCGATATGCGCGCCGCCACCTTTGACTCGGCGATGAATATGGATTCCGGAATGAACGATATGGGCCCCATAATGAGCAATGAATTCGAATAGCGAAATATCACACCGCGGACGCATTGTCTCGATTACGCCCGAATTTACCACGGTCGAAATAATCTCCGAAGCCGCGTGCTCTTCCTGCCACGCGCAGGGATTCTGCGGTCTGGGCAGCGCCAAGGCTAAAGCCATTGAGGTGCCTACCCGCGGCTGGGACAATTTCCAGCTGGGCGACGAGGTTGAGGTGGTGCTCACCACCGCGATGGGCCATACGGCCGTGCTGCTCGCATATGTGGCTCCGCTGATAGTGCTGGTCTCCGTGCTGCTCGCGCTGACATTCGCCGGGGTGGGGGAGCTCACTGCCGGACTCTGCTCCCTCGGGGCGGTGGCGCTCTGGTACGGAGTGCTCTGGCTGTTTAGGGACAGACTGAAGAAAGATTATATTTTTAAGATCAAAAGATAATGACAAACACTGTTATCCTGACCGTCGTGATCCTCACGGTGCTCGGCTTGCTGCTTTCGCTTGTCCTCTTCTGGGTGGCGAAGAAGTTCAAGGTCGAGGAGGATCCGCGGATTGATGAAGTGGAGAAGGTGATGCCCGGCGCCAACTGCGGCGGCTGCGGCTTCGCGGGCTGCAGGGCCTTTGCGGACGCTGCCGTCAAGGCTCCCAACCTCGACCATAACTACTGCCCTGTAGGTGGCAACGAGGTGATGAAGAAGGTGGCTGCCATCCTTGGCTACGAAGTCAAGGAGAAGACGCCTCAGGTCGCCGTCGTCCGCTGCAACGGCACTTGCGCCAATCGCCCTCTCGTTAACGAGTACGACGGAGTGAAGTCCTGCCGCGTCAAGGCTGCTCTCTACAGCGGCGACACGGGCTGCGCTTTCGGCTGTCTGGGCTGCGGCGACTGCGTTGCGGCCTGCAAATTCGGAGCCATCAAGATGGACCCCGAGACGGGTCTTCCTGTAGTGGACGAGAGCCTCTGTACCGCCTGCGGCGCGTGCGCGAAGGCTTGTCCTAAGCACATCATCGAGCTCCGCAATGTGGGCACCACCGCCAAGAACGCCCGCCGCGTCTATACCTCCTGCGTCAACAAGGACAAGGGCGGAGTGGCGCGCAAGGCCTGCACCGCTGCCTGCATAGGCTGCGGCAAGTGTGCAAAGGTCTGCAAGTTCGATGCTATCACAATAGCAGACAACCTCTGCTACATCGACTACACCAAGTGCAAGGCTTGCGGTCAGTGCTACTTCGAGTGTCCTACCGGAGCAATCCACGTGGTCGGATTTACTCCTAAGAAAGTAGAGCCGAAGCCGGCAGCCGAGGCTGCTCCTGCAGCTCCGAAGGTTGAGGCTGCTCCCGCTCCTGCGGCGGCCGAGGCCCCTAAAACAGTAAAGAAGGAGGTCACCAATGAATAAGCTGACTTTTTCAATCGGCGGAGTACATCCGAACGACAATAAAATTTCACGCGGCTGCGCAATTGAGACTCTGCCTCTCCCGCAGACGATGTATGTCTCAATGGCCCAGCATCTTGGCGCTCCGGCGAAGCCTATAGTGGCCGTCGGCGACAAGGTTAAGGCCGGTCAGGTCGTCGCCGAGCCGGGCGGATTTATCTCCGCTTTCGTGCACTCTCCAGTGTCAGGCACAGTGAAGTCCATCGCTCCCCGCAAGGACCTCGCAGGCAATATGATGACTCACATCGAGATTGCCGTCGAGGGCGACGAGTGGGCTGAAGGCATCGACCTCAGCGACACCCTCGTCACCAAGATTCCTGAGGACAAGGCATTCATCCTCGACCGCATCAAGGCCTGCGGCGTGGTGGGACTCGGAGGCGCGACCTTCCCGACCCACGTCAAGCTCAACATCGCCCCCGGCAAGGTGGCTGAGTGCCTGATTATCAACGGCGCAGAGTGCGAGCCTTACCTCACCAGCGACTACCGCATCATGGTAGAGCGCACCAGAGAGATAGTCATCGGTGCCGCGATAATGCAGAAGGTGCTCGGCTGCCGCTGCGTAATCGGAGTCGAGGAAAACAAGCCCGAGGCCATAGAGGCTCTGAGTGCCGCAGTAGCGGAACTCGGATATGCGAATATGACCGTGGCCACCCTCAAGAAGCGCTACCCGCAGGGCGGCGAGAAGCAGCTCATCGACGCCGTGCTGCACCGTCAGGTAAAGTCCGGCTGCCTGCCTATCGATGCTGGCGCAGTGGTGCAGAATGTCGCCACCGCTCTCGCGGTCTATGAGGCCGTCCAGAAAAACAAGCCGCTGCTCACCAATACTCTCACCGTCACGGGCGACTGCCTGCCGGTGGAGAAGCAGCACAACTACCTCTTCCGCATCGGTACCCCGCTCTCCTTTATTATAGAGCAGGCCGGCGGAATCCCTGAGGGAGCCGCCAAGATTATCAGCGGCGGTCCTATGATGGGCAAGGCCATCGCCAACATCGAGGCCACCACCGTCAAGGGTTCATCCTCCATCCTCTACCTCAGCGAGGCCGCTACCCGCCGCAAGACGGCTGGGAACTGCATCCGCTGCGGCAGGTGCAGCGACGCCTGCCCTATGGGGCTGGAGCCGTTCCTCCTCAACAGGCTCTACAAGGCCGGCGATGTCGCCTCCCTTGAGAAGAATGCCGCACAGGACTGCATAGAGTGCGGCTGCTGCCTCTACAGCTGTCCTGCAAACATCCCTCTGCTCGACAATATCCGTCAGGCCAAGGGACAGGTTATGGGTGTCATCCGTGCGCGCGCCGCTGCCGCCAAGGCTGCTGCGGAAGCCGCCAAAAAGTAGATAATTATGGGAAAATTCCTGGTTTCTCCATCTCCGCATGTGCACGCCGATGTGTCCACCCGCTCCCTGATGAGGGATGTGGTCATCGCGCTTGCGCCTGCCGCTCTCGTGTCCATCCTCTTCTACGGATGGTCCGAGCTTCTCGTGCTCGCGGTAAGCGTCGCTTCCTGCGTGCTGCTTGAGTGGGCCATCACCAAGTGGCTGCTCAAGCGCCCAAGCACCATTTCCGACCTCTCGGCTGTGGTTACGGGCATTCTTCTGGCATTGAACCTGCCTGTTACGACCCCTTGGTGGGTTGTGCTGATCGGCGCGATATTCGCCATCGGAGTCGTAAAGATGACCTTCGGCGGCATCGGGCAGAACCTCTTCAACCCTGCTATCGCGGGGCGTGTGTTCCTGCTCATTTCGTTCCCGACCTATATGACTGACTGGACTGTCCCTCAGGGATTTATCCACTCTACGGATGCGGTCTCCGGCGCCACGCTGCTCGGCAAGTACGCTGAGGGTGGTGTTGACGCGCTGGCCGGCACCGACTACCTCCAGACGATGTTCTTCAACATCGGAGGTTCCGCGGGTGAGATTTCCACTGTTGCGCTGCTTCTCGGTTTTATCTACCTGCTTTGCCGCAGGGTTGTGAAGCCTTGGATTCCGCTCAGCATCTTCGCCACGGTATTCGTGATTTCCGGCATATTCTGGCTCGTCGATCCTGCCACCTACACCGACCCTGTATTCAACCTGCTCACCGGCGGCGTCGTACTCGGTGCCTGCTTCATGGCCACCGACTATGTCACCTCGCCTATGAGCACTGTCGGAGGCGTGGTTTACGGTATCGGCATCGGCCTGATACTGATGATGATACGTTACTTCGGCTCATATCCTGAGGGTATGTCTTTCGCCATCCTCATCATGAACTGCGCGGTGCCGCTCATCAACAACTGGTTCCATCCAAGAAAGTACGGGAGGGCATAAATTATGGCAGCACAATCTACACTTAAAAATATGGTACTCTGCTTGACGCTGGTGTGCCTGATTTGCTCCGCAATCCTCGGCGTGGCCTACGCCGTGACCGCCGAGCCTGTGGCGGCCGCTCAGGTTGCCAAGACCAACAATGCCATCGCTAAGGTTCTCCCAGAATTCAGCGGAGATGTCACCGAGTCTTCCGTGCAGGTGGACGGTGTTGAGTATAAATACTATACGACAGAATCCGGAGTTGCGGTCATCTCCAATGTGGCCGGCTTTGGCGGAACTCTCTCTGTGATGGTGGGCATCTGCCCGGACGGCACGGTCTGCAACACTTCCGTCATCTCCCATAGCGAGACCCCGGGCCTCGGAGCCAAGTGCCAGAGCGATGAGGGCTTCCTCGCTCAGTTCAGGGGCCTTGACCCGGCTCAGAAGAAGCTTGCCGTCAGCAAGGACGGCGGCGATATCGACGCCATCACTGCTTCCACGATTACTTCCCGCGCCTATACGCTGGCAGTGGCCAATGCGGTGAAGGTCTGCGAGACTCTGTCTGCAACGCCGCAGGCAGCCGAAAATGAAGAAGGAGGAGAGAACAATGAGCAATAAACTTTCTCTGATTACCAAGGGTTTTGTCAAGGACAACCCTACATTCTCGCTCGTGCTCGGCATGTGCCCGACGCTTGCGACCACTACTTCCGCGATGAACGGTCTGGAGATGGGTCTGGCAACGGCTTTTGTGCTGGTGCTCAGCAATATGGCCATCTCGCTCGTCGCTCCTGCAGTGCCTGATAAGGTGCGCATCCCGGCGTACATCGTCATCATCGCGACCTTCGTGACCGTGCTCCAGCTGCTGATGCAGGCCTATGTTCCTGCGGTATATGAGACCCTCGGTCTCTTCATCCCGCTTATCGTCGTGAACTGTATCGTGCTCGGACGCGCTGAAGCCTTCGCCAACAAGAACTCCGTGATTGACTCCGCCTGCGACGGACTCGGCATCGGCATAGGTTTCACGATGTCCCTGACGGTCATCGGCATCATTCGCGAGATTCTCGGAAGCGGCTCCGTATTCGGCTTCAAGTTCATCGCCGGCGACGGTATCCTCGCATTCGTGATGGCTCCCGGTGCCTTCCTGGTTCTCGGCTACCTGATGGTGCTTTTCAATAAGTTCCTTGCCAAAAAGTAATATTGCGATATGGAATATATTCTCATCATAATATCGGCGATATTCGTCAATAACGTACTGCTCTCGCAGTTCCTCGGCATCTGCCCGTTCCTCGGGGTTTCCAACAAGCTTTCCACTGCTACCGGCATGTCCGGTGCGGTCTGCTTCGTAATCACCCTCGCCACGGTTGTGACCTACCTGCTCAACCAGTATCTCCTCGTGCCGTTCGGACTGGAGTTCCTGCAGACGATTTCATTCATCCTCGTGATAGCCGCCCTCGTGCAGATGGTGGAGATTGTGCTGAAGAAAATCAGCCCTTCCCTCTATCAGGCTCTCGGCATCTTCCTTCCGCTCATCACCACCAACTGCGCCGTGCTCGGTGTGGCCATCACGGTGGTGACCAAGGAGTTCTCCTATGGCGGCGGGGAGGCTCACCTGCTCAACCTCGGTGAGGCTACCGTCTATGCTCTTGCGACTTCCCTGGGCTACGGCCTCGCAATGTGCCTCTTCGCGGGCCTGCGCGAGCATCTTGCATTGAACGATGTCCCTAAGTCCTTTAGGGGACTGCCTATCGCGCTGATTACCGTCAGCATTATGGCGATGGCGTTCCTGGGCTTCTCGGGAATTGTAAAATAGTGTGTATTATTAACTTTAATTTTTTAAGTTATGAAAAAAGCAATTATCGTAATCCTCTCCGTTCTGATGTTCGGAGTTGCTGTTTCCGCTCAGCCACGCGCCCTCGGTGTCCGTGGCGGCTACGGTGCTGAACTTTCATATCAGCACAGTGTCGGCGCAAACTTCATCGAGGCTGACCTCGGAATGTGGGGCGGCAACGATTTCTACCTTACCGGTATCTATGACTTCGTGTTCGCACAGTCAGGTATCGTCAACTTCTATGTTGGACCTGGTGCTCAGGTAGGTTTCTACAACACCACCAACGATCAGGGCAACTCTACCACCGCTATGGCTCTCGGTATCGTAGGCCAGCTCGGCGCTGAGTTCGAGATTCCTGCAGTTCCTATCAACATTTCAGTTGACTGGAAGCCTGTATTCAACTTCATCGGCAACGGCTTCGGCTGGAACGGCTTCGCTCTCGGCCTCCGCTACAGGTTCTAGTATCCTGACACTCTCCAAGGGCTTCCCCACCCGGGCAGCCCGCTTCATAAACGGCCCAGGCTTCTCGCCCGGGCCGTTTTTTTGCGGCCCCCGAGCTTGTCGAGGTGCCGTGCAGATTAGCGTGATTTGCCGAATTGCACAAACTTTAGTAACTTGCGGCAAAACTTGTTACGATTATGGAAAATTTCGTTGAGGTGAGGATTGAAGAGGATACTGTCTGGCTTAACAGGCAACAGATGGCGGAGCTCTTTGCCCGCGATGTCAAGACAATCACATATCAACAATGCCTTGAAAGAGGAATTGGCCAACCAGGCAACTGTCGCAAATTTTGCGACAGTTCAAAACGAAGGAAGCCGTACTATCACTCGCAATATTGAATACTACAATCAGGATATGGTACTATCTATCGGCTACAGAGTAAAATCGGCGAGGGGCATAGAGTTCAGACGCTGGGCGAACGGAGTCCTAAAGGAACATCTACTCAAAGGCTACTCGTTGATCCGGCGCTTATCCTAACCGCGCTCAAGTAATAGTCTACAAGTCGCGTTCAGGACATATTGCAACTGAGCGCTGTCTGATTGAGATAAGGCTGAATGTCGAAGACCTGAAAGTGCTCGACATTCAGCCTTTTCCCTATCCTACGGCCCTGCAGAGCCTACTCGCCTGAATGTGAATTGTAGAATTCCAGGTAATATTATTCTTCAATCGGGAGAATTGTCCCGAACTGCGACCAACCGTCAGTTGACTTATATGTTTCGACGCTCTCTGCTGGGACATAAAGAACCATATCTTTCATCTGATTCTCCTCCCCCATTGCTTTTGGCTAACTGCAGTTCAGTTACTCCTTCCGCAATGATAAGTTTAGAAAGGCAAGGTGAGCCGTATTTATATTTCATCGTCGCCTCAGACAGGTCAAGAACCTCAAGAGACCTGAGATAAATATTGATAAAACGCATGTCGTCATCATTGACCTCGCCGCATATCTTCAGTGAGGTGACACTTCTCTGCTCTTCCAATGTGAGGATATTTTTCAGACTCCCAGCCGGTACTCCTAAGATTGTCTACAATTTTAAGAAGGGTATCGCCAAGACCATCTATGATCAGATGAA
>CAVJHI010000028.1:0-6552 GCA_963649415.1 bacterium
CTGCACCACCGGATGCTCCGATCTGCCAACCTCGGCCGGTATTGATGCCCTGCTGGAAATCCGGAGACTGCATCACGGCTGCAACCACCATCGCGAACTCCACTATATCCTTCTTGCGGACGGCCTGGTCGAGGTAGTCCTGAA
Source organism: bacterium (assembly GCA_963649415.1). GTDB lineage: Bacteria > Bacteroidota > Bacteroidia > Bacteroidales > UBA932 > Cryptobacteroides. Next base: position 145 of record CAVJHI010000028.1, read on the forward strand.
AGGCGTGCTGCATCCAGGTGTCCGCATCCTTCGCGTGCTCGGCTTCCGTAGAATGTGCGGCGTCATCGGCGTAACCCGACTTCACTTTCGCAAGGGTGGAATCATCCGCATCCTCCAGCTTCTGCTTCAACCAGAGGTAGAAATCGGAGTCTATGCTTATAGCGTCCAGCGCCGCCTTGTTCGCGTGGGAGTGTCCGTCACAGGTGGAAGCGGACGCCGCTGCGCCCGTGTTGACCACGGCGGCACCTCTGGAGGAGGATTGGCCGGAACCGGCCTCCCTGAGCCTCTTGCTGCGCGGTACGGCGGTTCTGGCTGTGGTAATGACGTTATATTTCTTCATACTATTCGTATTCGATACCTTCGTAGTTGTCTTCCGAGAACTCGGCCATAGTGATCTCCGACTCCTCCATCCTGACATTCTGCGTCTCCGACAGCAGGATAAACTTGCCTGCGGTGTTGCCGTTCTGGTCAGCGAACGGGCCGAAGTACGGAAGCAGCTTGACCGTGCCCGAGAGCGTGTCGTGCCGCGATGCGTACTGGCTGTAGACCGTTCCTATCAGCAGACGCTCCAGACGATCCTCCTTGCCGGCGCGGATGAATGTCGAGACAATCTCGCTGTTGCCGTAGAACACCTGTCCTCTGCCGTTGGCCACGCCGTGCCGCTGAGGAGTCGTCCCCACCTTCGTTTCTATCTCCAGCTCCTCCTTCGCGGCCTTGTTCAGCCACGCGCTGTCCTCGATATCCTCCGTGTCGGCGTCCTTATAGGTCTTCTTACAGAGGGTGATGGTCGGCTCCTTATAAAGGATCCACCTGCAGTACTTGTATATATCCTTAACCTTGCGTTTATAGTCGAACTGATGCACGCCGCTGCCTATCTCCAGCTGCAGGTATCCTCCGGTCGGCGGCAGGGAGATATATTCTCCGTCCTCGACGGTCTTCAGGTAGCTCGGCAGCTCGTCACGGTAATAGCCTATTATCTGCTTGTTCGTCTGCCATCCGCCGAAGCCAGTCTTGCTCTTGCGGTCATCGATGTCATAGTAGCACAGGTAAGCCTGCCCCCAGGAAGCGGCGCCGGACACCCATCTGGTTTTCGTTTTGTCATAGCCCGAACTCTCCAGGACCGCCCTGTTCTCATAGTGATAGAGAGCATTGCCGTCCGCATCCAGAAGCGAGAGTTTTATCGGCACGTAGCCATAGTTACACCAGTCCTGCATATTCTGATAAGGGCCGTCGTGCTTGTTGAGATTGAGAATACCGTCCTTCCATCCGGCGTTGTCATTGTAGTCTCCCTCCGACTCGAACGGGTTGTAGCGCACATCGAAGAGCAGCTGCAGACTTATCCTGAGGTACTGGTTATATTTCAGGAAGGAGGTGTTGCCTATATGCACCTTCGGGCAAGTGATGATCAGCGACGTATTCAGGTCTTCGCCCGCTATCGTGCCGCAATCCTTCGGTACGAGAATGGTGTGGCCGCAGAGCTTCGATTCCCCGCCCTCGTCGGACACGGCGTAGTCGCCGGCCTTCATAGTGGCCGCCACGCCCGTCTCATCCTGTCCGCTGTAGATGGAATTGATCTGGAAGTACTTCACTCCTCCGCTGATGACCATATTGCTGTCCGCTTCGGACTTCGTGTGAAAGCGGAACCCTTCAAGAGCTTTGAGATTACCCACGTTGTCCCTCTCATAATTGAGCCTGATGAGGCGACCGCCGGAGTCGGCGGTCAATGAAGGATCCTCCTCCACCTCGCCCTTCATCATCTCCGCATCAGCGTAAGGCGAGAAGGCCACCTTGACGTTGTTATATATCTTGTCGGCAGACAGAACCGCATCGTCCCCGTACCACTGCACCTCGGAGGCGCTTCTCGACGAGAGCCCGTTCAGGTCATAGAGCCAGATCACCCCGCCCTTCTGGATGACGCGCAGCGCGAACGGCCGCAGCGTCTCCTCGAGCACCTCTCGGGCAGTCATCGGCACGCCGTCCTCATCGTAGAAATTCTCCTGCAGCACGTTCACCTTGCGGGTAACTTTCTCCTGAGCATAGGTCGTACTGACACCAGAGGTGTCGATGACGTTGTAGTTGAAGCCCGCCAGCTGCAGGCATCGGAGCAACACATCGTAGATTGTTATGAGGCCGGTTCCCGTCCAATCGAAACGGCTCAGACAGCCGAAGTCCGCGAAGGTCAGGATCACGTCGTATCCGTTCGCGGAGACATACGGCTCCTCGTAGAGCTCCGTATCAAGCGTCCCGCTCCAGTAGAGGTTGCCGTTGCGATAGACATCCATCCGCACAGCTCCGACCTCTATGGTGTAGAGGTCAATGAACTGCCGGTCGCTGTCGCTGATGAGCTTCAGCGTGGCCGACGAGCCCTGTACCGGTTCGAGCTTGTCCGTCGCTCCCCAGCTGATTTCCAGCGGGTCGTCATCCGGGAAGTGAAGCGTCCCGACAGTCGTGCCGCCGTAACCCTCCTGAAGGATGTCCACCCTCCAGGTCACAGTCTCTATCGAATAGAACTCGCCGCTGTATCTGATTCCAAGTGCCATTAGTCAACTCTTGATGATATTCTCTGTTCCTTCTGCATGATACCTACGAGGTCACGCCCCCTTATCTTGAAGCTGACCGATGCGAATCCGGCTCCATCCGTTCCGATGAGGGACTTCAGCCGGTCGAGAGGCGCCACGACCTCAGGGTTGTGCGCCGCTCCGGCGTATTCGCCGAAGATACCCAGCGTGGTGCCGTAGGCTATACCTCCGTCAGCGAACTTCGGCAGGGACATCATCAGAGCTATCATCGACGCCACCATCGCAGCGCCGAGGGCTATGCCGACGAACGGTATGGATGAATGAGCTGCCAGAAAGCCGGAGGCGCCGACAGCGACGTTGGTTGTCGTTCTCACGCCATTGGATGCAGACACGGCTTCATTGGTTGCGATATTCTGTGCTCCTGCAGCTGCAGCCTGCCCCGCTTCCGTCATCTCTGCGGTACCTTCGACCTGCTTCGCCACGGTATGCGCTTCGGTGACGGCCGTCAGCATCTTGATGATTTCGATGATCTGGCCGAAGGTCTGATAGAGCGCCAGCACCGTATCGATAACGCCCGACACCTTCTCCCATGCAGTACTGTCTTCATTGAGGGTTTCCGTCAGCGACTTGACGCTGTTGACCATCCCCTTGATACTCGACCAACCTTCAGAGAAAGTAACATTGCTCACCTTCAGTATTTTCTCATACTGCGAGTAGGTTCCGAGCAATTCTTTCAGACTGTCCTGCTGATCCTTATAGAACGGATCCTGAAGCATCTTCTTCAGGGACCGTATCTTGGTTTGAACCTCGTCGAGGCCGATGAGCTTCAGTTCCACCTTGAAGTCCTTTGCGGACATCCCGTTGAGCCCAGAAACCTCGTTCTGCATATCAGAGATGGAGGCAAGCCCCTCAAGGAGTTCTTTCTTCTTCGTCAGAGCATTGATTGTGCTCTGTATGCTTGTAATTTCGCTCGCAGACGCGCTCTTCATCCTCTCCTGATAGTAGGACAGAGCTTCATCAAGTTCATCATACGTATTGAGCGAATCGATGTCTGCAGGCTTCTGTTTCGCAGCGGCTTCCCAGGTATCCCTCTTTTTGTTCAGAGCATCGATAATCGCCTGAATCTGCGCGCGCTCGACCTCGTTCGCGCTCTTCATCCTCTTCTGATAGTAGGACAGAGCGTAGTCCAGCTCCTCATAGGTCGAGATCTCATCCGAGTCCTCCGGCTGACGGGCGGCGCCCTGTTCCATAAGGTTGCGCAGCCTGGTCACCCGCTCGATCTGTTCATCTATGGCGGCTATCTCGTCAGCGCTGACCTCTTTCCTATGGTTGTTCAGGTAGGTCAGCATCCGGTCTATGTCTTCAAGGGTCTCCAGTTCCTCGGGCAGATTGTCCGTCGTTACTGTGGTCTTTTTAGTAGTCTTATCCGTGTCGGCTGAACCGGAAGTCTCGAGGCCATATGCCAGTCTGAGCGCCTTCGCCCTGGTCTCCATCTGCTTCAGCTCCGCAGCTGCAGCCTTGGCCGCTCCGCTGTCGGAGCCTCCGGCGAGGCTCTCCACAAGCGCCTTCTGCTCCTGGATGGCCTTCCCAAGGTCGGCAAGATTCATTGTCTTCCAGGACTCGGTTGTCTGCTCGCCGCTCTTCTTCAGGCTCTCGGCGAGCTCGCTCGCCTTCTTCATGGCACCTCCCATCGAGGCGGTAAGTCCATCAACGGTCTTCTGGGCGTCCTTTACGGCATTGTCAGCTTGCGTCCAAGCCTCGGTCACCTCGCCTGTATCCTCGAAATGATAGGCGCCATTATCGCCATCGGAGGCCTCCCTGTCGATGACTATCTTCTGCTTATACTTATGCGTGTTGTCGCGCGTCGCTGTAGCTTCTTCCAATGCTTTCAGCGCTTCGGCGAGCTCTTCCTTATACTCCACAGCCATCGCTTCGTAAGCAAGCTGCTGGCAGTACTCCTTACTCTTGCTCGTCAGGATATCATACCATTCGGCAGCGGAGTTGTATGTGCCGAGCGCGTCGCCATATTTGCGGTTGAGCTCTTCGACTATCTCGCCCTCCTGCCCCTTAGCCTTGATCAGGTCCTCAAGGGCGACTATATCCGCGGCGGTCTCCGCTCTGGCATCCGCCGCCGTCCTACGGAAAGCATCCTCCGCCCTGTTCACCTCCTCGAGCCCTTCGGCCGCATCGCCCGACTTGCTGAACAGCTTCGCGAGAAGGCTTACCACGAGACTGATGGCTGCGGCGAGACCGAGCGTCATCGCCGCCTGCAGGGCGATTACCTCAGCCCGCAGCACGCCCGTGGCCGTAGCCGCCTGCGTCTGGGAGATGCCCAGTATCCTGGCGGCTGCCGCCTGGCTCCGCTGCGCGGCCGCAAGGGCGACCGCCTTCACCTTGGCGATGGCGGTCTCCAGATGAAGCGCCTTGATGGTCTTGGTCAGCTTCGCGACGCCGAGAGCGGACAGTGTCAGCTCGGAAAGGACGGATATGAAAGGCATCATTCCCGATACGGCCTTGCCTATAGCCGCCTTCATGCCGTCAATCTCATTCGTGGCCTGCGCGAGCGCTCCGGAAGGAGTCTGCGCCAGAGCTTCATTCATCCCGGCCACCGACTGCTCCACCACCTCCGCGAGGACGGCAGCCCTCTCGGACTCCTCTCCGAACTGAAGAATGTATTTTTGCGCCTCGTCGAACTTGTATCCGTAGCGGCTGAGCGCTTCCGTCTGCCCGTTCATCACCTTACCCAGCATCGTGGCTATCTGGGTGGCGCTCTCAGCGCTCGCCCCGATACCCAGCTGTTGGGCTATCATATCGTTCAGTACCGGCAGGATGGTCTTGAGACTGTCCGAGTACTCAAGGTAGGTCGCGAGCTCCTGCGCGGCTGATAGCTGCACACCCGCTGATACTACTCCGAGCCTCTCCTGCGCTTCGGCAAGAGCCTTGATGGATGCTATCTCATCATCGCTCGCATCCATAGTGTTGCGCATCGCCTGAGCCAGTCTTGACTCTGCGAGGTCATCCTCCTGGAACTCGGCGACAAAGCCGGACAATGCATCCCTCAGCTGGGACACCACATCGGAGGCACCCTCGAGCAGCTCGAAGGTGGATGCCAGAGTCACCATCTCTCCCTCCAGGTCCTTAACCTCAGCCTGAACGGCCGAAAAGGCCTGACCGAGCTCCTTCGCATCGACAGTGACGGTCCTCAGCTCGTTCTCACCCTCTATCTTTATCTGAAATGTAACCTTGTTTGACATTGTCCGGTATTATTTATATATTTGCGTCGTTATGAGCGACTTATTGAAATCAATTTGGGATTTTCTGGTATTCTTCCGGGGGTATCTCAATACCCTGAGCCCGTTGCAGACTCTATTCTGCTTCGGCTGTCTCGTGTTGTGCGCGCTCTTGATTGCATCTGCTTTCCATATTGGCTCATCCAATCCGAGACGCTACCCCGACGAATATGTCAGGACTCACACGGGCCAATTCTATTCCTGGTTTGTCCGTCATCCTGAGGACAAAGCCCGATACGATTAGCGATCTCTCTCATTCTCTCCGCGCTGCTTGTACCCTTAGGTACCTCTTTAATCTTCTCCACCCCCTTGTCCCACGGAAGAGGAAAGGCTTTCTCCGCCTTTAAAGGATGCTTGCTGAACAGATTGGCCACCGAGATGACCTGTATCCTCGTCTGTTCCCATCCGGCCCTGTATGCCGTTTCCTCGCGGGACCTGTACTCCTCCACGATTTTCGTAAACTCCGATGGGGTGCAGTGTTCAAAGTCCTGACGGCTCATCCCCACGCGCCCCACCGCAATTCCAAGTAATATGTCAATGTCTGGAACTACTTCGTCTCCGGAGTTTTTTTTTGCTCCGCGTCCCCGCCCTGTGCGGTG
>CAVJHI010000028.1:6562-24930 GCA_963649415.1 bacterium
GTGCGGTGAGGGACTCTACGAACCCCTGCAGCGCATCGGAGTCCAGCGAGTCGGCGAACCGCTCGAATGGCTCGTCGAAGGTCTCTCCGTCAGCATTGCAGGCGCTCTTGATGCAGCACCAGAAGAACAGGATCAGGTCGGCGATGTCTCCGCTCTCTATGGCGGACACGTCACGGCCGGCCTCTCTCTTGAAACGGACCATAGCCCCCATTGTCACGCGACAAGGGAGCTCACGGCCCTTATACATAATCTTCGTCATACCTCTATGCGACGTCTGCGTTCAGGTCAAGATTCTCTTCGTTGACGGTAGGCGCACCGTCGTTGTCGAAGGTCACCGAATAAGTGGCATCCTCTCCCGCTCCGGCGGTCTGTTCGATGGAGGAGATGATGAAGTTGCCGGTCACATAAGGCTTCTCGTCCTGAGAGCGCTCGAAGAGGTTGAGCACAACGCTCTGTCCCTTGGACCACGGCCCGAGCACCTGCTTGAAGCCAGACTCGGTCTCCTTATAGAACTGGAGACCGTCTGCCTTCACCTGGATGGAGAGGCCGGTCACCCTCTTGGACTTGTACAGCGCGCCGGAGGACGGAGCCTCGGAGGCAAGCGGCTTCACCGAGACATCCTTGGTCTCAGTACTGAAGGTCGCGGTGTGCGACGTGCAGTGTCCGACGGCTTTGCCGGCCACGGAAACCAGAAGGTCACTACCGTTTACATATTCTTTCATTGCGATTGCGTTTTAAAAAGTTGTTTAATCTTTGATAAAATACCCTTCAAAAGGGCCCCTTCCCGACCGAGCGCCAGCTTCAGAATCACATAGACTATTGCTGCGATTCCCGCATACATCAGACTCTTCTGTCCCCACGTCGCTCCCTTGCGCCCGGATGACGTCTCCTGCGAGACGCTCTCCTGCGATTCAGTGCGGGAGTCCACCGCCTCAGTCCTACGGATATCAGCCTCTGCCTGTGAGCTGTCGCGGCTCTCCACCCTCTCATCCGATGTGAGAGACGAACTCTCGTCCACGGTGACAGCCGTATGGGTGCTACGGTGCTCGGTTGTGCGGGACTTGACGGGCGGCGTGCCCAGCGCTGGATCGACAGGCTTGTCGGTGTCATACACCTCCACAACCCGCTCCACACTCAGGGTCTCCGAGACAGATGCCCTCCTCGACACATCGAGCGTCAGCTGGCGGATTTCCGTCCGCAGGGACGTGACGCTCTGCTCGAGGCTGCCTACCTCGGCGGCCAGGGCCTTTATCTCCTGGCTGCTCCGGCTCTGCCGGGTCAGGTTCCGCTGTACGCCGCAGCTCGTGAGAGACAGGACAGTTGGCACTATAAGGACACGAAGGAATCTTGTCGATAGCATTGGTCAGTCGGTCTACTTTTCTCTGGAACGACTTCATCTCCTTGCGCAGCGGCTCGGCCACGAGCTCCACCATCATATTGATCGCCTTGCGGTCATTGTCAAGCTCGCGGGAGCGTATATCCGACTTCATCTGATCCACCTCCGCCTTGAGCTTCGCCACCTCCTGCGCCGACTTGGCCTTCGTCAGTACAGACGCCAGCCAGGCGGCGACCGGAGTCGCCACGACCGATATGATTGCAAGAATGATTTCAGTCATACTGAAGGATTGTTAAGCGGCGGAGCGGGGCCGCAGCCCCGCCTTCCGCCAATGGAATACTAAGCGGCGGCCTGGTAGCCGGAGATGATGGTCACGCCGGCATCGGACTTCTTAGGAAGCGCGATGAAGTAGTGGCGGAAGTTGATCTTGTTTCTCTGGTACTCAGGATCAGTCTCGGCGAGGCTGTAGTACATCTTCGTCGAGCCGGTGGCCTTGAAGACACGCTTGGCGTAGAAGCCGAACGATGCCTGGAACTCGCCGGTGGCAACCGTGGCGTCAAGAGCCTTCTTGTTGCCTGCGGCGGTGTAGTAAGGGTTGTAGGCCGACTCGTAGATGTCAAAGCCGTAGATACGTCCCACCTTGCCGTTGGTATTGTCAAGGTTGTACTGACGCGAGAACTCCTCGCTCCATCCGAGGATGTCGTTGACGTGGTCGGAGCAGAGCACGAGGCGTCTGTTCTCGGACGGCACCTTCAGCGCATCCATAGCCTTCTTGGCTCTGATGAGATCCGCCCTGGTGAGCGCGAGACGTCCGGTGGCGGAGTCCCTTGCGCCGGTGGTGGTGATGACCGGGGTGGTCGCGGAGTCCTTCGTTGCGCAGAAGGCGTGAGCCGCCTTCTTGTACTTAGCATCATCGATGGCGTTGTGATGCGACTCGATCACGCGGGACATCTTGTCATAGCTGAGCGCGTGCAGCTCATCGTCGGTGATAGGGGTGACCTTGGTCTGGAACTTATCCAGCGAGATGGCCAGATCCTTGTCATCGAGGGCCTGCAGGTCGATCGGATAGGTGGTGTTGTTTATCAGCACGTCCGGATCGACACCTACGTCCACGAGGTGAATGACGTCGTTCTCCACAGCTGAGGAGACATCCGGGATGCCGTCAAGCCAGGAGCCCGACAGACCGCCGCGCAGAGCCTTGACCATCTCGCCGGTCCAGAGCTCGCGGAGTACACCCGCCCTGAGGACACCTGCGGTGGAAGGGAAGAAGCCGGCGAGGACCGCAAGGGCGTTGGCGCCGAGCGCTCCGGCGAGAGGCTCGAAGCCTACGGCGCCGGCAAGAGCGACTCCTACGATAGCGTTAAAGAGGAGCGCAGTGATGAGAGTGATGATTTTCTTCATAATGCAGTTGATTTATGGATTATTCGTCTTCGAATGACGGTACCACGCCGTACTCGGCCTGATAGAGTCTGATATAGGTCTGGCGGTCGTCCTTGCGCAGAGCCATGAGCTTGTCTTCAGGGACGTCGCTGAGTTTCTGGTACTCCTGAGGAGCGGTGCCGCCGTCGGTGTTCAGCATCTTGCTGAGCTTGACCTGAGGAGTCATCGCGGAGATGGTCTCCTGAAGGGACTCGAGACCCACGGTCTTGCCGAGGCCGATGAAGTGCTCCTTCTTGTCGGCAGGGATTCTCATCTCAGTGATACCGGCCTCCACGGCGCGGGTGATGGCCGCGAGAGTCATCTTGTCCTTTTCGGCGAGCAGGGACTTAGCGTCCGTCTCCGCCTTCGCAAGGGTAGCGATACGAGCCTTGACCGCATTTTCGTCGGCATCGGCTGCAAGCCCCAGTGACAGGGCGATTTCTTTAAGATCCATACTTTCAGAATTTGATTTGTTATTATTTGGCAGCGGAAGCGGACTGCTCCCGTCCTTTGTCAGCTCCAGACGGACGCCGTCCTTCGAGAGGACCAGCGCGTCATCATTGCCTCCGATGTCCACCACGGACACCTCCACCAGCTTGCTCCTGGTGACGGTGCAACCGGTCTGCCCCGGCACGAGGAGCTCCGCGCTGTCGGACATCTCGATGATATCGATGCCCGCACTCACCATTTTCAGGCTGCCGAAGTCGAACTGCTTCGCCACGCGGATACTGTCTTCCGACGCCTTGTCAAACACCGGCTCGCCCGTGACCTCGCCATTCTCCTTGCGGATGTCTTTCATATATCCTATGACGTTCCCGCGCTGATGCATATATAGCAGCACGGGATTCCTCAGGTACTGGTCGATATCCAGACCCTCGGTCATAATGCGAGTGCCGTAACAGTTCAGGCTCTCGTTGGAAATTCTTACTCTCTTACCCATGGTTTAACGTTTCTATTCGCCACAAGTTTAATGAAGCGGGATGTCATCTCAAAAAAAGTGTGCAACGGTTGCACACTTCTGTGCAATGGTTGCACACATGTGTGCAATGATTGCACACTTTTTTGCCTAAGTGGCTGCGAAAGAACATCTTTGTCCTGTAACAAAAATTTACGTCATGACAAAAAAAGAATCCGAAAACAAAAAGTCTGTCGCCAAGACACTATATATGTCCGGCATCGGCATGGAGCAGATCGCCGACCAGATAGGTGTCTCACGGCCCACCATCTCCCGCTGGTGTCAGGAGGGAGGATGGAAGGAAACCCGGGCGGCGCAGAACATCACACGACCTGAACTGGTCAATAAAATCTTAGGCTCCATTTCAGACCTGCTCGACAAAGTCAGGGAGACGGGCGACCCGATGGCCATCGCGGGCCTCGGCGACAAGCTCTCCAAGATGGCGTCCGTCGTCGAGAAGCTCGACAAGGGCGCGAGCATCGTGGACAAGATCGAGGTATTCATGGCGTTCAGCAAGTGGCTCGAGTATAAGGCGGCCACCGACCAGGAGATCACTCCGGACTTCCTGCGTCTCGTCAACCGTCTGCAGGACCAGTACATCGGCGAACAGCTGGGAAAGTAGCGAGCGATGGAGACCAAGGCCGAGATAAAAGAAGCCCTCGAACGGTGGAGGGAACACTGCAAGGAAGTCCAGTCGATGACCGGACTGCCGGAGCGCAGCGAGACCACCGCGGAGAAGGACCGTCGCATCAAGCGGCTGCTCTCGCACTACGATGAGTTCTGCGAGTACTACTTCCCTCACTACGTGACCAAATTCAACGAGGACGGCACCACAGGCATCATTCACAACGCCGACTTCCACAACAGAGCCGCCTCCAAGATACGCGGCAGCTCGAACCTCAAGGCGGTCTTCATCTGGCCGCGAGGTCACGCCAAATCCACGCATATGGACATCTTCGTTCCTCTGTGGCTCAAGCCGCAGAAGAAGATCCACTATATGGTCATTGTCGGCAAAGCTTACGACAGCGCCTGCGAGCTCCTCTCCTCCATTCAGGCCGAGCTGGAGTTCAACCAGCGTTACATCTCCGACTTCGGGGAGCAGCGCGGCATCGGCGACTGGGCCGACGGTTACTTCAAGACCAAGGACGGAGTCATCTTCAAGTCGCTCGGCCGCGGCCAATCCCCGCGCGGACTCCGCTTCCGCAACGTCCGCCCGGACTATATTGTCGTGGATGACCTCGACGATGACGAGCTCAGCCGCAACCCTTCGCGCGTGGAGGACCTCACGGAGTGGGTGCGCAGCGCCCTCTTCGGCTCGCTCGACGTGGGCCGCGGACGCTTCATTATGGTGGGGAACCTCTTCTCCAAGAGCTCCGTCCTGTATAACATCAGCCAGATAAAGAGCGTCTTTGTCTCCCGCATCAACGCCCTCGACAGCCACGGCAAGCCCGTCTGGAAGGACAAGTGGACAGCCGAGGAAGCCAAGGACGCCGCGGACTTCATGGGCTACATCCAGTGGAACCGCGAGTTCATGAACACGCCTATCACCCAGGGCAAGATCTTCCGCCACGAGTGGATCCGCTTCAAGAAGACGCTCCCGCTCGGCCGCTACGATGAACTCATCTGCTACACCGACCCTTCCTGGAAGCCGAAGACCTCGAACGACTACAAGGCCTGCCGCCTCTGGGGCAAGACCGGAAGCGAACTGCATCTGATAGACTGCTTCGTCCGTCAGGCGACCACAGGCGAGATGGTACGGTGGCTCTACGACCTCTATGAGAGACTTCCTGAGAACGCCACCGTGGCTTTCTTTATGGAGGCGAACTTCCTGCAGGATATGATCCTCGACGAGTTCTCCAAGGAGGGAGAGCTGCGCGGCTACCAGCTGCCGATCACCGGCGACTACCGCAAGAAGCCCGACAAACTGCAGCGCATAATGGACATCTCTCCGCTCTGGGAGAGGGGCTTCGTCTATTACAACGAGGCTCTGAAGGACAGTCCGGATATGCAGGCCGGCATCGACCAGACGCTCGCCCTGGAGAAGGGCAGCTCCGCGCACGATGATGCCCCGGACGCCGATGAGGGCGCCATCTGGATGCTGCAGCGCAACTCCCGGCAGACGAATTTCAAACCGCTGATGGGTACACGCCCGTCAGCAAAAAACATATGGTAACCATGTTTAAATTCATCAAGAAATGCATCTGGGCGGTTCGCTACAAGAGCGCTGTCCGCAAGGCCAAAAGGATGGCCAGACTCTTCAATATGACCTATCTCGTCATTATGCTCGATGGCCGTCTGAAGGTCGTGCCGAAGAAGACAATCAAGCACCTCGTGGCAACGCGGCGTTTCAAGCGCGGCATCACAGTCCAAAATATAGAGAGATACGCCCTTTATGTGGCGAGATAAAAGGAGGTCGCTATGTTTATACAGGACATTGACTATAAGGTCGTCATCGGGGAATCGGCCCTGAAGGTGGTCACTCAGGCGGATCAGGAGACGAGGGCGAACGCCGAGCTGGAAGCCGTGGAGGAGATCTCGGGATACCTCCGCCCGAAATTCGACTGCGAGAAGATCTTCGGCGCGGAAGGCGACAAGCGGAACCGTCAGATACTGATGTTCGCCTGCGACATCGCGCTCTACCATATGGCGGCATCCCTGCCCAACCGTATGGGAATAGAGATACGCGAGAAGCGTTACGAAAACACGCTCGAGAGGCTGAAGCAGATCCAGTCGGGGGTGGTCATCCCCGACCTGCCGGAGGCTACGGACGATGCCGGGGAAAGCGCGGCCCCCTCCATCAGGTTCGGTTCCAAGCCGTGCATAGACAACAGCTATTAGTATGAGAGCACTCGATACCATAAAGAAACTTTTCTCCTCACATATAGCCTCCGAGGGAATGGAGGCCTTTGAAGGACTGGAGCTCCCGGATGTCCTCACCACGAAGGACGGCACCCGTCTGGACCTCAGCAGGAAGTCTGACCGCAAGCACTTCCAGAAGATTGTCTTCGACCTGCAGCGGTACACGGACATCCTCGCGCAGCGGGACCTTGCCTCGTGGCGTCAGGCCCACCAGATGGCGCTCAGCGTCGAGCAGCCGAACCGGCAGAGGCTCTATGACATCTACCGTGACGTGGACCTTGACCTGCATCTCTCCGGCTGCAAGAGCCAGCTGCAGGGATTCATCATGGCCAAGACCTTCAAGCTCGTTACGTCGGAGGGCGATGATGTCCCGGAGGCGCTGCCGTACTTGGACACCGCGTGGTTCAAGCAGTTCATCAAGTATGTCCTTGACCAGCGCTATTGGGGCCACTCGCTCATCGAGCTGGGCAATGTCATCACGCGTGATGACGGCACCCTCACCCTTGACGGAGTGGCACTCATCCCGCGCAAGCACGTCATCCCGGAATACGGCCGCGTGACCGTCAATCCCGGAGGCAGCTGGGAGTCGGGCATCGACTACCGCCAGCCACCGTACTCCGACTGGCTCGTGGAGGTGGGCGCTCCGGATGATTTGGGCCTCTACCTGAAGGCCGCCATCCAGACCATCCCGAAGAAGTACGCGATGGCGTTCTGGGACTCGTTCGCCGAGATGTTCGGCCTGCCTATCCGCGTGGCCAAGACCTCATCCCGCGACCAGAAGGAGATAGACCGCCTCGGCAAGATGATGGAGACTATGGGCTCCAAGGCCTGGGCCGTACTGCCGCAGGAGTCCTCCATCGAGCTGACGGAGAGCTCGCGCGGAGACGCGTTCAACGTCTATGACAAGCGCGTGGACAGGGCGAACTCCGAACTGTCTAAGCTCGTGCTGCTCGTCACGATGACCATCGAGGACGGAAGTAGTCTGTCGCAGTCGCAGGTGCACCTGAAGGTGCTCAACAACCTCATCTTCGAGATAGCCGACCTTGTCCGCGACACGGTCAATGACCAGCTGCTCCCGAAGCTCGTCAAGCTGGGCTTCCCTCTGAAGGGGCTCCGCTTCGAATGGGACGAGCCGGTGGACTACACCCCGGACCAGCAGAGAGCTTACGAAGAGATGCTGCTTAACAACTATGAGATAGACGGCAGCTACTTCGCCGACAAGTACGGTGTCCCTGTGGGCGAGCGCAGAACGCTCACCCTGCCGACCGCGCCGGATGGCGGAGATGACGGCGGGGGCGAAGACAAAGACAGGAACGGTGACGACAAATCCCAAAAGAACATCCGTCCCAGTTTTTTCGACTGAGCCCCTCTGACTACGAGGGGCTGCACAGACGATACAGCCGCATTCTCGATAACAGCAGTCTGGCTTTGGCCAAGGGCAAGGATGTGCCGGAAGCGTCCAGGAAAAGGCTTGCAAAGGCATTCAGCGGGATGATGAAGGCGCTCTTCCGGGAGGAGGGCGCAAGCCTGAGGATAGAGATACTGCAGGACCCAGCAGTGGAGACGTTCATCGATGAGCACGCGAAGGTGCTCAATTCGGGATTCGCCAGGACGGAGATGTCTGACATCATGCGGCAGCGACTGCAGGAGTCCGACTACATCTTCTCCGGTATCAAGACCTTTCACGAACTGAACGAAGCCTTCCCGTCGCTGCTCGACGAGAATGGCGCAAGAAAGCCGTTTGAACGGTTTTTGAACGATGTTCAGAAGGTGGACGAGACCTACAACGGGAACTACCTCAGGGCGGAATATAACTTCGCCCAGGCATCGGCCGAGATGGCTTCCAAATGGGAGAGTTATCAGAAAGACGGAGATGACTATAACCTGCAGTATCGCACTGCCGGCGATGACAAGGTCCGTCCGGAACACGCCGAGCTGAACGGCATCACCCTGCCTCCTTCGGATCCGTTCTGGGATGAGTACTACCCGCCAAACGGATGGAACTGCCGCTGCACCGTCGTTCAGGTTCTCAAGGACAAGTATCCCCAGACGGACCGCGCCGAAGCCTATGCACGCGGCCAGAAGGCTCTTGCCAAGGACACCAAGGGAATGTTCCGCTTCAACTCCGGCAAGCAGGGGAAAGCCTTCCCTGACTATAACCCCTACACCCTCAGCAAGTGCAACTCCTGCACCCGCAAGCTCGACCTCGCCAAGGGACTCCCCGAAAACGAGCTCTGCAGCGCCTGCCTGCTGGTTAGGTCCGGCATGACAAAACAGGAGGGGAAAGCCGCAGAGAGGATGGCCCGATATAGCTCGGAGAGTTGGGAGCATACTTATATATCAGAGAATGCTGACGGTTTGGTCGCTACGGAACGAGCCAGAATCACTGAGTCTGAGGCAAACAGTCGGGAGAAACTAAAGTTTAATAAGGAATTATCAATGTGCAAGAATCTTGCTGACAATGGGCACGATATTGAGTTCTTGCACGGGGAAGGGCAGGCCAAAGGCGAAACATATGATATTCGCTTCGATGGAATACCCGCTGATTTGAAGTGCATCATTGGCTCAGGCACCAGCATACCGAAGCATGTCAAACACGCATTAATGGAACAGGGTGCTAAGATAGTTATATTCGAGCTCCCGTCCCATGGCAGTAAGATTAATGATAGGCTGACTGAATCTTATCGAAAATATGGGAAGTATGGCAAGATTTATTTCTATTTCACCGATGATATTCGATTAAGGGAGATAAAAAAATGAGGCCAGTGACAACCGACCTCGGGGCGTGCTTAACCCCGAAGGGTCAAGCCTCGCTGCAAATATAGCGAATTATTTTCATTTCCAAATAATCAACATAAAAAAGGAGGAATAAAATTACTTTATTCCTCCCTTTTGAAATTTCTCAGCTCCCTTTTTATCGGTCTGCCGGACGTCCGGGCTCCCGCTCGAAAAATTCGCAGGCCCTGTCATAGCATTCGACTTCTTCTCCTGTGAGGCTGCAGAAGTCTCTGTACTCGCCGCACTCAAAGTGCAGGCAGTCGCAGCATTCGTGATTTCTTGTATCCATACTAAGCCCGTTTGAAATTCTCACAATGATCTTCTCGCTCCTGCTTCCTGAACTTCTTCCAGCAGCAGTCGAGCGTCTGGTCGAAATGGACGCAGTTGCCGCAGACGCGCCTGTGCTCGTGTGAGAACATCACAACAATCATAGTAAGGAAACCGTACACCAGCAGAAAAGCTGCGAACATCACAAGGATAATGAATATGATTTTCAGCGCCATGACACACCCTCCTATTCAAAAGTCCTCTCGAACGTCACCTGATAGACGTCTATGTTCTCAAGCAGGTCCTGGTGGTTGCAGTTGGTCTCCGTCCTCACCAGCATGAAATTCCGGAAACTTTTTCCGGAGAGGCCGTTCAGCGCCTCAAGGATCTTGCCCGGAAGCTCGTAGTCCGCCAGCGTCTCAGCCTTGAATTGGCTGCCGTCGGCAGCCGAACCCTTCCAGTCGGTCACGATGTGCAGCAGCACCTCGCCCGTGCCGGAAATGCCCCAGTGGAGTCCCTTGTACGGCTTCCACGTGACACTCCCGAACTCAATGAACACAGCCGGGCGGTCCCACGCCTCATCCTCGTCGATGAACTCCACGTTCTGGTTCCAGAGGTCGATGTGCTTTATCTCCGGGACGGCCCTGATGGCTTCCGTCATCGCATTGTATAATTCTGTAATCATTTCTTGAAATTGTCTGGATTATTGAGAAATTCTTCCACCCGGCTCGTGATTATGGCCTTCACCTCCTCCTCGAGAGACGGATGGTTGCCTATGAAACGACGGCGGGGCATCTTGATGACTGAACCGACCTTCATCAGCGCAAGGTGCTTCCAGAACTCAGCCTCGGTGGTCAGCCGGGCATTCTTCCGATCCTTTCGGAGCGTGCCGTCCTTGCGTCTTCCGAGTCCGCCGTTTGCTTTATAATACATGGCCCAGAAGAAACGCTTCATCCTTGCGGTCACCTTGATGTCCCCGCCCTCGTTGTGTATCGCCGCATATGGCAGGGTGCTCTGGAAGGTGATGCTGCTCTCGTCGGACTTCGCCGAGATGCTGCGCCGCAGAGCTCCCGTCTTCACCAGGATGTGCCCGCCCTGACGGTTCGGACTCCTGTGCCTCTGCCAGGCCTGCCCGAAGAAGGACTGGCTCTCGAAGTTCCTGTCGAACTCCGAGGACACCTCCACGCTGATATCCTTCAGCATACGGCGCACGAGCGCCTTCACATTGTCATTGCCCGCCATTGTCGTCAAATAATGATGGCAGATTTTCGTCTGTCTGGATTGCGGAAGGGACGGAGGCGTTGAGTATGTTGTAGAACGTCCTCTCGCTGATGCCGTACACGGGATAGATGTACCTCACCCAGATCTCCCTGTTCGAGAGACCGGACGGAACGTGCTCGCCGTATATCCTGTTCACCTCGAGAACGCGCTTCTTGTAGCTCACGCCTCTCCGCCTTCTTCCCATAGACTACCGATCTTCTACCTGATACATTTCGTTAAGAACTGACTGAACCGTCATCCGGAACTCCGGACGCTTCCGGAAGAACTCCTTCAGCACAGCCTCCATCTCGTGCGCCGAACCGTTCACCGCGATGAACCGTCCGTCCTGCTCAGTGATGTAGGTGGAGCAGGCTATCTTCATCTCCGGAGTCCTGCGCTCGTTGAGCTCCAGCAGCCTGTGGAACTCCTTCGCCACGGTGGAGAGCTGCTCTTCAGCCAGCTGTCTTGCAATATTGTACGGCATATCCCTCTCCTCCTATGCTTCGGTCATACCCAGAGGTATCTGCTTCCACGCGCCCGTCTCATCCTTGATAAACGCCTTCAGGAACAGGCGGGACACCTGTGGCTGGTACGCGTCCTCGATTATGCGCACGCCGTCGATGAAGTCGGCGCTGCCGGACTCCTCGGCCATCTTGCGAAGCTGGATGATGCGCGAGGCCTTGAGCGTTCCCTTCGCGTCCTTCGCGAGAAGCCTCATCACCATCGACACCAGAGCCCTGGAGTCCTCATCCTTCGCCAGCGAGGAGATGTACTCCTTCACCTTCGCGATGCCGTCGTCAGCCGTGTCGAGGTAGCCGTCGGTGACGTAGTTGCCGAGGACGATGCGTTTCGTACCCTCGCTGTTCGTGAACGTGTGCGACTGGTTGTCCAGCGCCTTGTCGTTCAGCCTGAACATCTCGCCCTTCAGCTCGAGGATAGCCTTGAACTCCCCGAAGACCTTCTTCTTGTAGTCGGCCAGACTGTCGGAGATCTCCTTCAGGTTCGGCATCACCGCATCGATGGTCTCGTCCACCATCTCCCTGTAGTTCTCCCTCATCTTCTTCTCGGCGGCCTGCTTCTCCTCCGCGGCCACCTTCTCCTGGAACGCCTTGAACTGAGCAAGCTGTTCCTCCGTCATTTCGACGGACATTGTCTTTGTTTCCATATTTCAGTACTTGTTAATGATTGAATGATCTTGCTGTCCGCGAGGCTGCGGGCGTAATCGTCCACCGCTCCCTGCAGGATGTTGTACGCCTCGCCTATGTGCACGTTAGCCTCCACTATCGGAAGGATGAGACCGTCGGGATACCTTGTAGCCCCGCGGGCGTAGCGTAAATCCTTTCTCCACGAGCGGAGGATCTCCCTCTCGCACCGTCTCTCCCAGTACCGGTTCACTGCGCCGGCCACTCCGGGAATGTAGTAATACCATTTCATCAGCTTACGAATTTTGATTTGCCAATAGTCATCACCATCGCCTCCTCCTGCTTCTCCTCCTGCTCCTTCACCCACTTCAGACCTCCGCGGATGATGATGTTCTCGAGTTTGCGGACCAGAGCCTTGAGCTCGGCCACGTCCATGGCGGCGAACTTCTTCCCCGCGATCTTCGGACTGAGACAGAAATCATCTATCCCCGCCCAGTTGTCGACCGTGCTGATGCCCAGCCGGCCGAGTCTCAGAAGCACCGACGAGCGCGCGCGGCGCAGCTCCCTGTCGTCGGCCGGGGCTGCCTCCTGGCAGCTCCCGTCCAATGTGTTGCACATCTCAATGTATTCCTCCACCCGCATCTCGCGCAGGTGGGTGGTCCGCCCGTCCGTGAACTCCATCACGATGTCGTCCTTGTTGATCTCCGGACGGCCCTTGAGGATGGCGTAGAAACGCCCGAAATTCTTTATGCTTCCCATTCTTCCGTATCGTTGTCCGGAGCTTCGGCGGCTTCCCCCTCGGTCTCCGGTGATTCTTCCTGTTTCTTCTTCGCGCCCCAGTACTCCTCGGCTCCCTGCCTCCAGACCACCGCCTCCGCCTTCGGTCCGATGAAGCGCCCCTTGCTGAACGCCTTGTACCCCTCTACCCATATCTTCAGGCCCGCGTCATAGCGTATCGCCCTGGCGGCGCGCCCCTCGGGCTGCTTGCCGTCCGCGTGGCTGATGAGGATGAGCAGCTTGGCGCGGAACCGCTCCTTCAGGGCGATGTACTGCTTGTAGGTCAGCTGCATATACTGGATGCTGTCGATGACCACGAACTCCGCCGAACGCGGCTTGGAGAGCCTCTCCACAAGTCCGCCCAGGTCGATGCTGTCCAGAATCTGGAACCGGCTCCGGCACTCCAGCATCGACAGGCGCCTCAGGGTGTTCTGCATGCTGACGCTGAACCCTTCCTCCAGGGACACGTACAGTCCCTTCATCCCGCAGCCGGTCACCAGCTCCCTGCAGAGCTGCATCACGGCCGTCGTCTTGCCGTTGCCCGAGTTGCCCCAGAAGAAGACCACCCCGTGACGGGCCATCTCCCCCACGCACTCGCCCCACTCGCCCGAGAGGACGACTGTCCGGCTCCTGATTCCGAGCACCTGCGCTGTTGACAGTGATTTCGCCATTTGAATGCCGTTTGAACAGTGTTTGACTACCCTTGAACACCCTTGCGGATAGCCATCGCGCGGCGCTCCTTCTTGACGGATTCCTTTACTCTGCGCAGGTCGTTCCCGCAGCCCGACGCCTCCGTCTGCACCCGCCTGATGGCGGCCGCATCCTCCAGGCCGTTCGCCCTGCAGATGGCCTCTATCTCGACGCTGTTCACCGCTGAGAGCGGAACGAACTTGCGCGAGATGCGGCTCTCCAGCTCGTCATAGCCCTTCTTGCCGCTCTGTACCCCGTGCGCTATGCGCTTCTCCATATAGGCTGTCGAGAGGAACACCATACCGCACTTGTCCTCCATGGCGTTGTAGAGGGAGATATAGTAGTAGAGCACGCTGTCGGTGAGCTTGTCGCCCTCGTCGAAGACGAGCAGCGGGTTCTCGAGCGTCACCAGCTGGGTGATGATCGCGGAGAGAGTCTCCCTCACGGTCAGGCCCCTGGTGTCCACGCCTATCTTCGAGGCGAGCTCCTTGACGAAGTCGGCCTTGTGCATATCCTCGCTGCACGGGAGGACGAACACGTTGCGGTGCTCGTTGCCGTAGATGCGCGCGGCCGTGGTCTTGCCGATGCCGGCCGGACCGGTCACCCATACCACCGACGACTCGCTCTGCGCGAAGGAGAGGAACGTCATCACGTCGCGGAAGGCGTTCGTCTGGCAGATCTGCCACCCGGTAGGCTGGGCTATCTGGGAGCGCAGCTTCAGCCACATCTCCTCAGATATGTTGTCCCACTTGCCGTTCAGCATCTGGGAGATGGTGCCGGCGGAGATGCCCTTCAGGGAGTTCACCGCCTGGTTCTGACTCTTGAAGCGTCTGATGTAGGTCTTCAGAGTCTCAGTGATGTTTGTCTTCTGGTCTTGTGTCAACATATCATTATTTTTGTTGGTTAATTGTTTCCGTGTGTGTCTGTCCGCATCGCGGCACGGGCGCTACAGCCTGTCCACGGCCGCGGCCTCGTCGTATGTCATATTGCTCACCGCCTTGTCCATCTGCCCGACGCTGGTCGGATAAATCTGCGGCTCACCCTCTTCTGGCTCATTTTTGCTGACCTCAGCAAAATTGTCCGCGGCGGCGGCCGCCTGGGCGTCCGCAAGCCTCTCGTAGGTCTTGTCGGAGATGCCTTTCAGCTTCGGGCGGCGCAGACCGTACTGCTCCGGCGCCACGCCGAACTCCAGGTCGAGCGCTATGCCCTCCAGGTCCCTCTTCACGCGGTCGGCCTTGACAGCCTCCTCCATCCGGCGGATGAAGCTGCGCTCCTCCTCCGTCTGGTCGCTCAGCGCGCGGTGCACCTGCAGGTACGGCTTCGCCTCGGTGACGAACTGATAGCCGTAGTTGTCGTCCCTGGTGTAGAGGCGGACGGTGCCCATGTCGTGCGGGTCGTAGCTCACGTAAAACTGCCGGCGGGTGTTCTTCGCCCTCCAGTCGAGATCCGGCATACCCTCCCCGTTCAGCACCTCGTACTGGTATGTCTGTCCCTTGATGGTTATCCTCAGGCCGTAGGCCGTGAACGTGCAAGGCTTCGCCGCCCTGATCCAGAAGAGGTCGCGCAGCACCGCCGCGTTCACCTCGGTAGACTTGGCGTTCACCGCCTCCGCGCTCAGGTAGTACTGCATCCTCGACATCCCCGCGTGCTTCGGGTGGGGCATCGAGTTCCACTGCTCGCGCAGCTTCGGATACAGCTCGACCAGCTCCTTGTAGGTAGGCAGGCTCGCGATGTTCGCCATAACGAAGTCCACGTCGGCCTTCGAGCGGTCCGCCCTGTCGGTGATGTTGCCGCCGGTGAAGTGCCAGTACTGATGCAGCACCTGGCTCTGGAAGCGCCCGAAGATGTTCTCGATGGTCTTCGACTGGGCGTTGTACGGCTGCGTCGGACGGCTCAGCGTCGCTATCTTCTTCAGCCACGCGCCCGCGTCCTCCCTCTTCGTGCCACCCTGGTTGTCATAGACCAGCTCTTCGGGCAGGTGGCCGCTGAACTCGATGGCGGAGCGGTAAGCCTCGTACATCGACTCGAAATTCTCGGCCGTGGAGATGTTGTACCCGAGCATCACCTCGCTCGCGGCGTCGATGACCTCGAACACCTGCAGGGACGCAGGCTTCCACTCGCCGCCGCTGAACACCTTGTAATAGAGGTTCAGCTTCGTGCCGTCCCCGTACCAGAGGGTGTCGCGGCGCGTAGGGAGGATGGTGGCGTTCTGGCGCACGAAGAGCCGCTTCGACTCCTTGTCGCCCATCGCCGCGCCCTTCCACTGGATCTCCACCTCGGGACGGCTCAGGAAAGCCGTCAATGCCGACTCGCTCCGCAGGGGCTTCCACCCCTTGGCGGCAGCTATCTCGTTGAACTTCGCGAAGAGCTGAGCGTTCGTATAGACAGGCACCTTGCAGCGCTTCAGCGCGATGATCTGACGCCCCGCCTCCCCGGTGATCTTCACCGCGTTCGCGTTCGTCAGCTTCCCGCTCACGAGGCACGCGTAACCCTCCGCCTTGTACTGGCGCAGCTTCTCGCGGAGCCTCGCGGCATTCTTCGGCAGGGTGTGCCCGTACTTCTTGCGCATCTCCTCGCAGCTGCCGTAGATGGCATCCCAGCACAGAGGCGTCCGGTTCCCGGACATATTGCGGCGGCTGCGCTGCAGGTTGATGAGCTCCAGCAGGCGCCCCAGCACAGAGGCGTTCAGCACGTATTCATCTATCTTGTCGGACTTGATCCGCGAGCCGTCCGCAAGCTCGTACTCTTCGTAGTATGCGCGCGCGGCCGCATCGACCTTCAGCGCGTCCCTGTCTCTGCTCAGCATCTCCTCCGGATCACCGTATTTGGCGACGAACCGCGCCTTGAACCTGTCGGGCAGCGAGGCGTAGTCGATGAGGGCCGGGTGGTCCAGCCCCTTGCCGGGACGGACCACGATGAGGACCTTACGACGGGAAGTGAGGTTGAGATAGTTGGCGTAGGTCATCACTGCGCCTCCGCCATCCTCATTCGTCAGGTCGTCCACCGTCACCGCTATTATGTTACCCAGATACTCCACGCTTCGCTACCTTTGTAAAAAACTGATTATGGAACCTAAGGATTTTACTCTTCGCCTGATTTTCGGAGTTGACGGAGCATCTGCAGCAGCTGCACGTAAACTCTTGCCGCGTTTTCTGTCCTCATACGGCCTGCGATGCAGAACTCGACTGACCTCCCTTCCTGCCGAACGACCACGTCTGCATCGACGGTCCGGTCTGACGTGGGGAATAACAGTTTGGCTGCTTCCTCCAGAATGTCCGCCAGGTCCATATCGGGAAAAGCTGAGACGCCTGCTGGGAGACGGGATAAGTCAGCTTCGGACTGACCATCCAGAACTCCCACTCTTGTCCACGTTCCGGAACTTGTCGGATTATTCGCATAGTTGGTTCCCGGACATCCCGGAAAGCAGTCGCGAAGAGTCGTGAACACCTCCATCATATCCTCGAAGGAGGACAGGAGGAGGTCTTCGAGACAGAGACTGATTTCATCGCGTTTTCTCATAATACATAAATTTGATTTCGCGCCCCCTGCCGGCATCGCTCCGGACAAACCCTCACGGCTTCAGGGGACAGGGCCGATACACTATTAACCAATTACGTTTAACTAACCAGATTACGAAAAGTTCATTGAATGCAGGCGGGCTGGCCCGACACCCGCAAAAAGGTAAAACTCTATTCGTTTACGTCGCTTCCCTGAGCCATCGTCTGGGCGCGCATCAGCAGATTCCCCCAGCTCTCCAGGGTGATGCCCTCGTAACTGTCCACATCCCTGCCATCCTTGCGGATGGTGGCGATGCCCCGGCTGAAGAGGACCAGCACTCCGTTCCCGAAGTCCTGCACGAACCCGCCGCTGCTGTCGTGGCTGATGCCGCACTTCGGCACGCAGTTGTACTCGACCACCTTCTGTCCGCCGTGCGCAAGAGCGTAGGCGCGGATGTCCTTCGACCTCTGGGCGTCGCGCAGATATGCGCACGCCTCCCATACGGTCTGCCTGGTGACGCCGAACTCGGCCACGATCTCGGCGCGGAGCTCAGGCGATAACTTGATGTAAGATCTCATATTCGTTGTATTTGATAATTTTCCGTTACCTTTGCGTCTGATTTTACGCGTTAGGTTGAGTGCAAAGATATAACAAATTGTTCACTTTCCAAATTTTTAGTGAAATTTTTGTTCATTATGGAGAACAGATTTAAAGATTGCGTTGATTATCTCATAAGAAAGAGAGAAATATATAACTCTTCCGATCTTGCCAAAGTGCTTGGCAAGCAGCGCAGTTATATATCAGAGGTTATAAATGGCAAGAGGAATTTAAGTAAACAATTTGTTCACTTATTTTGTGAAAAATTCCCTTTAATATCTCAAGATTGGTTGCTGACAGGATGTGGAACTATGCTAAATGACCTTCCTGAGGTCGCTCCGGATGAAGATTTCAGTCTCCCGACCGACCGGCACGTCTCCTCTCAGGACATTCCTCTCTACGGGATGGATGCTGCCGCCGGCCTGGTCGCCATTTTCAACTCCACCGCCGTCGAGCCTGCCGACTACCTCCGGATCCCGAACCTCCCGCCGGTGGACGGAGCTCTCTACGTGAGGGGGGAGTCGATGTCCCCGCTCCTGAAGAGCGGCGACATTGTCATCTTCAAGAAGAAGACTCTCTCCCTCGACAGCATCATCTGGGGAGAGATCTACATCCTCTCCTTCGACCTCGACGGTGACGCCTACACCGCCGTCAAGTACATCCGCAAGTCCGACACCCCCGGATGCGTCCGTCTCGTGTCGTATAACCCCGACTTCGCCCCCAAGGACATCCCCCTCTCCTCCATCACCGCCCTCGCCCTCGTCAAAGCCTCTCTCACCTTCCATACTAT
>CAVJHI010000029.1:0-16571 GCA_963649415.1 bacterium
AGTGCCGTGCTGGTAGGAAGTATCGACTTCACATATCCGTTGTTAGATGCGTCATCGCCCATAAGTTCGTATCCGTCACCCACTGCCGATGCGTACTTCGTGCGGTCGCGGCACACATAGTCGTGCTGCGTAGTGCCGTCACCCACTCCGAGGTAGCCGTCCGTCCACTTGAAGATGTGCCCGAACGGATTTTCCACGCCGCGATAGGACGGAACGCTCTCGCTGTGAGCCGAGCCGTAGGCCGCCGCCTGCGCATCGGTCAGCGTGAAAGTCCTGACCCCCGTCTGATTGCCGAGCGAGTTGGTGAAGCCGCAAGGGACAAATGGGTTATACGAGTTGTAGGTGCTCCAATTGCCGAAGTTCGACACTCCTGCTCCGAGGCCGCCCTGATGATAGCCGTTGGCATCGAGGGCCGCGTTGAACGCCTTTTGCGAATTGAGGGTCGCATACTCGATTGCAAAGAGCCAATAGAGGTCCTTGTGCATATTGTAGTCGTAGCACCCCCACCCTGTGCCCCTGTTCTTCGCATAGGTGCGGTAGTCAGTCAGCGTGATAGCGGTTGCAGGCATCCCGAGCAGTGAGCGGTAGGTGCCGTCCCAATCTGCCGTGTTATTTCCGCCGCGATACCTTGCGGAGGTGTTGACTATCGAGCAGAGCTTGAGGTCGGTTCTGTCCACCGCCGCCTCGTAGGCCGAGATGAGGTTGCGCGGGATGAGGATTGCCCCCTCAAATGGCTTGAGGGAGATTTCAACATCCATATAGCTGCCCGCCGCGTTGAGCGTGCAGCGGAAGTAGTGCGCGGGGATTTCCACCATCACCTGCCCGTCAGTGCCGTCCAGCTTCGCCGCGCTTCCGTCCTCCTTGAGTGTGGAGTTGGTCGCTCCGAGGTAGTACTTCACCGCCCCGGTGTCATCCACCACGCAGCGGCGCATAAGGTTCTGAACCGGGAGGTCGCGATGCAGGTCCGCCGCACCGATGCGCGTCAAGTCCGGCGAGGCGTTGTTGTAGAAATGCCGCACGCCGTAGATGTCCGTGTTCGCGTAGTAGCTGACTATCTGCTTCGTCCAGCTGCCGTTCCAAAGGAATAGGGCCACCTCGCCGCTCTGCAGCGTGAAGCCGCCGTAGTTGGTGTACTCCCCCGGCTGGCTCGCCAGGAACGCTACATTCTGGTCGCCCGCCGTGAACGACCCCGACGGGGACGCCTCCCCGCCGAACTGGTAGTGCTTGCCGAGCGCCTCAATGGCCTCCTGCAGCGTGCCCTGCAACTTCGCCGCCGTGATGCTCTGCGTGCCGTTGGTCTTTATGACCGCTTTCATCGAATTGATGAGATTTTGATAATTTGCCATTATGTCAAAATTTAAGATGTTAATCAAAAATGCCACTCGCGAAGTCATTGTTGAAGTCGCCCGCGCTGAAGTCCCACGGCGCGAGGTGCGCCACCTCGATCGGGAGGCCGCTGCACTCGTCCCGGAGCGTTATTGTGAAGCCATTGCTATCCGTGCGCGCCTTGCCGGTCGCACCGTCCACCGTAGCCAGTTCCACGCCGCCCTCGCGCCCGAAGAGCCACATCTGGCCGTTGGCGTCCGTCACGATGACTACCAGGTAGTCCTGCGCGAGGTTCTCTATCTCCAGCCGCTTGGCCGTGTCGAGCCGCGAGAAGTAGAGCTCGATGTCGCTCTCGTAATAGGCGAGCCGGCCGTCTGCATCCTCCACCGAGGTCACCGTGAACTGCCCGCCCTCCCGGCGCATCGCGTAGTTCTTGAAGCGCACGCCGTCGCGGAGCACCACCGCCGTCACCACTCCGTCGGCGGTCACCAGCTCAACCACATCGTCGAGGCGCGCTATGTGCACCTCCCTGATGCCGCCCAGGTTCGCGCCGCATCCGAGCGTTATGCCGTTGAGAAATTGTCCGCACCCCATAACTTATATCGTCTTTGTGACCTCGGCGCGGGTCGAGCGCGTCCATACGCCCTGCCCGAAGTCGTAGTTAAAGTTCCCTATCGCGTAGCCGCTGAAGTTCTCAGAGCAAATGCCGTCGCGCGGCACGCTGACCGTCACGGTGCAGAACGCCCCGGCGCACTGGTCAGTGAAGCGCTGGCTGAAGGTCGTGAAGTCCCAGTGCTCCAGCCCCCACTCCTCGGAGAGCTCCCGCAAGATGTTGTCGAGCACCTGCACGGCGTCGCTCTGCACCTCCAGCCGATTGCGGAGGTCATCCCTCAGCCGGTCCACATAGTAGAGCGAGAACTGGTAGGTCACGAAGTCACTGTCCGCCTCCGCGCTGTGCGTGCCCTGCGTCCAGGCGAACACTCCGTACCTCGCGTCCGGGCAGTTGTTGAGCTTGAACACATCGTCTTGAACTATCATATTGACCGCCGGCTGCTTCGCCGCGGCCTGCTCAATCCTACTTATCGTCTCAAATAGCGTCATAAAATCAAAAACAATCAATCCTGCGGGCTTTCAGCACTCCGAGCATCACTTTATTACCGCGAAGCCGGAAAGCCGCCAAATCGCCCCGTTCTGCGTTACCTCTCGTCCCACTTCCTGCGCGGTCGTCCCTGCCCCCTCTGACCACCGAGCCATAGACCGCTCGTAGCTGCGCTGGAGAGGTTGCTGCGGATGCGCATCCAGCTGCCCTCGCTCAACTCCGGGTAGTCGGCGCGCCGGTCGAGCAGCCAGCGCTGCAGGTCATAGCAGCAGCTATCCGCCTTCCCCTGGTACCAGTCACCCATCTTCGCGACCTCGTCCCAGTCAGCTCCCTGCACATTTTCGTCGCTCGTCTTGGCGACCCCTATGTTGCCCACCTTGTAGGCCACCTTTGGGATGAGCTCGACAATCGCCTGATATGCCAGGTAGTACTGGCATTTATCGAGCAGCGCCTTATATTTGGCGTTGCCCTCGTCCTGGATGCTCCCGTCGCCTACCAGGGCCTTGAGCTTGTCCGTCAGCGTCTCCCCGAGCACCCGCTGCAGGCCGATATCCTGGGCCTCCCTAATAGAGGGCCGCAGATACTTTGCCGCCGTGTTGTCGCTGATGCTGCTCACGCCCTTCACGAACGCCTCGCTTGTCAATAGTACTTCGTCCGCCATATCTCCGTCACTTTATAGCGTCCTCGCCTGCCCCCTCGAGGGTGAACGGGACAATCGTTATCGAATTTTTCACGCCGAGCACCCGGTCGAACGCATCCACGATCACCCGCTGCACTGGCTGCACCTGCGTTCTATTGTAGAGCTTGAACGCCTGCTGGTATTCTTCCTCGCTGAAGCCGAGGCTCTCGGTCGGTATCCCGAACAAATTAGGGTTCGCGCGGAACGCCGTGAAAATCTGCTGCCGCGAATGCTTCGCGAGGCTCTCGTATTTAGCGCCGTAGTCCTGCACGCTGAACTGGTCTATCGTCGTCCTTGTCTGAACGCCGTCATTCCAGCTCAACATTATACGCCCGGCGTTGTTCTTGCCAGCGAACTTCTCCTGGACGCTCCGCTCTATCTCGTCCTTGATATCGTCGGTAGGCCGGCCGTTGTTGAAGTTTATCATCACGGACGGCGCGAAGCCGTTGTTGATTTCATTGAGGTGATATTCATCTATGCTGCGCTCAATCTCGCACGCCTTGACGCTCGCCGCATAAAGCGGGGCGGGGTAGACCTGCGCCCGCGCGTCCTTGACATAGAGGATGCTATCCGGGTGCGCTGCTCCGTCCATATAGGCCGGGTAGATGAGCACTCGGTCCGAACGCAAGTTCTTAGCGCCCCAGTGCTCGGAATAGTAAAACACATCGCACTCCCTGTTGGCGCGGAGGTAGCGCATATCGATGTGGTAAAGTTCCGCCACCTCGCCCAGCGCATCCCTGATAACCTGCAGTGCGAAGCCGCCGTAGGTGTACCAGTCGCGAGCGAGCAGCCGCACCAGGTCGCGGGCACTGTCACCCCTCTTGTTCATCGCCCTCTCCCACTGACCCGCGGCCCTCACCTCGTCGCCGGAGGCGTAGTCCACGCTCCCGTTGATGATGGAGCGAAGCGTCGGGACATTGCGGTAGAGGTCGAGCAGATAGTCGGGGTAGGCGTTGTCGTCCCCCCAGCCCACATAGTCGCGCCCGCGGAGCTGCACCTCGGTAGGCTCCACGATGTTGGTCACGACCACCGGGTTCAGGGCCGCGAACCTCATCTCCTCCCGCCCGCTCTCCTGCAGGACATTAGAATTCGTATTGCTCATATCTCACTTTTTTGTCAAATTCCGTCATTTTGCGCTCGTAGTCGCCCACGGCCATCAGCCCGGTGGCCATCGTCTCGCCGGCCCTCGTCAATTCGTAGCCGTACTCCCCGGAGGGCAGACCCGCGGGCAGCTGCAGGTCGAACTGGTAGTAGAACGACAGCTCGGGGCCGTCCGTCAGCTCCCCCTCGAACTCCACAGCCCCACTCACGCCGCCGGTGAGGACCAGCCGGTAGGTCGCACCCACGGCCTTGTCGCCGCGGCTGCGCGGGAGGCGCACCTGCTGCACTTCGGTAGTATTTCGCAGATAAATCATCGCACTTTGTTTGCACTTATATGGAAGTCGCGCCGCTTTCGTAAATGCAAGAAGCCCCGCGGGCGTGTACCTGCGGAGCTTCAGCGATAAGAAAAGAAAAACGAGGTTGCCCTTGTTAGTCCACCAGCGGGGTCACCACGCTCTCCGGGACTTCCATCGGCCAGCTCTCGCTGTTGTCCTGGAGGGTGATGGTGTAGCGGTTGCCGTCCGTCCTTGCGGTGCCGGTCTGGCCGTCACCCGCGGAGGCGCATACCGGCTCGTCGGCACCGAAGTACCAGTACTTGCCGTTGGCATCCTTGACGATGACCGCAAGCTCGTTGACCGCGAGGGCGGCCATCTCCACGCGCTTGGTGGTCTCCATCCTATTGAACTGGAAGACGATGTCGGTCTGCACGAAGTTCACGCCGTTGGCCGCGTCCACCTGCAGGTTGCTGGTGAAGCTGCCTGTCCCCTTGCGGAACGCGTATTTCTTGAACTTCTTGCCGCTCGCCATCGCTACGGCCGAAATCGCCCCGTCGGTCGCGGACACGGAGGTCACATCGTCGTAGTTGGCGATGTAGGCCTCCACGATACCTCCAATGGAGGTGGCGCAGTCGCGGATAAGTCCGCTCAAAGTCTGATTGCAAGCCATTGATTTAATGATTTTAAGGTTGCACTATAAAACTCGGACGCGGGGCAGGGGAGAGCCGGAGCTCGCCCCCTCCGCTGCCCGTCGTAACTACTTCAGGGTAGTGTAAGCACCCAGGACGATGCGGTCGCCGAACATATACTGAACGCCGGCGTTCCAGCTAATCTTGGTCTTGTAGAGGTCGTCGTCATCGCTGAACCATACCTTTGCCTCCTCCTTGTCGTTCTCGAGGTCGCAGCCATAGACGAGCTCGGCAGGGTCGGCCGCCACGATGTACTTCGTGTCAGCGGAGCTGGCGAGGCCCTTGATTTTTACCACCTTGGTGTCGGTGCCTGGGAATACGAACTCCTCCGGCGCGCCCTCTCCGGCGCTGTAGTGGTAGTAGTTCTTCTCCACGAGCTCCTGCAGGAACTGACGATAAACGGCCGGGCTCACGAAAATCTGTGCCTTGCCGAGGACCTCCTCAGGGATAGCCATATAGACGGCCTTGATAGCGTCGTAGGCGCTTGAACCGGCGGCGATGGTCTTGTCGATAACGGTGCTATCTGCGAGGGCGAGCTTGATGATGCCGTCAAACCACTTGAGGTTGGTGTCGCTGCTCGCGGTGTCGCCGAACCATACGGCGGCCTCCATCTTGTCGTTGATATGGGAAATCACATTTTCCATGATTTCCTCCTCGAACGGAAGATGCTCCGCGTTCGGGTTCGCGCCGATGCGTACCTGGTACTCGGCGTATTTGCCGAGCAGGGTCTGCGGGCACCAGCTCATGTTGACCTTGATAGCGCCGGTGTTGATTTCGCGCTGGGTGAGGGTGGTGTCGCCGGAGGCGTTGAAGCCGCACGCTGCGCCGCTCTGGAGCGCCGGGTTGGTGTCCAGATAGTTGATGAAGGCGTCTTTCTTGATGCCCGTCTGCTTGGTCATCATCTCGATGGACTTGCCGCCGAGCACGACCTTGTTGATGAGTTGCTCCCTGTCAAGCTGCTTGAAATCCGGGAGGTCGTTAACTACAAATGCCATAGTTCTCTAAATGTTTAATGTTTAATGTTTTATCTCCTATTTCTTGCGTTGATGATGTTCATCAGCGATTTGGCGTGCGGGTCGGCGCTCCTGACCTCGCCTGCGCTCTGACGCTTGAACTCCTCGTGCGCCGGTGCGCTCTTCGGAGCTTTCGCCATCTTCTCGGTCACGGCGGCCAGCTGGGCAACTACGCCCTCCAGCTCCTCGAACCTCGCCTTGAGGTCAGCCAGTTCGGCTTTCAGCGCTTCGATTTCCTCATTTCCCTCCGGCGCTTCCTCCTCTGCCTGCTCCACTTCGGTCTCCGGCTCTCGGATTTCAGCGACCTTGCCGTCCTTGACCACTATCACGCGGCCGTCCTCTGCGAGGTACTCCCCGTCCGGGGCCGGTGCGTTCTCGCCGTTCTCGCCGGCTACCTGCACCGCAGCGCCCTCGGCCAGCTCGCCGTCATAGATGAGCTCGCCCTTGTCGGTAGCGACGCTCGCCAGCTCCTGCTCCGGGGCTTCCGCCTCCTCGGCGTCTGCGATTTCAGCGACCTTTCCCTCTGCCACACGGATAACACGACCCTCCTCGGTCTTGTAATCTCCGTCCTCTGCCGGGGTGCGCTCTCCGTCCTCGCTCTCGATGTAAACCGCGTCACCGGCCTTCAAGTCCTCGCCGCCATCCCAGGACAGCACCCCCTTGTCGGTGGTCACGCTTCCGAGCTGCGCCAGCACCTTGGCCAGAGCAGCCGCAAATCTTTTGAATTTCGTCATATCATCGTTCTTGAAATGTCTCCTGAAGAGGCCCTCCAGCTCGTCGATAATCTCGCGCACGAAGTCCTCGTCCTGCTCCGGCTCGAGGGCGAAGATACCCTCCAGGCTGAAGCCCCTGAAAGTGCCCGCCTTGATTTCTGCCCATACGGCATCGTTCGTTATGTGGTACTCCGCGAAGAGCGACCCATCCGCGATGTCGTCGAAGCCCCCGACGCTCACGCCGTCCCCCTTGATGAAGTACTGGACCATCTGCACGCCGTCCACATCGCTGCCCGCTTCGTGCATAAGGTTCACAAGATTGCATCTGCCCTCCGCGAGGTACTTCTCCGCCATCTGCCTGATGGTCGCCGCCTTGTAAACGATGTAGTACTCGCCCATCTGCGGGTCGCAGCGGTAGATCGGGAAATCCGCTCGCATCAGCACGCCGCGGACCAGCCGCTTCTCCTCGTCCTGCACGGCGTAGAGCTGCAGACGCTTCTGCGCGTCGAACGCCTCGAAGTCGCGCTCCACGGCGGGGTAGTCCACGAGGGAGACGCGGTACATCCCGCACTCCTCATCGACTATCTGCGCGTCGTAGACCGGCAACCCGCCTATCGTAACTATTGAGCTCATATCAATGTCATTTTGCCCCCAAATGGCGCTCTCCGGCTGAACTGTTAAGGTTACATATACGACAACAGGGAGAGCCGAAGCCCTCCCCGCCACGGGACGCAACAATCTTTCCGTCAGAAGCTGCTCTCGTTATATTGCATCTGCACCCGCTTGCCGTTCGCCTCCAGGTCACTGCTCAAGATGTATACTTTCTGGTCGCCCGCCATCTTGTTCAGCCGCTCCTCGTCGCTCTTGCCGGTCAGGATGCTCGTCGTTGCTATCGTGGATGCCGGAGCCGGGCTGGCAACACTCGCCCCGCTGCTTGCCGCGCTGGTGCTCGCCGCGCTGGTCGCGCTCACAGTGGTGGCCCTTATCTTGGCGACTTGTGCCATACCCGCCGCCATAACGGTAGCCGCATTGGCCGCACCCACGATGATGCCCTGCGGCGGCCCGAGCTTCTGCGCCGTCGCATAGGCGGTCGCAGCGCCGGAGAGCGTGTCAATGATAGCTCCCGCGATGCGCAAGTTCTTCGCCGCCTTGGCCGCCTCCTCGTCGTCCTCGGTGCTACCCTCGAGGATGTCAGCCACACTGCTGAAGATGCTGCTCGCGTTGTTGGCATATCCGCTCAGGTCGCTGACCTGCTTCTCGAGCAGCGACTGCTTCGCTTCCGTGTACTCCTTTTCCGCGGCCAGCTGCCGAGCCCGGAACGCCTCGTTGCTCTCGCCCTCGAGCTGCTGCAGGGTGTCCAGTTCGTATTTCTTGAGCTCTATGGCTGCCGCAAGGTACTCCTCACTACCGGCGACCAGCTCGTTCATCTTGTTCTCCCGCCGCAGATGCTCGAGCCCAATCTCTCCCTGGTAGAGGGCCTCGAGGCTCGCTTGGTAGGCCTGCTCTGCCGCGAGACGGCGCGCCTGGAACGCCGCATCACTCTCCCCGACCTGCTGGTAGAGGTTATCGAGGTCGTAGCGGGCGAGGTCCACGGCCGCGCTCAACTGCTCGGTGCTGCCCTCCGCGAGGGCGTTCATAGTGTTGGCCAGCTCCTGCCGCGCCTCCGCTATGGTAGCGTCGGTCAGCGACTGCTTCGCCTGGGCGAGCTCCCTCGCCGCCGCTATCTGCCGCGCTTCGAACTCGGCGTCGCTCTCGTCATCCAGCTGCCGGAGGGTGTCCGCTTGGTGCTGCTTCAGTTCCACGGCCAGAGCGAGGTACTCGACCTGCCCCTGCTCGTAGGCGTTCATGCGGTTCTCGAGCTGCTGCTGCTCCAGGGCCACGATGTCGCGGGCGTGCTGCTCGTCCATCTGCGCGATGTCGCGGTTGTATGCCTCCTCCAGTAACTTGAGCGTCTTGTTCAGCGTCTCCCGGTCCTTGATGGTGGACTTCTTGTTCGCCACATCGGCGGCGTACTGCTTGGATCGGGCCTCCTTTTGCAACTTCAGCCGCTCCGAGCTGCCCTTTTTGGCGAGAGCAAGCTCCTGCTCTATGAGCGTCTTTTCCGCGGTCAGCCTGGCAGTGGCCGCGGCCGCCGCCTCCGTCACCGCCTGCTGCTTGAGCTCCGATATGCGCCCGGTCAGCTCCTTGGTCTTGTTGAAGTAGTCCGTCTCCGCTGCGACCATTGCGGCATAGGCCTGCGCCTCCGCTTTCTTCTCCTCGGCGTTGCTTTCAGTGAGGTCGTTCTTCGCTTTCTGCACCTCGTAGGCGAGCTTCGCGTCCTCATAGGCACGCTGCGCTATCTCTTTCTCCTTGGCGGCCGCCTCCTCCAGGAACGCCACGCGCTCCTTGGCGCTGTAGTGCTCCTTGTCCATGCTCTTGGCATTGAGCTCCGCTATCTCGCGCCGGAGGTCGGCGTTCTGCGTCAGGGTATCCCGCTCCCGCTTGGAGAGCTCTATCTCCTTGGCCGCTATTTCCTGCCGCTCCCTCATGGCATCGGAGACGAGCCCCAATTTGTCTGCCATCTTGGCCAGCCACTCCACGGCGGAAGCCAGTGCACCACCCAGCGCCTGGAATACCTTGGTCACGAGGTCGCCCGCGCTCTTCAGCGGCGCGAACGCCAGGGTCAGTGCGTTGGTCGTGTCCTCGCTTGTCTTGAGGCTATTGATGACTTTCTGCAGGACGGTGGCGAGCACCCCGAGGATAGCAATCACCGGGGTTGCGCTCATCGCCTTGAGGCTGCCGGTGAAGCCCATCACGGAGCTAATCGCCCCGCTCGCGCTCTTGCCTGCCGAGCCGAACAATCCGCTTATCTTGGCGACCTGCCCGGCATAGTCACCCACATTTCGCTGGTACTGCCCGATGCTCGCATCCATATTCTTCAGCTGGCTATCCAGCGCCTGGATTTTCCCGAGCACGCCATCCTCGCCCATCTTGGCGTCCGCGATGCGCTGCTCCTCCGTCATGTTCTTCCAGGCCTTGCGCGCCTCCACGAGTTGAGCGTTCAAGTCGTAGTAGCTGCCCTTGACCGCCTCGGCGTGCGACTTCGTTGCTGCCATCACATCGTTGAGCGTGCGCTGGTAGCCCTGCAACTTGTCCACGGTGTCGCTATATGCCTGCGACTCCTTAGCCGCATCGCCCATCGACTGGTCCATAGCTACGAGCTGGTCACGGCAAAGCTGCATCGCGGCCTTGAGGTCCTTGACACTCTTGATGCTCTGCGCGGTGTCGTACTTCAATATCGTTACGATTTCTTCTGCCATATCTCGGTAAAATTAAATTTCATATTGCCCGGAGAGGTAATTATTGGGCACCTTGACCTTGACGAACTCGCACTGGGTCGGGCCGTCCGTAGTCAGCGACCAGTTGCTTATCTTGTTGAGCACCCAGATTGCGCCGTCGAACGCCCATAGACGGCGGAGCAGGGCCTCGCCCACCTCGAGCCCCCGGAGGTCCACCCAGCAGGTCACCACCTTGCCGTCCACATCGAGGCGGTCGCCCAGGTAGCGCTTCCAGTAGCCGGTATAGAGGGTCGCCGCGTCATCGGCCGTCACCCCTGGCACATAAATCTCTCTCGGGGAGCCGAAGTCGAAGCTCCGGGCCATAGAGCCGTCTGAAGCAAAGGACCAGCGGGAGAAGTCAGGGAGGCTCTTGACCGGGACGACGCCGAGGCTCTCCGCCGTGCTGAAGTCCCAGCAGGGCGTGCCGCCATTGAGCGCCGTCATCGCGGCGTTGTCGTCGCTGAGCCGGAACTCCACGGCCGCTATCTCGAAGCTGCCCTGCCTGAAGGTCGGGAGGTCCTTGAAGCCGTTGAAGAAGAGCAGCACGCCGCTCCCGTCTTCCGCCTCGTTGTCAGCGCCGTGCAGTTGCACTTTCGCCCAGCTGTCATAGCCGTTGCGGTCGGCGTTATATGCGAACGGCGCAATGACCTGGCCGGTAGGCTCGCAGTCAAGCGTCACCTCCTCGCCGTCCGCGTTCGTGCCGTAGAGCTGCCAGGTCACGCTCTCGCCCAGCAGCGGGAACTTGCAGCAGTAGTTGCCGAAGACGCCATACTCCGGATCGGAGTTCCCGCCGAACACACGGAACGCCTGCGACCCCTCCAGGGCCATAGCCGCTCCGCGGAACGGCGAGCCGCTGTAGAGCTCTTTGCTCTCGGCGTCAAACTCATAGCCGGTGTCCACCGTCTGCGAGCCATAGGTGCGGCCATAGCGCTCCTCGTAGTTCGCCGCCTCCTCGCCGTAGGTGTCGAGCCCAAGCACATAGTACCGGCTCTCGATGCCGTACGGCGCGGCGCTGAACTCCTGCCCGCGGTCAATCCTGTCGCCGATATCCGTCAGCCCGGAGAGGTAGAACTCGTTGCGGCTCATCATCGTCACCGTCTTCGTCGCCTTGTCGGTCACGAACACGCAGCCGAACATCTTGGCCCAGCCAATCAGATAGGCCGCCGGAGTATCGGTGCCGCTCAACAGGTCATTCAGGAAGCAGTTGTTCGGCGAGAGGTTGTCCCGGTCGAACATCGGGAGGGTCATCCAGCTGCTCTCCTGCCAGTCCATAGCGATGCCCTCGTCAAAGAGGTCCGTCTTAAAGGTCCACTCCCCGGTGTTGGCCTTGTTCTTCAGCGCCTCTATGATAGCCTTGATGCGTATCACCGGGCGCTGCAGGTAGGCACGCAGGTCCTGCACCTCCCACTCCGTATGCTCCTTTGCCATTTGCAGCAAGATGTAGCCGTTCGCGCCGCTCTTGGAGCTATAGCTGATATCCTCGGATACCTTGGTGTCGTAGAGGTTCGGCATCCGGGAGGTGCCCACCGCCTTGTAGACCGCCTTGTCCGTGTCGAACTTGCATTTTGGCAAGCCGTTGTAGCAGGGTGCGAAGTTCACCACATGCCAAAGGCCGGACGTGCCCGCCTTGAGGGCTGCCCACGCCGTCCGCAGGGTCGCCGCAGTCAGCGGGGTCTCTTCCCTCGCCGGTATGACCTCGCCCCCGTTGTAGACCAGGGAAGCGAGCGTCTTTTTGTTCCCCTCGCCGTCGTAGGTCAGCTCGTAGAAGAAAGCTCCCAGCCCTCCATAAAGGGCCACGCCGTAGCTGCAGATGTCCGCACCCTTGCGGGTCACGCTCTCCAATTTCACATATCCGCTCTCGATAATGCCTCCCCGCTCGTCCCTTATCTCGAACGGCGTCTGCCGGAGTGCGTTGAACCAGCGGCCGGTCCAGCCGGAAGCGCTGCTCTCCGTCACGCGGTCCGCACGGAAGTAATGGCCGAAGATGGCGTTGTTGGCCGCCGTCCCTGGGAGGGACACTGTCTGCGAGTAGCTGTTCTTGACCACGGTCGGGTCACTCATCTCCTCGCGGGTGTAGTTGAAGAGCACGAGGCTCTCGTCATCGAGGTCCGCAGGGCTGCCCCCTATGATTAAAGATATACGCCTTTTCATAGATTACCTCCGCTGCATGTCTTGGGCGAGCTCGGCCGTGATGGTGTAGTTGACCAGCGCGTTGCCGTTGCCCCGGTAGCTCTTGTGCTCGCACTCGGTACTCGTTATCACTATCGGCGTCGGGTCACTATCGCCGTCCGCGAGGTCATCGAGGTAGACCTCCACACTGCCGAGCAGGTGGTGCATCCGCGATGCCTGGGCGTCCGTCAGCCAGCCGGTCACAAAGGTGAAGCGCCGGGTCACGGCGTTCACGATGTCCCGCCGTCCCCTTGCCGTCCGTGTCCCGTTGTCGTAGTCCAGCCTCATCGTGGTGCGCTCGTAGCCGTCCACCTGCTTGGTGTTGCCGCCCACGAGGAAAGTGTCCCAGCCGCCGTAGGCGTTGCGGTAGTAGAGCGCATATCGGGAGCAGGGCGCTGCTATGGTGTAGCGCACGATGTCGGCGTTCGCGTCTTCAATCTCGATGTCGTCGCCCTCCCCGAAGTTACCAGGGGCGAACGAGAGGTTGCCGTTCGACTGCTCGCTCTCGAATGTCGCTCGGGTCTCATACGCCCCAACCGCGAAGTCGCCGTTGAAGTCGGAGCTGAAGTCACCCCGGCTATGGCGTTCGCGCACGGTTATCGCTCCGCCATCGTAGGTGCTGTAGAGCAGCCAGCCCCTCGGGTCAATCTTGCCGTCAATAGGCTCGCTTGCAGGGCCGAGGTAAAGGCCGTGCGATGCCCGCTCGTAGTCGTAGCTCCAGTCGAGCACGAACTTCACCTCCGCAGCAGTCGTCGTCCCTACCTTGAGGGCGAACTCCCGGCCGAGGTCCGTGGGTGTGAACTCGTGGTCGTTAAGGCTGATTGGGTTCGAGAGGTAGTCCGCGCAGAGCTCGTTCAGCCGCACCTTACAGCCGCCCGCGGCGTCCTTATAGGCCCGTCCCGTGTAAATCGTCTCCGTGCCACTGGTCACGGTGTAGTCCACAAAGTCGGCCGTGCCGAGGTAGCTCTGCAGGTCGACTATGTAGTCCTTCCATATTGCTTGATAATCCATATCGATGTCGATTTGCCCTTAAATGGAGCTGCGTGTCGTTTGCGTATTTGAAGCTATTTCGCGAAGTACTCCCGAGCGAGCCACTGGGCCGTGCTCTGCAGGTCCTTGGCGGATGCCTCGATGAGCTTGCGCTCGAACTCCCTATTTGCCGCCTTGACGGCATCGGAGAGGTCCCATCTGCCCTCCGTGCCCTCCGTCGCTATCTTGCGCCCTATGAGGTAGGCGAGCTGGTCTTCCGTGGGCTTCCGGCCCAGCGCATCGGGGCGTGGGAGCACCGGCTTGACACGCACCCACTTCCGCAGGGCGCTCACCGGCGGCCAGTGGGGCTTCGTGCCCCGCTCCAGGTACTTCCAGTAGTCCTCGAGCCGGAGCTGCACCTCGTAGCTCGTGGTCCCTATCTTCAGTATGTATTTCACGCTATTGAGCAACTTCTCGCTCGCCAGCGCATCGCTCTCTATGAGGTTGCGCCGGTAGAGCTCCGCCACTCGCTCCCCATATTCCTGGAGCACCTTGGCCACATTTGGAAATTCAATCAGTTCTCTTGCCATATCTCAATGCTTTTTTCTCCACTCGTTCATCTGGGACTTCTCCCACTCTCGTTTGTCCCGGAGGTAGCAGAGCGTGTTTAAGAAGTCCACCACGGTCATCCTGCAGACCTCGTCCCAGCTCACTCGGGTCGCCGCGCTCACCTCGTCGACGCTGTGCGTCCACCCCCATTTTTCAGCAAAGCCTCCGCCCGCTCCAGCATCTCCCTCTGCTCCGCCGTCCTCTTCGTCTCCGGCACCCTCTTCAATATGAGCTTCGAACAAATTAGCGTAGCCCTTGTTGAGCTCTCTAATCTGCGCAAAAAAAAAGCGAACAACTCCAGCGCGTCTGCGATGCTTAGGCTCGCGTTGATAGCCCGCTGCACATCGGCAGGGTCGTAGCCGTCGCAGTAGCGGTGCCCTTTCGGAACGAGCAGGCAGCTCAGCACCTCGGCGAGCTTGCCGTCCATCTTCGTGAAAGTTTGGAAGTCGATGTATTGCGCCGCCGTGAGCTTCCTGATGTCGAGCACCGGCACGAGGTCGAACTCCACCCGCTCCCCGCCGTCATCGTAATAGGCGAGCCGGTAGCTCTTGGCAACCCGCGTGCCTTTCGCTTTCGGAGGGTCGCTCTCCAGGAACTTGGACTGGTAGGCCAGCGCGTGATAGTCAGCAAGAGGGAGGTCGAGCACACTGTCCGCCGTAGTGTCGGTCAGTATGGCGAGCAGCTCTGTCTGCCGCTCGATGTCGGTCAGCCCCTCCTGCTTCATAAGGTCGGCTATCTCCAGGTACTTGCCGACCGGCAATTTGTCGTATGAGTTTATCATCGGATCGTGAAATTATACTGCCCCGCACCGGCCCGCTGCGCGAAGTGTGTATACACCGCGTAGCGCATCGCGTCGAGGGCGTGGTTGAACTTGTCTATCGGCACATTGAGCGAGTTGCCGTCCTTGTCTTTCGCCCACACATAGTTCCGCAGCTCCTTGATTACATTGACGCTGCTCTTTGTCACATAGAGCTTCCAGCTTTTGACGAAGTCAATTTGGAACTTCATCTTCTCGCTCCGCACCGGCGCGTCTTTGGTGCACGGCTTGATGTTGAAGCCGGCCTCCGCGATGTCGGCGATGCTCTTGGGCTCTGCGCAGTCGGCGTATATCGGCACGGTCCGCAGCGGCACGCCTGCCTGCTTCAGCGCCTCCGCGATGTCGGCGTTCCGCATCCTCGTCCTGTAGCAGACCTCGTCCACCCATAGCTCCCGCCGCCCCGTGTCCGCATAGATATGGACCACGGCCGTAGGGTCGTTCGTGAAGCCGAAGTCGAGGCCGTATACCTCGGAGAAGCTCCGGCCCTCCGGGATGCCGTCCACCTGCTCGAAGTCGTAGATGGCTCCGTCCAGCATACCGACGAGGCCCTCGCCGTAGACGCGCCACCAGGCGGCATCATTTCGGTAGCTCTCAATCTCTGCCACCTGCTCCGGCGTCAGGAACGCATTGTCCCGATAGGTCGAGTGGATGCTGATGCAGTTCTCGCGCTGCTGGTAGTGCTCGTGGGCCCAAAACGCGTGGACGGGGTTGTAATCCCACGCCACCAGCCCGCGGGTACGCACAATCAGCTGCCTTGCCACCTCGAACGGCACATTGTTCGCCTCGTTGATGAAGAGGCGGTCGCGGGCCGGGCCGTGCACCTTGCCGGGCTGGTCTGCGCTGAAGAACTCCAGTATCGCACCGTTCGGGAAAGTGTAGATGCTGTGAGTGCTATTCCACGCGTCATCGTTCCACCTCCCATCCTCCGCCATTATCTCCTTGAAGTCGCGTATTGCGCCCCTGCTCAGATGCGGGCCGGTCTCGCTGACCACGGAGTTCACCGTGGCCCGCTTGTCGTTCGGCACCACCATTGAGAGCATCTGCAGCATCGCGAAAGTCTTTCCGCTTCGCGTGCCGCCCGCGCTATCAATGTATCGTGGGGACTGGACCCAGGCCGCCGCCAACTTGTCAAATGTCCTTGTCGTCTGCATCGCCGTTCAGTATCCGCGAGAGGTTGCGGGCGGTATCCTCGCTCCCGACCTTTATCACGAAGTCGCCGCCGCCTACCTCCACCTTCTGGACTGTCTCACCCAGGATGTCGGCCAGCACCTTAACATCGCCGATTTTCGGGTCGTTGGCCACGCGGGTCACGGCCTTGATAGCTATGTACTCGCGGCGTGTCAGCTTCGAGCCCTTGCTCGCCGGTTCGTCCAGCACCTTACGCAGAGCTGCGGCCAGCGTCGCTTTCTCCCGCCGCACCTTGCCGCTCTCGATGCCGCCCCTCCGGCCCATCTCCGCCGCGTTCTCCGGCGTGAAATTGATTAAATTCTCATCGTTCATATCTTCGCCCATTTTTCGTGAACAAATATCTTCTCGGAGGCATATCCGGCGAGGCCGGTGGCGTCCGCCATCTTGGCCTTGTAGCGCGATGCTATCGGCACGAAGTCCTCCGGCATCGTGTACTCGCTGATGTAGACGGGACGACCTACCGTCCTCAGCCAGTCGTCGAACTTCCCGAAGTCGAAGCCCTCGCAGTAGGTGGCATCCGTGCCGCGATATGGCGGGTCGCAGTAGATGCAGGCATCCGCTGGCAACTCCACCTCGTCATAGCTCTTGCGCGTCACTACCAGCCTTT
>CAVJHI010000029.1:16760-24523 GCA_963649415.1 bacterium
GCAGGCCAACGACCTCGTTGTAGTCCTGCTGTGCCAGCCACCACTTGATGTACTTCTCCTTGTAGGCCTGCTCGTGTTTTACGATGTCCGCCCTGCTGCCGTCGCTGCTGATGCCGAACTCCCGGAGCAGCGAGCGGTCGCCGAAGACCCGCGCGTAGTGCAGGGCCTTCTTCCAGGGCTCGACCTCCCTCGAGTAGAGGTAGTCAGTTCCGTTGTTGCCGAAGCTCCAGCAGTAGCGCACATAAGGGTCGCTCTCTTTGAGCTCGTGGAAGCGCTCTCGGCTAATCCATCGCCGCTCGTTGCGGTACTTGCCGCCGATGGCGTCAAGGAAGAGCTGCGGTGCGTCACCGATGTCATTGGCGATGAACTGGCGGTACTTGCCGGAGAGCATCGCGCCGTGCGTTACCGCGCAGCCGCCCGCGAAGAGGTCCACAAAGCAGTCAGCCGCCGGGAGGTGATGCAGCACCCACGGCACGATTGCATTTTTGCTCCCCTGGTATGGCACTCCGAAAGTCATAGCCCTTGCAAGATTTCGAGCAGGCGCAGCCCCTCGATGTTACCCTTGTCAGCGAGGCACTCCAGGCGCTTACACTCCTTGCGGAGGTCAGCTATCCTGCCCTTGTCGATGATGATGGCGACCCGCCCCTCGAGGTCATCCTTGTCGGTATACTCCGGCAGCTCGCCGGGCTCCTCCTCCGGCGCATCGAACGCCGGCAGATGGATACCCCACTCCCCGAGGTCGAGGTCGTCCCACTGGTTCGCCAGCTCGTCCCAATCCCACTCGCCGAACGAGCCGTTGTCCTTGATGACTATCTCGCGGAGCTTGGCCGTGTCAGCCCCCTCTACCACAAAGCACTCCACCTCCTTGGCCTTGTTCTCGCTCAATGCTGCGAGCCGCATATTACCACCCAGGACA
Organism: bacterium; assembly: GCA_963649415.1. Classification (GTDB taxonomy): domain Bacteria; phylum Bacteroidota; class Bacteroidia; order Bacteroidales; family UBA932; genus Cryptobacteroides. The sequence continues at coordinate 17,677 of CAVJHI010000029.1, forward strand.
ATGTACTTGCCGCCCTGCAGAGGTGCCACTATCGGGCAGCGCATCTCCAGCAGCTCCGGCGTGTCCTGCAGGCTCTTCGCCAACTTGTCGAGCTCCCCCTTGGTCCACTGCCTCGGGTTCTTTGGGAGCCCCTCCAGCTGCCCATTGTTCATCTCCAGCTTGGAAAGTGGCAGCTTTATTCGTTTGATTTCGGTATTATTTTTCATATAGCCGTGTTTTTAGCCTGCTTCAGCCCATTTGTGGGCACCTTTGCCTTATCGCCCTTTAAGCCCGCCGTTTGGCGCGTTTTTACGGCTTCTCGGGCGCTTTTATCTGCGAGGTACAATTTGCCGATGTCCTGCAGAAAGTCATACACGCAGTTAGCGCAGTTGCCGTTGACGGTACGGCTGCCTCCTGTGGCTGCGTTCCAAATGTCCGTCATCACGAGCAGGGCCGTCTGCCCCACTCCCCTCAGATAGTGGCTCTCGCACACCACCCGGAATGTCCCCTCCCACTGGGAGAGCACCGCGAATTGTTCTTTGGTGAAATTCATATCTTTTCTATTAGTTCCATTAGTTTTGTGATTATCCGCTCCAGGGCCTCTCTGCAGAGGCTCCCTACGAGCGCAAGCGGGCCGGTCATCCAGCTCACCGCGCAGAGGTAGGCCAGCGTGCCAAGCCCGAACTCGCCCTGGCAGAGCAGCCACACCAGTCCCACCCACCAGGTAAGGCAGAGCGAGCAGTCGAACGGCTTGAAGTGCTCCACCGTGTACCCGGTCTGCGCCTTGACCCACCGCTGCAGCGCCGGCTTCCACGACCCCGTCCACCCGGAGAGGTCCACGATGTAGACGACCACCGCCGCTATCATTATCAGCTCTATGTAAATGCTCATATATCTCCCAATTTGTCGTAGATGTCCAATATCTTGCGCTTTATCCTATTGACCTCCGTGCCTATGGTCACATGGCTGACCCCGAACTTCCTGGCCACCTTGCGGAGGCTCAATTCGCTGAAGTACATCAGTATCAGGGTGCGCTCCGCCGCCGTGAGGCGGTTGAATACGATGTACTTGACCTTGCGCACCCGCTCATCTTCCTCGGAGAAGATGCTCGGGTCGTAGGCGAAGTCGAGCTTCACCCCCTTGTACTCCTCGACCACTTCGTTGCGCTTCGTGTCAATCATCGCCGCTGTAATCAATGCCCTTGAGCTCCACGGTCCGCTCGCGGAAACGCCGGATCTGCGCGCTCCAGGCGGAGTGTGGCTTGAGCAAGTTCTTGATGAGCCGCACGAGCAGGAAGTTCATCCAGCCGTCCGCGTCCGCTTCGGCGAGACGAGCATCGGGGTAACCCAGCAGCAGGCAGTAGACCATCTGCACGAGGTCGGAGAGGTCGGCATCCAGCGGGCGGCGCGTCACCGCCTCCGTCAGCTGCTCGACCCTCCGCTCGTTGGCCAGAGCCTCCACTATGTCGCGCCCGCTCGTCATCTCTCTTAAATGGCGGATGCCCCGCTTTCCGTTCCTCGGCGCATGAAGACCAGCATCGCAGCATCGCGCGCGTGTTCGCTGCAGCGCCCCCTCCAGCCGGTCACCTTGGAGAACCACGCAGCGCTCACCTTGGTCACATTGTTCTTCGGCGCTATGGCCCGGAAGTCAATGCCCTCATCGCGGAGGAAGTCCTCCCAGATGGAGCAGTCGCGCTTCACGCTGCCCGCGCCCTGCAGCTTCTCGACGGAGGCCCGCCCGAACCACCTGCGGAGCCGCGCATCTTCGAAGTAGACCCGGAGGTCGCCCCCCGTCTTCTCCCGCCACTCCAGCACGGCACGCATCGCCTTGTGTATCGGCAGGGTCTCCACCGAGAGGAACTGCCCCTCTGCGGTGCTCCATACGGCCACGCCTGTGTGCGTGCCAGTGTCAATGCCTATCAGTGTCATCTGCGTCATCTCCTATCTCCTGGAAGCTCGGCACCCTGGAGAGCAGCGAGGCGGGGAGGCATCGGCGGTGCTCCTCGTCGGTCCACACCACCAGCCGCCCCTCCGCGTCGCGGCCGACCTCGCCGGAGGCCCAGCCGTTGCCGCTCTGCCAGCGCACCCGCATCTATTAGAACGGCAGGTCGTCGCCCTCATCCTCCGCCTTGGCCGCCGGAGCAGCTGGGGCAGGCTTGGCCGGAGAAGCCGGAGCAGCCGGAGCGCCCCCCTCGCGGTCCACGAACTGCTGCACCTCCGTGCGGTTCGCCCAGATGGTAGCGTCCAGCTTCGCGGCGCCGTCTCGCCCGCTCCACGCCCTCAGCGTGATGTCGCCCTGGACGAGCACCCGCGTGCCCTTGAGCAGTACAGCCACACGCTTCGACGGGTCGCTGCCAGCACGCTCCATCACATTGACCCACACCGTGGGGTCGTCGCGTTTCGCCTGATGCGCCACGCTGTAGGTGACATAGTTGTTGCCGTTGATGTTCTTGACCTGCGCATCCTGTCCGATGCGTCCTGTAATGATTGCTTGTAACATAATTGTTGAATTTTGAATTGGTTGTTGTGAATTGTCAATGATTGCCCTGGTCGCACAGTAGAGGTCGCGCTCAAGGTAATGTACTCGCGAATAGAGCTCTGCCCACTCGCGGAACTGGGCGATGCCGCGCGTTATCGTCGCCCTGCTATAGCCGAACACCGCAGCGAGCTCCTCGCCCTTGGCGCCGGTCAGCGCAGAGAACACCGTGAACACGGCATAGCGCATCTCCACCCGCTTCGCGCTTCTATCTCGCTTAAGGACATCGTCCCAGTCCCACGCGAAGCTCTCCACGAGGGCGCGCTTCATCGCCGCCGTGACCTGCAGTTGCTTATCAGTCATCGTGCTCCGGGCCTCCCTCTCCCTCGAAAGTAAAAAGCACCAGCAGAGCAGCGCCTGCCACTGCGAGCACGGCCACGGCCATAGCCAGGATCGTCAGTCCCAAAAGAATAGCAGCTATGATTTCAAGTGTCGCCATATCAAATAGTTAAATGAACAGTTGCCCTTTTATATCGTCTTCCATGGAGAGCCGGACGGCCTTAATGGAGTTCTCCCGTCCGCGGAGCGTTCGGCAGTAGTCCTCGACCTCCTGCACGGTGGTGGCCACATAGTAGCCGCGAGAGCTCGCTACGACATGCCGGCACCAGCGGTTGATGCGTATTGCGTTGATATACGCCCGGACCTTGGTGTCGCTGACCCTCAAGCCGTACTTCTGCAGGAACCAGTCGCGGATGTCCTCGTTGGTCATGGCGCGTTCCACGCCTCTGTGCGCCGTCATCTCTTTTGCGAGCAGCTGCACCTCGTGCCGGAGCTCGTTGTCGCTCAGCGACTGCGTGTAATCCTCAAACCCTTTCAGCATAGCTCCGTCCTCCTACACATCAAGCTCGCGGCCCGCGGCCTTGAGCGCCTTGAAATAGGCGTAGACCAGTTCCCGGTGCACATATGCCTGGAAGGTGCAGCGCTTGTCGATGTTAGCCATGGCCTCGGCCACTGCCGCCTGCCCCTCGCCGGAGTGTTGGCGGGAGTAGTCGCGGCGCGCGCGCTCCTCTGCGGCCGCCCAGGTCTCGCGGCTGATTTTCGCCATCCTGCCCCTCGCGGTCAGCGCTCGGTAGACGGCATCGCCGTAGCCTGCGAACGCTATGTTGTAGCGGTCGCCCTCCTCCTTGAAGCGCTGCCACTCAGTCATCGGGCCAGTGCGCAGCCACTCGCGGGAGAGCGCCTCGCGGTCCGCCGGAGGCAGCAAGTTCGCCGTCTGGGCGTTCGCCGCTGCCCGGCGCTTCTCCAGCTCCTTGGCCGCCGCGGCCCTTTCAGGCAGCGCGCTGTACTTGGAGAGCCACCCTATCATCGTGGCTGGCACGAGGCGGGTGTCGTTGCCGAACTCCCCGGAAGCGCCTGCCTCGAGCACCAGCTTGACTTCTCCGGCCGTGAAGTGCGGGTACTTCCTGGAGAGCACGCCCTCCAGCTCGCCGGTCGCCAGTTCTATGCGGTCGCGGTCGAGGTCGATGTCCAGGCCCTTAAGGGCGTAGAGCCGCTTGATGAGGGCCTCCAACATATCCTGCTTGTCGGCCAGCGACATCGACTTCATCGTGGCGCCGGTGGCGCTATCAATTATCTCCTGTGTCGTCATAGCTCTCTATCATTTCGAATTGTTCATCGTACGCACTGCCGCCGTCCCGTGCGTGCCGGTCAGCGACCCGCTGCATCGCCTCGTTGGCCTCGCGTATCGCCTTGGCCTCTCGGCTCTCTCCCTGGGGTCTCCGGCGTTGCCAGTCGCCCGCCTTGGGGTAGAACAAGCCCTGCCAGCCGTTGGCTATGCTTTCGCGCATCATCTCTATCGCCGTGGCCTCGTCTACCTTGGCCAGCTTGGCGATGCTTTCCTCGAGGGCGTCCTGCGACTTCTTAATCCATCTCGGCTGCCTGCGCAGCTTTGCCCATACCTCAAGAAATTCACGGCCATTATATGGCAGGTGCACCTCCTCGCGCGTGCGCGCGTCTTGATTATCTTTAGAAGAACCTTTAGGTTCGTTATCTATAGTAGTATTATGAGGGGAAAATTTTTCCCTACCCCCCAGGGAAAATTTTTCCCTACCCCCCGGAAGATTTTTCCCTACCCCGGAAGAATTTTCCCTACCCCCTCCGACGCTCCACGCGGCCACCCGGTAGTCCACGAAGCGCACATTGTTCTCGACCCTTTCGCGGGTCTCCAGCAGACCGCGCTCGGTCAATTTGTGGAGTATCTCGCGGGCAGTCCTGACTGTGCACTTCAGCCAGCGGGCCACATAGCTCGCGCTGCCCTGGTACCAGCTCTTGCCGTCTTTGCTGAAGCCGTAGACGAGGGCGTATGCCCCGAGCTCGTTGCCCCCTCGGAGGTCGAGCTCGAGCATCCACTCCAGTTGTGTTAGGTAGCCGTCCGCCATATCACTTCACAATAAGGCTTTCGCCGTCCGCTATCCGCGCGCCCTGCATCGGCACGCCGCCCTCTATGGCGCGTTTGATTTCCTGTTTACTGACTTTCAATTCCACGGAGCACCACGCCGGGAGTTGGGCGTTCAGCTCGTCCACCGCGCCCTGCACGCCCTTGAGCAGCAGCGGTTCGTCGTATATCTCCACGCTCCGCGTCCTGCGGCGGGATATCTTGCAGAGCGTGCCCTCCAACTTCTCTATGCCGTGCGTCTGCATCACCCATAGCAGGTAGGCCCTGAGGCTCTTGGCTGCGTTCTGCTTCGTCCGCTTGAGGTCCTGCAGGCGTTTAATCTCGGCGTCAATGGCTTCCGTCTGCAGGTCCGCCTTGCGCAATATGGCATTGTAGCCGTCCACCTTGGTCACCAGGGCCTCGCCGTTGGTGTCCATAGCCTGCTCAAGCTCCGGGGTGAGCTCCCCGCCTGCCGCCTCGAGCGCTGCCTCGATCCGCTGCTGCTCGTCGGTAAGGTCAAATAATGTTTGTTTCTTTTCCATGTGTATAAAGTGTTAAATGTTAGTTGTTTGTCTTGCCTGCACATCGGCGTCGAACTTCGCCAGCTCCGCCGCCCCTGGCGCATAGCTCTCTATGTACCAGTCGCGGACACTCCGGCCGCTCTTGCAGAGCTTGCCCTCGGCCGCCGCCGCTACGCTCTTTTCGTAGAGCTCCGGGGAGATAGCCTCTTTTGCCGGCTCTTGTACGGCTTCCGCGGGCGCGGAGGTCTCCGCAGGTGTAGTTTTACCTGCTCGTCCTTTAGCGCCGCGTTTGGCCGGTTTCTGTGCGTTTTCGGCGTTGTAGCTGTAGCGCGGTTGTCCGTCGCTATCCACTATGACCAGCCGGCTGATGCGGCGGGCCTCGTCGTAGTCAATCTCGGCCACTTTCAGGGAGACGCGCGGCTTCCCGCCGTTCCACTCCGTAGTGCTCAACTTCACCCAGATAAATGGGGCGGTGTAGAGCTCCCGCCCGATGCCCCAGTTGACGCAAGCTCGCTTGAAGCTATCGCTCGCCTCGCCCTTCTGCGGCTCGGTATTGCTCTCCGTGCCGGCGTCCCACTTCCAGCACCAGGCCCCCAGCTCGGGGTCGTAGATGCCGACCCCGCAGTAGATGACGCCCTTGAGCTCCTTATGGTCGCGCTGCCAGTTCATTGGCCCGACCAGCTCATCGAGCAGAGCCATATCAACACGGCTATCCTTGTAGAGCAATATGCTGCAGCCCTGGTTCTTCGCGATGCCGACCCTGCAGTCAATCTCGTCAGCATACAATGTCCTTATGATTTCCATTGCCATAGTGTCAATTATTTGTGATTTCGAGCAAGAGTTCTATCACGACGGCGGGGCGCTCGGACCTCACCACATCGCGGAGGCGGGCCATCTGCCCGCGGTACTTCAGCGCGTCGTGGCAGTCGATTGCGAAGTCGCCCACCTTGACGCTGCGGAGGCTATCCCGGTAGTCACGGAGCTCCACCTGCAGGGCCGCATAAATCTCACTGCAGTCAGCGCCGAAGTCGCCGACCACATAGGCGATGTTAAGGTCGTAGCCCCACTCGTTGAGCATCGGGCAGAGCTCGCTGCGCAGCCAGCGCATCGTCTCGCGCGCCAGCCGTCCCGCCTCCTTCGGGCCGTTCCACCTCTCCTCGAGAGGGAGGCCCTGCCCCGGCGTCGGGGCTATCCCCTTGGAGTTGTAAGTCGTCAGCATAGCTCTATCCATTTATGCGCTTGTCCTCTTCGCGGAACTCGTAGTAGTCGTCCAGAGCTCTCTCCATAAGGTCGAGGTCGAAGTCGTCATCGTACCTCGGATCTGCTGGGTCAAGCGCCCAGTTGGGATTGCGCCATTTCATATCCGCTCCTCCTCTCTCTCGTCCATACTTGCGACGGCCATAAGGGCAGAGATGCCCGCCGTCCATAAATGCCACCA
>CAVJHI010000030.1:0-24448 GCA_963649415.1 bacterium
GTACGAAGCGAGCAGCAGATACTGGTTATGGATGAACGCAATCGAGATGAACCCGGCTGCGCCTATGAGGAGGCTCAGCACATATGCGCGCTTGAGCGACTTGAATTTCGGGATAACGATGGCCCAGAGGATGGAGCCCACCGCCTGCACGGCGAAGACCACTCCCACCCAGTTGCCGGCGGCCTGATAGCCCTCCGATGCCGGGTCGGTCGCGCCCCAGCAGTTGGCGGCGGCTGCGCCGTTGGAATAGGTCCACATATACATAAAAGCCGCCCAGCAGAAGAACTGCACGAGCCCCACGGTCCAGAAAGTCTTGGGCGCGTGGATGAGCAGTTTAAGCAGGCTCGGCTTCTCCGCCTCGTCCCTGCGCTGCTGCTCCGGATCGATGCCGTGGAACTCGGCATACTCCTTTGGAGGCATCTCCTTGACTTTCAGGAAAGTGAAGAGCACGCAGGCGATGAGAATCACCGCGCCGCAGTAGAAGCTCCAGATTACGGAAGGCGGAATCTGTCCCTTGGGGGCGGTGTTGGCGATGCCTATCCAGGTGAAGAAAATCGGGAAGAGGTAGCCCACGAGGCTGCCTGCGTTGCAGAGCAGCGACTGGATGGAGTAGGCCTGCGCCTTCTGCTCCTCGCCGACCATATCGCCCACCATCATCTTGAACGGCTGCATCGCCACATTGATGGAAGTGTCGAGGAATATGAGCGAGAAGAGTCCGAACCACATCGCACCATTGAGCCCGAGGAAGAGGCGGGAACTGAAACTGAGGTTGCCCGCGTTCGGGAGCATCATCATCACGGCCACAGCCACGATGGCGCCCGCGAGGAGGTATGGCTTGCGCCTGCCGATCCTGCACCAGGTGCGGTCTGACCACTTGCCAATCAGGGGCTGGACTATCATACCCATAAGGGGAGGAAGTATCCAGAAGAAGCTGAGCTGATGCGGGTCCGCTCCGAGGGTCGCGAAAATTCGGCTGATGTTCGCGCTCTGCAGGGCATAGGCAATCTGCACTCCGAAGAAACCGAAGCTGAGATTCCACATCTGCCAGAAGCTGAGTTTGCTTTGTTGCATCGCTTTAGTGTTATATTGGAAAGCAAATAAAACTAAAAAGCATTTTATATGAAATGGTGTCGGGATGAATTGATAAAATTTCGGGATGAATGGTTTATTTTTTAAGAAATATGATTATATTCACTTCGAATTTTATGAATATTTCAAAAGATAACTGGATAATTCACCTCTTTGCCGCGCTGCACGCGCTGGTATCGTTTATCTGCTATTCCACCGGGATGGCGGACGGACTGATGCTGACCCTGCTCACGATGTTCCTCGTGGTGCTGCTCTGCCTGCGGCGGAAGATGAGCGTGCTCTTTATGGGTATCGCGGTCATTCTAGTAAATATAGTCGGCTTCGGTATCGGGGTCGGGCTTGCCTCGCTGCTCCGGCTCCTGCCGCTCCCGGCACTCGCCGTGCATCCGCTCTCCACCTTCGTCTGCACCGAGATTCTCGGCTGGACTACGGAGTGGGTGTGCTTGAAGTACCTCGACAAGCGCCCTGAAGGCGGCACTTCCCCGGACTCGCGGAGCCTGAAGTGGCTGCTTCTCGCATTCATCGTGATCATCATCATCCGGCTCTTGCTGATATACTCCATCTCCGGGATACAGGAGTCGCGCGGATTTTTTATCGAAATCCTTATAGACTACATATTCAGCTGCGTCATCATAGTCTGGGTGGCGGAGTACGCCATCCGCTCCCGCGAGCAGGCCGAGAAGGAGGCCGAGAAGGCCAACCTAGCGCTCTTTCGCTATATGAAACTCAAGCAGCAGGTCAACCCGCACTTCCTTTTCAACTCGCTCAATGTGCTGGACTGTATGATTCAGGAGCAGTCGGCAGCCGCTGCGAGCCGCTATACCCACAAGCTTGCCGAAATCTACCGCTATATGCTCCGGCACGAAGACGAGACTACCGTGCGCCTGCGCGACGAGATGGAGTTCGTCGATGACTATCTGGAGCTGCTCAAGGTGCGCTTTGCCGAGGGGCTTCAAGTCAATGTCAATATCCCCGATGAAGACCTCTCCCGCAGCGTCGTGCCGTGCAGCGTGCAGCTGCTCATCGAAAACGCCACCAAGCACAATGCCGTCAGCGCCTCCGACCCGCTGACGATAGACATACACACCACCCGCAACAGTGTGGTCGTGACCAACAATCTCCGCCCCAAGCTCACAGCCGTGAGCTCCACCGGCCTGGGGCTCAAATACCTCCGCCGCCAGTATAAGGACATCGCCGGCAAGTCGGTGATAGTCAAGGTCGGAGAGGACAGTTATACAGTAATTTTACCCTTGCTATGACAGCGCTGATTGTAGAAGACGAGGCAATGGCGAGAGCCCAGCTTGCCCGTAACATATCCTCGACCTTTCCCGACATCGAAGTGGTCGGGATGACGGATTCCGTGCGCTCCACGGTAGATTGGCTTGGTGCCAACCCCGCGCCGGACATCATCTTTATGGATGTAGAGCTCTCCGACGGCGAATGTTTCGAGATTTTCCGTCTTGCCAAGGTCGCTTCCCAGGTCATAATGACCACTGCCTACGATTCCTACGCCATCAAGGCCTTTGAGGCCGGCAGCATCGACTACCTGCTGAAGCCTTACGATATGTCCGCGCTGCAGCGGGCAGTGGGAAGGTGCCGCGAGAGGCTCAGCCTCAAGCAGGGGATGGATGTGCAGAAACTGCTTGCTGCGCTTGGTACGGCGGTGGCATCGGGAGCTGCCGCTTCGCCCGGCTCTAAGGCCGGCAAGACATATCGGGAGCGGATGGTGGTGCGCATCGGCGAGCAGATTATCCCCGTGGAGATGGCTGATGCGGCCTGTTTCTACTCGGAGGGCAAGTCTAACTTCCTGATGACTTTCAGCGGGCAGAAGTATGTGATAGACAATACTATGGACACCCTTGAGGGAGAGCTTGACCCGAAGTGCTTCTTTAGAGTCTCAAGGGGTTGCATCGTCGCGCGAAAGGCGGTCAGGAGCGTGACCCGCCAGCTCGGTTCGCGGCTCAAACTCTGCCTGCAGCCTGAGCCGCCGGTGGAGATGATGGTCTCCCGTGCGCGGGTGGACGACTTCCTCGCCTGGCTGGAATAAGTCTGCGCCCTGCTTGTGCTGCCGTGTCGGAATTTTAAGTAATTTTGCGCTATGATTACAGAACAGCAGGCAAAGCAGGACATCCGTGAACTGCTTGAATACATAGGTGAAGACCCCGACAGGGTCGGTCTGCAGGACACCCCGGACAGGATGCTGCGGATGTTCGGCGAGATTTTCCGCGGCTACCGCCCGGAGGAGGCTCCCGTCATCACCACTTTCCCAAACGGTCAGGACGGCATCATCTACGACGATATGGTCGTGGACCACGGCACTTTCTACTCCGTCTGCGAGCACCATTGCCGCAGCTTCTTCGGTGAATACTGGTTCGCATATCTCCCGAATCCTAAGGGACGCATCCTCGGTCTCTCCAAGATAGGCCGCGTGGTGGACTACTGCGCTTCGCGTCTGCAGGTGCAGGAGCGGCTCGTGCACGATGTCGTGGATATGCTCACCGAGGCCCTCGGGCCTGAGAATCCGCCGCGCGGGATGGCTCTTATGATGCGCGGGCGGCACCTCTGCAAGGAAGGACGCGGCTCCCGCAAGTCCGGTGAGATGACCACCACCTGCCTCACCGGCGCCTTCCGTACCAGCGCCCGCGTCCGCAGCGAATTCCTGACCTATGTCAAGTAATAAAATATAATTCGTATATTTGCGGCGTTGTACTGTATTTATTTAATCTATTCCTGATGAATAAAATCCTGAATGAGATTTGTGCTAAATACACAGTCCCACAAGAAGTTAAGGCTCAGGGTATCTACCCTTATTACAGGCCTATCTCGTCCGGACAGGACCCTCTCGTCTCAATGGCTGACGGCAGTAAGGTGCTTATGTTCGGGTCCAATTCGTATCTTGGCCTCTCTGACGATCCCCGCTTGAAAGAGGCTGCAATAGCTGCAATCCGCAAATACGGCACGAGCTGCTCAGGCAGCCGTTTCCTCAACGGAACACTCGACATCCACGAAGAACTTGAGGCGAAGCTCGCCAAGTTCGTCGGCAAGGACGAGGCCGTGACCTATAGCACCGGATTCCAGGTCAATCTCGGTGTGGTCAGCTGCCTCGGAATGAGGGGTGGATACACCTTCCTCGACGCCCTTGACCACGCCTGCATCATCGACGGCAGCCGTCTCGGATTCGCCGAGGTCCGCAAGTTCCCGCACAACGACATGGAAGTCCTCGAGAAGAAGCTCGCCATGGTGCCGGCAGACGCTCCTAAGCTCATCGTTGTGGACGGTGTATATTCTATGGAGGGCGACATCGCACCGCTCCCGCAGATTGTAGAACTCTGCAAGAAATACAACGCTTCAGTGATGGTGGACGACGCCCACTCTCTCGGAGTCTTCGGCAAGGACGGTTCAGGTACCGCAAGCCACTTCGGGCTCACCGCCGAGACCGACCTCATCATGGGCACCTTCTCCAAGAGTTTCGGCTCCCTGGGCGGATTCATCGCCGGCGACAAGGAAGTGCTCAACTACCTCAAGCACAACTCCCGCTCCCTCATATTCAGCGCATCCATGACCCCTGCCGCAGTTGCAGCCGCATCCACCGCGCTTGATATCATGATCAACGAGCCGGAGCGCCGCGAGCATCTTTGGGAAGTCACCAAGCACGCCCAGAAGGCGTTCAAGGACAACGGTTTCGATACCGGACACACCCAGTCCCCGATCATCCCGCTCTTCGTGCGCGACACCATCAAGGCCATGACCATCGTGCGCCTGGCCTACGATGAGGGCGTGTTCATCACTCCGGTAATCGCCCCTGCGGTGCCTGAGAACGATGTGCTCATCCGCTTCGCGCTTATGGCGACCCACTCCATCGAGCAGGTTGACGAGGCAGTCGAGAAGCTTACCAAGATATTCAAGAAGGTAGGAGTCATCGAGTAGTAAGGAAGCCCTATGGTCATACTCATCACAGGCATCAGTTCTGGCTTCGGCAAGGCAATGGCCGAGCGGCTCAACGCCGACGGACACAAGGTCTATGGCACGCACAGGCGTGACGTGGAGCAGATTCCGGGAGTGACCTACATCAAGGCGGACGCCAGCGACGACGCTCAGGTGGAAGCCGCGGTGAAGCAGGTCACCGACGCCGAAGGCCGCATCGACGTGTTTATCAACAACGCCGGTATGGGCATCGGCGGGCCGCTGGAGTTCTCTTCGCTCGAAGACGCCCGCAAGCAGATGGATGTCAACTGGATGGGTATGGTCCGTTTCCTTCACTTCGTGCTTCCGGTAATGCGCACTCAGGGCGGCGGAAAGATTATCTGTTTCAGCTCCATAGGAGGTCTGATGGGTCTGCCGTTCCAGGGTCTGTATTCCGCTTCAAAGTTCGCTATCGAAGGCTACTGCGAGGCCCTGCGCCTGGAGACTAAGGCGTTCGGCATCAAGGTCGTGGTAATCGAGCCGGGCGACTTCTCCACCGGCTTCACCGCGATGCGCAAGAGCGTTTCCGACCCTGAGGTCTATAAGATCTACAAGACTTACGCCGAGTCCCTCGCGAGCATCGAGAAGGACGAGACCACGGGCCTCAAGCCGGAATATCTCGCCGACAAGATTTCCAAGATTGTGCGCAAGAAGAACCCGCGCTACAACTACATCGTCTCCACCCTCGAGCAGCGGCTCTCGGTAACCCTCAAGAAGCTGCTCCCTCCGAGTCTCTTCGCGAAGATACTCTCCAGCTACTACAAGCTGTAAGACTCTGAGAACCAGCTCGCTTCCGAGCCTTTGCACTCCACTACATCCACCCTTACGCAATGGGGAATCTGTCCGCCTATCCAGCCGGCCAGGTTCTCCGTTGATGGGTTGCAGGGCAGTACTTCACCCAGGTCGCGGTGGTCGAGTGAATCCGTCAGCAGGCGCTCAATCGCGAGGAAATCCACCACCATCCCGTCGGCGTCCAGAGTCTCGCTCTCGCACCATACGGTGATTTTCCAATTGTGCCCGTGCAGCGGCTCCCAGACCCCCGGCCCGGAAAAATAGAGCCGGTGGCTGGCGGATATTTCCAGTGTTTTCTTGACTCGGTACATTATTCTTCGGTAGTATAAATTACCCTGTTGCCTGTGGTCTCCTGCACGCTCACCCGGTAGCAGTGGGGAATCTGCTCGCAAATCCAGCGGGCCAGGTTCTCGGAGGTCGGGTTGAACGGCAGCACTTCGCCCAGGTCGCGGTGGTCCAGCACATCGTACACCCGCTCCTTGATGAGCTTGAAATCCACCACCATCCCGTTGCTGTCGAGGGTCTGGGACTTGCAGCACACCTCAATCAGGTAGTTGTGCCCGTGCAGCCGCGCGCACTTGCTCGGGTAGTCGAGCTCCAGACGGTGGCTCGCGGCAATCTCGAATGTCTTTGAAATATAGAACATAGGTCAAAGATACGGAATAATTCGTATCTTTGTCTATTTAGAATATATTACAAACACTCGATATGTACAGAAGCAATACTTGCGGGGAACTCAGGCTCTCCGACCAAGGCAAGAAAGTCACCCTGGCGGGCTGGGTGCAGAAAACCCGCAGACTGGGAGGAATGACATTCATCGACCTGCGCGACCGCTACGGCATCACGCAGCTCGTGGTGGAAGCGGACGCTGACCCCTCGCTCGTCGCTCTCGCCGAAGGACTTGGACGCGAATATGTCATCCAGGCCAAAGGTGAAGTGGTGGAGCGCGCAAGCAAGAACCCCAAGATGCCTACCGGCGAGATAGAGATCAAGCTCGAAGCCATTACTGTCCTCAACGAGTCCGCGACTCCTCCGTTCACCATCGAGGAGCAGAGCGACGGCGGCGAAGACCTCAGGGCCAAGTACCGCTACCTCGACCTGCGCCGTCCGCCACTCCAGAGGGCACTGGCACTGCGCCACCGTCTCGCCCAGGAGATCCGCAACTACCTCGACGAGCAGGGATTCATGGAGATAGAGACCCCTTACCTCATCAAGTCCACCCCTGAGGGAGCGCGCGACTTCGTCGTGCCGTCCCGTATGAATCCGGGCACCTTCTACGCCCTGCCTCAGTCGCCGCAGACCTTCAAGCAGCTGCTGATGGTGGCCGGCTATGACCGCTACTTCCAGATTGTGCGCTGCTTCCGCGACGAAGACCTGCGCGCCGACCGTCAGCCGGAGTTTACCCAGATCGACTGCGAGATGTCGTTCGTGGAGCAGGAGGATGTGCTCAACACCTTCGAAGGGATGATGCGCAGGATGTTCAAGAACGCCCTCGGCGTCGATATCCCTAACCCGCTTCCTCGCATGTGCTGGTACGACGCAATGGACAGCTATGGCTCCGACAAGCCGGATGTACGCTTCGGGATGAAGATACACGAGATTACCTCCCTTGTCAAAGGCTGCGGATTCAGCGTCTTCGACGGGGCCGAATACATCGGCGCCATCGCCGCCACGGGCTGCGCGGACTACACCCGCAAGCAGATTGACGAGCTTACCGAGTGGGTAAAGCGCCCTCAGGTAGGTGCCAAGGGCCTCGTCTATATCAAGCTCAACGCCGACGGCAGCATCAAGTCGTCTATCGATAAATTCTACTCTGCGGAGAAGCTTCAGGAGATTGCCGCCGCCTGCGAAGCCAAGCCGGGCGACCTCATCCTCGTGCTCTGCGGTGCCAAGCGTAAGACCCAGACCCAACTCGGCGTGCTCCGTATAGAAATGGGAGGCCGTCTGGGACTCAGAGACCCTAAGGTATTTGCACCGCTCTGGATTGTGGACTTCCCTCTGCTCGAGTGGAGCGAGGAGGACGGCCGCTTCTACGCGATGCACCACCCGTTCACCGCTCCTAAGCCGGAGCACGAGCAGTGGTTCTATTCCGACAAAAAGGAAGACCTCGAGAGAGTCTGCGCCAACGCCTACGACTTCGTGCTCAACGGCACCGAGCTTGGCGGCGGCTCCATCCGTATCCACGATGCCAAGATGCAGAGCCGTATGTTCGATGTGCTCGGCATCAGCCGCGAGGACGCGGAATACAAGTTCGGATTCATCATCAACGCATTCAAGTTCGGAGCCCCGCCTCACGGAGGACTGGCATTCGGATTTGACCGTGTCTGCGCCCTCTTCGGCGGTCAGGAGACCATCCGCGACTACATCGCCTTCCCTAAGAACAACCAGGGCCGCGATGTGATGATCGACTCCCCGTCACAGATTGACCAGAGCCAGATGGACGAGCTCTACCTGGCCTCAACCTACAAGGGAGAGTGAGAATAAAGCTCAAATACGACCTCGGCTCGCAGAACACTTTCAGGATGAAGGTGTCCTGCGAGTGTTTTGTGGAGTACGAGACCGTAAAGGAGCTTGAAGGACTCAATTTCGACCGTCTCCCGAAGCCTCTGCTGCACATAGGCGAGGGGAGCAACCTCCTCTTTACCAAGGACTTCCCTGGTACCGTGCTGCATTCCAACATCGAATATATCAAGTATGTCGATATGGGGCTGGACGAGGTGCCGGTGATAGTCGGGGCGGGGGTTAATTTCGACTCCTTCGTCGCCGAAATGTGCCGTCACGGACTCTGGGGTGCTGAGAACCTTTCCCTCATCCCGGGGGAGGTCGGCGCCGCCGCCGTACAGAACATCGGGGCCTACGGGGTCGAGGTCAAGGACATAATCTCCGGGGTCGTTTGCTTCGACCTCCAGGAGCGGAAAAAGGTCAAATTCAAAGTCGCCGACTGCCGCTACGGCTACCGCAGCTCGATGTTTAAGGAGCCGGAGAACAAGGGCCGCTATGTGGTGACGAGCGTGCTTTTCCGTCTCAGCCGCAAGCCCCGCCCGCATCTCGAATACAAGGGAATCTCCGAGGCGTTGGAGGGCCGCGAACCGCAGACACCGCAGGAGGTGCGCGACGCCGTAATCCGCATCCGCCGCGCGAAACTCCCTGACCCTGAGGAGATAGGCAGCGCAGGCAGCTTCTTCAAGAACCCGGTGGTGAGCGCCGCCGAATTTGCGCGCATCTCCCCGGACGGCTCTGCCCCGCACTACAGCCTGTCCGACGGCAGCGTCAAGGTGCCAGCAGCCTGGCTGATAGACCAGTGCGGCTTCAAGGGTGCAGAAGAGGGAGGCGCAGCCGTCTATGAGCAGCAGCCTCTGGTAATCGTCAACCGCAGCGGGAACGCCTCCCCGGAGGAGATTCTCGCACTCGAAAAAAGAATAATCGATGGAGTCCGGGAGCGCTTCGGCATCCAGCTCCATCCCGAAGTGGAACATATATGAGCTCGTTTGTAATTGAAGGCGGTCACCGCCTGAGCGGCAGCATCGAGCCGCAGGGCGCGAAGAACGAGGCCCTGGAGGTCATCAGCGCCGTGCTGCTCACCGCCGAACCGGTCACGATATCCAATGTCCCGGAGATTCTTGATGTCAAGAACCTCATCTCTCTGCTGGAGAGTATGGGGGTCAGCGTGGAGAGGATCGCCAAGGGTGAATATCGCTTCTGCGCCGCCCGCGTCAACGAGTTCTACATCCGCAGCGCGGATTTCGTGCGCCGCTGCGCCCAGCTCCGCGGCTCGGTGATGGTAGTAGGCCCGCTCCTCTCCCGATTCGGACAGGCCTATTTTCCTAAGCCGGGTGGCGACAAGATAGGCCGCCGCAGGGTTGACACCCACATCGACGGCTTTATGAAACTCGGGGCCAAGTGCGCCTACGACACCGACCGCCACGCCTACCGCCTTTCCTCCGGCAAGGAGATGCGGGGCTGCTATATGCTGCTCGACGAGGCTTCCGTGACCGGTACGGCCAATATAGTGATGGCCGCGACCCTCACAAGCGGTGTCACCACCATCTACAACGCCGCCTGCGAGCCTTATGTCCAGCAGCTCTGCAAGATGCTCGTCAAGATGGGCGCGAAGATTGATGGAATAGGCTCCAACCTCCTGACAATCACTGGAGTGGAGTCTCTCGGAGGCGCCACGCACCGCATTCTTCCGGATATGATCGAGGTCGGCTCGTTCATCGGAATGGCCGCCATCACCCAGAGCGAACTTACCATCAGCAATGTGTCCTGGGACAACCTCGGCATCATCCCGGAATGCTTCCGCAGGCTCGGCGTGAAGCTCGAGCAGAGGGGCGACGACATCTATGTCCCGGCCCAGGAAAGCTATGAGATAGAGTCGTTTATCGACGGTTCCATAATGACCGTCGCCGATGCTCCGTGGCCCGGTCTGACCCCGGACCTGCTCAGCGTGATGCTCGTCGTGGCCACGCAGTGCAAGGGCAGCGTGCTGATACACCAGAAGATGTTCGAGAGCAGACTCTTCTTTGTGGACAAGCTCATCGATATGGGCGCGCAGATTATCCTCTGCGACCCGCACAGGGCCGTCGTCATCGGCCACGACCACAAGATCGGCCTCAAGGCGGGGCGGATGACCTCGCCGGACATCAGGGCTGGCATCGCGATGCTGCTTGCGGCTATGTCCGCCAGCGGCACTTCAGAGATAGACAACATCGAGCAGATTGACCGCGGCTACGAAGACATCGACACCCGCCTCAATGCGCTCGGAGCCAAGATAGAGAGGAAACAGTAATGCAGGTACTCAAGTTCGGCGGCAGTTCCGTTGCGGACGCCACAAGGATTTCGGCGGTATTGGATATCGTCTCGGACGCTGTCCGCAGGGACAGGGTGATACTCGTGTGCTCCGCCGTCAGCGGCTGCACCGACGCCCTGCTTGAGATAGCCTCGCTCCCGCAGGGGGAGGCCCGCTCAGAGCGCATAGATGGCCTCAGGCAGCGGCATCTGGGGATAGTCCGCCGCCTTTTCACAGGCGCGGAACGCACTCTTGCGGAGAAGGAGATTTGCGAACTTTTCAAGGAGCTTGAAGCTGCCCCGAGCGAGGACTGCGTGACCTTCGGAGAACTTTTCTCCACCCGCATCATCGCCCGCAAGCTAGCCTGCGACGGCATAGAGTCAGAGTGGCTCGACTCCCGCAAACTGATACTTGTCGATGGAGGAGAAGTGGACTGCAAGACCAGCTACGGCAGGATTTCCGCCGCAGTCGCAGCCTCTCCCGAGGTGCAGGTCTTCGTCGCACCGGGCTTCATCGCCTCTGATGGGCGGGGCCGCGTTACGACCCTCGGACGCGGCGGCTCCGACTACAGCGCGGCCCTCTACGCCGCCGCAGTCAGGGCCTGCGACTTGCAGATATGGACCGATGTGCCCGGCATAATGACGGCAAATCCCAAGGTAGTGCCGTCCGCCGTCACGATACCCCAGATTTCCTACCGTGCCGCCCTCGACCTCGCAGCCAACGGCGCCAAGGTGCTCTACGCCCCGACCGTGCGCCCTGCGATGGAGGCAGGCATAGCTATAAGGATCCTCAATAGCTTCGATCCGCGCAACCCGGGCACCGTCATCAGCGACGCCCGCGCCGAAGTGCAGGACAGCTGGATGGGCGTGACCAGCCTCGACCGCCCTGCGGACGGGGAGTCAGTCATCTGCCTTGTCGGAGAGTCGGTCTCCAGCCGCCGCTCCGCTGCCGGCAGGATAATGTCTTCGCTCTCCGAGGCCGGCATCAAGCCGCTCTCCGAAGTTGAGGGCGAGGGGGGAGTGTTCTTCGTGCGTGTCCGCTCCCTTGTGGTACGCGAAGCCGTCGCCGCGATTCACCGCGAGTTCTTCGAGTCCAGGGCCGTAACCGAGATCAATCTTTTTATAGCGGGCTATGGCGCTGTGGGCAAGGCACTTGTGGAGCTTATAAGCGCGAGCCGCGAGAGGATAGCGTCGCGTCTCGGCAGGACGATAAAGATAGTGGGCGTGTCCAACAGCCGCCGCTACATCATAGATATGCGCGGCATCCGCGCACAGGACATAGACGAGAGGCTCCCGGAGGGCGAAAGCGCCGCCGGCGGGGCCTACATCTCCGCAGTCTGCGAAGCCGCCCCGCGCAAGTCGGTATTCGTGGACTGCACCGACGATGATACTCTGCACCTGCGCTACGCGGAAATTTTCCGCGCGGGGCTCAATATAGTGACTTCCAACCGCCGTTCGCTTGCCGTGCCTTATGTGCAGTATGCGGCGCTCAAGGCCGCAGCGCGCGAGAACGGTGCGTTCTTCCGCTACGACACCACGGTGGGGACCTCCCTGCCTATCCTCGAGTCCATCGCGAGCGGAGCCAACTGCAGCGACGGCATCGAGTGCATCGAGGCTGTGGTTTCCTGCACCCTCAACTATGTGCTCACGACCCACGAGAGTCCTTCCTGCGGCGAAAGTATGGCAAGTCTGCTGCGCCGCGCCCAGGAGGAGCGGCTCTCCGAGACAGACCCGCGTACCGACCTCGGCGGGCGGGATGTGCTCCGTAAACTCCTCATCCTCGCGAGGGAAGCCGGCGTGCCTCTGGAAGAGAGCGATGTGCGGATATCCCCTATGCTCCCAGGCGAGTTTTTCGACTGCCCGATAGAGGAGTTCTACACCCGCCTGGAGAAATACGAGCCTCAGCTTCGTCTGCGCGAGTCGGAACTTGCCATAGAGGGCCGCAGGCAGCGCTTCATAGCTTCGCTCAGGCGCGACAGCGCTGAGCGGCTCGGCTACAGAGCGGAGATTCGTATGGGCGCCGTGAGCCCCGACAGTCCGTTCTACTGGGTCAGCGGTACTGAAAATGTGACACTTGTCCGCAGCGAATACTCGGCTCCTCTCGTCATCCGTGGCGCCGGCGAGGGCGTGCGCCTTGCCGCCAGCGGCATTATCAGAGATATACTGCTATGACGCTTGAGCTTTTCCGCGATATGCTTGCTATCGACTCCACTTCCGGACGGGAGCGGGAGTTCGCCCTATGGCTGATGGAGCATCTGGAAGCCCCTCATAAAGAGCAGTTTGAGGTCGGCGATGGCACTCTCAACCTGCTCCTCAGCTGGGGCAGCCCGCGGGTGGTGTTCTGCACGCATATGGACACCGTTCCCCCTTACATCGCACCGACATTCTTCGCCGACAAAGTCTGCGGGCGCGGCAGCTGCGATGCCAAAGGGCAGATTTTCTCGATGTACAGCGCCTGCCGCGAACTCGCCGCGAAGGGCCGCGAGGGCTTCGGCCTGCTGCTGCTCAGCGGGGAGGAGACCGGATCCTACGGGGCTAAGGCATTCTCGCGCAACGGCTTCAAGGCCCCGTACCTCGTAATCGGCGAGCCTACCGACAACTGTATGGTCTCCGCCTCCAAGGGGACCAAGTCGTTCGACCTCCATTTCACCGGCGCAGCCTGCCACTCCGGCTATCCGGAACACGGGCGCAGTGCCGTGGAGATGTTTGTGGATATGATGAATACCCTCCGCGCAGAGCAGTTCGGATCCGACCCGCTGCTCGGGGAGACTACTTACAATGTGGGCCTGCTGCATAGCGACAACCCGCAGAACATCCTCAGTCCGGCGCTGGACTGCCGGATATATTTCCGTACCGCGTTTGCGAGCGACGCAAGGGTATGCGAGCTGATGCAAAGCTTTGCAAATGAGAATATTAGCGTGAATGCTCGCGGCGGCGACGCTCCGGCGGAGTACTTCACACTGCCGGGTTTCCGCACCAAGGCGGTGGCTTTCGGCAGCGATGCTCCGCACCTGGGAGGCTTCGAGCATAAGATGATTTGCGGCCCCGGCTCGATAATGACGGCGCACCGTCCCGACGAGTGCGTGGGAATCAATGATTTACAGGAAGCGATAGATAATTATGTCAGAATATATGAAGATTGTGATAAGCGGCTACGGTAAGATGGGCCATTGTGTGGAGGCGGCGCTGCTAAGGCGCGGCATTACTCCGGCGGCGGCTTCGGAGGATGTATGCTCCCTCCCTAAGGAAGTGACCTGCGGGGCGGTCTGCATCGATTTCACCACTCCCGATGCTTTCAGGGCCAATTATCCCTTCCTCGCGGAGCGTTTCGCTGCCGTGGTGGTCGGGACTACCGGCTGGTACGACATCAAGGAGCAGGTTTTCGCAGAGTTTGAGCGCAGGGGGACGACCCTCGTCTGGGCATCCAACTTCTCCATCGGCGTCAATGCCTTCTTCGCCGCCGTGGAGCGGGCCTGCACCGTTCTCAAGGGCCACGGCTATACTCCCAAGGTCGAGGAAACCCATCACATCCATAAGCTCGACGCCCCTAGCGGCACTGCCAAGACGGTTGGCGGCATAGTCGCCGGCACGCTCGGCGCAGAGCCGGAAATAATCTCCCATCGCATCGGGGAAGTGCCCGGCATCCATACGGTTGAGCTTACTTCCGCAGTGGACAGGCTGACTCTCACCCACGAGGCGTTCTCCCGCGAGGGCTTCGCCGAGGGCGCGGTGGCCGCAGCCCTGTTGACTGACGGACTCAAAGGTGTACACGAATTCAAAGATCTCATATTATGAGCAAATTATATCTCAAGGGCTGCGGCACCGCACTGGTGACTCCGTTCCGCGACGGGGCCGTGGATTATGATGCCTACGCCGCCTGTGTGGAGCGTCAGGTAAGCGCCGGGGTGGATTTCCTTGTGCCGCTAGCTACCACGGGAGAGACTCCGACTCTTAGCGCGGACGAGAAGCTGCGCCTGCTTGAACTCACCCGCGAGAAGTGCGGGGGACTGCCTCTGCTCGTCGGTGTGGGGACCAATTCCCTGCAGGGCACGCTCGACAATATCCGCCTGCTCGGACCGCACGGCGCGGATGCTTACCTGGTGGTGGTTCCGTACTACAACAAGCCTACTCAAGAGGGTCAGTACCAGTACTTTAAGGCTGTTGCCGAGGCCGCCGACAAGCCGATAGTCATCTATAATGTGCCGGGGCGCACCGGGGCCAATATGACCGCCGACACCGCCGTCCGGCTCGCCTTCGACTGCCCGAACATCATCGGCACCAAGGAGGCTTCCGGCAACTATGCCCAGGTGAGTGAAATCATCCGCCGCGCCCCGCAGGGGTTCTCCACTCTCAGCGGCGACGACGATATGACCTTTGCCTTTATGGCCACCGGCGGGCAGGGAGTGATCAGTGTCGCTTCCAATGTGGCACCGGCGGAAGTTAGCGCGATGTGCGCAGCGATGCTGGAGGGCAATCTGCTCAAGGCGCGGACTCTGCACCACCGTCTGATGCCGCTTTTCAAGGGCTGCTTCGTAGAGTCCAACCCTATCCCGGTCAAGGCCGCGATGGCTGAGCTGGGCCTTATGCGCTCCGAGGTCCGTCTGCCGCTCTCCGAGGCTGTGGATGCCACCAAAAAGACTATCTCTCAAATACTTGCAGACTTATGGAAGAAATAACGCGCGCGCGTGTCGAGGAAGTTCTCGATGCCCTGGAGGCAGGGGAGATTCGAGTCGCCGAGAAAGTTGACGGCGAGTGGAAGGTCAACTCCTGGGTCAAGGAGGTGATACTGGCCGGATTCAAGCTCGGTCAGATTAAGGATATGAGCGAGGGACAGTTCCCGTTCTTCGACAAGGACACATACCCGGTGCGCCGTTTCGCCGCCGCTGACGGGGTGCGCATCGTCCCAGGAGGCAGCAGTATCCGGCGCGGAGCATACCTTGCCCCGGGTGCAATAGTGATGCCGCCGGCATATATCAATGTTGGCGCGTATGTCGGTGAGGGAACGATGGTTGACAGCCACGCCACCATCGGTTCTTGCGCGCAGGTCGGCTCGCATATCCACATCTCCGCCGCCACCCAGATCGGGGGCGTGCTCGAGCCGGCAGGAGCAATGCCGACCATCATCGAGGACGGCGCGTTCGTGGGCGGCAACTGCGGCATCTATGAGGGCACGATAGTCCAGGAGGGGGCAGTAATTGCCTCCGGCGTGATAATCACCTCATCCACAGCGATTTTTGACTCCACCAAAGGAGAATTCCTGCCGCGCAACGCCGACGGCCGCGTGGTCGTGCCGCGCGGGGCGGTGGTGGTCTCCGGCAGTCGCCCGATTAGCAAGGGCGTGAGTGCCGGAAGCGGGGTCAGCCTCTATTGCCCCGTCATTGTCAAATACCGCGACGCGAAGACTTCATCTTCCGTTACGCTTGAAGATTTGTTAAGGTAGAATCGTCGCCCCTGTGCTGCTCTCCGGGAGGGCGGCGCGCGGCCTATGTATATTGATGTTATGGAAATTTACAAGTATTCCGGTGCCGGCAACGATTTCGTAGTGCTGGACGGGCGCAGCGAGGATGTGTCCGAATACAGGCAGCCGCAGCGCATTTGCCAGCTCTGCAGCCGCACTGGCGGTTTCGTGGCCGCCGACGGCAGGGTCGGGGCCGATGGGCTGATGATTCTCACCGCTTCGAAAGATTGTGATTTCAGGATGGAATTCTACAACCCTGACGGCTCGTGCGGGATGATGTGCGGCAACGGAGGCCGCTGCATCGCGGCTTTCGCCGATTTTCTCGGCATTCGCCCGAGCTCCGGCAAGCTGCTGATTTTCGAGGCTCCGGACGGCATCCACACGGCTGAGATTCTCTCCTGCGACGGCTCGCTCTACTCGGTCCGCCTGCGGATGAAGGATGTCAAGGAGACCCGGCGCATCAATTATACCGATGCCGAGGGCAGGGAGCAGCACGGCTGGTTTATCGACACCGGCGCCCGGCATTTCGTGCGTTTCGTGTCCGACTGGGATTCGCTCGATGTGGAGAAAGAAGGCCGCGAGCTGCGCTGGAACCCGCTCTTCGCCCCGGAAGGCGCCAATATAGATTTCGTTTTCCCATATTCGCGGGACGAGATGATCTATGTGCGCACTTTCGAGAAAGGTGTTGAGGCTGAGACACTTGCCTGCGGCACGGGGATAGTCGCCTCCGCCATTGCCGTGACCCTCGAGTCCTTCTGGCCGTGCGAGGGCGGCCGTCTCTACCGTGTCCGCGCCCTCCGCGATACCCTCTCCGTAGCGTTCGTCGCCTCCGGCCCCGCTTTCACCGACGTCTATCTCACCGGCCCCGCCTTGAGGGTGGTTTAAGAACCTGCCTTTTTCAGGAGGAAACGGAAGCCCGGATAACTTTCACGGGCAGGACGCCCCGTCTTCGAAAAAAAAGTGTATTTTGTAAAATACACTTTTGGGCACATTGTGTATTTTGTAAAATACACGTATATTTGTCGGCAGAAACAGAAGTTGTTATGGAAAAATTGTTTAAGCGTCACGATGATGAGATAGAGGATGTGTCTCTCGACTTTGTCCGAAATATGATGAATGAAATCGACTGGTCCTCACGGCTTATTATTATCAAGGGCTCGAAGGGGGTGGGCAAATCAACATTGATGCAGCAATATATCAAGATGCATTATGCGCCTGGAGACAGGCAGGTATTGTATTGCAGTGCTGATTCAACATATTTCTCGACTCATTCTCTGCTTGAGACTGCTGAACAATTCATTCTTATGGGAGGCAAGCATCTTTTTATAGATGAAGTACACAAATACAAAGGCTGGAGTCGCGAGATAAAGGAGATTTATGATACGCACAAGAAGTTGAAGATTGTACTCAGCGGCTCCTCGCTGATTCAGCTGAATGATGCCGGCTCCGACCTGTCCCGAAGGATGGTCCCTTACACCATGCCGGGCCTGTCTTTCAGGGAATTCCTTGCTCTTGACCAACATTTCGAAATAGCTCCTGTTGCGCTTGAAGACTTGCTTGCCTCACCGGAGGAATTTTGCTTTGAAGTCAAGAGGAAATGTCTGCCCGTCAAGTCTTTTCGTGAATATCTTTCGGGCGGATTTTATCCGTTTTATTTTGAGAACAGGAAGACATATCCGCTGCAGGTTGAAAACACTGTCAATTATATAGTCGAAAGTGAATTGCCGTCATATAGAAATGTTGAAGTCGGTAACACGCGTAAAATCAAGGCATTGTTGCATATTATCGCTCAGATGGTCCCTTATGAAGTGGACATTGCCAAACTGTCCCGGGCAACTTCTTTGGAGCGGCCGACCATATTGCGGTATCTGAAATACCTTGAAGAGGCTAAACTTATAATCAGATTGTTTCGGAGCCTCGATTCCGTCTCAGACCTGCAGAAACCGGATAAGATTCTGCTTGACAACCCGAATCTCCTTAATGTCCTTGCTGACGATAATCCTGAAATCGGCACGGTACGCGAGTCGTTCTTCTGCAATCAACTGATATCCGCAGGGCATAGAGTTGAATATGGCGGGATTAAGACCGGAGACTTCAAAATTGACGGTAAAATTGTAGTGGAAGTCGGCGGCGCGGACAAAGGTTTCTCGCAGCTTAGAGGAGAAGACAGGGGTTATGTCGCTGCCGACGACATAGATTCAGCGTATTTCCGCAAGATTCCTCTTTGGGCCTTCGGTTGTTTGTATTAATCTATCGATCGGAATTTCTATCCCCCGATGACGCTGGCGAGCAGGCGTATCCCTTCTTCCATGCGGGAGCGGTCGAGGAAGGAGAAGTTGAGGCGCATCGTGTTGCGGTGGCTGCCGTCGGAGTAGAAGAACGAGCCGGCCACATAGGCCACGCCGGCCTCCAGAGCGCGCGGATAGAGCGCCACTGTGTCGATGCTCTCTGGCAGGGTCAGGAAGAGGAAAAGTCCTCCTTCCGGATGCGTCCAGCTGACCCCGGCAGGCATATATTTCTCTAGCAGCGAGAGCATAAGGTCGCGCTTCCCGCGGTAGAGATCTATGCTTTTGCGCAGGTTCGCGTCCAGCGCCCCGCTCCCCATAAACTCCGCCGCGATGTACTGGTCGAATATCGGCGGGCAGAGGTCCAGCGCCTGCTTGCAGATGTAGATTTGCTCCAGCACCGCCTCCGGCCCGAGTATCCAGCCGAGCCTGAATCCCGGCGCGAAAATCTTGGAAAACGAACCCAGATGCAGGGTCCTCTCCGGCGCGAGAGAATATATCGTCGGCACAGGAGACCCGCTGTAGCGCAGCTCGCGGTAGGGGCTATCCTCCACGATGAGGAAGCCGTACTTCTCCGACATCGCGACGAGGCTTCGCCGTTCTTCCAGGGTCATCGTCGTGCCGCTCGGGTTCTGGAAATCCGGAATCACATAGCAGAACTTCGCCCGCCGCAGCTGCTCCTCCGAAGCCCCGCAGTCCTCCTCGCAGAAACTCTTGAGCGCCACCACCTCAGCCCTGTATGAGCGGAATGACTGCAGCGCCCCGAGATAGGTCGGGTCGGAAGTGAGAATGATGTCCCCCGGGTCGACGAGGATGCGCGTGCACACATCGATGCCCTGCTGGGAGGAGGTGGTAATCTGGATATTCTCCACCGCCACCCCGTAGCGCTTCGAAATCACCTGCCGCAGCTCGCTTACGCCCTGCGTCGCCCCGTACTGAACGGCCTTGGCCCCGTACTTCTCCAGCACGGCGGAAGCCAGGCGGCCAATCTCCCCGAGAGGGAAAGTCGCCGCATCGGGATAACCCCCTGCAAACGAATAGATTGCATTGAGATCGACATGCCTGAAAATCTCCCTTACGGGAGATCTCATAAACGAGGGTACATCCTCTGAGAACAGGGCTTCGTAGTCCATAGATATTATCTGTATTCCTCAAACTCCGGCATCGCCAGCTGGGAGAGGAAATCCTTGAGTTTGCTCTCGTCGCGCGGGCAGATCATCAGCACATCGTCGGTGTCAATGACTATAAAGTCATCCAAACCCCTGAGCGCGAGCAGCTTGCGCGAATTGCCTGAATATACTATATTATTGGAACATTCCTTGACCAGTCCCTTGTTGACGAGGTTCATCGCATTGCCCTTGTCGTCGTGGTGGGCGAGGTAGTCGTAGAGCGACTCCCAATTGCCCATATCAGCCCAGCGGAACTTGGCCGGATAGACCCAGGCGTGCTCGGTCTTCTCCATCACGGCGTAGTCGATGGAAGTGCGCGGCATATCGGTATAAATCCTTTCGAGAAATGCGGTCTCGGCCTCGGAACCGAGGGCCTCCCGCCATCCGGTCCAAAGGCTCGTAATCTCCGGCGCGTAGGTTTCCAACTCCCGCCTGATGGCATCCGCCCTCCAGACGAAAATGCCTGAGTTCCAAAGGAATTCACCTGTATCGAGGAATACCTTGGCGAGCTCCGGGTCCGGTTTCTCCGTGAATGTCTTGACCTTCACAGGGCGACCGTCCTCAGCCGGGCCGGCCATCTGGATGTATCCGAAATTCGGGTCCGGACGGGTCGGGACGACTCCGAGTGTAATCAGCGCATCGCTGCCGGCGGCGTAGGCGAGTGCGTTGGAGAGGGTCTCGTTGAAGATGTCGTGTTTGTTGATGAGCAGGTCCGAAGGGGTGACAACGGTCACCGCGAGCGGGTCGCGCTTGAGAATGGTATAGGTGGCGTAGGTGAGGCAGGGAGCCGTGTTGCGGCTGTATGGCTCGAGCAGGAGGTTGTCCTCCCTGAGTTCGGGGAGCTGCTCCCGGATAAGCTCTCTGTATCGCGGCAGTGACACGACGAGGATATTCTCTTCGGGGATGACTGCCTTCATCCTGTCGAATGTGAAGCGGAGGAAAGATTTGCCTTCGGCGGTGAAGTCGAGAAACTGCTTCGGCTTGTCCGTCCTGCTGATGGGCCAGAAGCGGGAACCGACCCCTCCGGCCATTATTATGCAGTATAGATGGTTATTAAGCATATAGTGGTATAAAAGCTTGTGGATAATATTCTATTTCAAACTTCGGGCCATCGAAGAGCACCGTGACCACATCGAAAAACACTTCCAGGTCTGCCGGAAGCCCTTTCCGGGCCTCTGAGTTGAGGAAAGCGTTGGCGGCCCTGGTGAGGCGGAGCATTTTCCTGCGGTCCACATTGGCTTCCGGGGCCGCGGCTGCCGGGACGGTCCTGCTTTTTACCTCCACGATGTGCAGTTCGGAGCCGAGCAGCGATATTATGTCCAGCTCAAGGTGCCCGGACCTCCAATTGCGCACGATGATTTCGTGACCGAGGCCGCACAGATACCGGCAAGCCTCTTCTTCTCCTCTTCTGCCGCTCTTCTGCCGCCCGTCCGTCATAGTCTGACGATGGTTACTCCTGTACCGCCGTTACGGACATCTTCGTCGCTGACGGATACGCCCGGGATGGTCCTGAGATATTTCTGTATTTCCTCGCGCAGCACGCCTGTGCCCTTGCCGTGGATGATGCGCACTGCGCCTATGTTGAGCATCACTGCGTCATCTATGTAATGTGTCACGATGTCCAGCGCATCGGACAGCCTTTCGCCGCGGATGTCCAGCTCCGGGGAGAAATTGAGCCTGCGCTCCGTGATGGCACTGTCCACTTTCTGCTCCACCGGCTTGAACGCCTTGCGGGAAGCCTCCCTGAACTCGTTGGAGGAAATCCTCTCCACGCGGTCCGGCGACATCGTGCTGCTGATGTTGCCCACGATGACGGTGACCGCCTTGTTGGAGATGCGCGCGACCTCGCCGACGAGGCCGTTATTCTTTATGCGGACCTTTTCTCCGACCTTGAGCGGTGCGGCCTTGGCCTCCTTGGCCGGAGCGGCCTCCTGCTTGCGCTTGCGCTTCTCGAGCGAGGCGAGCTTGCGGTCTATGTAGTCCTCGCGCCCGCGCTCCTCTTTCTTTTTGCGGTCCTCCAGCGCCCCGAGGAAGCCCTGCAGCTCCTGCCGCGCCTCCTTGGTCTGGGTCTTCTCGGCCTGTGCCTCGCGGATGTCGCGGATGGTCTTCTCCACCTGCTTGCCGGCGCCCTTGACTATCTGCTCAGCCTCCTGCATCGCGTCCGAGATTATGGATTCGCGCAGCGTCTTGATGTCCTCCAGTTCCTTGCGGTACTGCTCGGTGAGTCCCGTGAGCGCGCGGTCGCTGTTTTTGACTTTCTGCAGCTTCTCGTCGAGAGCCCTGCGGTTGCGGGCTATCTTGCGGAGGTTGCGCTCGATGCCGACGAACTCTTCGCCCGCGCGGGCTTCGGCGTCCTTGACGATGCTCTCCGGCAGGCGCATCTTGCGTGCCAGCTCGAAAGCGAAGGAGTTGCCCGGGAGACCTATCTCCAGCTTGAAGAGAGGCTCGATTTTGGATGAGTCGTAGAGCATTGCCCCGTTGATAACGGAAGTCTCTGCTCCTGAGGCATATAGTTTGAGGTTGGTATAGTGCGTGGTGATGATGCCGTAAACTCCGCGCTTGTCGATTTCGCTCAGTATGGCCTCGGCGATGGCGCCGCCTGCGGCGGGCTCCGTGCCCGAGCCGAATTCGTCAATCAGCACCAGGGTCCTGGAGTCGGCGCCCGCGAGCATATCCCTCATATCTGCAAGGAAGGAGCTATAGGTACTGAGGTCGCTTTCTATGTTCTGGTTGTCGCCGATGCTGACGAAGATGCGGTCGAATATCATCATCTCGGAGGTCTCCGAGGTAGGGACGAGCATTCCCCACTGGAACATATACTGCAGCAGGCCCGCGGTCTTGAGGCAGACGGACTTGCCGCCGGCGTTAGGACCTGAGATGAGCAGGATCCTCTTCTGTGCGGTGAGGCTGATTGAGAGCGGGGTCATATTGCGCCCCTCGCTGCGCAGCGCCCTCTCGAGCAGAGGATGGCGGGCCTTTCGCAGACTGATGCTGCCGTCTTCGGAGATGACCGGCACGCCCGCGATGAAGTCCAGGGCTGTCTGGGCCTTGGCCATCAGGAAGTCCATCTCGCCGAGGAACTCAGCTCCGGAGAGCAGTTCCGGGATGTACGGGCGGAGGAATTCGGTGAACTCGAAGAGTATCTTGCGGATTTCGCGCTCCTCGTCGAAGTGCAGGGCATTGAGCTCGTTCTCCAGCTCCACTATCTCGGCCGGCTCGATGAAACTGGTCCTGCCGGAGGCCGACTCGTCGTAGATGAAGCCCGGGAGCTTGCGTTTCGCGGAGGCGTTGACCGGGATGAGGAACTTGCCGTCGCGGATGTTGACGGAGGCGTCGGAGTCGGCTATGCCGTCCTCCTGGGCCTTGCGGAGCACGGCCCCCGCTCTCTTCGAGAGCGACGCCTCCTTGCTCCGTATGGCACTGCGTATCTCCAGCAGCGTGTCCGACGCCGAGTCCTTGATGTCCCCGTATTTGTCTATTATGCTCTCGATGCGCCTCTGCACCTCCGGGAAGGAATTGATCCTCGAGGCCATCTTCTTGAGTCTCGGGTAGATGCCGTCCTTGACATTGGAGAAGAAATGCAGCAGCCGGCGCGTCGTGTCGGTCGCCGTCTTGAGCTTCCCCAGCGAGAGCAGGTCGATTGACGACCCCGCCTTCTGCAGCGGCTCCAGGAACGGTATCGCGTCTATGTATCCGGTGGTCGGGAAACTCTCCTCGAACATCATTATCAGCCTCATCTCATCGGTCAGGGCGAGCCGCGACTCGATAGTCCCTCGGTCGGTGGAGAACTCCTCCTCCGCCACTCTCGCAGCGGCATAGTCCGTCAGGCAGCGGTCCGAGATGATCCTGCGTATCTTGTCAAAACCCAATTTAGATTCTGTCTCCGCGTTTGTCATCAGGCGTTGTCTCCCAGGAGAAGTTTAAGGTTGATACTGTCGGTGGTCTGGATGACCCCTCTATGCACGAACGAGATGGCTCCCGTCTCCTCGCTCACCACCACCACGTCCGCGTCGCACTGCTCCGATACTCCCAGGGCTGCCTTGTGGCGCATTCCGTAGTGTGCGGGCAGGTCGCTGCGGTCGGTAATCGGCAGGGTGCAGCGGGCCGCGATGATGCGGTTGTCCCCGATAATCATAGCCCCGTCGTGCAGCGGTGAATTCTTGAAAAAGATATTCATTATCAGGCGGCTGCTGATCTGCGCGTCCAGCGTGTCACCGGTCGCGATTATGTCTTCCAGCGAGTCCTTGCGTCGGATGAGGATGAGCGCGCCGGTCTTCTGCTCGGACATCTCCTTGCAGGCCTGCGCAATCTCCGCGAGACTGCGGCCGTCCACCGAGCTCAGGCTCCTGCCCGTCAGCAGCTTGCGGAGCTTCGGACGCTTCTCCAGCGAGCTTCCGGCCTGCCGTCCCATAGTGTTGAGGAAGCGCCTGATTTCCGGCTGGAAAATCACGATGATGGCCACCGCGCCCACATCGATAAGCGTCCCCAGGAGCGAGGATATCATCTTAAGACCCAGCGCGTTGGCTATGATCTGGACGACAAGGACGATGATGATGGCGATGAATATGTTGATGGCCGAAGAGCCTCTGATCCAGCGGAAAATGGAATAAATGACCAGCGCGACCATCAGGATGTCCAGAAGATCGACTAGCGTAAAGTGCAGAAAACTCAGCATTCCGAGAACCATACTACAAATATAGTCATTATTTATAAATCCAGCGCAACCCTACCCCAAACCCCGCCGCCGCAATCCCGGTCTCACTGCAAAACCCTCTCTAAATCAAGAACTTTTTGGAAAATACAAAAATAAATCGTACATTTGCAGCCCGCAAAATTGTGCGGCAACTTATAAAGTATTTATAAACAATTAATTAACAAACCAATGCCTGGATTAATTGGAAAGA
>CAVJHI010000031.1:0-23937 GCA_963649415.1 bacterium
TTGTTATAATTATAATACCGACTCCAATCCGTCCCCCCTTTCGCATCATCCATCCCTTCGGTGTCGCCATAGCCGCTATCCTGAAGCACTGCGCCGTCCAGCTCTATCTCCACCACCTCCAGATTAGGTGCGGAATATTCACAAGTCTTTGTCTTCATATTCTTTACAATTAAATTTCAGTTTCGGGCATCCGTTCCCGAGTCAAGCCGCAATGTACGCTTTTCTTTTCAGATTTGCAAATCTTCCCCGGGCTACACTCCCTCGACAGGCTCGGGGGCCGCTGGAGGGCAAGAGGGCATTTCTTGCAAAAAAAGAGGCCGAAGCCTAAGCTCCGGTCTCTTGTCGGGATGATCCGACTCGAACGGACGACCCCCACGTCCCGAACGTGGTGCGCTAGCCAACTGCGCTACATCCCGTTGGAAAGCCCGCCCTGCATCAGCAGAACCGGCCTGGAAAAGCCCGCCTTAGGCGAGCTTGTTTACATAGACTGCAATACCGCTCTTGAGGTTGGCGGCCTTGTTCTTATGGATAAGGCCGACCTTTGCGAGCTTGTCAATCATAGCATATACCTTAGGAGCGTTCTTCTCGGCAGTAGCCTTGTCGGTGGTGTTGCGGATGTCGCGGATAGCGTTCCTCGTTGTCTTTGCATAATACCTGTTATGCAATCTGCGCCTCTCGTTCTGACGATCGGCTTTCTTAGCTGAAGCTGTGTTTGCCATTATTTCAATTTTTAATATTTTAGTAGTGGGTAGGAGAATCGAACTCCTATTGCAAGAATGAAAATCTTGAGTACTAGCCGTTATACGAACCCACCATCCGGCTCCCGTCAGGACATAATCCCGATAGGGAGTGCAAAGATAGAAATTATTTTAGACTTGACAAATTATTTTTTATTCCACTCCCAGGAGTAGAGCAGCGACTCCACCTGGCGCAGATACTGGCGCTTGTCGTAGCGCGGAGCATAGACGAACGCCTCGGCCACGATGATGTCCTTGCCGTCCGGGCTGTAGAACGAATGGGACACGAAAGGCCCGCCCATATAGTCGTTCTCCACCTCCCAGAGGCCGCGCGTCTGCACTATGTCGCGCCCGCGGTACTTGAGGTACTCAATCATCGGGGTAAAGTACGAGCTCGTCGTCATATAGGTATTGTCGAACATTCCCGGCACATTGGCCTTGAGGATTTCGTTGCGGTGACGGATGATGTTGGCCGATGAGTACGGGTGGTCCGCCTCGGCCGGATAGCGGTACACGAATATGTCTTGATAGACATACTGTTTGTCGTTGGCAATCCAGCAGAAGTCCGGGCTTATCTTCCTGAACTTATAGCCCACCGGGAAGTGCAGCGAGCCGCCGAAGTAGCGGGAAACCGTGTCGGCAAGGGCCTTCTCCTCGTAGAGCAGTGTATTGCGTATCACTCTGTCGCGCTCCGCCTGCTCGATGGCGCGCACGATGGTGCTGCCTTTCTTCTTGAGCATATCCACAGCCGAGTCGGCATCGTAGGCCGCAATCTGGATTACGCACTGCGGCTGCGACCAGACATCGTTGCGGTAGAAGACGCCCGCGCTGTCAATCTGCGGGTTGATATTGAACATCACCACGTTGCGGTGAATCTTAAAGAGGTCCACGAAGCTCGCGGGAGCCACGTTAACCAGAGTGTAGAGAGGCTCTCTCTGAGGGAGATAAGGGCATTCGTCCGCAAGCAGTTCGCGGGTGGCTGAGCCCACGGCCCCCTCCCAGTCCGCCTTCTCGATCACCACGAGCACCTCGCCAGCCTTGCCGCTTACGCTCGGGAGGAGAGGTTCGGTGTTCTTGCATCCCGCAAGTGCGAGCGCGAGTGCGAATACGGCGATAATCTTCTTCATAATCATATAGTTAAATAATTCTTGCAATATCGTTTCCGAACGCCAGCACCATCAGCGCGAGCAGCAGCAGCATCCCTATGGTCTGCGCCACCGCAAGGAAGCGCTCGCTCGGCTTGCGTCCCGTAATCATCTCATACAGAGTGAAGAGTATATGCCCGCCGTCCAGCGCCGGTATCGGGATGAGGTTCATCACCGCGAGCATAATCGAGAGCAGAGCGAGGATGTTGATGAAGCGGTACCAGTCCCAGCTGGCCGGGAAGACCTGCCCGATGGCGATGAAGCTGCCTACGGACTTGTAGGCCCCGGTGGACGGGCGCGCCAGCATCCCGAGATCCCTCACATAATTGCCTATCGTGCTGCCTGTCAGCTTGATACCGGCAGGGATAGCCTCTAGCAGGCCGTAGTGCCTGGTCTTGACGGACGGAGTGGCCATATAGACCCCTATGCGGCCCGTGGTATCGACGCTCACCGGGATGGTCAGCGTGTCGGCGCCGCGCAGCACCGTGGCCTCTACCGTGCGGGACTTCATCCCCGCGAGCACGCTGCGCGAATCCTGGAGGTATTC
The DNA here is from genome assembly GCA_963649415.1 of bacterium. GTDB lineage: Bacteria > Bacteroidota > Bacteroidia > Bacteroidales > UBA932 > Cryptobacteroides. The sequence continues at coordinate 2,430 of CAVJHI010000031.1, forward strand.
CACCCCCTGCCCGTCGAACGCCACTATCTTGTCGCCCCTCTGCAGCCCGGACGAAGCGTTGGGCTCGGAAGCCACCGAATCAATCACGAACGGGACGGCGAGGTCGAACATCAGCGGAGAATTGAGCACCTCCCCTATCATCGCCTGATCCACATAGATATCGAGAGTGTCCTTGCCGCGGAGCACCGTGGCCTTGTGCACGTCGCGCCGCGCGAGGTCCGCCTGCAGCATTCCGAAATTCTCGGGGCTGTAGTCGTCGAACTTCAGGATGCGGTCGCCCGTCCTGAAGCCCATCTCGTAGGCGAGGTCGTTGACATATATGCGGCTGTCGGAGTTGTCGATATAGCTCTGCCCCCACGAGGCCATTATGCCGATATAGGCGAGAATGGCGAAGATGAAGTTGTTGAGCACGCCGCCGGCCATCACCAGCAGCCTCTGCCACGCGGGGTGGGTGCGGAACTCCCAGGGCTGCGGCTCGCGGCGCAGCTGCTCCAGGTCCATCGACTCGTCGATCATCCCGGAAATCTTGCAGTAGCCTCCGAAAGGCAGCCAGCCTATGCCGAACTCCGTCTCCCCCCACTTCCAGCGGGCTATGGCCTTGCCGCCCACATCAAAGAAGAGGTAGAATTTCTCCACCCTGATCCCGAAGAACTTGGCCCACATGAAGTGTCCCAATTCGTGGATAAGAATCAGGAGCGACAGGGCCAGGATGACCTGAAGTGTCTTAATCAATATAACCATCTGCGATGGACGCTATCTCTGCATTAGTCTTGAAAATATCGTCAAGGCTCGGGTTTGCTGCATAATTCAGGCCAAGCAGGCACTTCTCGTTGATGCGGGCTATGTCGTAGAACCCGATGAGTCCCTTGAGGTAGGCGGCCACCGCGACCTCGTTGGCGGCGTTGAGCGCGCAGGGGGCGTTGCCGCCGCGGCGCAGGGCCTCGTAGGCCAGCTCCAGGCAAGGGAATTTCTCCATATCGGGAGCCTCGAAGCTAAGATGCCCGAGCTCCGCGAAATCGAGTTTGCGGTTGCCTACCGTGAGCCTGGCCGGAAATGAGAGGGCGAAGCCAATAGGCTCGCGCATGTCAGGCCAGCCCATCTGGGCAATCACCGCACCGTCGGCGAACTCCACCATGGAGTGGATTATCGACTCGGGATGCACGACCACATTGATGCGCTCCGGGCTTACGTCGAAGAGCCATTTGGCTTCGATTACCTCGAAACCCTTGTTCATCATCGTGGCCGAGTCTATCGTGACCTTGGCACCCATATTCCAGTTGGGGTGCTTGAGCGCATCGGCTGCAGTGGCGGCGGCTATCCGTGCCCTGTCAGAGCTGCGGAACGGGCCTCCGGATGCAGTGAGATGGATTTTTTCGACCTCGTTGCCCTGAGCGGCGAGCAGGCACTGGAAGATGGCGGAGTGCTCCGAATCCACGGGCAGGATGACCGCCTTGTGCTCACGCATCGTGCGGGTAACTATGCTTCCGGCGGCGACAAGGGTCTCCTTATTGGCGAGAGCCACTATTTTCCCGGCTTCGAGCGCCGCTATCGTAGGACGCAGCCCGCTGAATCCCACCATCGCCCCGACGACTATGTCCACGCTGTCCATCTTCACAAGGTCGCAGAGGCTGTCGACGCCGGCCCAGACCTTGATGCCGCGCGGCTGTAGGGCCGATGCCACTTCGTCATAGCGCGAATCGTCGCAGATTACCACGTTGGCCGCGTTGAATTCAATCGCCTGCGAGATGAGCAGGTCCACGCTCCGCCTTGCGGAGATAAGTTCCACCTCGAAAAGGTCGGGATGCTGGCGTATCACATCGAGAGTCTGCGTGCCGATGGAGCCGGTGGAACCGAGTATTGCTATTCTTCTTTTCACTAAAAACTTATGAATTGTGTCGGGTTGAGAGGACGGCCTGAGTGCCAGAGTTCGAAGTGCAGGTGGCCCTTGCCCGAGCTGGTGGAGGCGCCGCCGGAGAGCGCGAGCGGCGTGCCTGCCTTGACCTCGTCTCCCGGATTGCGGAGCGTCTTCATATTGTTGCCGTAAATGCTTATAAGGTTGTCGCGGTGCTGCACCATCACGACATATTCCAGATCTTCGTTCCAGCCGGAATAGATCACGACTCCGTCAAGCGTCGCGCTCACTACCGTGCCGGACGGCGCTGTGATATCGATGGCAGGGTGGTTAATGGCGTCGAAGCCCTCCACGACCACGCCCTTGACCGGCGTGAAGAAGTGCAGGCCCTCGACCGGAAGCGACTTGGACGAAGCCGAGCTGACTCCGAACTTCTCCTCCCCGCGCACAGTCTCGCGCAGCAGGGAGTCGCGCTCGCGCAGCTCTGCGGCCGATTTGCCGGAGAGGTAGCGCACCGCGTTGCCGCTGAGCACGCTGTCCAGGTCGATGGTGCTCTCCCCCGCCAGCACGCGGCTGAGGTTCTCGGCGTAGAGGTTCCAGCGGGTGACCGCGCTCTCCAGCGAGTCAATCTTGATGGCGTTGGAAAGGGCCGTCTTCTTGAAGTTGGCGTCCGGATACCCCGGCACGGTAAGGCGCAGCGGAGTAAAGGCTATGATGCAGTATATCAACAAGATAAACACCACTACGGCGGTAACCGCAAAGGTGATGAAGCGCAGCTTCGTGAATATGATGGTGCGTATGCTCCTGTGGGTTTCGTTGTCCACAAGCGTCAGCCTGTAGGTCCTGTTTCTCCCGTCCGGATTTTGTTGTCCCATACTTTTTACTTAATTTCGCAGTGATGAAAAGATCTGTCGGGATAGATTACGGCAAAGCCAGAGTGGGAGTCGCGGTCAGTGACCCTCTCGGCATATTCGCATCTCCCGCAGAAACCGTTCCCTCTGCAAAGATAATAGAATATCTCCAAAAATACGCTGCCGCCGAGACCATAGAGAGATTTGTGGTCGGCTATCCGCTCAACCTCAACGGTGCGCCCGCCCAGTGCGCCCCGGATGTGGACAAGTTCCTCGCGCAGCTGCAGAAGGCGTTCCCCGACACGGAGATAGTCCTCGAGGACGAGCGCTTCACTTCGGTGCTGGCGCACAGGGCGATGATAGACGGGGGGATGAAGAAAAGCGGGCGCCGCGACAAAACTTCAGTGGACAAGATCAGCGCGGCAATAATTTTGCAGAGTTACCTCGACAAGAAAAAATAACGATGATACAGCCTATCTACCTTTACGGATCCGCAGTGCTGCGCGAAGTGGCGCCGGAAGCGGACCTCAACAATAAAGAATACCTCAACACCCTGGTCACCGACCTCTGGGAGACCCTTGCGGCCTCCGAGGGCTGCGGACTTGCAGCGCCGCAAATCGGAGTCAGCCTCCGCGTGGCGGTGGTGGACGGAGACATAATGTCGGACATCTACCCCTACCTCAAGGGCTTCAAGCGCACTTTCATCAACCCGGTGATACTCTCCTCAAGCAAGGAGGAATGCGAGTACAACGAGGGCTGCCTCAGCGTGCCGGGCATCTACGCCGACGTGCGCAGGCCGGAAGTCATCGAGGTCGAATACTATGACGAGAATCTGGAGAAGAAGCACGAGACCTACGACAAATTCGCGAGCCGCATGGTCCAGCACGAATTCTCCCACCTCGACGGGGGCATCTTCACCGACCTGGTGGCCCCTATCCGCCGCAAGATGCTGACGCGCAAACTACAGAACATCGCCCACGGAAAAGTGGGAGCATCTTATAAAACCAAACTGAAATAATTATGGGAGCATTTCACGCTTATGATATCCGTGGGGTCTATGGAGAAGACCTGACGGATGAACTTGCATATAAAATCGGTTATTTCATCCCGCGCCTGCTCGAAGCGGACAAGGTGCTGGTGGGACGCGACTGCAGGGTCTCTTCCTCAGCCATCAGGGACAATCTCGAGAAGGGCATCTGCGATGCAGGGGCCGATGTCTACGACATAGGGCTCAGCAGCACGCCGATGGTTTATTTCGGCACTGCTAGGCACGGCTTCAAAGCCTCCGTGCAGATCACGGCGAGCCACAACCCTCCGCAGTACAACGGAATGAAAGTGAGCCGCGAGAGCGCCCTGCCGGTGGGCCTGGAGAGCGGTCTCGGGCAGATCAGGGACTGGATTGAGGCCGGCGAGCCGATGAGCGTCGCCACCCGCCGCGGAGAAGTCCACGAGATAGACATCATCGACGAGTATCTCGAATACATGAAGCAGTTCAAGGGCGATTACAGCCATCTGCACATCGCCTTCGACCTCTCCAACGGAATGTCCAACCTCTTCGCCAAAAAGATTTACGGCGATGAGCCCGAATACATCTTCGACACCATAGACGGGCACTTCCCGGGGCACGACCCCAACCCGCTCGTGGCCAAGAATGTGGAGCCGCTCAAGGAGCTCGTGCGCCGCAGCGGAGCCGACATCGGAGTCATCTACGACGGCGATGCGGACAGGGTTATGTTCGTGGACGACAAGGCGAGATTCGTCGCGCCGGACCTCGTCATCGCGCTGATGGCCATATACTTCTGCGAAATAAAGGGAGCGAGTGACCCGCGCGTGCTACAGGAAATCCGCAGCTCCAAGGCCGTGGGCGAATTCCTCGACAAGTACAGCGCCGACCTGCACACCTGGAAGGTGGGCCGTGCCTTCGCGGCGCCCAAGCTTCGCGAAATCGACGGTCTTTGGGGCGGGGAGCTGGCAGGACACTATTACTTCAAGGATTTCTTCTACTCCGACAGCGGTCTGCTGTCCTCGATGATAGTGCTGAGCATCGTTTCAGAACTCAAGAAGCGCGGCATCACCCTCAGCGAGCAGATTGACTCCATGAGCTGCTACCACAACTCCGGCGAGATCAACTTCCGCCTGGACGACAAGGCAGGGGCAATGGAGGCGGTGCGCGAGCATTTCTCCACACAGCAGAAGCCGCTCAAGCTTATGGACTTCGACGGCTACAGGCTGGAATTCGAGGACTGGTGGTTCAACATCCGCCCTTCCAACACCGAGCCTTACCTGCGCTTCATCTGCGAGGCGCGCTCGGAAGAGACCCTGGGGCGCATCATCAACGAGACGGAGGAGCTACTCAAGTCTGAATTCGGAGCAGTGAGATCATAATGAGAAATATTCTGACAACCCTTGCGCTCGCCCTGCCGTGCCTGCTCTCGGCGCAGGCCCCCTCGGGGAGAGCGGTTCTTAGCAGCCCGGACACTCTGGCGACACATATCGACCCGCCTGCGGTGTCTATGATTCCGGAGGACTACATCACCGCCCCTGGGGCATTCCGCCGGGGCAGCGGCGCCCCTGTGGACACCCTGGACATCGGCGACGGCTACCTGCAGATAATTCTTTTCGACGACTACAGCTGGAGGTATGTCAAGAACAGTTCCAAGATGGCTGAAGCCGCCGTATTCAAGGACAACTGGTCCGAGACCTCCATCAACCCGTATATCGACATCAACCTCACGGAACTCCCATACCGGAGCAGCATCTGCCTCGTGGATTCGATGAGCATCTTCGTCTGTCCGCACATCGGCAAGGTGTATTCCAAGTTCGGCTACAGGCGGGGTCGCCGTCATCAGGGAGTCGATCTGCCGCTCCCGACCGGGACTCCGGTCAATGTCGCGTTCGACGGCAGAGTGAGATATTCGGGATATATTTCCGGCTACGGCAACCTCGTCATCGTGCGCCACGAGAACGGGCTTGAGACTTTCTACGGTCACCTCTCCAAGCGTCTCGTCGAGCCGCAGCAGTGGGTCCGCGCCGGGGATGTGATAGGCCTCGGAGGCTCTACAGGCCGCTCCACCGGGCCTCACCTGCACTTTGAAACGCGCTACAAGGGCTACGCCTTCGATCCGCAGTGGATTATAGATTTCGAGAACGGAGAGCTCCGCAAAAATGTGTTCGTGCTCCGCAGGAGCTACCTCGACCCATCGTCGCGCTATGTATCCGAATCCATTGAGGAAGAGGACGAAATCTACGCCACCGACGAGAAAATAATCGAGGAGGAAATGCGCATCGAGGCCGAAAGGGCCGCGATGAAGTGGCATACCGTCCGCTCCGGAGACACAGTTTCCGGCATCGCCCACAAATACGGCAAGAGCCTGAGCGCCATAAAGAAACTCAACCCGGGCCTCAATATCGACAGGATCAGCCTTGGGCAGAAGATTCGTGTGAATTAGGCTTCGCGTCGGCCGAAGCCGAGCGCTTCCTCCACTTGTCGCGGGCAAACTGCTGCATATCCCGCACGGTATCCTTCTCGTCCACGATTTCGCTGCCGAGCAGGGTTTCGATTACATCTTCGAGGGTCAGAATGCCCTGGAAGCTGCCGTACTCATTGATAATCACGGCTATCTGCTCGTCCTTGCTGAGCATTTCGTCCCATATCGTGTCCAGCGGAGTGTCCTCGGAGAACGAGGCTATCTCCCGCTTGATGCTCCCCAGCGTACGGTCGAACTTGTCGTCAGCCAGCAGCTGCAGCGCGTCCATACGGAGGATGTAGCCGCTTATGTATTCGTCGTTGTCGGCATAGACCGGGATGCGGCTGTGGTGCAGAAAGCGCTTGTCCTTGTAGAATTCGCGCAGGGTCATGGACTCAGGAGCTATGGCTGCCACCACGCGCGGGGTCATCGCATCGGAAGCCGTCACCTCGTCCATATTGATAAGGTTCTGGATAATGGCGTTCTCATCCTCCTCCAGGTCGCCCTCCTCCTCGGCCACATTGGCCATCGCGCTGACTTCCTCGCGGGAGACCGCCGCCTCGGCGGACTTCGGGCGAATGAGTTTGGAGAGTCCCTCCACAAGTATCACGAGAGGATACATTATCACTATCAGCACGGATATCACCCGCGTGGCGAGGCCCATCAGCGACTTCCAGTAAGAGGTGCCGATGGTCTTAGGGATGATTTCGGAGAATACGAGTATCAGCACGGTGGTGATGGTGCTCACAAGGCCGAACCACTGCGAGCCGAAGACTTCCGTGGCCTGCGCGCCCACTCCGGCCGCGCCGATGGTGTTGGCAATGGTGTTGAGCGAGAGGATGGCCGCAATCGGGCGGGAGCTGTCCTGCTTGAGTTTCTTGAACTTCACGGCAGGCTTGTAGCCCTCCTCCTCACGCATTGTGATATACGAAATCGGGGTGGACATCAGGACAGCCTCCAGCACTGAACACATAAAGGAGACCGCCATTGCGCTAAGCAGAAATACTAACAAAAGTACCATAGATTGTGCAAAGTTACATAAAATTTGGCACTTACAGCAATCGGGTGTTATTCTGCGACGCTAAAGAAGTCGAAATCCGCATATCCCTCAGACGGGACTATGTTAGGCGAAGAGGCGAAGAGGCCGGTTTTGGCTCCGATCCAGGTACCCTGATGCGCCCTGCAGGCCTCGCCGAGAGCGCGGTAAGTCTTTCCGTCGAGGCTGTAGGAATAGCGGCAGAGAGCATCCTTATCGACAGTGACCCTGAGCCAAAGCTTGTCGGCTGCAACTTCCTCTGACGCAGTCTCCACTGGCACCACCGCGAACTTGTCCATCTTGCCCTCGACCATAGCCACGCGATAGCCCTCCGCGCTGCGAATCAGGGCGATGTAGGAATAGATATTTCCCATCACGATGAGCCCGCAGCGCTCGCCCTCCGCGCCGAGATGCGCCTCAACGCGGGCGGTGGCGGAGAACGACGGGGCGGCGAACTTCTGCAGCAGCAGGTTGCCGGCGTAGTAGAGATTACCCTTCTCGGTCGGGCAGTTGACGGCACGAAGCCTCATATATCCCGGGCGCTCAGAGAGTGAATACCACTCTTTTCGAGGGTTGGCTAGCCACTGCCACTGCTTCCCGAGCGACTTCGAGCGGAAGTCATCGGAGGTCTGGGGCACGACGGCGGGCCAGTTCTTCCCGACATCCGGCTTGCGGTAGCCGAGCACAGGTTCGCCTATGCCGTCACCGTCGGAGTCGATGCCGATCATAGGCCAGCCGTCCTCCAGCCAGCAGGCCGGTTGAAGATTGACAATGCGCCCCCACGGATCCTTGGACTGGAAATGCACGAACCACCATTCTCCTGTCTGGGTCTCGACAAGTCCACCCTGATGAGGGCCGTTGATGCCGTTGTCGCCCGCGTGGAGCACGACTTTGGCCTCGTACGGGCCGTAGATATTGCGGGAGCGGAGCACCGTCTGCCAGCCGGTTTCCACCCCGCCTGCCGGTGCAAAGATGTAGTACCAGCCGTTGCGCTTATCCATCTTCAGGCCTTCGAGTATGGGATTGACCTGCTCGTCCTGATAGACCGTGACGCCGTTGTCGAGCAGCCGGGTGCCGTCCTCCGACATCCTGTGCAGCACGGCCGGGCCGCCGCGGTGGATGGAGTGCACGAGGTAGGCCTGCCCGTCCTCATCCCAGAACGGGCACGGATCCTCCCATTTCTCCACCGCCAGCATCTGAGTCAACTCCCATTTGCCGCGCGGGTCTGCCGCCTTGGCGACATAGAGACCGTCGTTCGGAGTACAGAAATAGACATAATACACCCCGTCGTGGTAGCGGATGCTCGGTGCCCACGAACCCTGTCCGTGGCACGGCTTGTCGTACTTCTCCAGCGGGAAGCTGTCGTAAACGTGGTTGACTATCTCCCAGCCGACGAGGTCCCTGGAATGCAGGACGGGGATGCCCGGCATGCAGGCGAAGCTCGACGCGACCATCCAGTAGTCGTCCCCGACGCGGATTACGTCCGGGTCGGAATAGTCGGCATAGAGTATCGGGTTGCGGTAGGTACCATCGCCGTTGTCCGGCTTCCACTGCGCGGAGGCGGAGAGGCCGAGCGCCAGGGCCGCCGCCGCGAGGATAAGTCTGCGTGGGAGATTAGTCATACATTATTGTCTTATTGATTGTTGCGCCAATTTTTATAGACCTCGAACGCCTGCTTGCGCTCGCCCTGCTCGGACACGAGGCCCTTGCGGTTGAAGTCGTCCTGGATGCCCGGGAGGAAGCGGCGCGGCGAGCGGAAGTCCTTGAGTATCCACGGGGTTACGCCGGCAAGCTCAGGGATGCGGTCGAGCATCGCGAGGTTCTTGTCGAAGAGGTAGGCCTGATATTCTTCGGTAAACCTCTCGGTCCTGTCGCCGTGCAGGCCATACTTGGCGCCGCCGCCCATCTCGGTGATGACTACAGGCTTCTCGACCGGGAAAGTCCAGGTCAGCTTGTCACACTTGTCAGAGTTGCCGTCATACCAGCCCACATACTGGTTGAAGCTGATGACATCCACATAATCAATCAGTTCGTCCTTGACGGTGACGGTGGTATTGTCGATATAGTCCTTCTCCATCGCCGCGCTGACCAGCCTGGTAGGGTCCATCTCCCTTGCCGTGGTGATGAGCGAGCGGAGGAAATGCAGACGGGCATCGCCGTGAGGGGTCTCGTTGGCCATAGACCAGATGATGACTCCGGCCCTGTTGCGGTCGCGGGCAATCATGTCGCGGAGCTGGTGCTCGGCGTTGGCATAGGTGTCGGGGTTGGTCCAGTCGATGGTCCAGTACACCGGAATCTCGTCCCAGATCATGAATCCCATCTCCTCGGCGAGGCGTACCATCTCCTCGTTGTGAGGATAGTGGGCGAGGCGCAGGAAGTTGCAGCCCAGGTCTTTAGCCCAGCCGAGCAGCACCTTGTCGTCCTGCGCGCCGGTGGCGCGTCCGCTCGGAGCATACGGCTCTTCTTCGTGGATGCAGATGCCCTTGCAGAAGACCGGCTCGCCATTGAGCAGGATCTTCGACCCCTTGACCTCGACGGTTCTGAAGCCTATCCTGTCGGTGACTGCGTCGGTCTGCGAGGCGATGCGCACATCGTAGAGCTTAGGGTTCTGCGGCGACCAGCGCTGAGGGTCGGCTGGAATAGAGAAACTTGCGCGTCCGGCAGCATCGGCAGATGCCGTGGCGCTGATGCCGAGTTCGTCTATGCTGAGGGTGATATCCTGCTGGAGCTGAGTGCCGTCGAGCTGTGCCCAGGCCTGGATGCTCTTGCCGTCGGCGGAGAGGCTGACGCTGAATTCGCGGATAAATGTCTCCGGCACATCAATTAGATAGACGCTGCGGGTGATGCCGCCGTAGTTCCACCAGTCGGAGTTGACGGTCGGCACGCCCTCGAGCTTGCGCTTGTTGTCCACCTTGACGATAACGGTATTCTCGCCGTCTTTAAGGCAGTCGGTGACTTCGATGTTGAACGGGGTGTAGCCGCCCACATGCCTTGCCAAGGCGTGGCCGTTGACTCCGACCACGGCCTCATAGTTGGCTGCGCCGAAATAGAGGAAGCTTCTGCGTCCCTCGGCAGGTTTCGCGTCGAACTGCTGCCTGTACCATATCGTACCCTCGTACATATAGAGCTCCGGGCGCTGGGTGTTCCAGTCGCCCGGCACCTGCAGAGTGGAGGCCATATCGAAATCATATTCAACGAGTTTGGTGCGGTCGTCGCTGAATTTGCGGTCAGCGAAGAAAGACTGCTCGTCCTTCATCGGCTTGCGCCTGTAATCGTAGTATCCGGTCTCGTACTGGTCCACGAAAGATTTCCATTCCCCGTCGAGGCAGAGGGTCTGCCGTGACTGGATGTTCTGAATCTGGGGATAGAGACCGAAGCAGGAGTCGTCGCCTGCGGTCAGGTCAACTTCCGCTTTCTGAGGCTGGCAGGCTAGCGCAAGGAAAAGCGCCCCCGCAAATAATATCATTTTTCGCATTGTGGAAAGTTATGTTGGCTTAACGCTACAAGATAGTGATTTTATCCTTATCTTGCAGAATATGGAACTTATTTTTGCAACTGCCAACAAAGGCAAGCTCCGGGAGGCCGGAGAGATTATGGAAGGGATATGCAAGGTGCTTTCCCCTGCAGATGAGGGACTTGACGCCGAAGTCGAAGAGACCGGAGAGACTCTTGAGGAGAATTCGCGCATCAAGGCAAGGCACATCTACCTCCAGTGCGGGCGCGGCTGCTTCGCTGACGACACGGGGCTGGAGGTGGAGGCGCTGGGCGGCGCTCCTGGAGTACGCTCGGCGCGCTATGCCGGGGAGGAGCACGACGACAAAGCCAATATGGCAAAGCTCTTGTCCGAACTGGCCAAGCTGGGCCCCGGGGCATCCCGCAGGGCCTGTTTCAAGACGATAATCACACTGATAATCAACGGAGAAGAGCATATATTCGAGGGGCGGATGGACGGCTCGATAGCGCTGTCCGAGTCCGGCAGCAACGGCTTCGGCTACGACCCGGTCTTCCTCCCCGACGCCCATCCGGGCAAAACCCTCGCGGAGCTCACTGACGAGCAGAAGAACGCCATCTCCCACCGCGGAATGGCGCTCCGGGAGATGGCGGAGTTTCTTAGGGGGTGAGCCAAAAAAAACCGACAGATTTGCCAGTTGCCAAACAATCACTAACTTTGTGATGACTATTGTCATAGAAATCAATCAGACAAAAATTGAATCGTAAAGAATTGGAAATAATGGCTCCGGCGGGCAATTTCGAGTGCCTGCGCGCGGCCATACAGGGCGGAGCGGACTCCGTGTATTTCGGTGTCGGGCAGCTCAATATGCGCAGCCATTCGGCCAACAACTTCAGCCCGGACGACCTCGCCGAGGTAGTGCGCATCTGCCGCGAAGCGGGGGTAAAAAGCTATCTTACGCTCAACATAGTCCTCTACCAGGAAGACCTCCCTGCGATGAGGCAGACTCTCGACGCAGCAGCGGCCGCCGGCGTTGACGCCATCATCGCATCGGATATGGCGGCGATAATGTACTGCCGCAGCATAGGGCTGGAGGTGCATATTTCCACTCAGCTCTCCATCTCCAATGTCGAGGCGCTGCGCTTCTACTCCCAGTTCGCCGATGTGGTGGTGCTGGCGCGCGAGCTTAACCTCGACCAGGTCAAGGACATATACGAAACCATTCAGCGGGAGCGAATCTGCGGGCCTTCGGGCAATCTCGTGCGGATAGAGATGTTCGCGCACGGAGCGCTCTGCATGGCCATCAGCGGCAAATGCTACCTTTCCCTGCACAGCTACGGGGCATCCGCCAACAGGGGCGCGTGCTACCAGGTCTGCCGCCGCGGCTATGAGGTCACAGACCTCGACACGGGCAACAAACTGCACATAGACAACAAGTACATTATGTCTCCCAAGGACCTGTGTACCATAGAGTTTATGGAGAGGATAATAGACAGCGGAGTCAAGGTTTTCAAGATTGAGGGCCGTGCCCGCTCCGCGGAATATGTCAAGCGCTGCGCATCCTGCTATAGCCGCGCCGCACAGGCCGTATGCGATGGGGAATACACTCCCGAGCTGGCCGCATCTCTAAAGTCCAAACTCGCCGAAGTATTCAACCGGGGCTTCTGGGACGGCTACTATCAGGGCGCGCGCCTCGGGGAATGGAGCGCGGTCTATGGCTCTCAGGCCACACTCAAGAAAGTCTATTGCGGCAAGGTCACCAACTGGTTCGACCGCATCGGGGTCGCGGAGATTTCCATCGAGTCCACCCCGCTCAAGCTGGGCGACAGGGCTATGGCGATAGGAGCCACGACCGGGGTCGTGGAGTTCAAGGTCGAGGATATGAGAGTCAACCTCAAGCCTGTCCAAACCGCCGAAAAGGGTGTGCGCTGCTCTGTCGCGGTGCCCACCGACATCTGTCCTGACGGACGCCTGCGCCGCGGCGACAAAGTCTATATCTGGCAGGAGAAATAGCTCTCTTCGGCCGGTCTCTCCCCGAGGAAGCGTTTCAGAAGGAATGTCAGGAAGTAAGGGAAGGTGTAGAACTAGCCGTTCCAACCTATATACTTGTAGCCAAGCTTGATGCCGTAACGGATATCAGGATATGATTGCCAGCTTATGAGATTGTTGAGCGAAGCGGTCGCCCCGTCGCCGGCTTTGACTTCCACGGGGACAAGAAAGAAAGAAAGAAAGATTATTATCTTTGTAATCTATGATTGCTGAAAAAGAAATTAACGCCACGCTGGAGGAGCTGTTCGAGCAGATCAGCTTCACAGCTGAGCCGGCGGGGCTCTACGACCCGCTCAGATATATGATACGGATAGGCGGCAAGAGGGTGCGTCCGAGGCTCTGCCTGACGGCGTATTCGTTCTTCGCCGACAAGTTTGACGAGGGCATACTCTACCCGGCCACGGCGCTGGAAGTCTTTCACTCATTTACACTTATGCACGACGACATAATGGACCGCTCGCCGCTGAGGCGCGGGGTGCCGACGGTGTGGAAGAAGTGGAACGAGGACACGGCCATCCTCTCCGGCGACGCGATGGTCATCGATGCCTACCGCCGTATAGCCAAGGCTCCGCACAAGGTGCTCGGAAAGGTGATGGAGCTCTTCTCCCGCACTGCGGCGCAGGTCTGCGACGGGCAGCAGTACGATATGGATTTCGAGAGCAGGGAAGAAGTGTCGATGGATGAATACAACAACATGATAGGCCTCAAGACTGCCGTGCTGCTCGCTTGCTCGGCTCAGATGGGAGCCATCATCGGAGGCGCGTCCGACGCTGAATGCCAGGCGCTCTACGACTACGGCTACGAGCTCGGAATGGCATTCCAGGTGGCCGATGACTACCTCGATGCGTTCGGCGACGAGAAACTCTTCGGCAAGCCGATCGGCGGAGACATCATCAACTGCAAGAAAAGCTGGCTCACAGTGCGGACGCTGGAGAAGACCTCAGATAAAGCAGGCTTCCTCAAGGCATTCTCTGCCGAAGCCTCAAGTCTGGAGGAGAAAGCCCACAAGATTGAGTCAATCAAGAAGATATACATAGAGCTGGGCATCAATACCGATGCCCGTGAGGAAGTCGTGCGCTTCACCGACAGGGCGCTGAAGGCGGCCGCCGGGGCGGACTTAGGCCCGCTCAGGACCGAAGTGCTGCGCCGCTTCGCGGAAAGTCTAGTGGGAAGAGCCAAGTAATGAGCGGAGAAGCCACTGTAGTCAAGAATTCAGGCAGCCACTACATCCTCAGCGAGCTGCCGAAATGGGAGCTGTTCCCGGCGCTGCTGCGCGGCCGCGTCAGGCTGGAAGGCAGCGAGGCCACCAACCCGATTGCCGTGGGCGACCGGGTGCGCTACGAGGCCGAAGGTGAAGTCAGCGAGCAGAACCCGGCCCTCATCACCGAGGTCCTCCCCCGCTCCAATTACCTGATACGCAAGTCGGTAAACCTCTCCAAGAGGGCACATATCATCGCCGCCAACCTCGACCAGGTGGTCGTGGCGGTGAGCCTGTATTTCCCGGAAATAAAACTGCCTTTCCTCGACAGAATCCTCGTCACCTGCGAGGTTTACGGTATCCGGGCCGTGATTGCGCTCAATAAGGTGGACCTCTACCGCAACGAGGTGCCGGAGCAGATTGAAGCTTTCAGAAAAATATACGAGGGCGCGGGTTACAAGGTAATCGAGACTTCGGCGAAGAGCGGCGAGGGTATCGAAGCGCTGCGCGCTGAATGCCGGGATCGCCTGAGCCTCTTCTCGGGCGAATCTGGGGTCGGCAAATCCAGCCTCATCAAGGCCGTGGACCCGAGCCTGGACCCCAAGACCGGGCAGATTTCCGTCTCGCACCTGCAGGGCAAGCACACCACCTCCCTCTACGAAATGTACCGCCTCGCCGGCGGGGGCTATATCATTGATGCTCCGGGCATCAGGGGCTTCGGCCTGATTGACCTGGAGAAGGAGGAAATCGCCAAATATTTCCCGGAAATGCTGCGCTTCGCGGACGACTGCCGCTTCGTGCCGTGCACGCATACCCACGAACCCGGCTGCGCCGTCAAGGCCGCCGTCGATGAGGGGCATATCAGCCCCGAGCGCTACAACTCCTACCTCGGCATGCTCGAAGAAAGCGGCAAGTTCAGGTAGGCCGCCCTACTTCCTGCGTTTGAGGCGGGAGAGGAGTGAGAGGCCGAGGGCGGCCCAGTTGAAGATCTTGCGGCCGCTGCTGAAGATGCCGCTGACGCTCTCGACAGGCTTGAGCGCGGCGCGGATGTGGCGGTAATCCTTCTCGAGGACCCGCCGCTGCGATGCCTCCTCGGCCTTGAGAGCATCGAGGGCAGCCTTGAGCTGCTCCGCATTCTGTATGTCAGAGTACTTCGCCATCGTCAGAACCGCTTTCAGAGCCGTAGAACACATTGATGAAAAGTTTCACGAAGAGATTGTGAAACAGCTTCTTGCGCATAGCTATAAGAATCGCCAGCACCACAAGGAAGAATCCCAGCACAATCACCGTCCCCCACGGGGCGCCAACGAGCTGGTTGAGCCACTGCAGCTGCAGGAAGGCAAAGAGCCCCAGCACAATGGAGAGCACGACGAATATCAGTAGGTACGAGAGCACCTGCCCCAGAGCCGTCGCAAGGCCCCGGGTCGCCTGAAGCTTGAGCTGGTCGGTGCGGATGTCGGCATAGCGCTTCGCATCCCGCGCCAGACGCTCAAGGTCGTTGAGACGCTCCTCAGCCATTATGCAGCCTCTTCAGCGGCGGGAGCTTCGCTCTCCTGCCCATCCCCGAAATCTTCTTCGGCGAATCCCGCCTCGAACTCGTCATCGGTCTTCCTGGCGAGCAGGTCGTCGAGTTTATCGAGACCGCCAAGGACGGTGGATTTGACCTTTTTCCCGAATTTCCGGCCTTCTTCTGTCCTGGCAAGGGCCGCCACCAGCACACCGGCCGCCACTCCGGCAGCGAAGGTGAGGAATGATGAATCCTTTGACATATAGCTATTTGTTTTCGATAAGTTCGTAGTCGAGCAGCCTCTGCTCAAGGTTGGCGTTCTTGACCTTGACGCGCACCTTGTCGCCGAGGCGGTAAACCTTGTGGCTGCGCCTGCCGACGAGACGGTAGCGCGCCTCGTCGAAGACGAAGAAGTCAGACTTGATCTCCCTGAGGGACACCATTCCCTCGATCTTGGTCGGCTCCACCTCCACATACATACCCCACTCCGTCACGCCGGACACCGTACCTTCGTACTCCTGACCCAACTTGTCCTGCATAAACTCGACGAGTTTGTACTTGATGGAGGTGCGCTCCGCATCGGCTGCAACCACCTCGCGGGCAGACGCATACTTGCACTCCTCCTCGAACTGCTCCTTCTTCCGGCTGTCGCCGCCGGCAAGATAGATAGCCAGCAGGCGGTGCACCATAAGGTCAGGGTAGCGGCGGATAGGCGAAGTGAAGTGGGTGTAGAACTTGAATGCAAGTCCGTAGTGGCCGATATTGTCGGTGCTGTAGCAGGCCTTAGCCATAGCGCGCAGGGCGAGATTCTCCATCGCGGCGAACTCCGGCTTGCCCTTGGCGGAGTCCAGCAGACCGCTGAGCGTCTTTGCGGCGCCGCGGCCCGTCAGCGGGGCTTCAGGGTCAATCTTGTGCCCGAATCCCTTGGCGAAGGTCAGCAGGCCCTGAAGCTTCATCTCGTTAGGCTCGCCGTGGATACGGTAAACGAAGGTCTTGGCCTTCTTGAGAGCCACGCCGTTCATCTTGCCGCCAGTGGCGACATACTCCGCGACGGTCCGGTTGGCGAGAAGCATAAACTCCTCAACGAGCCAGTTGGCCTCTTTGGAGACCTTCTCATATACATTGACAGGACGGCCTTCCGCATCCACCTCAACCTTCATCTCGGGACGGTCGAAGTCGATGGCTCCGGCCTTGCGGGCCTTGGCCTTGAACTTGGCCGCCAGCGCGTTGAGAGTCACGATGGCCTCGCCGAGAGCATCGCCCTCCGGCACGCTGCCAGCCTCGATGTAGGCCTGTGCCTGGTCGTAGGTCAGACGGCGATTGGACTTGATGACGGTGCGCCCTATCCAGCGCGCCTTGACATCCGCGCGCGGCGAAATCTCGAATACCGTGGAGAAGGTCAACTTCTCCTCATCCTGCCTCAGAGAGCAGAGCTTGTTGCAGAGCTTCTCCGGCAGCATAGGCACCGTGCGGTCCACCAGATAGACTGAAGTGCCCCTGTCGCGGGCCTCCCTGTCCACGGGAGAACCAGGCTTCACATAATATGACACGTCGGCAATGTGCACGCCGACCTCGTAGTTGCCGTTGTCCAGCTTGCGGAAGGAGAGCGCGTCGTCGTAGTCCTTGGCATCGTCAGGGTCGATGGTAAATGTGAGCGTGTCACGAAAATCCCGCCTGCCCTTGAGTTCCTCCGGCCCGATTTTGTCGGAAATCTGGTCGGCGGCGTCCTCCACCTCCTTGTCGAAGCGGTACGGCAGGTTGAATTCCGCCAGTATCGCGTGCATCTCGGTATCGTTCTTGCCCGGCTCGCCGAGCACATCGGTGATGTGTCCGCAAGGGGTGACCTCCTTGCGGTCCCAGCGGTCCACCACGGCGGCAACCTTCATCCCGGAGACCGCCCCGAGACGGGCCGCCTCCTCGGCATCGACTTCTATATCATAAGGCATCGAGCGGCTCTGCATCAGCACCCAGGCCTGTGCCCCCACGGTGTGCAGGATGCCCACAAACGGTTTGCGGGAGCGTTCAACTATCTCCACGACCTCGCCCTCGCGGCGCTTGTCCTCACCCTTGCCTTTCTCTCTGGTGACGGCGACCCGGACTATATCGCCGTCCAGGGCATGGCGGGTCTTGGCCGCCTTGACGAAAATGTCTTCCTCTTCCCCCTCAACCAGCACGAAGATAAATCCCTCTCTGGTCATCTGGACCTTCCCGGTGTACTGCGGGAATTCCTTGCGGTGCGCCCCATGCGCGCCATTGTGTCTTGAGTGTCTGCTTCTGTTGTTTCTTCTTTTGTCCATAATGACACAAAGCGTTATCTAATATTACTTTACTGCCGTGAGCAGCTTCATCCCGGAGGCGGAAGGCTCGATGGTAAGCTCCCCTTCGGATGCAAATGCGAGGATGGTCTCCCCCGCCTTGAGGCAGAGCGACGACTCTGCACACCGCACTCTTCCCTCCCCTTCCATACAGATAAGGATTATGAAGTCCCTGCAGTCGGAGAGGCTCCTGCCGTACGGCGCGTCCAGCTCGAGCAGCCCCGTCTTGAAATATGGGCAGTCCACGAGCGTGACTTCCTCGTCCCTGCGGGCCGTATATGGGGTGCGGTATTCCGGATAGACCTTGTAGTCTATGGCATCCTTTGCGAGCTCGGTGTGGAGAGGGCGAGGTTTGCCGTCCAGACCCGGCCGATTGTAGTCGTAGATACGGTAGGTAATATCCGAAGTCTGCTGAATCTCAGCAAGATAGCAACCGGCGCCGATGGCGTGGACCCTTCCAGCCGGGAGGAAGAATACATCCCCCTCTCTCACATCGTGTGAAGCGAGAACGGAGACGATTTCATCCCGGCGCACCAGATCCTCGTACTGCTCCGGGTCAATCTGAGTGCTGAACCCGCTCAGCAACCTGGCCCCCTTGTCGGCCCGAATCACATACCACATCTCGGTCTTGCCGTTGCAGTTGTGCCGGCGGGCGGCAAGCTCATCATTGGGATGTACCTGTATGCTCAAATCCCGCTTCGCATCGATGAATTTGACCAGAAGCGGGAATGTACCCGGGTAGAGTTCGGTGATTTTGCGTCCCTTGTCCGGGCCTTCGGAGACTATCGACTCGGAGCCGGGGACAGCGGAAAGCACCCACTTCTCGCTGCCCCAGACCAGAGT
Organism: bacterium; assembly: GCA_963649415.1. GTDB lineage: Bacteria > Bacteroidota > Bacteroidia > Bacteroidales > UBA932 > Cryptobacteroides. Next base: position 20,999 of record CAVJHI010000031.1, read on the forward strand.
CTTGAGTATCGGTTCAAATTTGTACATTCTCTTATATGAGCGGTTCGGCGGTCATTGCCTCCGGCTGAGGGATGCCCATCAGCTTGAGGATGGTCGGTGCAACATTGCAGAGGGCGCCGTCCTTGACGCTCTTCACCTCGTCGCCCGCACCGATTACGATGAACTGCACGAGATTGAGAGAATGTGCGGTATTAGGCGTGCCGTCCTCGTTGACGGCGTGGTCGGCGTTGCCGTGGTCTGCGGTGAGCAGAACCACATATCCGTGTGCGAGGGCAGCGGTAACCACAGCCTCAACGCAGCCGTCGATGCAGCCTACGGCGTTGCAGATGGCGCCGTAAACTCCGGTATGTCCCACCATATCGCCATTGGCAAAGTTGAGGATAATCATATCCTCCTTCTCGGAGCGGATGGCCTCGCAGAGCTTGTCGGTGACCTCGATGGCACTCATCTCCGGCTGCAGGTCGTAGGTGGCGACCTTAGGAGAGTTGACAAGGATTCTGTCCTCATTCTCGAACGGAGTTTCGCGCCCGCCGTTGAAGAAGAAGGTCACGTGGGCATACTTCTCTGTCTCGGCGATGCGCAGCTGCCTCTTGCCGGCCTTGGCGACGGTCTCTCCGAGGGTGTCCTTGACTTCCTCCTTGTCGAAGAGGATGTGCACGCCCTTGAATGAAGCGTCGTACGGGGTAAGGCAGCAGTAGTAGAGAGGCAGGGTGTGCATACCCTCCTCCGGCATATCGTTCTGGGTCAGCACGGCGGTCAGCTCGCGCGCGCGGTCGTTGCGGAAGTTGAAGAAGATGACTGCGTCGCCCTCCTCCACCTTGGCGAGCGGCTTGCCGCCCTCGGTGATAACTACAGGCTTGATGAACTCGTCGGTAACTCCCTCATCATAAGAAGCCTGGATGGCGGCGGTGGCGGAAGTGAATTCTGCGCCCTTGCCCTCCACAAGCATATCGTAGGCCTCCTTAACGCGGGCCCAGCGCTTGTCGCGGTCCATCGCGTAGAACCTTCCGCAGACGGTAGCCACCTTGCCTGTGGTCTGAGCCATCTTCTCCTCGAGCTCCTTCACGAATCCGAGTCCGCTGTGCGGGTCGGTGTCGCGGCCGTCCATAAAGCAGTGCACATAGACATCCTCGAGGCCCTCCTGCTTGGCTACCGCGAGGAACTCGTAGAGGTGGTCGAGTGAGGAGTGGACTCCGCCGTGGGAGCAGAGGCCGAAGAAGTGGAGCTTCTTCCCGCTCTTCTTTGCATAGTCATAAGCCGCCTTTATCTCCTTGTTGTCGAGGAGCTTGTGCTCACGGCAGGCGATATTGATCTTGACGAGGTCCTGATAGACTACGCGGCCCGCGCCGAGGTTCATATGTCCGACCTCGGAGTTGCCCATCTGTCCGTCAGGCAGGCCCACATATTCGCCGCAGGCGTGCAGGTGAGCCATAGGGTATTTCGCGCGGAGGGAGTCGATGTACGGCGCGCCCTGCGTGTAAATCGCGTTCGAACGGTCGTGCTTTCCTTCGCCCCAGCCGTCGAGAATCATCAAAAGAACTTTCTTATTCATTTTATACTAACTAAACTAACTTTCTAGTCAACGAGGCCCCTGCCGCGAAGCATCGCACTGGAGTCCGGCTCGCGTCCGGTGAAGGACTTGTATAGGGTCATAGGCTCCTCTGAGCCGCCCTTCTCGAGGAAGGTCTCCTTAAACTTCTTTGCAAGCTCGATGTCGAACACTCCCTTAGGCGAAGCCTCGAACACGCTGAACGCGTCCTTATCGAGGACCTCAGCCCAGAGATATCCGTAGTAGCCTGAGTTGTAGCCACTTCCGCCGAACACGTGGTTGAAGTAGGTACTGCGGTAGCGGAATGTAATCTCAGGAATGAGCCCAATCTCGGAGGCAACCTTCTTCTCGAACTCATCGATATCAACACCCTCCACACTGCCAAGCTCGTGCCACTTCATATCGAGCATCGAAGCTGCGCAGAGTTCGGTGGTCATAAAGCCCTGGTTGAACTTGAGGGCGTTGTTGATCTTGGCGACAAGTTCGGCAGGGATGACCTCACCGGCCTCGTTTTTGGCGTACTGTGCGAGGAGTTCAGGCTGGAATGCCCAGTTCTCGTTGAACTGGGAGAACATCTCCACGAAGTCGCGGGTCACATTGGTGCCGCTGACGGACGGGTAGTGACACTTTGTCAGAAGTCCGTGCAGGGCGTGGCCGAACTCGTGGAATACGGTCTGCACCTCGTCTATGCTCAGGTACTCGGAGAGATTGCCCACATTGACGATGATAGGGCGCACTTCGTTGCCCTCGGCATCGACATACTGCTCGCGGATATTGTTCATCCACGCACCGCCCCTCTTGCTTGCGCGAGGGAAGTAGTCGGTGGTGAATATTCCGAGCAGGGAGCCGTCGTCGGCGGTAACCTTGTAGGTGGTAACCTTCTCCGGGTTGTATGAAGGCACGCCCTCGAGCTTCTCCATATTGACTCCGTAAAGGGTCTTGGCGGCGATGAAGATGCCGTTCACTACATTGTCTATCTTGAAGTAAGGCTTGGTAACCGACTCGTCGAGGTCATACTTGGCCTTGCGGACCTTCTCGGCGTAGTACCACCAGTCCCAAGGCTGGATTTTCGTGCCTGCAGGGAGCAGACCGGCCTTGATGTCCTCGTCCATAACCTTCTGCATCTCCTTCACTTCCTCGCGGGCCTTGGCGTTCGCGGCCTTCATAATGTCGCTGAGGAACTTGTCCACTGTCTGATGGTCGTGCGCCATCTTGTTCTCGAGGATGAAGTCGGCAGGATTGTCGTAACCCATAATCTGAGCCTTCTCGATGCGCAGACGCATAACGTCCAGCACGAGAGCGCAGTTGTCGTTCTCGTTGCCGTTGTGGCCGCGGGAGGAATAGGCCTTGAACATACGCTCGCGGAGAGCGCGGTCCTCGGTAGTGGTCA
>CAVJHI010000032.1:0-23489 GCA_963649415.1 bacterium
AGCTCTCTTGTATGGATAGAGGGCCGTGTAGCCGGAAGCAGAAGTCTTGGTGACCGTTCCGGTGAATGTGCCGGTGGGTTTGCCGGCATCTTCGCTCTCCAGGGTGAATTCGCTGTTCTTATTGTCACCGTCGAAGACGCTGAGTTTGTCGTCCGCAGACCAGTTGATGACCTTGCTGTCCGTACCGTCTATTGCGGCGCGGGTTCCGTCATTTTCCTGTCCTGCAGTGAGGGTCAGGGTTATCATACCGTTTTCCTCTGCTTCAGGATTTACAGAAGCAATGGGCTGCTCCTTGGCGCAGCTTGCCAGTCCCGCCAGGACTGAAAGCGCGATGATTGTCTTGGCAATCTTCTTCATAATTCCTCCCCTCCTCTACCAAGTGAAATATTCTTCTTCAAGATTCTGTGTGTCGGAGCCGTAGCTGCTGGACTGCAGCACTGCGCTCTCGAATGCTACCTCCTCAACTTCAGTACAGGGGGGGTATAAGGTCTGTAACTGTCTGATTTCATGTTAGTTATACTAATAATAGATAAATTCAACAATGTAGTCTGGCCTTACATAGCACAAAACCAATTCGCAAGTTAGCGAATCTGCTCCTAAATTCCTAAATTTTACGGAATTATCTGACCTATATGTCTAAAACACAGTCACAATATATGCGAGAATGCCCCTGAGCGAACTCAGAGGCATTTTAGAGAGGTGCGTAGCGGAATCGAACCACTGTGACAGGTTTTGCAGACCTGCGCCTAGCCACTCGGCCAACGCACCTTGCGTTTGAGGAATACAAATATACGGCAATTTCCCGGAATTGCAAGGCGATGTAATCAAATTTTTGCTATCTTTGAAGGGTTGACTCATAAAAACGCAAACTTATGAAGCGGATACTTACCTTTGCAGCGGCAGCGGCCCTCGTCATCTCCTGCGGGACGGCGGGCAGACTCGCAAGCGGCACCGACGGCAGCCAAGCCGCCGAAAGCACCCAAAGCGCTAACCCTGGCGACGAACTTCTCAACTACGGCTACGGCAAGGTCAAGAAAAAGGACAACACCGCCTCCATCTCCAAGCTAAAAGTAGAGCGCGGCACCTCCTACTCCGACATCTACGACTACATCCGCGGCCGCGTCCCGGGAGTGGTGGTGAAGGGTACCAGCATAGTCATTCGCGGCATCAACTCGCTCAATGCCAGCAGCGACCCGCTCATCCTCGTGGACGGAGTCGAGGTCACCGACATCAGCAGCATCTCCCCTGAGTCCGTCGATAGCATCGAAGTGCTCAAAGACGCCGCATCCACTTCCCTCTACGGCTTCCGCGGAGCCAACGGCGTCATACTCATCACTCTACGCAGACAATGATACGCAACATAATCTTCGACTTCGGCTCGGTGCTCGTCCGCTGGGACCCGCACAACCTCTACGACCCCTATTTCAAGGACCGCGCAAAAACCGACTGGTTCCTTGAGAACATCTGTCCCTACAGCTGGAACGAGAGCGTCGATGCCGGCCGCCCTACAACCGAGGCCACAGCCGAGCGCCTCGCCCTCTACCCGGAGTGGGAAAAGGAGATCAGGATGTATTTCGGGCAGTGGATCAAGATGATGGACGGGCAGGTGCCTGGGATGCAAGAGCTCGTCAAGGAGCTGAAAGTCAGGGGCTACAGCCTTTACGGACTCACCAACTGGTCGGCCGAGACTTTCCCGCAGATCAGGGACAGCTACCCTGTATTCTCCCTGCTCGACGGCATCGTAGTCTCCGGCGAAGAACATATGAAGAAGCCGGATCCGGAAATCTACCGCATACTGCTGAGCCGCTACAGTCTCAAACCTGAGGAGTGCATCTTCATCGACGATAATCCGCGCAATGTGGCCGCAGGCGAAGCCGAGGGTATCAGAGGCCTCGTGTTCACTTCTCCTGAGCAGCTCCGGATGGACCTCCGCGCAATTCTGCAATAACGCTCTCGCAGGCGCGCACACAATCCCCCACGCCTACCTTCAGCTCTGCACTGAGCGGAAGGAAAATATCTATGCGCGAGCCGAACTTGATGATACCGCACTGCTCCCCCGCCCTGACGCTGCCTCCCCTGCCGGAGTAGCAGACGATGCGGCGAGCGAAACCGCCCGCTATCTGTTTGAAGAAAAGCTTTTCCCCCCACGGGGTCACGATTCCGGTGCAGCTGTGCTCGTTCTCCTCGGAAGCCTTGGGCTTGAAGGCGAGGAAATGTTTGCCCGGATAGTACTTATAATAAGCGACTTCGCCGTCCACGGGCCAGAAGTTGGCGTGCACGTCGAAAAAGTTCATATACACCGAAACCTGCGTGCACTCGCACTTCATGAACTCGCCCTCATACACCCTGTCCACGATGACCACCTTGCCGTCTGCGACCGAGCTCACCAGAGTGCCGGAGCCCTTCCGTTCCCTGCGCGGAACTCTGAAGAACGAGGTCTGCCAGAAGCAGAACCAGAGCAGCAGGGCGAGCACCGGCCATACTATCCAGGCCGGAGTCACAAAGCGGAAAATGACGAAGCCGAGGGCGGCGCTCAGAAAATATACGATTGCAAGTGTGCCGCGCGAGTTGCGGTCAATCATAAAAGTCCGAAAATCACCAGATACACAACTCCGAGAGGAATCCCGACGAGACTGCTGTCGAAGCGGTCCAGCATCCCGCCGTGGCCCGGAATGGCCTTGCCGGAATCCTTGACATTGCAGCTGCGCTTCCACTGCGATTCGTAGAGGTCGCCGCACACGCCGCCAAGGCAAACGATTGCGCCCAGAGCTAGGCAGTGGTACCACGCATATGGGAGCCAGCCCAGCCTGAAAAGAACGAAGGCTACGACGAGGCTGAAGAGCACTCCCCCGCCGAGCCCCCACCAGGACTTCTTGGGCGAAATCTCAGGCGCGAGCTTGTGCGCTCCAGGCCTCTGTCCGAGCAGCGAACCGATGCAATATGCGCCCACATCCGAAGTCCAGATGATGATAAAAAGCGAAAGCAGCAGCCAGCCGTCGAACACAGGTCCGTCCATCACGATGAACGGCGAGAGGCAGATAGGCAGCGCGATGTAGCCCAGGCCGCCATAGACGATGGCCACGTCGCCGAATCCCTCCCTCTCCGGGAAGAATATGCAGGACAGCGGAAGCAGCATCGCGGGCAGCAGGAGCAGCGTGAGATAGTGCGCGTCGAGGCCGAAGAATCTCGTCCCCGCCACCAGCACAAAGGCCGCCACCGCGGTAAACAGGCCTATCTTCTGCTGGAGCACATACCTCTGTCCGAGGGAAATGGTGTAGAATTCCCGGAGGGCCACATATAATATAAGCAGGAAAAGGGCGCCGAAAAGCGTCCTGTCCCAGATTATTCCGAACACCATCACCACGAGGAAGACGATGCCGGTGATTGTCCTACTTATCAGATTCTTCATTGTCGTTTTCAGGAGAATTTGCTACGTCGTTCTTCGCTTCGCTCTTCTCGCCCTTGAGCCTCTCCTCGCCGTGCTTGCCGGCCTTAGGTCCGAATATCTTTTCGATATCGTCGGCCATTATAACTTCCTTGTCGATAAGCATCTGCGCGAGCTGCTCGAGTCCGGCCCAGTTGTCCTTGAGGATCTTGGTAGTGCGAGCGGTGACCTCGTCCGTGATGGCTTTGGCCTCAGCGTCGATGAGCTGCGCCGTCTTTTCGCTGTAAGGCTTCGTGAGCTCGTATCCGCCTCCGTTGGAGTCGTAGAAGGAGATGTTGCCGACCTTGTCGCTCATTCCGTAGTAGCTGACCATCGCGTAGGCGATTTTGGTCATCCGCTCGAAGTCGTTGAGCGCGCCGGTGCAAGGCACTCCGTTGTTGATCAGTTCCTCGGCCACGCGGCCTCCGACCAGGCAGCACATCTCGTCCATCATATCGGACTTCGACATCATCACTTTCTCGTCAGGCAGGCTCCAAGTCAGGCCGAGGGCCTGTCCGCGCGGGATGATGGATACCTTGAGCACAGGGTCGCAGCCGGGAAGCAGCCAGCCTACCACGGCGTGTCCCGCCTCGTGGTATGCGGTCAGCTTCTTCTCCTCAGGCGACATTATGGTCTTCTTGCGCTCGATGCCTCCGACTACCCTGTCAACTGCATCTGTGAAGTCTTGGTTGTCAATCTCTTTCTTGCCTCTGCGGGCTGCGGTCAGCGCGGCCTCGTTGCAGACGTTGGCTATGTCGGCGCCGGAGAATCCCGGGGTATGCTTGGCGATAGCCTCCACATCGAATTTCGGCGAGAGCTTGAGTTTCTTGGTGTGCACGAGGAAGATTTCCTTGCGCTCATTGAGGTCTGGCAGGGTCACGCGGATCTGGCGGTCGAAGCGGCCGGCCCTCATCAGCGCCTTGTCGAGGATGTCGGCGCGGTTGGTCGCGGCGAGCACGATGACGCCGCTGTTGGTGCCGAAGCCGTCCATCTCGGTGAGCAGCTGGTTGAGTGTATTCTCCCGCTCGTCGTTGGACGAGAAGCCCACATTCTTGCCCCTGGCGCGGCCCACGGCATCGATCTCGTCGATGAAGACTATGCACGGAGCCTTCTCCTTGGCCTGGGCGAAGAGGTCCCTCACGCGGCTCGCGCCCACTCCGACGAACATCTCCACGAAGTCGGAGCCGCTGATGCTGAAGAACGGCACATTCGCCTCTCCAGCCACAGCCTTGGCGAGCAGGGTCTTGCCGGTGCCCGGAGGCCCGACGAGCAGAGCGCCCTTAGGAATCTTGCCGCCCAGAGCGGTGTACTTGCCTGGGTTCTTGAGGAAATCCACGATTTCCATAACCTCTTCCTTGGCGCCGTAGAGGCCGGCCACATCCTTGAATGTGACATTGACCTTGTCCTTGTCGGCGAGTTTGCCGGTGGCCTTGCCTACATTGAACGGGTTCATCCCGCCACCGCCGCCTGCTCCGCCGCCGCCCATCTGACGGGACATTGAGCGGAACATCCAGGCATAGAGGAATATAAGGAGGGCTACCGGAAGTACCCATTCAAGTATTCCGCCCCAGATATTGGTCTCGTTCTCGATATAGATTTTGACCCTCGACTCTACTGGAAGCTGCGAGTTGAGAGCGGCGAACTCCTTCTCCGGGTCGAACTTGGACGAGGTGAGGAAGTAGAACTGCGGAGACTTCTTCGGCAGTTTTCCCTCGGCGAAGAGGGAGGCGTACTTCCCGAGGCTGTCGGGACGCACGGTGATATTGCCCTTGAAGTCGTTGCGCACGAAGTGGATGTCCTTGATGTCGCCGTCAAGAATCATCTCCTGTACCTGCCCCCACTCGATCTTTGCCGCCGGAGCTGAACTGTTGCCCAGCAGCATCCAGCCGATCACGGCTAGCAGGATTATGTAGAGGATCGTTGACAGATTTATCCGTATAATCCTCGGACCTCTGTCGTTATTCTTTGGTTTTTGAGCCATCATTTATAATTTTGCAGAACAAAGATACAACAAAAATGGAACCACTCAAGGACGATGTCAGCATAATATGGCTCGAAACGGCCGATTCCACCAATAAAGAGCTCCGAAGGCGCCTGGAGGGGCTTGACAATTTGTCAGTCATAGCCGCCCGGGAGCAGACTGCAGGCCGCGGACAGGGCTCCCACAGCTGGTTTTCGAGGCCCGGATCTGGGCTTACCTTCAGCCTGCTGCTCCGCTTCCCCGCCGATAGCGGACACTCTCTCAAGGCGGGCGAGCTGCTGCTCATCACGGAGCTCACCACCCTTGCGCTGCGCGACTACCTGCTCACCCGAGGGATCGAGGCGCGCATCAAGTGGCCGAACGACATCTGGGTCGGAGAGCGCAAAATCTGCGGCATACTCATCGAGAATATCCTAGACGGCGAAATGATCGGCACGAGCATCGTGGGCATAGGGCTCAATGTAAACGAGACCTGCTGGCCGGAAGAACTTCCCAATCCGGTGTCAATGAAACAGTTGACAGGACGCGAATACAATCTTCACGACGAATTGGAAGCCCTCTGCGCGCACATCGCCCTCCGCTACGCGCTTCTCGCCTCCCCCGAAGGCCGCCGAAGTCTCGACGAAGAATTCAATAGATATATGTTTACCCTCGCAGAGCCGCGATAGCGGCGGCAGGATTATCCGATCCGAAGACTGAACTTCCCGCCACGGCAATATCCACTCCGGCCTCCCTTACCGGGCCCACGGTGCCGAGATTGATACCCCCGTCGATCTCAATCAGCGCATCGGAGCCGCGCGATTCGAGCTCTGCCTTCAGCGCCGCCACGCGGTCCAGGGACTCGTAGATGAATTTCTGCCCGCCGAAGCCGGCGAACACCGACATTATCAGGAAATAATCTGCCTTCCCGATATAAGGGAAGAGCTTCTCTACCGGCACGTCCGGGTTGATGGCGAGGCCCGCCTTCATACCGAGGGACTGAATCTCCTTGAGAAAAGATGTCGTGCGCCTGCCCGCAGCCTCCAGGTGGAAAGAGCACATCGACACTCCGTCATCGGCGATTTTCTTGAACCACCTCTCCGGATGCACCACCATCAGGTGAGCGTCCATCGGCGCAGTGGCGACCCTGCGGAGCTGGTCGATGACCGAAAAACCGAAAGAAATATTGGGCACAAGCGTGCCGTCCATCACATCAAGATGGATGATGTCACCGCATTCGTTGATAAGGCGGATGTCCTTCTCAAGATGGAGGAAATCCGCCGCCAGGACTGAAGGAGCTATTCTGAACGGCATAGGGATATGGGGAGATTAAATCGCCGGCTTGAGTGAGGACTCGATGTCGGTGACGTATTTCTTGAAAGTCTTGTCGGTATCCATTAGGTCGCCGACCATCATGCAGGCGTGAAGCACGGTGGCGTGGTCCTTGCCGCCGGTCTCGATGCCGATGGTAGAGAGCGAGACATTGGAGATGAGGTTGCGGCAGAGATACATCGAAATCTGCCTTGCCTGCACAATCTGGCGCTTGCGGGATTTGGAGAGCAGGTCGTCGCGGGTGATGTTGAAGTACTCGCAGACGCTCTTCTGCACCTTGTCGATGTTGATGTCGGTCTTGGCCTCGCCGATAAGATTCTCGGTGATGCCCTCGGCCAGCTCCAGCAGCGACTTGTCCTTCTGGACGAGTGAGTGTGCAATCAGCGATACCAGCGTGCCCTCGAGCTCGCGGAAGTTGGTCTTGACCTTGGCGGCGATGTATTCGAGCACCTCATGCGGAATATCGACACCCTCCCTCTCGGCACGCGCTTCCAGCATTCGGAGGCGGGTGTTGTAGTCCGGGTGGCTGAGCTGCACGGAGAGGCCCCACTTGAAGCGGGAGAGCAGTCGCTCCTCGAAGTTCTGAAGCTCCACCGGAGCCCTGTCGGAGGTGAAGAGAAGCTGCTTGCCGTTCTGGTGCAGATGGTTGAAGACATTGAAGAACGCGCCCTGGCAGCCCTGGCCCATCAGGTCATGGATGTCGTCCACGATCAGCACATCAATCTTCATGTAGTATGCGAGGAAGTCGGTGACATTGTTGCGCACGTTGACCGCTACCATATACTGGGTCTTGAACTCGTGTCCGGTGACATAGAGCACCACGAGGTCAGGGTATTTCTCCTTGATGGCGATGCCGATAGCCTGCGCGAGATGAGTCTTGCCGAGGCCTGAGCCGCCGAAGATGAAAAGAGGGTTGAACGGGGTCTTGCCCGGAGCGGCCGCGATATTGAGGCCGGCGGTAATCCCCATCTTGTTGCACTCCCCCTCCACGAGATTGTCGAAATTATAGACCGGGTTGAGCCTCGGGTCTATCTTGAGCTTGTGCAGTCCGGGATATACAAACGGGTTAGGCCTGTCCGTAGGCTGGGAGACCACAGTCACAGGAGGGTTGGACGGAGTCGAGGAGGTCTGCCCCGGAATCTTCATCGCAGGCTGGTTGGAGACCGGGCGGATGGTGTACATCAGCCTGGCGTCCTGACCGAGCTCGCGGCGCAGAGTCTTGCGGAGCAGGTCGAGGAAAGCGCCCTCTATGTATTCACGGAAGTAATCGGATGGAACTTCGAGCGTGAGGGTAGAGCCCGACAAAGACACGGCCCGGATAGGTTCGAACCAGGTCTTGAATTGCTGAGCTTCAATGTTCTGCTTTATCACCTGCAGACAACGGCTCCAGACATCGGTATGTCTCTGCTCAATTTCCATTTAAACGATTATTTACAGGAGTGGGGAATCCTCCCCGACTGCAAGTGCAAAATTGGTGATAAAAATTGGAAAAAATTTTCTTCTTGCTATTGCTTTTTAACTTTTTTCGTTTTATCTAATAGATTGCGTTTCCGTTAATCGCTTAATCGTAAACCCTTGACCAGTAGCAATATACAAAGGCTAAAATTCTTTAACTATCTGTTTCTTAATAGGGTTAGCAAGTTAGAATTATTCTAAATATACATCCTCTCGCATATCGTTTAGCACCAACGCCTTTCGAAACTGCGACCCCCTCCTGGTGGGCCTGGGTAATCGTTTAATTTTTCGGCAATCGGGTCACGAAGGCGTCCGGATATTTTTTCTTGACCGCCGGGAGCTTTTCCACGGCCGCCGCCCGGTCGGGACCCACGCAAATATAATATTTGTACAGCTTGCCCTGACGGACGAAGTGCGGGGTGTAGCCGAGGAAGTCGTATTCCTTGGCACCCACCTGCCTGCCCACAGCGAAAATCTGGATTCCGTAAAGCTCCTCCGGGGCTGCTGACTGCCCTGCGGCATCGGAAACGCCGGCATTAGAGCTGGCGGCGTCCTCTGAGCTTGAGCCCGCAGCCCCGTCAGAAACGGCGTCTTTGGAAACAACCGTCCCGCTCATGCTGGCGTCATATACCTTTTTATAAGCGCAGAATGCCTTGAACAGCCGCTCGGAGATGTCCTCCCTCTTAGCCTTCTGCCTCAGAATTGCGAGGTCGGAGGCATTGGAGATGAATCCCAGCTCCACCAGCACCGCCGGCATCGAAGTCTTCCACAGCACATAGAAAGGGTCCTGCGACACTCCCCTGTCGGTCTTGAACGGCCCGCCCTTCATCTGCTCCTCCACCGACTGAGCGAAGCGCAGGCTTTGCTCGAGGTAGGAGTTCTGCATCAGCACCATAAAAATATATGATTCCGGATCGGAGGGGTCGAAGTCCTGGTATTTGGTGCTGTAGTCGTCTTCGAGCAGGATTACGGAATTCTCGCGCCTGCAGACTTCCATATTCCCGGCGAAAAGGTCCCTGTTCTTGTTGGAGGACTGGCCCAGCACATGCACCGAGTAGCCGTTGGGGCTAGTTTTCGGGGAGGCGTTGATGTGGATGGAGATGAAAAGGTCCGCTCCGGCGGCATTGGCCCTGGCAGCACGGTCGCCCAGGCCCACTGACTCGTCCTTGCTGCGCGTGAGCACCACCTTGACCTCCGGGTACTCGGAGCGTATCTTCGAGGCGAGCAGCTTCGCTATGTCGAGGGTGAGAGTCTTCTCGTAAGTTTTGCCGTCTCCGCTTATGCAGCCTGCATCTTTTCCGCCGTGACCCGCATCTATGACAACGGTGGACAGTCCGAGTCCCTCGGCTGCCGTCCCCGCTAGGCAAATAAGCGCGGTCAGAACGATGCAGATTGTGCGTTTCAAATAATTGTGCTAATTTTGTAGCTTATTGCAAAAGTACGAAAATTCTCTCACTTGAGAAAGGCGATATATATATTTTCACTTGCCCTGGCGCTGCTCTGCAGCTTCAGCGTCTCGCAGGCCCAAAACCGGCGCGGCCGCTCCGGTGCCGCCTACGGCGTGAGGATAGAGAAGAAGGTGACCCCGCCCGACTCCCTTACCCTCGCGCGACGCGACTCGCTGCACCGCGCTGACTCGCTCCACAGGGTCGATTCCGTGGCGATGCTGGGCAAGAGTTCGCTCGAGCGGCCGGCATTCTCCGTGGCCAAGGACTCCATCGTGGAGGACTTCAGCAACGGGCAGCGCAAGATCTACTACTACGGCGACGTCAATGTCAAGTACCAGGATATGGAGCTCACCGCCGACTACATGGAATACGATATGAAGACCGGCATCGTCTATGCCAAAGGCCGTTACGACGCCGAGAACGACGAGTGGGTGGGCCGTCCGGTGATGAAGCAGGGCGAGAAGACATATAATATGGAGGAGGTGCGCTACAACTTCAACTCCCGCAAGGCGCGCATCACCAATATGGTCACCACCGAGGAGGACGCGACCCTGCATGGGCGCAACATCAAAATGATGGAGGACGAATCCATCAACCTCACTTCCGGCAAATATACCGTCTGCGATGCTGAGCACCCGCACTACTTCCTCAATCTTACTACCGCCAAAGTCGTGCGCAAACCTAGCCAGAAGACCATTTTCGGTCCGGCCTACATGGTCGTGGAGGATGTCAAACTGCCTTTCGTGGGGCTGCCGTTCGGATTTATCCCGAAACGCCCGCAGCGCGCTACCGGCCTGCTGATGCCGACTTTCGGCGAGGAGGAGGCCCGCGGCTTCTATATGAGGGACCTCGGCATGTATTTCGTCTTCGGCGACTACCTCGACCTCTCCGTCACCGGCGACTACTACACCCTCGGCTCCTGGGCGGTAAATGTCAACTCTCGCTACAAGGTCAACTACAAGTGCAACGGCTCGTTCTCGATGAACTACTCCAACGACCAGACGGGCGAAAAGGGCACGCCGGAGTTCTTCCAGACCCGTAACTTCGGTGTTAAATGGACTCATTCACAAGACTCTAAGGCGCATCCAGGCTCGACCTTCAGCGCCTCTGTCAACTTCCAGAGCCCGTCCAACAACCGCTACAATTCGACCAACATCACCCAGGCCCTCCAGAGCCAGGCGTCATCCTCCATCTCATATTCCAAGAACTGGAACGGCAAGTTCAACCTGAGTCTCAACCTCCTGCACTCCCAGAACTCGCGCGACTCCTCATACACCTTCACCCTGCCTAACGTAACCTTCTCGATGACCACGATTTACCCGTTCAAGAAGAAGGTCCGCGCCGGCAAGGAGAAGTTCTACGAGAAGATATCCTTCGGCTACAACACCTCCCTCCAGAACAAGATTTCCTTCAAGGCGTCCGAGTTCGGCAAGGAGGGTTTCACCGACAAGTTCCAGAACGGCATGGCGCACAATTTCACCATCGGCCTGCCTAACTTCCAGCTCTTCAAATACATAAGCGTCGCGCCGAGCGTGCAGTACGGGCAGAACTGGTTCTTCCGGAAAAACGAGTATGTCTATAACGATGAGACCGACAAGGTCGAAATGGTCCAGGGCAAGCAGTTCGGCGCATTCGGCATCACTCAGAACTACTCTTTCGGCACCTCGATGAGCACCCGCATCTACGGTACCTTCAACTTCGGCAAGCTCAACAAAGTCCAGGCCATCAGGCATGTAATTTCGCCGTCGCTCAGTCTTTCGCTCAGCCCGGAGAAGGGCACCTATGCCAACGGTTACCGAACCCTCTATTACACGGACGCTTCCGGGGCCGAGAAGGAATACCAGTACAATGTATATTCCGGGCAGCTCAACTCCCCTCCTAGCAAGGGACGCTCCGCCACGGCCTCCGTTACCATAGGCAACAACCTCGAAGCCAAGGTGCGCGACTACGCCGACACGACCGGCACCGGCACCAAAAAGGTTAAGCTCATCGACCAGCTGACCATCAACACTGGCTACAACTTCCTCGCCGACTCCCTCGGGATGAGGCCTATCTCGATGACGATGTCCACGACCCTTTTCAATAAGGTGTCCATAAGCGCCAGCGCGTCCTTCAACCCCTACGCCATCGGCAGCGGAGGACGGGAGGTCAACGCATTCGCTTTCACCCGCGGACAGGGCCTCGCGAGGCTTACCAGCGCGAGCGCATCGGCCTCATATTCCATCTCCGGCAAGGGCACGATCAATGGCAACGACGGCTCCAAGGACGGTGGCAGAAGCGGGTCAGGCGGCAGTTCCAACGCCTACCAGAGGAACTATTACCATCCAGTGACCGGGGAATTCATCCCGGGCGGCTGGCTCTACTACACCAACCCGAATTCGCCGTGGAGCCTCAATCTCAGCGCCAACTTCAACCTCTCGCGCAGCTACAGCTACGACGCCACCCTGCAGAAGCTGCTCACCAATGACCGCTACACCGCCGCCCTGCAGCTCTCCGGCTCGCTCAAGCTGACCCCGAGGATGTCGCTCAACGGCTCTTCAGGCTACGACTTCATCGCCAAGCAGATTACTTCCACGCAGATCAGCGCCACCTACGACCTGCACTGCTTCAACATCTCCGTATCCTGGGTCCCGCTCGGCACCTGGAAGTCCTACAGCTTCCGCATAGCAGCCAACGCCGCTGCGCTCGCCGACATCCTGCGCTTCAAGAAGAGCGACAGTTACTGGGATAATTAGTTCTTCCTCATCTAATTTTTGGCGATAATTCTTTTTATTGCTATATTTGCGCAATCAAACTAGTCCCCGCGGATCTGATTGCGGGTGACAATCATTAAACTATATATCATCTATGCCACACAGACTTTCGGAGCTGAGCGCGATGACACGAGAACAGTTGGAGTCAATTGCGACAGAACACAATGTCAAATCAATAAAGAAGCTGGACAGCGAGAACCTCGCGTATGCGATACTTGACGCGGAAGCAAAGGAGGAGTCGGTGAAGCCGGCACCTGAGAAGCCGAAGCAGCGCCGGGGCCGTCCGCCTAAGCAGCAGAAAGCAGAAGCCCCTGCAGAGAATAAAGCTGAAGCCAAGAAAGAGGCTCCGGAGGCCAAAGCAGCCGGAAAGCAGGAGGCCAAGCCTGCAGAGCAGAGCGAGCGCGCACCGAGAGGCCGCAAAGGAGCGAAAAAGTCTGCCGACAAGCCTGCAGCCCAGGAAGCTCCGCAGAGCGCTGCAGAGCCTCAGGCGGAAGCCGGAAAGCCGGAGCAGAGCGTTCAGAATCAGGCGCCTGCACAGGGCCAGCAGCCGGATGGGCAGCAGTCCCGCAAACGCGGCCGCAAGCCTAAGAACAAGCAGTCCGAGCAGCAGGCCGAAGCCAACCTCTTCACTGCCGAAGAGCAGCCGCAGGCCCAGCCGGAAACTCCTGCCGCCCAGCCGCAGCAGCAGGGTCAGCCTCAGCAGCACATAGCCGAGAGCCGCTCCATCGAGAAAGTCCTCGAGAAGGTGCAGGCCAAGGTGCAGGCCAAGGCCAACCAGAAGCAGCAGGAAGCCCAGCAGAACAATCAGAACAACGCTCAGAACGGCAATCAGGGCCAGCAGAACAGGCCTCAGAACCAGGAGCGCAACAATAACGAGCGCGCAGGCCAGGAAGGCCGCCCTCAGCCGCAGCGCCCGAAACCGATATATTACGAAGGGACTGTCGAGGCCACCGGAGTGCTCGAGATAATGCCGGACGGCTACGGATTCCTCCGCTCCTCCGACTACAACTATCTCAACTCCCCCGACGACATCTATGTCTCCCAGCAGCAGGTCAAGATGAACGCCCTCAAGAGCGGCGACACAGTGACCGGCGAGATCCGTCCTCCGCGCGAGGGCGACAAATACTTCCCGCTCGTCAGCGTGAAGTCCGTCAACGGCCGCAGCACGGAGTTCATCCGCGACAGGGTGCCGTTCGACTTCCTCACCCCTCTCTTCCCGGATGAGAAGTTCAACCTCCTCGGCAACGGGCACCAGAACGACAAGAGCTGCCGCATCGTGGATATGTTCTCCCCTATCGGCAAAGGCCAGCGTATGCTGATCGTCTCCCCTCCTAAGGCAGGTAAGACCTTGCTCCTCAAGAGCATAGCCAACGCCATCGCCGACAACCACCCAGAGGTTTATGAGATTGTGCTCCTCGTGGACGAGCGTCCTGAGGAAGTCACCGATATGCAGCGCTCCGTCAAGGCAGAGGTTGTGGCCTCCACCTTCGACGAGCCGGCGGAGAAGCATGTAAAGGTGGCCAATATGGTCATCGAGAAGGCGCGCAGACTCGTAGAGTGCGGCCACGATGTGGTCATCCTTCTCGACTCCATCACCCGCCTCGCCAGGGCCTACAACACCGTACAGCCTGCTTCCGGCAAGGTGCTGACCGGCGGTGTGGACGCCAACGCCCTGCAGAAGCCGAAGAGATTTTTCGGCGCGGCCCGCAACATCGAGGGCGGCGGCTCCCTCACCATCCTCGCCACGGCGCTTACCGAGACCGGCTCCAAGATGGACGATGTAATCTTCGAGGAATTCAAAGGCACCGGTAACTCCGAAATCCAGCTCGACCGCACCCTCGCCAACCGCCGTATCTTCCCTGCAGTCAATGTATTGCTCTCAGGTACCAGGCGCGACGACCTGCTCTATCCAAAGGATCAGAGCCAGAGAATCTGGATTCTCCGCAAGCTGCTCGCCGATATGAATCCTACCGAAGCGATGAACTTCATGCTTCAGCTTATGGACGAGTACCGCACCAACCAGGACCTCCTCGACAATATGTCCAAGGTCTCCCCTCGCGAAGCCAAGTACTACGATAATTTCTAGCGATGCGCTGCTGTTCGCGACAATAAGATATGCAAAAGTTCTACCTCATAGCCGAACATACTGTAGCGCTCAAGGCAGCCGATGACTCTCAGATATGGGAGCTCGGCAGCAACTACGCCCCGTTTGAGACTTCCGTGCCGGGCGCTCCGGTGTGCTCCCTCGAACTCGTGGACAGCGTCGAAACGCCTAAGTCCGAGCTGGTTTACGATGTCTGCGAGAAAGATTTTCCGCGCTTGCGCTTCAGCCGTCACGAAGGCGGCTGGATTGTGGAGATGGCGCCGGAGAGCGAGCTCCCGATAGTTGCGCATCTGCTTGCAAATGAGGACTTTTCGCAGGGCTGCCTCGCGATGCTCCCGCTTTCCGGGCACACACTCCGATTCGCCCTGGACAATGCGCTGATGCTGATGTTCGCCCTCTCCACCGCCAGTCTGGGTACGCTGGAAATTCACTCCTCAGTGACCGTCTGGGAGGGCAAGGGATACGCGTTCCTCGGCAAGAGCGGCACAGGCAAAAGCACGCACAGCCGACTCTGGAGGGAGAATATCCCCGGCAGCCGCCTGCTCAACGACGACAACCCGATTATCCGCGTCAAGGACGGTGAGGCTCGCATCTACGGCTCCCCGTGGAGCGGCAAAACCCCTTGCTATAAGGCCGAGAGCGCCCCTCTCGGAGCGGTGGTGAGGATCAGTCAGAGCCCTGAAAACAAAATCACGCAACTCAACCCGGTGCAGGCCTACGCCTCGATGTATTCGTCCTGCTCCGCTTTCCGCGAGATCAGGAACAGTGCCGACGGAGTACACTCCACCCTCGTGCAGCTCGTCTCCGCAGTGCCGATGTACCGCCTCGACTGCCGTCCCGACAGGGAGGCCGCGGTGCTCTGCCACGATACAGTAACAGCCTCA
The DNA here is from genome assembly GCA_963649415.1 of bacterium. Lineage (GTDB taxonomy): Bacteria > Bacteroidota > Bacteroidia > Bacteroidales > UBA932 > Cryptobacteroides. Next base: position 15,361 of record CAVJHI010000032.1, read on the forward strand.
CGATGAATACCGTACAACTGCCCAACGATATACTCCTGTCGAGCGCCAAGACCTTCCTCGACGAAGGCCGGGAAGTGGTCCTGCGCGCCAAGGGCAACAGCATGCTCCCCTATATCCGGAGCGAACGCGACAGCGTGGTGCTGAAAAAATCCGATGACCTCGAAGTCGGCGACATAGTGCTGGTGCATATGCCGGACAGGTATGTGATGCACCGCATCATCCGGCGCGACGGCGACAATTTCACAATGATGGGCGACGGCAACTACCGCGGTACTGAGAGCTTCCTCCGTGAAGATGTGCTCGGCAAGGTCATCTGGATAGAGAAAGAAAGCGGCCGCAGGGTCGCCCCGGGCAAGGGCCGCCTCTGGCACGCGCTGCTACCGGTAAGACGTTATCTATTGGCAATTTATAGAAGAATAATATGAAAATCAAAGAAGGATTTGTGCTCCGCTCTATCGGAGACAACTATATGGTAGTCGGTGAGGGTCTCGCCCAGATTACTTTCAACAAGATCATCTCTCTCAACGGCACGGCAGCCTACCTATGGAAAGCCGTGCAGGACAAAGAGTTCACCGTCCTGGACCTCAAGAACCTGCTGCTGGAAGAATACGATATAGATGAGGCCACTGCTCTCAAGGACGCTTCCGCGCTGGCGGAGAAGTGGGCCGAGGCGGGACTGACCGAGTAGGCGGTGAAGAACCTCAAGACCTGCATCAGGGGCCTTCGCGGTATGTCTGGGCCGGCCAGAAGGTGGATGCTGCTTTGCATCCTCCTCGGGCTGGTGCGCATCGCCGCTTCCCTCTCCTTCGTCTGGGTGTGCAAGGAGCTCGTGGACATAGCCACCGGTGTCTCCTCCGCACCGCTCTCCTCAAGGATAGTCCTGATGGTCTGCATAATGCTGACTCAGCTCATCTGCGGAGTCGGCTCATCGTATTGCCAGAACTACGGCATAGTCACGGTGCAGAACGACCTGCGCCACTCGCTCTTCGGTCGGCTTATGACCGGCGAGTGGAACGGGCGCGAGAAATTCAGCAGCGGCGACGCGGTCAACCGTCTAGAAGAGGACATAAGGATTGTCTCCGAGCTGCTCTGCCAGCACATCCCGCAGGCGGCAGTGACTGTCTGCCAGCTGATTGCGGCATCCGTCTATCTGCTTCTGATGGCCCCGGGCCTGCTCTGGGTACTGCTGATACTGATGTTCGCGGCGGTGGTCGGCTCAAGGCTTTTCTTCATTAAACTCAGGAAACTGACCTCCGACATCAGGGCCCTCGACAGCGACATCCAGCAGCTCATCCAGGAGAACCTGCAGAACCGCGTGCTGGCGCTTACCCTCGTGGGTACGGCGCGCGTGCTTGCCGCTCTGGGCTCGCTGCAGACCCAGCGCAAAGACAAGACTGTGCAGCGGCTCAACTTCAACGCCGTGGCGCGCGGCTTTATGTCGCTCGGCTTTATGGGCGGATATGCAGCGGCCTTTCTCTGGGGCGTTTTAGGTATTATCTCAGGCACGGTGAGCTTCGGTATGATGACAGCCTTCCTGCAGCTTGTAGGGCAGGTGCAGAGGCCTGTGGCTGACCTTGCGAGGGAGCTCCCGGCTTTCATCCACGCCCTCACCTCAATCGAGCGTCTTATGGAGATTGAAGAGATACCCGCCGAGAAGGACGGTCTCGAGTGGACTGCCAACGGCGCCGCCGGGGTGCGTATGGAGGGGGTTGACTTCGGATATTCCGCCGACTCCCCTCTTGTCCTCAAGGATTTCTCCCACGACTTCCGTCCGGGCACGCTTACCGTCGTTGCCGGTCCTACCGGAGTCGGCAAAAGCACTCTGATATATCTGATGCTTGGGCTTCTCAAGCCTCAGAAAGGTAGCGTAAGCATCTATGACTCAGCCTCATCCTGCGCTGCAGGCAAGGCGGCGAGAGGCAATTTCCGTTATGTCCCGCAGGGCAATAGCCTGATGAGCGGCACGATAAGGGACAATCTGCTTTTAGCCGATGCTTCAGCTTCGGAGGAGCGTATGCGCGAAGCCCTGCATATCGCTGCGGCCGACTTCGTCTATGAGCTCCCTGCCGGGCTGGATACAGTCTGCGGCGAAGCCGGAAGCGGTCTTAGCGAGGGTCAGTGCCAGAGGATTGCCGTGGCCCGCGCCCTGCTGCACAGAGGCGGCATTCTCGTGCTGGACGAGTCCACCTCCTCCCTCGACCCGCAGACCGAGGCTCTGATGCTCTCCCGCCTGCGCGGCTGCCTCTCCGATGCGGGGGCGGCTCTTACCGTAGTATTCATCTCGCACCGCGAGGCCGTGATGGCGAGCGCCGACGAGCTGCTGCGGCTGAGTTAGAATTTTCCCGTTCTCAGAAAATAAAAGCGCCCCCGTTCCCGAGGGCGCTTATTGAATTATTTCGTTCCGAAGATTCTGTCTCCTGCATCGCCGAGTCCCGGCACGATGTAGGCGTTCTCGTTGAGATGGTCGTCAACTGCCGCGACATAGATGTCCACGTCCGGATGCTCCTTCTGCACCTTGGCAATGCCCTCCGGGGCCGCCACGAGGCACATCAGGCGGATGTTGCTGCAGCCGCGTTCCTTGAGCATCGTGAGGGCGTCGCAGGAGCTTCCGCCGGTCGCGAGCATAGGGTCGGTGACGACTACCATTCTCTGGTTGATATCTTCAGGGAGTTTGCAGTAATATACCACCGGCTTGTGAGTCTCCTCGTTGCGGTAGAGTCCGATATGTCCGACCTTGGCCACCGGCACGAGGGTCAGCAGACCGTCCACCATACCCATTCCGGCACGGAGGATAGGCACGATGGCGAGTTTGCGCCCGCTCACCTTGTGCGCGATCGTCTTGCATATAGGAGTCTCGATTTCGACCTCGCTGAGAGGCAGGTCGCGGGTGACTTCATAGCCCATAAGAAGTGAAATTTCCTTCAGAAGTTCGCGGAAATCCTTGGATCCGGTATTCTTCTCCCTCATGATGGTCAGCTTGTGCTGGATCATCGGGTGGTCGATAACGTGTAATTGGCTCATAAGTGGTGTGTAAATTTGTGTAAAGATACTGCTTTTTTCGTAAATTAGCAGCCAGTATATCCCAAACAGGCACGATGCTACGCATTTATTGTAAAAACACAGGCACTTTCAGGGAATTCCAGGAGGGCACGACGCTGCTGGAAATGGTTCCCGAGTTCGATTTCGAGCGCCCCTACGACATCATTTCCGCCAAGGTCAACAATGTCTCGCAGGGCCTCAAGTTCCGGGTCTTCAACAACCGCGATGTGGAGTTTCTCGACTACCGCACCTACGCGGGGCGCAATGTCTATTGCCGCTCGATGTGCTTCCTGCTCTGCAAGGCTGTGCAGGACCTCTTCCCCGGCAGCAGGACGGTGATCCGCCGTCCTATCTCCAAGGGCTATTTCATCCATATAGACAAGGCGGACAGTACGCCTCTGAGCTCTCAGGACATCTCTGCGATACGCGCCCGGATGCAGTCGCTGGTGGAGCGTGACCTCCCCTTCCGCCGCCACGAAGTTCAGAATGCCGAAGCCGTCAGGCTATTTCGCGAGCTGGGATATACCGACAAAGTCAAACTGCTGGAAACCAGCGGCGAAGTCTATATCAACTACTACTCCCTTGAAGGGACGGTCGACTACTACTGCGGGGCTCTGGTCCCGAGCACGGGCTATCTTAAGGTGTGGAGCCTCGATGAATATCAGGGCGGTATGCTGATGAGGGTGCCGGACCGCCACCATCCGGAGCAGCTGGCGCCGTTCCGCTGCCAGCCGAAGACCTTCGACGTGCTCGCCGAATCCGTAAGGTGGAACAGGATAATGGGCCTGGACACCGTGGGCGACGTCAACGAGGCCTGCATCCGCGGCAAGGCATCCGACCTCATCCAGGTGGCAGAGGCCCTGCAGGAGAAGAAGATAGTCCAGATTGCCGAGAAAATCGACGCCCTGCACAAATCGCCGTCTCCGGTGCGCCTCGTGCTCATCACGGGTCCTACCAGCAGCGGCAAGAGCACCTTCTGCAAGAGGCTCAGCGTGCAGCTCAAGGCCTGCGGACTCCACCCTATCTCCTTCTCCACCGACGACTATTTCGTCAACCGCCTCGACACCCCCAAGCTCCCTGACGGCTCCTACGACTTCGACAATTTCGAGACCGTGGACCACGCAGCGCTGCAGGAGGATGTGCTCAAACTGATTGCAGGCGAGGAAGTTGAAGTGCCGGAATACAATTTCGTGACCGGTATCCGCGAATACAACGGCAAGCGCCTCCGACTCGCTCCGGGCTCCATCCTGCTGATCGAGGGCATACACGCTCTTAACCCCGCCCTGCTCGACAAGGTCCCGGAATCCGAGAAATACAGAATCTTCATCAACACCATCACCAGCATCTCGCTGGACGACCACAACTGCATCCCGACAAGCGATAACCGTCTGCTCCGCAGGATAGTCAGGGACTTCAACAAGGGCGCGTTCACGGCCCGGGAGACCATCGCCAACTGGCCGAATGTGCGCAGGGCTGAAGTCAAGTGGATATACCCTTATCAGGAAGACGCCGACGTGCTCTTCAACTCCGCCTATCTCGTGGAATTCGCGGTGCTCCGCAGCCACGCAGAGGCCATCCTCGCCACTGTGCCGAAGAACTGCCCGGAATACAGCGAGGCGCACAGGCTGCTGGTCTTCCTGCACTACTTCATCCCTGTCTCCGACAAGGAACTCCCGGTTACTTCATTTATGCGCAGCTTCATCGGACTATGATAGCGGTAAGTTCAGATTTCAACCCCGAGGAGCGTCGCGAACGCGCGATGTCCCTCTTCCGCGAGGGCTACAACTGCTGCCAGGCAGTGCTGCTCGCGTTTGCTGATATACTTGAGCCTGAGGTCAGCGCCAAGGTCCTTGCCACCATCGGCTCGGGCCTGGGAGGAGGCATGGCGAGGATGCGCGAGGTCTGCGGCAGCTTCAGCGGAGCCGCTATGATGGCGGGCTTCATCTCCCCCGCCGACGACCCTTCGGTCAAGGACGCGCGCCGCATCAATTACGCTCTGGTCCAGAGCTTTGCCGAGGAATTCAAGCGCCGCAACGGCGGCAGCATAGTCTGCCGCGAGCTTCTGGGCCTCGGCGGCGCCGCCCCGAAGGAAGGCCCTACCCCCTCCGAGCGCACCCCCGACTTCTACCGCAAGCGCCCCTGCGAGCAGATCATCGGCAACGCCGCGCAGATCGTCGCGGAGTATATTTTGGAGCAGAAGTAAGCATCTATGCTCCTCGAGGATAGCGTATCAGGGCTTATTGCCGAAGAACTCCCCTCTCTCTCAAGGGGATACGCTTCCCGCGAGCTTATTGCACAGCACGGTGACTTCGTGCTCTACAAGGCGCAGAACCGGGGCAAATGGTTCAAGCTCAAGGCCCTGGCAGAATCCGTGCGTCAGGACCCGTTGCGGCAGGCGCTGCTGCAGAAGGAGTTCGAACTGGGCTATCCGCTGGAGCATCCCGGCATCGCCAGGACCTACGACTTCATCTCCGACCCCGAACTGGGCCTCTGCATCGTAGAGGAATATGTGCAGGGAGTGAGACTGGACGAGTGGCTGGGCGGCAAGCCGTCGCGCAAGTCACGGTGCAGGATACTCGGACAGTTGCTGGATGCAGTAGAATACCTTCATCTTCAGGGAATTGTCCATCGCGACCTCAAGCCCGGCAATATCCTTATTACCGATAGCAGTGCCAATGTCAAACTGATAGATTTCGGGCTCTCCGACTCGGACGACTACGCCTGTTTCAAGCACGCTGCAGGGACTCCTGGGTATTCCTCCCCGGAGCAGCTCGGAGGAGCCACTGACTCCCGCGGCGACATCTATTCCCTAGGAAGGATAATCCCGCTCTTCAAGCTCGGCGGCATATATTCTCCAATTGCCCTCAAGGCTTCTTATCCCAATCCTTCCAGACGGTATTCCAGTGTTGCCGAGCTGCGTTCTGCTCTTCGCAGATGGCGCACGGTCTTGATTAGCGCAGCTGCCGCTGCGGTACTGGCACTCTTTTGCTTTGGCACTTTCACACTCTCCAAGCAGGCTGCTCCGCAGACTCTTGACGAGCTGAGAAGCGAGTCAGTGCAGGCCTTCAAGGACATAGTTGCGCTAGCTCAGAAGGATGTGGAAGCGTATTACGCGCCTCTTGTGGAGCACAGCAGCATGACCCCTTACGATGAGTTGGCGGATATGACTTTCGCATCGGAGTATATGTTCGCTCACCCGCTGGAGGAGTTTATTTCCAAGACCGTAAGCCGCTATACTGCTGAATATAAGCTTGATGCGATAGACGAGCGCCTGCTGGACAGCGCCGTGCGGGGACTCTGCACACAGGAGTCCAACAAGTGGGCGTTAAGCCTTTGGCGTGTAGGCGATGAGTGAACTAAGGCCGCAGCCTGCGCCGCAGAGATAGGTCAGCCCAGATTTGCCCTTGTGGCTCAATCCGCTGAGGATCAGCGGCTCGCCCAGCACGAATGTTTTTACCGAGGCAGTGTCGCCGGCGCGCAGATGCGAGTTGTGCGACTCAGTGACTTCGAAACGGTCGCCGCCAAGGTATCTGAAGCAGCACTTCCGGTCAGGCTTCCATTCCACCTCGACCACATCTCCTTCGCAAAGTGCGCTCGCCTCTACGATTCCCCTATTCACGAAGCCGGAATCGGGCTCAAGGCAGAATTTGCGCTCTGCGAGATAGTTCTCCCAACTCCTGAACCCCCCGGCGCGGGAAAGGATTTCCAACGTGGAGTAACGGATGCTCTTAACCCCTTCCAGATAGCCCCAGGTGCGCTTGAGAGTGGTCGGAGAGATGTACTCCCCTGTCCGCGTCCATATCTCGCCGCTCAGGAAGTCGAAGTCCGCGGGGCTATGCATGCCCCGTCCTACCGCCTCTTCAATCCTGTGGCACAGGTCCTTTATTTCCGGTGAACCGTTTGTCATAACGCTGCAAAGATATTCCCAATCCCCGCAATTTACAAATTATGGACTAACAAGGACCAGCGAACGCTTTCATTACAAATCACGATTTTAGACCTTTGTATGAGCGCTTCAGTTAGGAGAGGGAGCGCAAAAGTTATTTGAAATTCTTGGAATAATAAAATGCTTTGCGTACATTTGGGATGTCATCGGGTTTAGCGCCCGCTGACGACATATGACATAGAGCGTTTTATCGTTCAGCCTCTTATCAAACTTAGGCACTTTGATCCTTACAGGCTGCAGCGGCAACGCTTGTGTCCATGGTATTGGTTTAGATCACACTCTACCCGATATCCTGGGACACGAGCTTTGTTGCTTGTCCGTAAGGAGGGTAGCCTAAGACCCGATAAGAGGACAAGAGCCAAGGTTCGTGTCCTTTTTTTGTGTATGGTTTTAACATTATTTGATGTATGAGAAACAATGGTACTTTGATTAAATCATCTGAGAAGTTCGACAGAATCGTCAGATGGGCATGTGAACTTGCGAATGAGCAGATCACAGAGGGGGGCAGAAAGTTTGACAACGAAGCATCCTTTCAACTTTTCTTTGCCAACATATTGATTGAAGTGGCTAGACTGCGTTATATCGGATATGGACGCAGATTCGAGGTAGAGCTCGAAAAGATAGTGGATCTTGACAGCTTGACAGACAAAACACCCAATCAGAAGGCGCGGTGCGACATTATTTGCAAGCTTGTTGATGTCGTCAATAAAAGTGCTACCTCACTCTGCTATATAGAGTTGAAGTACTTCCACGAAGATTCGGATACCATCACGGACAAGCGGAAGTCAGTTTATAGGGATATAGAGAATCTCGAACACTATATGTATGATAGCGCCGGCAAAAAGAAAAACGGGATTGCAGCCTGCTATATGATTGTAGTAGCAGAAGATGATTTATTCCGCAATGAAGGCAAGCACAAGTTTTCTATCTCCGAAGGCGCCACGATATCGTCGGAGGAATCAATAACTCTTCTAAATTCCTACTTATGCAAGTGGGACGGTAAAATGCTTAAAATAAACATTGGAAAGGCCAAAATATAGGGTAAAATAAACGTAAACCAATCACTAGTGGCCAAATAAAATTATTTTGGACCACTATAAATTGTTAATATTTAATTAGTTATAAGCAAATTTTAACGAGAACG
>CAVJHI010000033.1:0-23206 GCA_963649415.1 bacterium
GATTACCGACAGCCTGTCATCCATGTGCGCACCTGGCAGGATGCGCCGGACAAGGAGTTCGGCATTATAGGACCATATAACTTCTAGCATATGAAGAAGTTGCTCTGTCTGCTAGCTACCCTGTCCTTGACTGCGCTGACGCTTTCCGCACAGACGCTTACGGGGGCATCGCGCCCAGCCTCAGCCCCTGCTGACAGCAGTGCGTTCCGGGTGGCCTCGTTCAAGAAGCTGGACTGGGATCTCGACGCCCGCAGCAACTACCCGGTCAACGACCAGAATGGGCACAAGTCTGCGCTGATCAAGGTGGTGACTCCCGCGAGCGGCTTCGACTTCGATGTGGGAGTGATGGGAGTCGTCTCAGTCAAGCAGGAAATCGGCGAAATCTGGGTTTATGTCCCGGAGAAGGTCCGCAAAATCACCATACGGCACAAGGAATTCGGGATAATCCGGGACTACTATCTCGGCACGGCGCTCGAATCGGCCGCAGTCTATGAGCTCACCCTCATCACTCCGCAGCCGGCGGTCCGCAATACCGTGGTAGTCAGGGATTCGATAGTCTATGTACAGGCTCCGGCGGAGGTCGTGAAGAAAGGATGGAAGCCACTGGGGCTCAGCATATTGGCCACGGTTTCCGCTCCCGACCCGTCTGCCGGGGCGATGGCGCTGTGGTGCAGGAAGGTCGGAGGATATCTAAGGTTTCAGAGCAATTTCAACTCCCCCGCCCACAGCTACGACTGCAGCCGGGACGGCACGACGGCGGAGGGTTATATCTGGACCGGCGGGGAGAGCAGGGTGTCGAAACTTTCGATAACGGCAGGCGGTGCCTTTCAGTGCAATAAATGGCTATATGTCTGTGCGGGAGCGGGCTACGGCAGGAGGCTGCTGCTCTGGCAGGACAGTGCCGGCGCCTGGGCCAGGGTCAGCGATGCATCGCTGAGCGGCCTCGCGGCCGATGCCGGCGCGCTGATGAGATTCGGCCGTTTAGCCGTCTATGCCGGCATCTCCACCACCGCCTTTCGCAGCCTCGATGCCGCAATCGGCCTGGGCTTCAATTTTTAACCCAGTACAACTCAGTATTTTACCATTACCTAAGTTTCAATTATTGAACTTTAAATAATTTAAGTTTGAATAATCGGGGAAATGGATTAACTTTGCGGAATAAGCAACCGCAATATGAACACGTTCAACCCGTTTATCATCACAGGAGAATATATTTCCGAGGAGTATTTCTGCGATAGGGAATTCGAGACCAAAGTCTTGATTGACAACATCTGCAACGGCAGGAATACGGTGCTGGTTTCTCCACGAAGGATGGGGAAATCGGGTCTTATCGGACACACATTCGCTCAGGATGACATCTGCAGCAACTTCCGAACTTTCAACATCGACCTGTACGCCGCATCTTCACTGTCGGAGATGATTCTGTTTCTAGGTCAGGCAATAACCGACAGCCTCAAGAGCAAGGAGAAGAAAATCTGGGACAACTTCTTCTCTTTCGCAAAGTCATTGCGCGCCGGTTTGAAAGTGAATCCCGTCAGCGGAGAGGTATGTTTCGATCTCTCCCTCGGAGAAATCACGCGTCCAAAGGACAGCTTGCAGGAAATCTTCGCGTACCTGGAGAGTTCCGAAATTCCATGCGTGGTGGCGATTGATGAATTCCAGCAGATTACCGAGTTCCCAGAAAAGAATGTGCTCGAACTGCTCAGGACCTATGTCCAGAAATGCAAAAAAACGCTGTTCATCTTCTCCGGCAGCAAGCGGCGTCTGATGGACAAGCTATTCAATAGCCCGTCGGAACCGTTCTACATGAGCTGCACTCCGCTATATCTGGACCCGATTGTCGAGGACAAATACTTCAGTTTCACATCGGATCATTTCACCCGGGCCGGCAAATCGATCAGCGAGGAAAGTTTCCACTACCTGTATGAGTTACTTGAGGGCCACACCTGGTATATGCAGCGGGTTCTCAATGAACTGTACGCAAGGACAGGGCAAGGCTGCAGCGCCACAAGGGAGGATATCGAGACAGTGCTGGAATACATAATAAAACTGAGCGCCATGGCATTCGAAGAGCAGTTCAGCGGCATTTCAAGCACTCAAAAACAGGTGCTTATCGCTATCGCGAGGGAAGGCAAAGCCGAATCCGTGACATCGATGACTTTCGTCAAAAAGCACTCGCTGAAGAGTCCCAGCACCGTTCAAAGCGCCATCAAGACTCTGTATGACAACGAGACTGTCACCAAGGTGCAGAACGCCTATCAGATAACCAACCGTTTCTTTGCATTCTGGATGCGGAAACAATATACAGGACAATTTTACCTTAATAAGTAATGCGCAAATCAATTTTACTCATCGCGCTGCTGGCGGCAGCGGTCTCCTGCGGGAAGAAGCAGGAAGCGTTTACAGTGATCGAAGAGGAGCAGCGGGACGGATATGTCTGCAAGCTCGTGGAATACAATGTGTCCCCGGAGGAGAGGGTGCAGTCCTACCTGCTCGTCCCGGACGGGGCTTCGGCCAAGGACAAGCGCCCGGCCCTGGTGATGCTGCACGACCACGGTGCGCGCTTCGATATCGGCAAGGAGAAGCTGGTGCGCCCGCTCCCGAGCGCTCCGCTCAATATCAAGCTCTCGGCGCAGCAGTGGGTTGACAGCGGCTTCGACGGGGTTTATTTCGCCGACAGTCTGGCGAGATTGGGATATGTGGTGATTGCCCCGGATATGCTTTACTGGGGTTCGCGGAGCACGGAGCTCTGCCAGAAATGGTCGCGGGTGAAGTTCTGCGGCGAGGAGGGAGACCTCGAGGAGCTCAGCCCTCAAGTATATGAGGGTCAGAAGACGGTCTATGACAGTCTTCAGCGCAAGGGTATAGTCTGGGCTGAGCAGACCATCCGGGAAGACGCCCGGGCCGCAGAGATTGTAGGGGGCCTGGACTGCGTTGACGCTGAGCGCATAGGCTGCTTCGGCTGGTCAATGGGCGCGCACCGCAGCTGGCTGCTCGGAGCTTATTGCGATGACATCAAAGCCGGCGTGGCGCTCTGCTGGATGACGCTCAAGGAGACCTGCAGCACCCCGTACAAGGCTTCCGACTACTCGATGCTCATCCCGGAGCTGCGCGAGAAATACGACTTCCCCGACATCGCGCAGAAGCTCGCGCCCAAGCCGTTCCTATTCCTCAACGGCCTTAAGGACAAGCTCTTCCCGGTCTATGCCGTGGAGGAGAGCTTCCGCCGGATGAATGCCATCTACGATGAGAAGGGCGCCCACGGGCAGCTCCGCACCGAATTCTTCGACGGCCCTCACCACTGCGGCAAGGCCGAGCAGCAGCGAATCGTGGCCTTCTTCGACGAGACGCTGTAGCACGGCCCGCATTACAATACGAAATAAACAGTCATCAATATGTATCTTGAAAACATCAACGGTCCCGCGGACATCAAGAAGCTCCAAATCAATCAGCTTCAGACACTTGCAGATGAGACCAGACACTATCTCATAGAAAAACTCAGCAATCACGGCGGGCACGTCGGCCCTAACCTCGGAATGGTCGAGGCCACCGTCGCCCTCCATTATGTCTTCAACTCACCGGCCGACAAAATCGTCTTCGACGTCTCCCACCAGAGCTACGCCCACAAGATTCTCACCGGCCGCAAGGAAGCCTTTATGGATCAGGCTCATTATGAAGATGTTTCAGGCTATAGCGAGCCTTCCGAAAGCGAGCACGACCATTTTGTGATCGGCCATACATCCACCTCCGTCAGCCTCGCCTGCGGCCTCGCCAAGGCACGTGACCTCAAAGGCGAAAAAGAGAACATCATCGCCGTCATCGGCGACGGGTCTCTGAGCGGCGGCGAAGCGCTCGAAGGTCTGGATTTCGCCGGTTCCGAACTCGGCAGCAACCTCATCATCATCGTTAACGACAACCAGATGTCCATCGCCGAGAACCACGGAGGCCTGTACAAGAATCTGCAGCTCCTTCGCGAAACAGACGGCAAGGCCGAGCTTAATCTGTTCAAAGCCATGGGTTTAGACTACACTTATGTCGCCGACGGCAACAATGTCGAGTCCCTTGTCGAAGCGTTCCGCAAGGTCAAGGACACCGACCACCCGACCGTCGTGCACATCAATACCCTGAAAGGCAAGGGCCTGCCTTATGCCGAGCAGAACAAGGAGCAGTGGCATTACGGCGGTCCGTTCGAAATCGCGACCGGAGAGAGCAAGATGTCTGGCGCTTCCGCTGAGGACTACGCTCCGCTGACAGCCGAGTATCTGCTCGATAAAATGAAGCAAATGCCTGAGCTCGTGGCGATTACTTCCGGCACTCCGACCGTCTTCGGATTTACCGCAGAGCGCCGCCGGAGGGCAGGAAAGCAGTTCGTGGACGTCGGCATCGCCGAGGAGACCGCGGTCGCTCTCTCCTCCGGCATCGCCAAACGCGGCGGCAAACCCGTCTGGGGCGTCTACAGCACCTTCATCCAGCGCACCTACGACCAGCTTTCGCAGGACCTCTGCATCAACGACAACCCTGCCCTGATGCTCGTCTTCTGGGGCGGCCTCGAGAGTATGAACGACGTCACGCACACCTGCCTCTACGACATTCCGCTCCTCTGCAACATCCCGAATCTCATCTACTTGGCTCCGAGCTGCCGGGAGGAGTACTTCGCGATGCTCGAGTGGGCGCTCTCCTACCGGGAGCACCCCGTCGCCATCCGGGTACCCGTGAACGGCGTGATTTCGCGGCCTTCGGCCAATACGTCCCTCCGTGACTGGTCCGTACCTCAGTATGAGGTCGCGCACCGCGGCAGCCGCGTCGCCATCCTGGGGCTCGGCGCGTATTTCCAGAAAGGAGAGGAGCTTCGCGAGGCTCTGGCTCAGAAGGGAATAGACGCCACGCTTATCAATCCGGGCATCATCACGGCCCTCGATACCGAAGCTCTTGACTCCCTCAAGGAAGACCACGAAGCGGTAATTACCCTCGAGGACGGTCAGGTGGACGGCGGCTGGGGCGAAAAGATTGCCCGCTACTACGGCGACAGCGATATGAAAGTCCTGGTCCGCGGTGAGCGCAAACACTTCGAGGACCGCTACGACCTCTCCGCCCTCCTCAGCGTGAACCGCCTCACCATCGACCAGTTGGCCGCCGACATCCTCTCCCTTCTCTTATAGGGGGCTACCCCTCCCTCAACAGTTGCGAATTAAGTAGTCGCCAAGGTTGGCGGCAAGTACCGTGTGCAAAAGTCTTTCGGCATCGGTCAGGATCAGCTCAGACTCGTCGGGGCCGACCTCATCTACGGCCGCCCCTCGACAGGCTCGGGGGCCGTTCAGGGTGGGCAAGCGAGGGCAAAGCAGCGTCCTCAATCTACATTGCGGCGGACGCGGTCGAGGAAAGACTTCATCTCGGCGTTGTCGCGGCGGGCGACTATGTCCTTGAGGGTGCCGAGCTCCGAGATGATCTTGTCGAGCTGCGAGATGGAGTGGGGGTTGAATAGAATTTCAGAAAGCAGAAAGTCATCCTCGCCGAGAAGGCCGCGGGCGATGGCGAGGTGCCGCTTGAAGGTTGTCCCGGGCACATCTTGATGCTTCATTATCGCGCCGAACACCAGTGTCGAGGCGAACGGAATCGTCAGCGAATACGCCACGACCTCATCGTGCTCGCTGAAAGTATATTCGCGCACATTGAGTTTCAGGGAGCCGAACAGGCTGCGGAAGAACTCTAGGCCCACAGGGTCCGAACCGCGCACCCCGCCGGAGGAGGGCTCGTTGATTATAATCGCATTCTCGCTCTGCAGATTGCCCAGATTAGCGAAGGTCGGGCCGAACATCGGGTGCACGCTCACATAGCGCATCCCCGTACTTTCGTAAAATTCTTTCAGTCCCGTCTTAACCGAAGCGATGTCGGATATGATGCAGGAAGTGCCGATATGCGGCAGCAGAGCCTCGAATGCCGGGATCGTGCAACTCAGCGTCACGCAATTGATTACCAGCTCGGGACGGAAGTTTTCCACCTCCTCTTGCGTGGTGAAGCGATAGACATTGTACACGAATCGCAGTCTCGCGCTGTCGCTCTCCATCACGGCCACCTCGTGGTCAAAGCTCAGCAGATCGGAGAAAAAGCTCCCCATCTTGCCTGCCCCAAGTATCAGAATTCTCATTTCTCCATCAGTTTCATCTGCACGCGTACCGACTCCTCGTGGATGCTCGTCATGATTTTGTTAATGAACTCCCCGTCCAGGTCGAGCTTCTCCCCCATCTCGCGGCGGCTCTTCAGGATCTCATCGTAGCGGTTGCTTTGGAGGATAGGCATATTGTGCTCCTTCTTGTAGGTACCGATTTCGCACGAGATGCCCATACGCTTGGCGAGCAGCTGAAGCAGCTGGGTGTCCAGTTCGTCGATTTCCTTTCGCAGCACGGTTATATTCTCCGTCGTCTGCACATTGTCTCTGATTACCAGCATATTGAGTATATAGTCTAGACTATCCGGGGTAAGCTGCTGCGCTGCGTCGCTCAGCGCGTGATCGGGATCGCAGTGGCTCTCGATGATTAGGCCGTCGAAATTGAGGTCCATCGCCTGCTGCGAGAGCGGAGCCACGAGTTCGCGCTTGCCTCCGATATGGCTCGGATCGCAGAAAATCGTCATCTCCGGGAATCGGCGCCGCAGCTCGATAGGGATGTGCCAGAGCGGGGCGTTGCGGTAAATCTTCTTGTCGTAAGAACTGAAACCGCGGTGAATCACGCCGATATTGCGGAGCCCCGAGTTCCAGAGCCGCTGAATCGCGCCAATCCAGAGCTCCAGGTCAGGGTTGACCGGATTCTTGACCAGGATGGGCAAATCGGTCCCGCGCAGCGCGTCGGCGAGAGCCTGCATCGCGAAAGGGTTGGTCACCGTGCGCGCCCCGATCCAGAGCACATCCACGCCGGCTTTCAGCGCCTCGAACACATGCTGCGGGGTTGCCACCTCGGTCGCCGTCAGCATCCCGTACTTCTCCTTCACTTCCCGCAGCCAGGCAAGTCCCGGCACGCCCACGCCTTCAAATCCGCCCGGCTGCGTGCGCGGCTTCCAAATGCCTGCCCGGAAAATCTTAACGCCGTTCGCGGCTAGTTTCTCTGCCGTCTCGAGCACCTGCTCCCGGGTCTCCGCACTGCACGGTCCCGCGATGACCACCGGTCTGCGCAGATCCACGCCCTTGAGTTCCAATTTCTTGATTTCCATAATATTATCTATAATTTTCTATTCTTTCCAGTGCCTCCTGCAGCTTTTCCTCCTTGCTGCAGAGCGAGATGCGCATATAATTCCGTCCGCAGCTTCCGAAGATGAAGCCCGGCGTAAGGAACACTTTCGCGCCGTACAGCAGCCTGTCGCTCAAGAGCTTAGACGCGCAATCGTCAGAAGCCGGGATGTCTTTGATGCGCCCCCAGAGGAAGAGGCCGCTCTGACTGTCGTCAACGCTGCAGCCCGCCGCCTCCAAAATCCTGCGCGCCAGGCCCCGGCGCCTGCGGTAAACCGCGTTCATAGCAGCATACTCTTCATCGCTCTGCTTCAGGGCCTCGACTGCGGCGAGCTGCATCGGACGGAACATACCCGAATCCATATTGCTCTTCACGCGCAGAATCCACTCGATGAACTGCCGGTTCGAAGCCGCCATGCCTATACGCCAGCCCGGCATATTAAATGTCTTGCTCAGCGAATTGAGCTCTATGCAGACATCCTTGGCGCCCTCCACCTCGAGGATGCTCAGAGGATGGTCGTTGAGGATGAAACTGTAGGGGTTGTCGTGACAGATTATTATGCCCCACTTGCGCCCGAAAGCGACCAGACGCTCGAAAAGTTCGCGCGAGGCCGGAGCGCCCGTAGGCATATTCGGGTAATTGCACCACATCAACTTGACCTTGCTCAGGTCGGTCGTAGCCTCGATTTTCTCGAAATCAGGCTGCCATTGCCTGTTCTCATCCAGCTCATACGGGATTAGATTAGCCCCCACCAGCCTGGACACGGAACTGTATGTCGGGTAGCCCGGATTCGGAATCAGCACCCCGTCACCGGGATTAAGGAAGGCCATCGAAATGTGCATAATACCCTCCTTGCTGCCCATCAGCGGCAGAATTTCGCAGCCCGGGTCGAGACTCACGCCATATTTCCGGGCGTACCAGTCTGCGAAAGCCCCGCGGAGCTCCGGAATACCGGTATAAGACTGGTAGCCGTGCGCATCCGGACGGGCGGCCTGGGCTGCAAGCGTATCCGTAACCCGCTTAACAGGAGGCAGATCCGGGCTTCCGATGCCGAGATTGATCACATCCTCGCCGCGGGCGCGCATCTCCGCGATTTCCTTATTTTTAACAGAGAAATAGTACTCGCTCACTTCGGAGATTCTCTGTGCAGGGGCAAATGCTTTATTCATGATAATCAGTGTTTTCAGTCAGCCACGGACTGTCTTCCGTCCTCATATTCGCCCAGGACCTTGAGCATGCCCGTCAGAGGTCTGATTGCATCTATCGCCTGACGGTAGCGATGATAATCGGCGTAAAGCAGATTGATGTAGAACTGGTATTCCCACTCTTTTCCGATAATCGGAACCGATTGAATCATAGTGAGATTCATATCATAGAACGAGAGCACGGAAAGCACTTTCGACAAGCTCCCGGCAGTGTGCTGGAGAGTGAAGAGCAGGGTGCTCTTGTTGACCGTCCCCTCCGGGCAGAGATCCTTGAGGACCAGGTCAGCCACGCTTTCGTGCGCCAGAATCAGGAAGCGGGTGAAATTGCGTTTATTGGTTTCAATCCCATCCGCAAGCACATTCATCCCATAGAGGGCCGCAGCTCCGGCCGGGCAGATGGCGGCGTGGTCACGCAGGCCGTTTTCGCTTATCCATTTGGCACTTCCCGCCGTATCTTCCTTCTCCACCAGCTTCACCCCCGGAAGGTTTTCCAGATACTCGGCGCACTGGCGGAGCGCCATAGGATGGGAATTCACCTCCCTGATATCGGAAATCTCCGCTCCCGGCAGGGCCGCCAGGGCGTGCTTGATGCGAAGTTTGTACTCCCCCACAATCACCAGGTCGCGCGACTCTATCAGCCTGTAATTCTGGAGAATACTGCCGGCGATAGTATTTTCGACCGCCATTATTCCAAGTATCGACGGGTCCTTCTCGACCGTGTCGGCGAGGTCCGTGAAAGTATCGCAGTCCACGCAGGCGATGTCGCGGCCCGCGAAATAGTCCTGCGCCGCGATGAAGTGGTTGCAGCCGTCGATGCCCTGAATTGCTATTCTGTCCATATACACTATAAAAAAACTCCCGCAGCTTTAGTTGCGGGAGTATCTAAAATTCTGTACTGTATGACTCGGATGCTTACACAGATTCCCGCTCTTACCTTTTTGCAAAGTAAAAGTAAAAGTAAAACCCGAAAGAATATGAGCAAGCGTTGTTCATGCCGTAGTCTTAATAATGCAAATCTATATTTTTTTAAATTATTTACAAAGGCTTGACAGAATTTTTTTCTAAAAATGCGGGCGCTACAGTCCGAAGGCCTCCTTAAGCTCATTCATCTGGGCATCGCTCATCCCTTCGGGAGTGAAGCCCATATTGCAGGCGGCCTCGTAGATGAGTGCGGACTTGTTGAGCACATCCACCTGGTCGAAGGCCTCCATAATGTTCGGGCCGACAGCGCAGACCCCGTGCTTCTCCCACATCACGACATCGTATTCGTCGAGCTGCGCGACCGTAGCGTCGGCAAGTTCTGCAGACGAAGGCATCTTGTAAGGTATGATGCCCAGTCCCTTGGGGCAGAACGCGCGGGTCTCCGGAATCATCGACCAGAGGAGCTTGGTCAGGACATCCTTCTGCAGAAACGGGCGGTGATGGGTCATAGCTACGAGCTCAATCGGATGCGTGTGGAGTGAGGCCTTGTAGCCGTTGCCCCGCTCGAGCATAAGTGCGTGCATCGCGAGGTGTGACGCCAGTTCGGAAGTAGGCTTGACAGGGTTGTCGGCAACGATTTCGTAGCTTGCGCAGTCGTCGCAGATGCGGATAATCGAGCCGTTCTCCATAGGACGGCGGGCGAGGTCGCGCATGCGGCGGTTGGTGCCCTTGCAGAAGAACCAGCAGCCCTTGAGCTGCGGAAGAGTCTGGACCATAGGGACTTTCTCCGTTATGGCAGACATCCCCGCCAGTTCAGCATCCACCCACTCGGTAATATTTACGACTATATTGCCGCCGTTCCTCTCGGCCCATCCCTTCTCCCAGAGATATCCGGCCACCTCGGCGACTTCATCGATGCAGCGTTTAAGCTGCGGACGGTTTTCCAATACGGATTTCATTTACTTAAAAAAGATTAGGGAAAACAAGCGAGAACACCAGCAGCGCAAGTCCGCAGACCAGCACGGTGGCAGTCTTGCGCCCCGAGCCCTTCCACTCCTTGAGGATGATGCCCCAAATATTGGAGAAGATTACATTCAGCGCCATAAGTATGCACCAGGAGAATTTCATCACCACTGAGCCTTCCTCAAAGAACGACTTGCCGACTCCTAGCCCGAAGAACTGGCTGTACCAAAGCAGGCCGGCCAGGGCGCAGAAGAGCAAATTGTTGCCAAGCACCTTGGTGTCAGCGTAATCGGAGAATGTATGGTTGCGGAAATTCTTGTACAGGCAGTAGGCGGCATTCGTCACGAAACCTCCGAGAGTGACCATCAGAGTGGCCGGGAGCGTGGCGAAGAGCGGCTTCATGCCGGTGACCTGGAGGGATTTGCCCGCATCGAGACCCAGATTGAAGCAGGCGGACATCACGCCCGCGAGCACCGCGATGAGGAGTCCCTTGGTGAGGGCAAAATCGGCGATGGCCTTCTTGCGGTCCTCCTCGCTCATCTGGCGCGAGCGCAGGGCTCCGGCATAGCCGATCACGGCGATACCGGCGATGGTGAGGCAGACACCGATGAGAAGAATCAGGCCGCTGCCGTGGAAGAGGTCCTCACGGGCGACGATCGCCGGAAGGAGAGTTCCGACAGCGGCGCAGAGGCCGAGCGAAAGCGACTGGCCCAGAGCGACTCCGAGATAGCGCATACTCAAGCCGAAGGTCAGGCCTCCGACTCCCCAGAGCGCGCCGAATCCCATAGCTTTGAGGGCTGCGGAAGAGTCGGCGGAGAGGATTTCCCCGAGACTGCTTCCGGCCGGGACTGCGAGGAGCGCGCCGAGCAGCGGGAAGATTATCCACGCGAAGATGCCCTGCGTGAGCCAGTAACTCTCCCAGCTCCACTTCTGCATCTTCTTGATCGGGACATAGGAGCTCGACTGGCAGAAACTGCCTACCGCGATTATGAGAAGTCCGAGCAGAATTTCCATAAATGCTTACCTTTTAGATGTTACAGCCGCCTCATAAGCCTGCACCTCGGCGATGAAATCACTGCCTGCAGGGACATTGTTGCGAACGCAGAACTCGTCATAGACGGCGTTCCAAGGCAGGGCCTTGCACTCCTCGAGAAGAGCGAGCACCTCGAAGTGACGGTCCTCGAGCTCATACTTGGAAATCAGTTCCTTAGGCTCGAGCAGCGCTTTAAGCATACATTTCTGGGCAGCGCGGGAGCCGGTCACATAGGCGCCGACCCTGTTCATAGCGCCGTCGAAGTAGTCAAGTCCGTAGTGAACCCTGTCGAGAGCATCTGCACGCACAATCTCAGAGAAGAGTTCGGCGGTGTTGTCGTCCATAATGGTCACGTGGTCGGAGTCCCAGCGTACCGGACGGCTGACGTGGAGCATGAGTTCCGGCACGAAGCACAGAAGGGCGGAAACCTTGTCGGCAGGGCTCTCGGTCGGATGATAGTGGCCGGTGTCGATGGTCGGAATCTTACCGTTCTGAGCGGCATAAGCCGTATAGAAATCGTGTGAGCCCACGGTGAAGCTCTCCAGACCGATACCGAAGACCTTGCCCTCGATGCAGTCCTTCATATTCTCCTTCTTGTCCGCGAAGATTCTGTCGAGGGAGTCCCTGAGCAGGCTGCGGAAGAGGAAATGATTGACTGACACATCCTTGCATCCGTCGTGCACCCAGACATTCATAATACAAGGGTCGCCCTGCGCCTTGCCGATGGCGTCCGCTATCTCGCGGCAGCGCCTGGTGTGCTCTACCCAGAAGTCGCGGATGCCCTTGTCAGGGTTGGCGAGGGAGAGATTGCCGCTCTTCGGATGGGAGAACGAGGTGGAGTTGAAGTCGAGCTTCGTATTGTTCTCGCGTCCCCACTCAATCCAGCTCTGGAAGTATTCCGGAGTAACTTCGTCGCGATCCACCACTTTGCCCTGGAAGTCTCCGTAAATCTCGTGCAGGTTAAGCCTGTGGGTGCCCGGGATGAGGCTCTTTGCCTTGAGGATGTCGGCGCGGAGTTCGTCTATATTGCGTGCGGCCCCCGGATAATTTCCGGTGGACTGGATGCCTCCGGAGAGAGCGCCTGCCTGGACCTCGAAGCCCTTTACATCGTCGGCCTGCCAGCAGTGCATGCTGAGGTGGAAGTCCTGAAGCTGAGAGAGGACTTTTTCTGTGTCAATTCCGAATTCGGCATAACGCTCTTTGGCTATTTCGTATGCCTTGGTTATAAGTTCCTGTTTCATAATATTATACGATTATATGAGTTTACTGTAACGATTGCGGGCCTCTGTCCACTGCTCTCCGGGGCGAGGCTCAAATCTGCGGAGCGACGGGTCGGACGCGAGGGCGCTGCGCATACCCGACATATTGGCTGCAAGGCCGAGGCCCACGAACTGCGCCATCAGGTTGCCGGCGGTGGTGGCTTCTGCTGGGCCGGCGATGACAGGAAGCCCTATCGAATCTGCAATCATCTGGTTGAGAGCATCATTCAGCGAGCCGCCGCCGATGATGTGCAGGCGCTCTATCTTCTCTCCGGTAAGCTTCTGCAGGCGGCCGAGAACTACGCGGTATTTCAGCGCAAGGGAGGCGAAGATGCAGCGTACGAACTGCGCATCGCTCTCCGGGACAGGCTCTCCGTGCTCGCGGCAACAGTCCGCGATGGCCTTCGGCATGTCTTCGGGATTGGCGAAGCGGGCATCGTCCGGGTCAATCAGGCTGCGGAAAGCATCGCCCTCGCCCAGCATCGCGGCAATCTGCGCATAGCTATACTTGCGTCCTTCCGCTTCCCAGGCGGCGCGGCACCTCTCCAGCAGCCACATACCAGTTATATTCTTGAGGAAGCGGATATTGCCTTCGGCTCCGCCCTCGTTGGTGTAGTTCATCCCGAATGACTCGTCGGTCACTATCGGCCTAGGCGCTTCCACGCCCATCAGCGACCAGGTGCCAGAGCTCAGATATGCGAAATTTTCATCCGTTGCAGGCACTGCAGCCACCGCTGAACCGGTGTCGTGTCCTGCCACGGCAAATACCGGAATCTGCTCCAGACCCGTCTGAGCGGCCACTTCGGCGGTCAGCGTGCCTACCAGTTCGCCGGGCATCACCCTCCTTCCGAAGAGCTTCCGGTCCACTCCCGCCGCAGCGAGAATCTCGTCATCGAAGTCGTGCGTCTCGGGATTCATAAGCGCCGTGGTGGAGAGCATCGTGTATTCGCAGACCTTCTCCCCGGTAAGCATATACGAGACAGCATCCGGCATAAGCAGCAGGCTGTCAGCGGCTTCCAGCGCCGAATTGCCTTCGCGGCTCATCGCATAGAGCTGGAAGACGGTGTTGAAATTCATTATCTGAATTCCGGTCCTGCGGTAGAGAGTTTCGCGGGGGATTTGTTCAAAGAATTTCTCCGGAACCCCTACTGTGTAGTCATCCCTGTAGGATCGCGGCTGCGCGAGGATCTGTCCGTCCTTGCCGAGCAGCACGAAATCCACTCCCCAGGTATCCACGCCTATGGACTCTATCATTTCTCCGCTCCTTGCGGCCTTGCCCAGACCGGTCAGGATCTCGTGCCAGAGGGCCCAAAGGTCCCAGTAACTGCGCCCGCCAACCCTTATTATATGGTTGGGAAAGCGGTGGAGCTCAGTCATTTCGATGCTGTCTCCTGTATATTTACCCAAAACTACGCGGCCGCTGGTCGCGCCTAAATCTATTGCTATTGAACTCATATCAGTTTACCTCCCCATATTCAGATACATAACATCGCCCTCGCGGAGCACGGTGCTGCCGTTCGGGATTATACTGTCGGTGCCGCGCTTGATGAGCACGACCTGATTGTGCTCGGACTCGCTGTATTCCTGCAGGGTCTTCCCCGCCAGACGGCTGCCCTTGAGCACTTCCTGCTCCACGAGCCGGAACGAAGTGTCGCTGCGGAACGCCTTTGTGCACATTATCACGCTGTCGCCCTCGTGCAGGACAGTGTCGCCCTTAGGCACGACCGAAGTCCCGTCGGGCTGCACCAGCATGCAGAAGAGCATATTCTTCGGGAGACCTATATCCTTGATCATAAGGTCTTTCCACGGATTGTCCGCGCCGATGACCAGCTTGCTGAAGTGCAAATCAGTCTCGTCGGAGAAGTCGTTGAACGTCTTCATCACATCCGCATCGTCGTCGATCTGCCCCAACCTGCGCGCCACACGCGGCAGGAAGAAGCCCTGCAGCGAGATGGACAGCAGCACCAGACAGAAGACCACATTGAGTATGTCGTTCTGCAGCGCATCGTTGCCCACAGTCGCGAAGATGGCGAACACGATGGACGCCGCCCCCCTCAGGCCCACGAACGAGACGAGCGCCTGCTGCTTGAAGCCGAATTTGCGGAACGGGGTCAGGATGGCGCCGACCGAGAGCGGACGGGCGACGAGCAGCATAAAGAGGAATATCCCGATGGCCGGGAGTATCACCTTGTGCATCATCGCCGGGCGGGCCAGCAGGCCGAGCATAAAGAAAATCAGCACCTGCATCAGTCCCGTCAGGCCGTCGAAAAATCCAATCAGGTTGCGCTTGCCCGGGAACTCCGAGTTGCCGAGCAGAATGCCCACCAGGTATGCGCTCAGGTAGCCGTTGCCGCCCACAGCCGAAGGCAGGGCGTAGGAGAAGAGCGCTATCGCGAACATAAAGAGCGAGTCAAAGCCGGAAGTGGAGAACTTGATGCGCTTGAAGGCGAAAATGCTGACCTGGGCAATCACCAAGCCGAGTCCGATGCCGAACGCAAGCTGCGAGAAGAACATCCACGCCACGCTCCCCACGCTGAAGTCCCCCTTCATCATCGAGAGCATTATGATCGTGAGCATATATGAGAACGGGTCATTGGAGCCGCTCTCGATCTCCAGCAGCGGAGCGGAATTATTCTTGAGACCGAGCTTGCGCGAACGGAGAATCGAGAACACTGAGGCGGCATCCGTAGAGCTGACCACCGAGCCCATAAGGAAACTCTCGATCCAGCCCCAGCGCAGCACGAAATGGCAGAATAGACCGGTCAGGCCGGCAGTCAGCACCACTCCGAGGCTGGCCAAAATGCCGGCTGGCAGCGCCACGCACTTTGCGGACTCCCACCTCGTGCCGAAGCCGCCGTAGAACATTATGAATATGAGGGCGACCGTACAGAAGTCCTCGGCGAACGAATAATCTTCAAACTTTATCGGGAAGAGGCCGTTGTTGCCGAACACGATGCCGAGCAGGATGAACGCAAGCAAGACCGGCATCCCAACTTTGTTGGATGCGTTGTTGAGCAGCACGCAGCAGATTACTACCACCGCAATGAGACAGAGAAGGAATGCCATAGATATCAGAAGTTTAATGAAAAGTCACAAACTCGGCACGCAGCAAAATCAGTGCCCCAGCGCCTCCTTGAAAGTATTGTCAGTCTGCAGGAAGAGATGGTAGTAGGCATTGTCTCCGAGCTTGGAGTAGCGTCCCACGAGGGCGCGGACCTGAGTCATCAGGTACTGCCGCTCTATGTCCCACTCGCCGTCCTTAGGGGCGATGCCGTCCTTGCTGCGGGCGAAATCCAGGAAGCGCCGCTCAGTCACGGCTCGGTCGAGGTAGCTGAGCAGACGGCCGTAATCGTCTATGGCAGAGAGCTCTGCGCTGTGCGCATCGAAAAATGCGGAAGCGAATCTCATCGCCGTGGCCTTGCGGTTGCAGGCGATGTAGAAAGCTCCGGCGCGGGTGGTGTCGGCAGGCACGAAGATGTCAGGGAGTATGCCCCCGTTCTCCACCTTCATGCTGTCGGCGGTGACCATCTCGCCCTCATCGTAGCGGCGGTAGATTTCGTAGTCGTAGTCCTCGCTGTAAGGCTTCTGGATGCAGCGGCCGGACGGGGTGTAGAATCTCGCCACGGTGATGCGCATCCCGGACCCGTCAGTGAAGTAGAACGGTTCCTGCACCAGTCCCTTGCCGAAGGAGCGGCGCCCCACTATCGTGGCGCGGCCATTGTCCTGCAGGGCTCCCGAGAGGATTTCGCTCGAGGAGGCGGTGCCTTCGTTAATCAGCACGGAGAGCGCGATGTCCTGCATCTTTCCGCGTCCGTCGGCCTTGAAGTCCTCGCGCTTGCGGTGTACGCCCTCCATATACACTATCTGGGCGTCCTTAGGCAGGAACATATTGGAGAGACTCAGGGCCTGGTCGAGGAATCCGCCGCTGTTGTCCCTGAGATCCAGTATCATACGCTTCATTCCGGAGGCGAGCAGCTTGTCGGAAGCCTCGGCGACCTCGCGGTCGGAGGTGCGGGAGAACTTGGAGAGACGCAGGTATCCGGTGGTGTCGTTGACCATAAACGCCGCATCCACGGAGTGGGTAGGGATTTTGCCGCGGGTGATTTCAAACGGGATTACCTCCTGCCCGCGAAGCACGGTCACCGTGACCTTGGTGCCGGCCTTTCCCTTCATCCTGCGGACCATGCTGTCCTGCGGGAACTTGACGCCGGCGATGGAAGTCGAGTCCACCTTGAGCAGGCGGTCGCCCGGCTGCAGACCTATCTTCTCGGACGGGCCGCCGGGGATTACCTCGATGACCACTGCCGTGTCGTTGGGCACATTGAACTGGATTCCGATGCCGTCGAAGTTGCCGGCGAGGCTCTCCTCGGTGGATTCGAGGGCCTGCGGGAGCATATACACCGAGTGCGGGTCAAGCGCCTGCAGAGCCGCCTCGGCAGCCGCGTCGGTTACTTTCTTGTGGTCCACGGACTCGACATAGTTCTCATCCACGCACTTGAGTATGAGGTTGAGTTTCTGCCAGCCGGCGCTCTGCACGCCGATGCGGTGAGAGCTGCGTCCGGCGATTGCCTGCACTGCCAGCACGCCGAGCACGCCTATTATCACACCCAGCAGGGCGACAGTTACCGGTGATGATGATGCCTTCTTCATTGTCAGTCAACTTTTTCGACTTCGATTCCAGCCTTGCGGAGCAGATCAACTCCGTCGGTGAGGCGGTATTCGTCCCTGTAAACCACGCGCTTGATGCCGGCCTGGATGATGAGCTTGGAGCACTCGATGCACGGGGAGGCCGTCACATAGAGGGTCGCGCCGTCGGAACTGTTGCCGGACTTCGCCACCTTGGATATGGCATTAGCCTCTGCGTGAAGCACATACGGCTTGGTGACGCCGTTCTCGTCTTCGCAGATATTCTCAAAGCCTGAAGGCGTGCCGTTGTAGCCGTCGGAGATTATCATCCTTTCCTTGACGAGCAGGGCACCGACCTGGCGGCGCTTGCAGTAGGAGTTGCCGGCCCAGATAGCGGCCATGGCAATATATTTCTCGTCGAACTTGTTCATTACTTATTTCTCTGATAAAGATAGCGTTTGATGCTCTTCTTCGGGGTGCGCTCGAAGTCTTCCGGCATAAATTCGATCTTGCGGATCTGCGCGTAGGACGGGAGCAGTTTGTTGATTTCCGGCAGGCCGTCGGTGAGGCGCTTCTCCAGCTCTTCGCCGCTCATTCCGTCCATCTCGGCCTGATGGTAGTCAGGGTAGATCAGCGCAACAAGCCCGGCCTTGTCCTCAACCACCAGGGATTCAACCACATAGGTAACATTGTTGATGACCGCTTCCAGCTCCTCGGGATAGATGTTCTGCCCGGACGGGCCGAGCACCATACACTTGGAGCGGCCGCGCAGGTAGATGTAGCCGTCGTTGTCCATCACGCCTATGTCGCCGGTTTTGAACCAGTTGTCGTTGGTGAATGCCGCGCGGGTGGCCTCTTTGTTCTTGTAATATCCAAGGAAGACATTGCCGCCCTTGACCTGCACTTCGCCCGGCTCCTTGTGCGGGTTCTTGGAGTCGATGCGGACCTCGCAGCCCGGAATCGGCACGCCGCAGGAGCCCTTGCGTGTCTTCCACCACTTGACATAGGAGATGAGCGGGGCGCACTCGGTCATACCGTAGCCCACGGTGAACGGGAAGTGTATCTTGCGCAGAAACTTCTCCACCTCGGGGTTGAACGCCGCGCCGCCGAGAATGATCTCCTCAAAACGGCCGCCGAACGCATCTATCATCCCGTTGCGGATCTTCTTGAGCACGAGCTGGTCCACAATCGGGATGCGCATAAACGCCTTGTTGCGGTCCACGATCGGCTTTATCATATTCTTATAGACCTTCTCGATAATCAGCGGCACCGCTATGATGATGTCCGGATGTATCTCGGAGAACGCCTTCATAATCACTTTCGGGCTCGGGGTGCGGGTGAGGAAGTGCACGTGCGCGCCGATGGTCATCTCGTAGAGGAACTCGAACATCATTCCGTACATATGCGCGGACGGCAGCATCGCCACCACCTCGGATTCGCAGTTCATCTGCGGCTCGGCAATCTCGTGGGCACAGTAGATATTGGTCCAAAGCGCCCTGTAAGGAATCATTACGCCCTTGGAGAATCCGGATGTGCCGGAGGTGTAGTTGATGAGGGCGAGTTCCTCGGGCTGGTCCTCCACATAGCAGACATCGTCCTGGGTGAAGCCGTCGGGGTACAGCTTGTTGAAGGTGGCGGTGAGGTTGGTCCTGACTTCCACGCAGTTGGCGTTGCGGGAATAGATAAAGTTGAGGGTATTCATCTGCACGATGACCTCCAGTCCCGGCATCTCCGCTTCGGAGAGTCCCTCCCAGATCACCTCGTCCACGAAGAACACCTTGGCCTCGGAATGGTTGACGAGGTAGTGGATGTTCTCGGCCTTGAATTCGTGAAGAATCGGCACCGGCACTGCTCCGTATGTCATTGATGCGAGGAAACATACGCCCCAGTTGGCCTGGTTGCGGGAGCAGAGGGCGACCTTGTCCCCTTTCTTGAGCCCGCACTGCTCGAAGGCTATCTGCAGGTAGCGTATGCGCTCCGCAAGGTCCTTGTAGCGGAGGGTGGTGCCCTGGTAGTTGGACAGCGCGTCGCGCTCCCAGTTCTCCTTGATGCTCTTCTCTATCAGCTTGTTTACAGACTTGAATTCCATATTCTTATCCCTTTTCTGTCCCAGACCGCGAGGCGGCCCGAGCTATAACATACAAAGTGGCAGACATCGCCGGGCAGGACTGAATCCTGCCTTTTCTCCCTGAATTTCAGGAACTCCGCGACGTCCTCGCCGCTACCTATAATATACCATCCGAACACCGCCCCCCTGCAGGAGTCATCCTTGAGGGAGAAGGCGTTGCCGTAGAGCGCCGGGAGGAATCCGCGGTACGGATTGTCCTCCAAGTCGCTGTCTGCGAGAGGCTTGGCAGGCCTGAGCAGCACCGCGGCGCGGCCGCCTCGGCGAATCAGGGCAATCTCCCTCAGATCGAGCTCCCGCTCCCACTTGAGCGGATCCTTGCCCGTCTGGGCCTTGAGAGCCGCGAGCCGCTTGCCGTATTGCGTCATCTTGACGGAAGCGTCCATATATCTCTCGTAGGCTTCCCTGAACGCGCCCTCCGGCAACGGCAGGGAAAGTGCAAAATCCGTGCTGTCCGGGAGGATTTCGCCCAGACGGCACTCGGAGAGAGGAAGCGACGAGAGTATATTTACAAAATATGTATCTTCCTGGCCTTGGGAGGTCTTGACAATGCTTTCATCGCCGTCTGGCAGCACCACCGTCCAGTTCGCCGCCCCGTGCAGGAAGCGGGCGAGAGTGCGGCGCGGGAACATATCGCCGAGAAAGCCCTTGGGCAGCAGGTGCAAAGCTCCGGAGTTGCGGTAGATGGAGAAATCCTCCCCCGCGGTGAGCGCGGCGGCCTGTGCAAATCCGGGAGCGTCGAAGATGGAGCGGCCCTCGGAGATGTGCCTTGAGAGCGCGACCATCTGTGAATCTGATGCGGTGAGGGCGAGGATGCCCTGCCTGCCGCTCGCGGCGTCGGGAGGGAAGAATTTTACCTGTATCCCCCTGCGGGCGGCGACTGCAGGCGCCTCGGCGGCGTCTCCGGTGCCGATGGCAAGTATAGAGACGAGCGAGCCGTTGTAGCTCAGCGAGAGCACGGCGGGCGAATCCCTGAATGCACTGAGGTCCATTTTTCGGAGCGCATCGGTGGAGTCGAGCGGCGAGAGTGCCCCTTCAACGGTGGAAGAGCAGCAGAGCGCCAGCGCATCCGAAGGCACGGCGGCGAGCAGGTCGGGAAGGTCTTCCCGCTCACGCTGCCCCCCTCCGCTCCCGCAGGAACAGAGCACGGCCAGGGCCGAAATTAGCGCTATCAGACACTTTTTGCACATAACTGACAAAGATAAGAATTATTTTTCTCAAGAATTCCGTAACTTTGCACGATTTATCGGGGGCCGACTGCCCGGCAGCTTGCGGCATCCCGGATGGTATTGCGGAATTATGCAGGAAATCAGAAATATAGCTATTATCGCCCACGTCGACCACGGCAAGACTACCCTCGTCGACAGAATGATTTATCAGGCCAACCTTGTACGCCAGCCTGAAAACCTCGGGCAGCTGATACTTGACAACAACGACCTTGAGCGCGAGAGAGGTATCACCATCCTCGCCAAGAATGTATCAGTCATCTACAAAGGCGTCAAAATCAACATCATAGACACTCCGGGCCATAGCGACTTCGGAGGAGAGGTCGAGAGGGTGCTGAACATGTCGGACGGCGTGCTGCTGCTTGTGGACGCGTTTGAGGGCTGTATGCCTCAGACCCGCTTCGTGCTTCAGAAAGCGCTCCAGCTCGGCAAGAAGCCTATCGTCGTGATCAACAAGGTGGACAAGCCGAACTGCCGCCCGGACGAGGTGCAGGAGGAGGTCTTCGACCTGATGTGCAACCTCAACGCAACCGACGAGCAGCTCGACTTCGCGACCGTCTATGGCTCCGCCAAGCAGGGCTGGATGTCCCTCGACTGGAAGCAGCCGACCAGCGACATCACCCCGCTTCTCGATACCATTCTCAAGGAAATCCCTGCTCCGGCAGTGGTAGAGGGCACGCCTCAGATGCTCATCACCTCTCTTGAATATTCACCTTATGTAGGTCGTATCGCCGTCGGAAGAATCTCCCGCGGCAGCCTGCGCACCGGTCAGCAGATCAGCCTCTGCAAGCGCTACGACGTGATCCAGAAGCAGAAGATCAAGCAGCTGATGGTGTTCGAGGGACTCGGCAAGACCAATGTCGATGAGGTTCACTGCGGCGACATCTGCGCCGTCGTGGGCATCGAGGGATTCGAGATCGGCGACACCATCGCGGACTTCGAGAATCCTGAGGCGCTTGCGCCTATAGCGATAGACGAGCCTACGATGAGTATGCTCTTCACCATCAACAACTCCCCTTTCTTCGGCAAGGACGGCAAGTTCGTAACTTCCCGCCACCTCAAGGAGAGGTTGGAGAAGGAGCTCGAGAAGAACCTCGCGCTCCGCGTCAAGCCGGGCCTGAGCGCCGACTCCTTCGTGGTGTACGGCCGTGGCGTGCTGCATCTCTCCGTGCTTATCGAGACGATGCGCCGCGAGGGCTTCGAACTTCAGGTCGGGCAGCCTAAGGTACTGGACAAGACCATCGGCGGACAGCGTTGCGAGCCTATCGAGGAACTCTCAATCGAGGTTCCTGAGGAATTCGTGGGCGCGGCCATCGAGATTTCCACCCGCCGCAAGGGAGCTCTGATCCATATGGAGCCGCGCGGAGACCGCACCCTGCTCGAGTTCGAGATTCCGACCCGCGGACTGATGGGACTCCGCTCCAACCTGCTCACAGCCAGCCAGGGCGAGGCGGTAGTGGCTCACCGCTTCAAGGAATATCAGCCGTTCAAGGGCGAAATCGAGCGCCGCAACAACGGTTCGCTCGTTTCCCTCGAGACCGGTCAGGCCATCGCCTACTCGATGAACAAGCTTCTCGACCGCGGCCGCTTCTTCGTGGATCCGGGCGAGGAGATTTATGCCGGCCAGGTAATCGGCGAGCACACCCGCGAGAGGGACCTCAACATCAATGTCTGCAAGACCAAAAAGCTCACCAACGTGCGTGCAGCGGGCTCAGACGAGAAGATTGTCCTCCCTCCGGCCATAAAGTTCTCCCTCGAGGAGGCGCTCGAGTACATCCAGGAAGATGAGCTCGTGGAAGTGACCCCTCACCATATGAGAATCCGCAAAATATTGCTCGATCCGCTGGCAAGAAAAAGAAATAGCGACAACGAAGATTGACAATAGCAAAAATTTTTACTACCTTTGCAACCCTTTGTAGTCAGACTGATTGACCTGGGGCCCGGGACGAAGCGATTTGAGTGGAAGGCCGGGCGCGAGTTCTTTGAATCTTTCGGCAACACCGAAATCCTCGATGCGGACATCTCAGTGGCCGCTTCCATCCTCAACAAGGGACTGACAGCCCACGCTTCCTGCGAGATAGGCGGGACCGTGACGGTCGCTTGCGACAGATGCCTGGAGGATCTGGTGCTGGAGGTGGAGACTTCCTTTGAGGAGGACTACACCCCCGAGGGAGCCGAGCTGGACCTGAGTCAGGACATATACGACTATATATGCATCTCTCTCCCGCTCCAGCGAGTCCACCCCGACGGAGAATGCAACAGCGAGACTACCAAGTATTTGAGTAAATAATATTTAAAAAATAAAGAAATGGCACATCCGAAACACAAACTTTCAAAGCAGCGCAGGGACAAGCGTCGTACCCACGACTTTGCACCGGTTCCTACCCTTGCTACCTGCTCTAACTGCGGCGCCACGGTGATGTATCATCGCGTATGCCCAGAGTGCGGTTACTACAGAGGCCGTCAGATCGTCGTCAAGAACGCCGAGTAAGACAGCTCTCCGTCGCGGTCCCTTAGTTCAACGGATAGAACGGAGGTTTCCTAAACCTTAAATACAGGTTCGATTCCTGTAGGGACTACAAGAACTCCGGCCGAATTTTCGGTCGGAGTTCTTTGTGTATCAGCGGC
>CAVJHI010000034.1:0-23077 GCA_963649415.1 bacterium
CAAGCCTTTCCTCGTATCGGGAACATAACTGCTCATCCCGCCAGCGGCCAATCTCTGACTTCTGATCTACAAGTATAGTTTCCAGACTCCTCTTGTCTATAATTCTTTCTTCTTTCCCAGTATTCATATTACATCGATATCCTGAATGCAAAGATATGGAAATTATTTGGCAAGATGCCTTATTCTGCGGTTTTCTCGTATTTTCAATGCCCTATTTTACATATTGTCCCGTTTCGAAATGCCTTATTGGACGCAGCGCGCGGCCACGGATTTGCCTACCTAAAAAGGTCATCCAGGGTTATGACTTTCTGAAACCTTCCGGAGCCCACACGAAGTGCCCGCCACATCAAAGCGGTCAAGCTCCGGGAGACCGGATGAAGTGATGCTCTGCGCTTTTAGTGATTTTTATTTTTATCTTTGTAAAGATAACACCGAAACTGATGAAAATCATTTTGCTTGCGGTGGCGCTGGCAAGTGCACTGGCGTCATATGTTGACCCGATGGTCGGGACGGACTTCACCGGACATACCTTCCCCGGGGCGGCTTGGCCGTTCGGGATGGTGCAGCTCAGCCCGGATACTCGTCCGCGCAGCGGCGACTGGGACGGCTGCTCCGGCTACCACTACTCCGACTCGCTCCTCTACGGCTTCTCCCACACCCATCTCAGCGGCACCGGCTGCGACGACCTCTGCGACTTGCTGGTGATGCCGGTGAGAAATTACACCGCAGCGAGCCTCGACCGCGGTGCCTATGCCTCGCCGTTTTCCCACGAGCGCGAGAAAGCCCGGGCGGGCTATTACGAAGTCTATCTAGACGGGCCGGAAGTGACCGCCCGGCTCTCCGTCGGAAGGCGCAGCGGCTACCACGAATATGTCTTCGGCAATGAGGGCAAGCCTCAGATAATCATCGACTTGACCCATCGCGACTACTTGCTCGATTCCTACATATCCTTCTACGATGAGCAGGGCCAACGGTGCAGCGAAACTCAGACACTTCCAGGCAAGGGCCGCAAGGCCATCTGCGGGCGCCGCCGATCCTCCAGCTGGTCGCAGGACCAGGACCTCTATTTCTATATGGAATTCAGCGCCCCGATAGCGAGCCTCAGAAACTTCGCCGACAGGGGAGCGCTGCTCGAATTTGAGGGCAGCGGGAAAACTATTGCCGTGCGCGTCGGAATCTCCTCGGTATCAGTGGAAAACGCCCGCGGGAATCTGCTCTCCGACGGCTACCGCAACTTAAAGCAGGCCCGCAAGGCCGCCGTCAAAGCCTGGAACGAATACCTTGGCAAAATCGAAGTCTCATCCTCCGATACGGAGCGCCTCAAGACCTTCTACACCGCGATGTATCATAGCGCCATCCACCCGAGCCTCTACTCCGATGCCAATGGCGAATACCGGGGAATGGACCGCAAACTGCACCGCGCCGTGGGCTTCGAGCGCTACCACATCTTCTCTCTCTGGGACACTTTCCGCGCCCTCCATCCGCTCTTCACCCTCATCGAGCGCGAGCGCACGCGCGACTTCCTCAAGACCTTCCAGAGCATCTACGACGAGTGCGGCAAACTCCCGATCTGGGAGCTCGCAGGCTACGAAACCAATTGTATGATAGGCTACAACAGCGTCTCCGTCATCGCGGACGCGCTGGCCAAGGGGATAGATTTCGATGCGGAACGCCTGCTCGACGCGATGGTCGCTTCAGCGAAGAAGCACGAGTATGGCCTCGACAGCTTCTACGCCAACGGAGGCATCATCGCCGATGACGAGCACGAGTCGGTGTCCAAGACCCTGGAATACGCCTACGATGCCTGGTGCGTGAGCAGGGTGGCCCGGCTGCTGCTCGAGAAGCACCCGGGCAATGAGAAATACGCCGCCGTCGCGGACGAATTCGCAGCTTATGCGACTTACTATGCCGGCTGCTTCGACCCTTCCACCGGATTTATGCGCGCGAGGCTCAACGGCCGATGGCAGACCCCTTTCGAGCCTCGCGAGGTCAACAACCATTTCACCGAAGCCAATTCCTGGCAGTACAGTTTCTTCGTGCCTCAGGATATCTCCGGGCACATCGCCCTGCTCGGCGGGGACGAGGCATATTGCAGCAAGCTTGACAGCCTCTTCACGGCCCAGGCACGCACTTCCGGGCGCACCCAGGTGGATATCACCGGCCTCATCGGGCAATACGCCCACGGCAACGAGCCGAGCCATCACGTCGCCTATCTCTATTCCTACGCCGGCAAGCCGTGGAAGACTCAGCGACAGGTCCGCGAAATCCTCACAACTCTCTATGACTCATCGCCTGACGGGCTCTGCGGCAACGACGACTGCGGGCAGATGTCGGCCTGGTATGTGATGAGCGCCGCCGGACTCTACAGCGTCACCCCGGGCAGCACCCAACTCATCCTCGGCTCGCCGCTCTTCGAGAGGGTGAAGTTGAATTTCGAGAGCGGAAAGAGTTTCGTTATCTCGGCGCAACTGCCTGCCGGCCAGACGATTGAGACTTGTCCGTACATCAGTGCCGCTACCCTAGACGGAAAGGCATATACACGATCGTATCTGGAATTCGACGACATAATAAAAGGCGGAGAATTGAAACTCGCGATGCAGCCCGAACCGGCGCCCGACTTCGGCGCAGCACAGTCCGACCGTCCGCATTCGAGCCTTGGCCGCAGTGCGGTGGTGAATCCTGCATTCGAGATGGACAGCGACATGTTCGAAGACAGCATCCGCGTGAGCATCGGCAATATCCCTGCCGGTAGCCGGGCCTTCTACCGCATCGGGGAAGGGGAGTACCGAGAATACAGGGGGCCGTTTACCCTGCACGGCCGCGCGGTGTTGGAGGCCTACAACATCGCCTCTGACGGCCGGGAGAGCCATCTTGTGAAGTGCAGCGTGCACAAGCTGGGCAGCGACCGGAAGATCTATATTTCAGGGCATTACAACCCGCAGTATAGCGCCGGGGGCGACGAGGGCCTGATAGACGCGCAGCGGGGCAAACTCAACTGGCGTACCGGCGGCTGGCAGGGCTACCAGGGCGAGGATTTCGAGGCCACGGTGGACCTGCTCTCCGTGCGTGAGCTGAACAAGGTGGGCGCCGGATTCTGCCAGGACGCGCGTTCTTGGATATGGATGCCGCGCGATGTGGAGTTCTATATTTCGGAGGACGGGGAGAATTTTACCCTGCTCCGCAGAATGGAGAACGGAGTCGATCCGCGTGACTACGAGGTTCAGATTCAGGACTTTGAGGCTTCCTGCCCGGAGGGGACACGCGCCCGCTATGTCAAGGTGCGTGCCAGCCAGCTGGGTACCATCCCGGAGTGGCATCCCGGCGCCGGCGGCCAGAGCTTCATATTCATCGACGAAATCTGGGCGGAATAGGAACCAAAAAAGAACAGAGAGCATTTCGCTCTCTGTTCTTTTTGGTAGTGGGTAGGAGAATCGAACTCCTATTGCGAGATTGAGAATCTCGAGTACTAACCGTTATACGAACCCACCGTTTCCGTTTGGGATTGCAAAGGTACGCATAATTTTGGAATACGCAAGGGCCTCCGCAAAAAAACCTCAATTATTTCATCCTGTACGGCACATCCTCATAGAGGACATAGCGCTTCGCCTTGCGGATCCACTTCTGCTCCTCGCCCTTGACATGCTCCTGCACCACATCGAAGGTCAGGTTGCCGCGCAGATATTCCTCGATGACCGGGTCCGCCAGCTTGACGAAGAGCGAAGGGTACATCTCGAACTCCGAATAGCGGTCTGCGAAGTGGCGCAGCAGCTGCAGGGTGTGCAGCAGCGAATGGTACTGCGCCCCCGGACGGAGCATTATCTGGTAGCCGAAGCACTGCTCGCCCTCGTAGCGGCCCGCTGCCGGGGTAAATGAGCACGGCCGCATCATCACGCCTTCAGGGGAGGGGAGGAAGCGCACGTCTTCGGTCTTGATGAACGGCGCCCCGAAATACTCGTAGGGGCGTGCCGTGCCGATGGCGGGCGTGATGGAAGTATTGTTCCAAAGGCCGCCTCCAGGGTACATCTCGCAGCTGAACATCCCCGGGATGTCGGATGCCGGGGCAATGACCCACGGCAGGAATTCCTTGCCTGAGCGGGAGCAGAAAGCGGAGATGACGTGGAGCGGGAAACGGGCCCCAATCTCGTTGCAGTAGAGGTTGCAGAGCTCGCCGAGCGTAAGTCCGTGGCGATGCGCGACCTTGGGGGTCCAGATGTCGGATTCCACTGCCGGCATCGTGCCTTCCACGACTCTTCCCGCGGGGTTGATATGGTCCACGATGTACACGGATGGCCCCTCCTCCCTGCGCGCGCACATCGATAGCAGACGCATCACGTCGCGCGTGTAGTTGAAGTAGCGCGTGCCCACATCCTGGATTTCCACTACTATGGCGTCGATTCCCTCCAGGTCTTCGGCGCTGAAGTCGATGTGCTTGGTCTCCGGGGAGAGCTCGCTGCCTGTCGGGCAGAACACTTTGGCGAGATTGCCCCGCTCGCGGAAGATGTCATAGAGGTAGCGGCTGCCGTAGGGGTCCCAGCAGTTCTGCGTGCAGAAGCAGGCGACCCTGCCTTCCTGCAGGCTGCGGTCGAGCTGCTCCTCTATGGGCGTAGTCCGGAAGGAAAACATATTCTACATCAAGTTCTTGGCGATGGCTATCACTTCCTCGCCGAGCTTCTGCGCCTCGGCCTCGCTAGGGGCTTCGGAGTAGATGCGGATGATCGGCTCGGTGTTGGAGCGGCGCAGGTGCACCCACTTCCTTTCGGCTTCGAAGTCGATTTTGACTCCGTCGATGGTGTTGATGCGCTCGTCCTTGAAATGCTCCTTGACCGTCTCGAGTATCTTGTCTATCAGGGCCTTGTCGCTGAGGTCGATGCGGTTCTTCGCAATGTAGTACTGCGGCAGGGTGGCCTTGTAGGCGCTGGCGCTCATCCGTTTGTGGGCGAGCTGGCTCAGGAAGAGTGCCACTCCCACCATAGCGTCGCGTCCGCAGTGGCTGGCAGGGTAGATGACGCCTCCGTTGCCCTCGCCGCCAATCAGCGCCCCGACTTCGTGCATCTTGGTCGTGACGTTGACCTCTCCCACGGCTGCGGCGTAATATGTGCCGCCGTGCGCCTCGGTGACGTCGCGCAGGGCCCTGGAAGAACTGAGGTTGGATACTGTATTGCGCGGGGTAACTCCCTGTTTTTCAGCTCTTTCGAGCAGATAATCCGCTACCGATACGAGGGTGTATTCTTCGACGAAAGGCTCCCCGTTCTCGCAGATAAACGCCAGACGGTCCACATCCGGGTCCACGCTGATGCCGAGGTCGGCCTTCTCTTTTACCACGGTCTCGCTGAGCTCCGTGAGGTTCTTCGGGAGCGGCTCCGGGTTGTGGGCGAAGTCGCCGGTCGGCTCGCCGTTGAGCACGGTGCACTTCACGCCCAGCCTCTCGAGCAGGCGCGGCATTATGATGCCTCCGACGGAGTTGATGGAGTCGAGCACTACCTTGAATTCGGCCTTGCGAACTGCCTCTGCGTCAACGGCTTCGAGCGCGAGGACCGAGTCGATGTGCTCATCGGTGAAGTCGTGCTGCTCAATCTGCCCGAGCTCGTCCACCGGGGCGAAGTCGAATTCTCCGCTCTCGGCGAGGTCGAGTATCGCCTGGCCCTGGGCCGCCGTGAGGAATTCTCCCTGCTCGTTGAGGAGCTTGAGGGCGTTCCACTGCCGCGGGTTGTGGCTGGCGGTGATGATGATGCCGCCGTCGGCTCCGGCGAACCTTACTGCCAGCTCGGTGGTCGGGGTGGAGGCGAATCCGCACTTCACCACATCCACGCCGCAGGCTACCAGGGTGCCGCATACGAGCTGCTCGACCATCTCTCCGCTTAGGCGGGCGTCCCTGCCGACCACTACCTTATAGCGGCCGTTGCCGTTGTATGGAGCAGGCTTGCGCTGCCTTAGGCACACGCAGTAGGCGTAGGTGAACTTTACTATGTCGACGGGGGTCAGGCCTTCGCCGCAAGGACCCCCTATGGTTCCGCGAATTCCGGAAATAGATTTAATCAGTGTCATAATGTTTGCAAAATTACGAAAATAATTCTTATCTTTGCGCCCGATTTCAACAAACACTAGTGTAATATGAAAAAAGGAATCCATCCCGAAACCTACCGTCTTGTAGCTTTCAAGGATATGTCAAACGAGGAGGTTTTCATCACCCGCTCCTGCGCTACCAGCAAGGAGAACATTACCATTGACGGAGTTGAGTACCCGCTCGTAAAGCTTGAGATTTCCAACACATCTCATCCTTTCTACACCGGCAAGATGAAAATCGTCGACAGCGCCGGCCGAGTTGATATGTTCTATCAGAGATACAAGTCCCGCAGGAAATAATCTCCTCGCGACAAAGGTTGAAAGCGCGTCCCCGACAAGGTCGGCGGCGCGCTTTTTTTATCGGGCCCCGGGAAGAAAATTGTTAGCATTGAAACACATTTCTGCCCCGGACAAACTATATTTGGACTGAAAATGTTCCTCACGTTAAGCCGCAAGGTTTTGCTGGTTTTCAAGCAGATGACATAGCCGTAAGTTGTCTAAATCCTGCTTATAAATAGAGATTTAGACAACTTTTCGCAAATTTTTGCGTTGGATTCCGTCGAAAACGCTATATTTGCTGCGTCAGTAATAAATCAAGCGTATGGAAAGATTTATCGGAAGAGAGAAAGAAATGGCGCAGCTCCGTCAAAGATACGAGTCTTCGGCGCCGGAATTTGTCGTTATCTACGGACGGCGCAGGGTCGGTAAGACATACCTTATCCGCCAGGCCTTCGACAACGATTTCGATTTCTATCTTACAGGTCTGTATAAACAAAATATCCGTAGGCAACTCGAAAACTTCACGAATGCTCTTTCCGAGTGCTCCGGTGAAGATTTGGAAACCCCCGACAACTGGTTCACCGCGTTCCGGATGCTTAAACGGTATCTTAAAGGCATCGAGAAAAACGGGAAGAAGCTTGTCTTCCTAGACGAAGTGCCGTGGATGGAAACGAAAAAGTCAGATTTCGTAAGCGCTCTGGAGAGCTTCTGGAACGGGTGGGGGTCTGGCGAAAGCGATCTTATGCTTATCGTGTGCGGGTCGGCGACATCCTGGATTACTAAAAAGATATTCAGCGACAAAGGTGGACTTTTCAACCGCGACACGGCGAGGATTTATCTTGAACCTTTCACTCTCCGCGAGACTGAGGAATTCTTTATCCATCGACAGATACAGCTGTCGCGGAGAGATATTGCGGAATGCTATATGATAATGGGCGGAATCCCATACTATCTTGACAAGTTCGAAAAGGGCTTGAGCCTGAGCCAGAATATCGACAACATTTTTTTCCGGAAGAGGGGAAGGCTATGGGATGAATTTACTCATCTCTACGCTTCTCTTTTCAAGAATCCCGAGCCGCATCTCAAAATAGTGAAGGCTCTGCATTCCAAAACATCCGGGCTCACGAGAAATGAGATTTCCCTCTCGGCGGGAATACCGGCCAACGGGACACTTACCAGGGTTTTGGGCGAACTCGAGGATTGCGGATTCATTATCGAAGGCAAAGACTGGCTAAAAAAAAGAAAGGGTATCATCTACCGCCTGAGCGACTTCTACACTATCTTTTATCTCGATTTTGTCAAAGACAATTATGGCGACGACGAGAATTTCTGGACCAACAGGATAGACTCTTCCCGCCACCGTTCTTGGGAGGGATTTGCCTTTGAACTCCTGTGTATGAGTCACATATCTCAAATCAAGACGGCTCTGGGCATCTCGGGTGTGGCTTCAAGACAATGCTCGTGGCGAGGCGAAGATGCTGATGGGAACAGGGCGCAGATAGACTTGATAATCGACCGCAGAGACGGTGTCATAGACATTTGCGAAGCCAAGTTTTCATCAGAGCTTTATTCCATAACGAAGATCTATGAAAGCGAACTTAAAAGAAAAATCGATGTCTTCCGTTCAGCCACCGGGACGACAAAGGCAATACATCTGGTGATGCTTACGACGATGGGGCTGGCACAGAACTCACATTTGGGAATGGTTCAGAAGTCCCTTACACTAGACGACCTATTTAAATAATTGCTATGTGGCCTCATGGTAAGCCGCAAGGTTTTGCTGATTTTCAAGCAGATGACATAGCCCCCGGTGCTTCGGCGGGGCCATTAAGGACCGAAACAACAAGGCCGGCGGAGTTTGCACCCGGCCGGCCTTCTTCTCATATATCACCGTTCAGATTATTCAGCTGAGCGATGGTGAGTCTTGAAAACAGACTACTCTTCAACCTCATAGGTTATTCTAAACTGAACCTGTGAATTGTTTTTATTTGTAACCTGATACCAGAAGTATTTGGCATTCTCCGGTAATTTTTCAGAACAATCATATACGGAATCTGTAGTCTTTAGAGTGTTCGTGTATGTATTTGAAGCAGAGCTTGAATATGAGGTAATATCTGTTGCGCTAAAGTTCACGCCAACAGTTACTTTGGCAGACGCGCCCTTGTTTGCATATATCTCAAACTTCGTTATTTTTCCAGGAATGGCGGTCTTGTTATAGATATATGCACCGTTCTTACCTATCAAGATGGCCGGATTTGAATTAAAATTATTCTCGGCACCGCTGCCAATAGATTGCAGTTTGGCTCCCTTGCTGAATACAATATCAACATTTGAATATGTCTCTGTAACATCTTCCGAGGTCGCCGTAGAGGTTAATTGTGACGCATCAATAATCAAAACTTTTGTTACTGCCGCGCCGCTGAATGTCTGCACAAGATGAATAGTGGAAGTGAGGGCAGCGTTGTCCTTGTGGGTAACGGTGATGTCCAGAGTCTTGTCGGCAGTTGTGCTGGTATTGGCTGCATTCGGATAAACCGTAAGAGTTCCAGTGCCGTTATCCGAAATGGTCCAGTCGGTGCCGGCCTTACTTACCGTATATCCGGTCGCTCCGCCGTTAAGCGAAACAGTGATGGTCTGGACCTTGGCGGAACCGTATTCATCCGCTTTCCACGTAATAGTCTCGTTGTTTTTAGGAGTGGTTGAGAGAACAGGATAAGCCTCATTCGCTACAGGAGTTGCAGTGTAAAGGAAATTAACCTTGCTGCTCGCATAACCGAAAGCGTAACCGTAGATGTCCACACCCTTGCCGTCAACTGAAGACAGGTCGCCATAGACATTCAGAACCTGTCCTCCGGCAAGAGTTACGGTGCGTGCAGAACTGTTTGCAAGACCCAGTGCGTGGCCGTACTCTATGACAGAATTAGTCGCGTAGTCGGCCATTTTCGCTGCATTATACTCAACTGCAGTTGGATAGGTCACTGTAGCGGTGCCGGTCTTCGTGATGGTTGGGGTATAGAATTCAAATACCTGATTATAAACCTTAACTGTCCCACTTATATCCAGAACATCTCCAACCTTATAGCCGTGATTTTTAGCAGCAAAGACCAGAATGGCACCGGTAGCGTCAGATACGATAATGTTCTGTCCATAAACTGCCATTACAGTGACTCCTGAAACGGAATATGTTCCCGCCTTGGTAATCTTGGATATGGTATTGTCCTCCAGAATATTCTCATCCGTCAGGCTTAGCTGGAGGACAGTAGGCTGTGAGCTCTCGAAGATGATGTCGGAAGTTGTGGTGAAGGACTTTGAGAGAGTGTGGCCCTCTGCGCCTTCGGCGGTGACGGTCTCGATGGTGACGGTAATCGTTGAGCCTTTGGCGATGGTCACAGGAGCAACGCTGAGGAATACATTGTTCAAGTTTACCTTGCCGATGCCGACAGGTCCGTTGGAAGTGTCGTAAGTGGCGCTTATGGCTGCGGAGCCGGTCTTGCTGTTGGTCTTGGAATATTCTCCGGTCTTCGGATTGACAGCTATTCGGCCTGCAATGTCTCCAGCAGACGTTTCAATCTTGAATGACTTTACAACCTCTCCGTAGAACTTGGCGGTGCTCTCTGCTTTCAGCTCGACTCTGAGCAAAGCCGAAAGACGGGCGAAGTACATATCTGCCTCGTTGACTGCTTCTTTGCTGACAACAGTGCAGGTGGCAGGCTTGGCTATAAGGATATCTGCCTTAGGGTCAAATGAATATCCAAGCGTGGCGTCATAGGTCGGGGTCTGGATTG
This sequence comes from bacterium, assembly GCA_963649415.1. Taxonomy (GTDB): domain Bacteria; phylum Bacteroidota; class Bacteroidia; order Bacteroidales; family UBA932; genus Cryptobacteroides. Next base: position 10,128 of record CAVJHI010000034.1, read on the forward strand.
TCGGAACATCAAGACCTATCGTGACGACACCGTCATTGACATAATATTTGGCGGCAGATGAAGCCGGGTAGAACGAATAGAAGGTCACGCCCTCTCCGTCAGCCAAAGTAACATCTCCTTCAAATGCGGCTTTGTTACCGCTTTCTGCGGTATTCTTGAAAGTGGCGGCCGGGGTTAAATCGCCCTTTGCAGAAGGCAGGGTAAAAATGACTCCCAACTCATCACCTTTATTCCAGTACGGCTCATAAGCACCATCGCTATACATAATTCCCGTCTTGGTCTCTGGAGCGGTGGCGTGAAGTACAAAATGAACTTTCTGGGCTCCCTCCGGAGAGGTGGCCTCTTTTTGGCATCCGACGGCTGCGAGTATTGCGGCCGAAGCAAGCATTAAGGTTTTAAAAAGATTTTTCATACCGGCACAATCAATAAGGGTAAGTTTTGCCATAGGACTCATCCCCGAAAAATCCGGGATCATTTGCTTTCCCCCAATTGGAGGCCTGGAGTACCGCCTCGTCAAGCTGGATGTCTATAATGTCCACGCTTGGCTGTTGATAAAATTTTTTGTTCATTAGTTATTAAGGGTTTGTGTTTGTCACTAATTGCCACAAAGTTACGATATTTCTTTGCAATTTGCAATCGGGCGGGGAAATTAACTGCGGCCCGGGCGGGCGCTTCGACGGAGCTCAGCAACCGCAGGCTCAGCGACCGCGGCAGCGGGAATCGGGGAAGTGGGTGCCGGGGAAGTGGGTGCCGGGGAAGTGGGCTTAAACCGCTACTGCGGGTCGACGTCGGCGAAGGCGCCATCGGGCAGGGTCCCGAGGAGCTCGGCTTTGCGGGAGGCGAGGGAGGAGTCGCGGCGGAGGAAGTGGCGGGAGACGACCTCGCCGTTGCCCTGGCTGCGCACTTCGACGAGGCGGGTGTATGGCGGGAAGCCGAACTGCCTCCGCTCGTCCAGCAGAGAGTTCACGGAGCGCCCGGTGGAGAAACGCTGCGGCACCGCGCTCTGGATGATGAGCCGCGGAGCGAATTCCCTCAGCATCGCCACCATCTGAAGCGCCCTCTCGTCGCTGCGGAAATCGTCCTTGGAGAGCAGCGCATCTGCCTGAATCACAGCGAGAAGCCCGACTCCCGGCGCCCCGTCGCGCTTAAGCTCCGAAAGGGTGGAAACGCTCACCTCTATGCCCGGGAATACAGACTGCAAATCGGCGAGCTCCTCCGGCTTCTCCCAGCCGCGAATCAGCCGCAGCGGCCCCCCGCAGGACACGGCCGCATCCATCAGCTTGCGCGAAAAAACTCCCCGCATACCGTTCTTGCGGCGCTCCGAAGTGACATCTATGATTTCCACGCTCCCGCAGGGCTCCGAGTGAGTCTCGCGGAGAGTGTATTTGCCTGTGCTGCAGTTCAGAAGGCTCTCGAGCGAAGGGCAGGCCGAGCCCAGAATCACCTGCGCGCCGTGCAGCCCCGCGAGGTAGATGGCAGTATCGCGCCCGCTATATCTCGGCGCGGGCTCACTCTGCTTGTAGAAGCTGTCCTGCTCCTCGTCGATAATGACCAGCGCAAGTCCGTTGTAGGGGAGAAACACCGCCGAGCGGGTGCCGAGTATCAGCGCCCTCTCGCCGCTGCGCAGCCTGTCCGCCGCCTTGCGCCGCTGTACCGGGGTCTTGTCGGAGCTTACCACCGAGAGCGCGTCCCCGAACTCGGCCCGCAGCGAAGTCTCCAGCCTGTCGCAGAACGCCTTCTCCGGAGTCAGGAGCAGCACCTGCCCACCGCGCCCCAGCGCCTCGCGTATATGCTTAATATAGACTGAAGTACGAGAATATCCCCGAAGCAGTACCGGCTTCTCGGGCGCGATACGCACAAGTGAACTTGGAGAAAAAGTCCGCGCAGCCTCGGTGCGCCGAATCTGCGCGAGCAGCTCGTCCCTCGAAGCCTCCAGCCGCAGCCGCACCTTCTCGCCGTGCCTGCCCTCAAGCTTCGCCTCGACGCTCGCCAGCCGACCCCTAAGCCGCTCTAGATTGGCCTCGGCAGCCTGCTCGCTCTGAAGCCTTAGAGAGGGGAGAGCTGCGGAGAACACTTCCCCGAGCGTGCAGAGATAATAGTCCGCGACGAACTCCCAGAGCTTCATCTCCCCGCCGCTCAGCGGCGCAAGGCTATTCTCTACCCCCGAGATGCGCTGGACGCGGTCCACCGTGGGCACGACATCGGTGCGCCAGACTATCCCCGTGTATTTACGCCTTGAGAATACGACACTCACCGCCTGCCCCTCGCGCAGCGGAATATCCGAACTGTAGTATGGAATCCACTTCAGCCTGAGCGGCAGCAGCACCTGGAAGTAGCTGAGAGCCATCAGTCGCTGACGGTCTCGGACGCCGTCCTCGCGAACTCCACGAGGGAGTCGGGAATGTGGCAGTACCCTCCCGGATGCTTCTCCAGATAGTTCTGGTGCTCGCTTTCCGCCCGATAGAAATTCTTGAGCGGCTTCACCTCGACTGCGAGCGGAGTCTTCAGCTCGCCTGAGATCCTGTCATAAATCCTCCGGATGGAGGTGAGGTCCTCCGGATCGCTGTAGTATATGCCGGTGCGGTAGCGCGTGCCGGTATCAGCACCCTGCCTGTTGACGCTGGTAGGGTCGATAGCCTTGAAATACAGCTGGAGTATCCTGTCCAGCCCGATCTCCTCCGTGTCGTAGGTCACATGCACCGTCTCGGCATAGCCGGTGGCGTCGGTGCTTACCTCGCGGTAGGTAGGGTGGGCGATATTGCCGTTGGCAAATCCCACTTCGGTGGCGACAACTCCGTGAATTGCTTTAAGATAGCGCTCGGCTCCCCAAAAGCAGCCTGCGGCAAGATAGATTTCCTTTTTCATAGTAAGAGAGTTTATTTCGAATCCGCCTTGGCCTGGAAAGCGGCCTTGTTGATGATGAAGCGTTCGTGCATCCCCTCCCCGATAAGACCTCGCTCATCGTAGGCCGCCACCTTGAAAACCAGCCGCCTGCGGTCTATCTCCACGAGCTCCGTATCGGCCCAGACCTTCATCCCCAGAGGGGTGGCCGAGCAATGCGTCACATTGATGAGGGTGCCGACAGAGTCCTGACCGTCCTCAAGATAGGGGACGACCGATAGAACCGCTGCCTTTTCGATAAGGGAAATCATCATCGGCGTGGCAAAGACCTTTACCGAACCGCTGCCGACATTCTTAGCCAGCAAATCTTCCGTAACCGTGGTCTCCTGATGACCTCTGATGCCAATCTGAATCATTTGTGGAGCATAGGAGAATCGAACTCCTGACCTTTTGAATGCCATTCAAACGCTCTACCAACTGAGCTAATACCCCATTGCGAGCGCAAAGATAAAGAAAAAATTTTTCCCCCGCAAACGAAATTGCAGTATCTTCGCGATATGAAAGCGAAACTTGTGATATTTGACCTCGACGGCACCCTCATCGACACCATCGACGACCTCGGAGCGGCGGTCAACTATGCCCTGGAGCAGAAAGGCTTGCCTCGGCACGGCAGGGAAGAATATAAGCTGATGGTGGGGAACGGGGTAAGCAAACTGGTCCTGCGCGCGATGCCGGACTCTCTCAGGGAGGACAGTGCCCTGCACGCCGCGCTGCTCGCCGATTTCATGAAATACTATTTCGCGCACATAGACACATATTCCCGTCCGTACCCCGGGATGAGGGAGCTGCTAGGCGAACTCCAGAGCCGGGGAGTTAGGCTCACCGTTGCCTCCAACAAGTTCCAGGCGGGCACCCAGGCCCTCATAAGCAGATTTTTCCCTGAGATAAAATTCGCAAAAGTGCTTGGTGGGCGGGACGGAATGCCCCTTAAACCCGACCCCGAAGTAATCGGGGAAATCCTTGCCGCGGCCTCGGTGGCCCGGGAGGACAGCGTGATGGTGGGGGATTCGGCGACCGACACTGCCACCGCAGCCGCAGCGGGGATCCGGAGCATCGCAGTCAGCTGGGGATTCCGCCCGGCAGAAGCCGCCGCCACTGCGGACTATGTGGCCGGCAGTGCGGCGGAGCTTCGCGGGCTGCTTCTATGACTGCTTCCCCTTGACGAAGAGGAATCCCATCAGCGGCAGGGCGATGATGGCCATCGTCGCGCTGATCGGGAGGTAAATCCCGAAATTTACATACTTTACGACGAGGTAGGTGATGAGCAGGAGCCCGATCCCCATCGCGGAGGAAATCAGGTAGTGCTTGCGGATGTCGGTGCTTTTGCAGACCGTGCGGCTGATGTTCGGCACGCCGAGGGAGATGAAGCCTATCGGGCCGCAGATGCTCACGGCGGAGGTCACGAGAAACATTATCATCAGCAGGCTCACCGCCTTGCGCAGATTGCTGAGCTCAATCTCCCCCTTGAAATGCCGGGTGAGATCCCTGTGCGAGAGCAGCGCCGCAGCGAAGCCCACGGCGAAGAGCGCGAGCGAGAATACTATGTCGCCGCCCGTCACCCCCTCCAGCCGGAAATTGGCCGCGCCCCAGAGGTAGTACTGCTTGAGCAGGTCGCCGTTAGGGGCGTTGGTCACCACGATCGTGCCGAGCGAGCCGATAAAAGTACCGAAAATAATCCCGAAGGTAATCAGGTTCTGCGTTGATACCCTGAGAGTTACGAGAAAACAAATCAGGGTGCATATCAGCGTGCAGACGAACGAACCCACAGTGAGCGAGCACCAGCCGGACATCGTGGCTGCAGCGGCGCCGAGGCAGGCGGCTGAGCCCAGCCCGAGGGAATAGACATCCCCGAGCTGGTTGCGCCATAGATACTGCATCTGTATGCCTCCCACAGGCAGGGCGATGCCGGAGAGTATTACATATAATAAACTCAGCATCGCTTAGAACTTGAATTCAATCCCAGCGAGCACGGAGCGTCCCGGCATAGGGTAGTAGCGCACCGCCTCGTAGCGGGTGTCGCTGAGATTCTTGGCGGAGAGGTTTATGTCGATTAGGCCGAGCTTCCTGATGCTGAGCGACTTGTGCGCCGTGAGGTCGAGCGTGCCCCAGGCAGGGAGCTCGCCGTAGCTGTCGCGGCGGCCGCTGCGGTGCGCCCAGTTGAGCCTCAGCCCCCAGCCCCTGTAGGATGCGTCGGCCGCGAGGGAGATGCTGTGCTTGGGGACATAGTTGATCTGCTGCCCGTAGGTGGCGCTGCCGTCGGTCCTGTCTAGGGCGTCCTGCAGGGAGTAGCCGGCTGAGAATCCGGCATCCCAGCCGCCTGCGGAGTATCTGAGCGCGGCTGCAGCGTCGAGCCCCTTCGCCTCCACGCGGCCCACATTGTATGGAAGCCAGATGTTAGGGTCGTCGGCAGTAGGGGCGGAAGTGATTTTGTCCTTTAATATATTGTAGAAGCCGTCGAGCTTGAGTTCGCTGCGCCAACCGCCGCTGAAGCTATGCTTCCACTCGGCTCCGAGGTCGGTGAGCCAGGCGTCCTCCGCCTTGAGGTCCGGGTTGCCGTAGCCTACATAGTAAAGTTCGTTGAAGTACGGCACCCTGTACGCCCTGCGGCCGAATGCCACGATGTCGAGGCCCTCGAGCACCCCCAGTCTGAGGCTGGCGGAAGGGGAGAAGACATTGCGGGAGAGGCCGCCCTTGTCGAACCAACCGTCGTAGAGCAGGGCGAGGTCGGCCTTAAATCTGCCGAGCCTGACGGCCGCTGCCGCCGAGGAGTTGACGCTTGTGCGGGAGGCGTCATAGACATTGGACTCCAGGACATCGTGCTGCACTCCGGCGGAGACGCTGAGTCCGAGCCAGTCCGCCGCGCGGAAGCTGTGCACGCTGCTGAGTTGGAACTCCCTCTGGTCGTAGTTGCTGTCGCCCCAGGAGCTGATGTATTCTATCTTGTCGAGGGCCGCCTTGGCGCTCAGGTCGAGGGTGTAGAGAGGGGAGAATGTCTGGTGCAGTGTGCCCTGCACGAAGGCGTTGCGGTCGTTCTGCCGGTCATCGGACGGCCAGAGCGTAGAGCCCGGGGTGTCGCGCTGCGAGCTATTGAGGTATCCCTTGACTTTCCATTCGCCCCCGGCGGTGCTGCCGAGCAGGTCGATTCCTCCGCGTATGCGGCTGATGCTGTTGTTGCTGCGCTTGAGGCCCTCGCCGTAGGGGTAGTCACCCTCGCTGAGGACGGCTGAGAGGTTCGCGCCTATGGTGAGGCCCTCGCTGAGCTTGTAATAGAGCCGGCCGCTAGGGAGATAGGTGCCGAATGAGCCGCCCCTGAAGCTCACCGAGCCGCAGAGCGGTCTGCCGCTGCGGAATTCCGGCCTTGCGGTCTTGAAAGTCACGCTGTTCTGCGCGTAGTCGATGACCGCCGCGCCGAAAGAGCTCATATCCAGGAAGCCCAGGTCCGCCTGCCCGCTCTGGACATTGCCGACCCTCACTCCGTCCACATAGATGGCTGTGTGGGCGCTGCCGAGGCCCCTGAGGCTGATGCTCTTGGAGCCGGTCTCGCCGCCATAGTCGCTGAGCGAGAGCGCAGGAATTCTGAGGATTACGTCGGAGACTGTCTCCGAGCCGCTGATGGAGAGGGTGTCGGTCATCGACACCACCATACCCCTGTCGGCCACGACCGTGACCGCTTCAAGGGTGTCCGGCACCGCTGTCATCGACAGGGATGCCGCAATCAAAGTAGTTAAGAACATTTACATTGCGCCTTTTGGGAAGCTTGCCCCCGAGCTCCCGGTATTGACTTGACTGCGGCAGGTCTTCTGACTCATTCCCCCTCCGGCGCCTTCTCGCCCTCCGGAGGGGGCAATGGCAACGATGCCGGAGCGTTGCGGAATCTACAGCTGCGGGCACAGTTCCGGCCTTTGACCGGCTTCCCTTTTAAAGCGTAAACAACTTTTCAGAGGAGCTCCCGCCCCTCACCGCAATCCGGGGGCAAAGATAGGAAAATTAAATTATCTTTGCGGTATGAAGAATTCAGTACTCCTCAGCATCGCCGCGCTTGCACTGCTCGGCAGCCTCTTCCCAGCCTGCACCGGCAGCTCTACATCAGAGCCTCAAAGCCCCCGCCAGGCCTCCGGTGCCCTCACCATAGTCCCTGAGCCTCAGAGCATCAGGCAGACCCGCACCGCCATCCGCATCCCCGCCGACAGGATCAAGGTCTATGCCGGAGACCGCGAACTCCGCGGCCTCGCGGGCATCTGGGGCGAATCGCTCCGCAAGCCTTACGAGCCGGGAGAATACGAGACGGAGACTGGATTTAGGCGAATCGTCTCGGGCATCACCCTGCCGAAAGTAAGCAGGACCGGCAGCGCCCGCAAGGCACAGGTCAAACTCTACAAGGACCCGAGCCTCGCCGAAGAGCAATATACCCTCAGCGTCAACCCCGAGGAAATTATAGTCATCCGGGGCGGCTCCGCCAAAGGCGTATGGTGGGGCCTCCAGACTCTGACTCAGATACTTATCGAGAGCGCCGAGAAGCAGAGCGGAGATTTCCTTGCCGTCTCGGGGGTCGAAATCGACGACTTCCCGCAGTTCTCATACCGCAGCGCCCACTTCGACTGCTGCCGGCACTTCTTCAGCGTCGCCGAGGTCAAGAAATTCATCGATGTGCTCGCCCTGCACAAGCTCAACACCTTCCACTGGCATCTCACCGACGACCAGGGCTGGAGGATCGAGATAAAGAAATACCCCGAGCTCACCAGGGTGGGGGCTTGGCGCGCGCAGTCCCCGGTCGGCTGGGCCGGGCAGGACGGCAAGGACGGCACCCCTTACGGCGGATTCTACACGCAGAAGCAGATACGCGAAGTAGTTAAATACGCCGCCGACCGCCAGATCACCATCATCCCGGAAATCGAGATGCCGGGCCACGCCGAAGCCGCCCTTGCGAGCTACCCTTACCTGGGCTGCAGGGGCAGGGACTACGAAGTATGGCAGGAATGGGGAGTCGATGACGAGGTATTCTGCATCGGCCGCGAGACTACCTTCGAATTACTCGAGGGCGTGCTCGACGAGGTCTGCGAGCTCTTCCCGGGCGAATACATCCACATCGGCGGGGACGAATGCCCGCGCGACCGCTGGCGCGAGTGCCCGGACTGCCAGCAGCGCATGCGCGACGAGGGGCTCACGGAAGTGGGTGAGCTTCAGGGATATATGCTCAAGCGAATCGAGAAGTACCTCAATGCGCGCGGCAAGCACATCATCGGCTGGGACGAAATCCTCGACTCCGAGATCACCCCGACCGCGACCGTGATGTCGTGGCGCGGCCCTCAGGGCGGAATCACCGCAGCGAAGCGGGGCAACAAGGTGATAATGGTGCCGAACAACTACTTCTACCTCGACTACTACCAGACCGCCGACCCTCAGGGCAACGGCGAGCCTGCCGGCATCGGGGGACACGTCTCAATTCAGAAGTGCTGGTCATTCGACCCATACGACCAGCTGGACGCCGAGGCGCAGAAGTATATTATCGGAATCCAGGCTAATACCTGGACGGAGTATATCTGCAGTCTGGACCACGCTCAGCATATGGAGCTGCCGCGATTCAGCGCGCTCTCCGAGGTGGCTTGGCACAAGGGGAGCGGCGACGCCGACGAGTTCGTTCAGCGCGTGAGCGACTCTATGCGCAAGGTTTACGAGTACTACGGGCTGATCTACGCGCCGTATGCATTTCAGGGGCTAGAGTAGCTGCGCTTACCTGGTAATACCTTTATAGCTGGCGCAGACCTCCCGGTAACTCTCCAGGTTGCCGATATCGTAGCGGCTTCCCGGCATCTGCATAGCGTGCACGGGACTCCGCTGCGAGAGCCACGAGACGAAGGAGCCCGGCGCATCGGTCCCGCAGCCCCCGGCAATCGCCTCCGGGATGCGAGCCGCATCCTCAGCCGTGTAGAAATAGAACGGCGGGCAGCACCAGTGGCTCCGCGGCTCCGCAGGCTTCTCCTCCATCGAGAGCACCCTGTCGTCCGAGTTCACCTCGACCACGCCGCTCCTGTGCAGCCGCGCCTCCGCCGGCTCGTAGTAGCGCATAATGCAGGAAGTACCTTTCTCGCGTGCGTAAGCGACGAATTTGCAGAGGCTGAAATCCAGCACATTGTCCCCGGCGATGACGAGCACATCGTCCTTGCAGCCCAGGCTCTCCAGCGCAAACTGGATGTCCCGCACCGCGCCTAGACGCGTCTCGTTGGTGGAGGTCCCGTCATCGATGACGCTCACGTCCCCCGGTGCCCACTCGCGGAAATGCCCCGCGAACTTGTGGTTGGAGATCACGGCGAAGCCGTCAGCCTCGCCGCCGCTGCGGATATCGTCGATAAGCCAGTCCAGGATAGTCTTGTCCCCGACCTTGAGCAGGGGCTTGGGGAAGTTTTCGGTCAGCGGGTAGAGGCGTGTCGCGTAGCCCGCCGCAAGTATCAGACATTTCATAATGCAACTCCGTCGGCGCTCTCGCAGCCGCAATAAAGATATTTCCCCTTAAGCTCCGGGAACACTGCGAGATATTCCTTCTCCACCGCCGCCGCGATGCTCTCCTCGTAGGCCGGGTCGATCAGCGCCATGCAGCAGCCCTTGAAGCCCGCGCCGCTGAAGCGCCCGCCATAGACTCCGTCCTGGCGGACGATCGTCTCGTAGAGAGTCTTCAGCTCCGGCGAGCCGGTCTCCCAGTTGTTGATGGATGATGCGCCGCTCGCCGTGGAGATGCGCCCGTATTCTTCTATATCGCCGCGCCTCCAGGCCTCGGCTGCGCTCTCCACGCGGGCGAACTCGGTGTACCAGTGCTCCGCGCGCTTGCGCCAGTTGAGCGGCAGGCGCTCCTTGTACTGCTCATAGACTTCGAGCGGCACTTCGCGCAGGTAGGTCTCCCCGAATTTGCCGTACTCCATCCCGGCATAGGCCTTGAGGGCGTAGGCCGCGCTGCGCACCTCGTCCACCCTCATATTGTATTTGCTGCCGGCGAGGTTCCTCTCCAGCCCGGAGAAGAACACCCCGACCTTCCACGGCTTCATCGCTGCCGGGGCCGGGATGAGCTCGTAGCTGTCGTCCAGGGTGTCGAGGTAGAGCAGCTGCCCCGCCTTGGAATACACCTCGCAGCTCTGGTCCAGCTTGCCCACTGCCACGCCCACATAGTTAAGCTCGGCCCGCAGGGCTATCTCTATCATTTCCAGCGGGGAGAGATGTATCTCGTTGACCTGACACAGCGCCGAGATGAAGGCAATAGTCACCGCCGCGGAGGAGGAGAGTCCCCCGATAGGCAGGCTGCCCTCGATGACGCCGCTGATGCCGTTGCGCAGCGGGTAGAGAGCCCCGAGCTCGATGGTCGCTCCGCGCAGGTAGTCGGCCCAGTCGCCGCACTTCATCCTGGCCACTTCCCGCACATGCCACTGGGCACGCTTCTCGAACTGGAGCGAGGCGAGCTCCACGACTCCGTTGTATTTGGGACTGAATGCGATATGTATGCCCTTGTCGATGGCGAATCCGCTCACCTTGCCGAGCTGGTGGTCGCTGTGCGCGCCCACCGGGCAGACCCTGTAGGGGCAGAACGCCACTCCGGACGGCGACTTGCGGTAAGTCTCTTCAAACTTTGAGATGCAGTTCATAAATGATTCATATAGGTTTTTTGTACTGCAAAAGTAAGGAGAATTCGGGAAAATTTACATATATTTGTCCTTTAAAGTAGGATTGAGGAGTAGCGCGCTATAGACTCTAAAGTTCGACAAAACGATGTTCTGACTCTTTAACCGATTGGGAGTTAATCGTTTATCGAAGTTTTGAGGAGCTTTACTATTGCTTTCCGCTCCCAATGTGCCCCAATCCTGCCACCCCTGCATAGGCGATGAATCCAGCCACTGACACCCAAATCCTCTGGTACGCGATGAGCGCGCCCTACCGCAATGAGCTCAAGGTCCAGCAGGCCCTCAAAGAGCGCTTCGGCATCGAGACCTATGTGCCTCTGCGCTGCGAAGTGGTGACACGACGCGGCCGCAAAGAACGCAAGATGTCTCCCGCAGTGAGCAATCTGCTATTCGCGCACGCCTCCCTCCAGGCGCTCAACGAAGCCAAGCCCTTCATCCCCAGGATGCAGTTCAAGACGCAGACTGTCGAGGGACGCAACCGCTTGATAATCATCCCGGAGAAGCAGATGCAAGACTTCATTAAGGTCTCCTCCTCCGAGGACGATAAGAAGTTTTACCTCCTCCCAGAGGAAGTCGATCTCAAGCGGGGTACGCGCGTCCGCATCATCGGTGGCCCCTTCGACGGAGTGGAGGGAGTCTTCCTCAAGGTCAAGGGCGCAAGAAACCGGCGCCTAGTCGTCAGCATCCCCGGCCTACTCTCCGTCGCCTCCGCCGAAGTCACCCCGGACCTGATAGAGGTGGTGGAGTAGCGCGGCGGTGGACTATATCTTCCACTACACCAAGTAGACGACATTAGAAGAGTGCCAAGAAATGTTTCTGAAGTCTGCGCTGTTTGTGGATAACACCCACTCAATCACTATTCAATCAGACAATTAAGCACGATGAGGCCATTTAATGATATACAGATAGCAGTCGCAGGCACAGGCTACGTAGGCCTTAGTATCGCCACGCTGCTTTCGCAGCATCACAAGGTGATGGCCGTGGACATCATCCCGGAGAAAGTTGAGAAAATTAACAATCGCGTAAGCCCTATCCAGGACGAATATATCGAGAAATACTTCCGCGGAGAGTTCGGAGATTACGAAAAGACCGGAAAGCCAAGCGAATTGAACCTTACGGCCACTCTTGATGGCGCTGCCGCATACAAAGATGCAGACTTCGTGGTAATTGCGGCTCCGACGAACTACGACCCGCAGAAGAACTACTTCGACACCCACTGCATAGAGGATGTAATCAATTTGGTTCTCAGCGTCAACCCTGATGCGGTGATGGTCATCAAATCCACCATCCCGGTAGGTTACACCCGCAGCCTGTACGTCAAGTATGCGCTCAAGTTTCTGACAGACCCGGCTCTGAAAGGCAAGAAGTTCAATCTTCTCTTCTCCCCTGAGTTCCTTCGCGAGAGCAAGGCTCTCTACGACAACCTCTTTCCGTCGCGCATCATTGTCGGCTACCCGGAAATCCTTCCTGCTGACAGGGACGCTAAATGGGATGAAGAAAACGCCGCAATAGCCTCGATAGGCAATCCTGACGCTAAAGAATACGCCAAAGCCTTTGCAACCCTTCTCCAGGAAGGCGCGATCAAGGAGGATATCGACACTCTCTTTATGGGTATGAAAGAAGCTGAAGCTGTCAAGCTCTTCGCTAATACCTACCTCGCCCTTCGTGTCAGTTACTTCAATGAACTTGACACATACTCCGAGATGAAAGGTCTTGACACGGCGGCCATTATCCAGGGCGTATGCCTCGATCCGAGAATCGGCACCCATTATAACAATCCTTCATTCGGCTACGGCGGCTACTGTCTCCCGAAAGACACAAAGCAGCTTCTGGCGAACTACGCCGATGTCCCGGAAAACCTCATTGAAGCCATCGTAGAAAGTAACCGTACCCGTAAGGACTACATCGCCGATGCCGTCTTGCGTAAAGCAGGATACTACTCTGGGAACGGCCAGTGGGATAGTTCAAAGGAACACAAATGCATAGTCGGAGTCTATCGTCTCACGATGAAGTCAAACTCCGACAACTTCCGCCAAAGTTCAATCCAGGGCGTCATGAAGCGCATCAAGGCTAAAGGAGCCGAGATTATTATTTACGAGCCGACGCTTGCTGACGGAGAGTCTTTCTTCGGTTCACAGGTCGTCAATGACCTCGCGAAGTTTAAGACGCAGAGCAACGCTATCATTGCTAACCGTTACGACTCTTGTCTTGACGATGTTCAGGATAAGGTCTACACCAGAGACATCTTCAGAAGAGACTAAACAATGCTAGAGAATAACATAACTCTTGACGGTAAGACTATCCTTGTTACAGGAGCTGCTGGCTTTATTGGCAGTAACCTTGTGAGGAGGCTGCTGAAAGACTTTCCAAACATCAAAGTCATCG
>CAVJHI010000035.1:0-19726 GCA_963649415.1 bacterium
CATCCCTGAGCCTGCTTCCAGCCTGCGCCCAGCGCAGCTCGTTCCGTCCCGGTGAGATCTGGCCGGACAACAATGGCGTGCATATCAACGCCCACGGCGGCGGGATGCTCCTGCACGACGGGGTATATTACTGGTTCGGCGAGCACAAGACTGCGGGCCGCGCCGGCAATCAGGCCCACGTCGGGGTGCACTGCTATTCTTCCACTGACCTCTACAACTGGAAGGACGAGGGCATCGCGCTCCGCGTGAGCACTGACCCCGAGTCTCCGATTGCGGACGGCTGCATACTCGAGCGCCCGAAAGTCATCTACAACGCCCGCACGGGCAAATTCGTGATGTGGTTTCACCTCGAGCCGAAGGGCCAGGGCTACGGCGGAGCGATGGTAGGGATTGCGCAGGCGGACTGCGTGACCGGACCGTACCGATTTATCCGCTCCACCCGCACCGTGGTGCGCAGCTGGCCGGTCAATGTCCTGCCTCAGCACAAGGTCCGTCCGGAGGGAGCGGACTGGAGCGAGCGCTCCAACCTGGCCAAAGGCGAGCACCCGGACTCCGTCAATACGCTCGGGCGCGACTTCGAGAAGGGGCAGCACTCGCGCGACATGACCCTCTTCGTTGATGACGACCTCAAGGCCTACCACATCTGCTCCTCCGAGTCCAACAGCGTCATCCACATAGCCGAACTTACCGACGACTACCTCGACTTCAGCGGCAAGTGGGTGCGCGCCTTCATCGGCGACAGGATGGAGGCTCCGGCAATATTCAAAAAAGACGGACTCTACTACTTTATGGGCTCCGAATGTACCGGCTGGAGGCCGAATCCGGCGCACTCCGCAGTGGCGCCGTCCATCTGGGGGCCGTGGACCGAGCTCGGCAACCCTTGCGTCGATGCGGAGAGCGAGACTACCTATCGCTCGCAGAGCACTTATTTCATCCCTGTGGCGGGCAGGAATGACGCATATATCTATATGGGCGACCGCTGGACTCCGGACAATGCCATCGACGGACGCTATGTCTGGCTGCCGGTTGAGTTTGAGGACGGCAGGTTCATCCTTCGCTGGCGCGACGAGTGGGACCTCTCCATATTTGACGGGAAATGAATTGGCGCGCGCTCACGATAGGGATTCTGCTTGCGCTCTGCACGCTTGCGCGCGGGGAGGAGAGCTCTGCGTACCAGTTCCGTATGCTGGATGCTTCGCAGGGCCTTCCGGAGAACAATGTCCGTGATGTGCTGATGCTCCCGGACGGGCTCGTCTGCATCCAGACTTCTTCTTGGCTGAGTCTCTACAACGGCGCCGATTTCCGAAATTACCGCTGGGACCCGGTCAAGGTCCCATATACTGAATACACCGTCCAGAACCGTATGGAGTACGAGCCCGAGGCCGGCAGGGTGATACTCTATGCAAGGGGCAGGCGCTGGGCGTTCGACCTCGCATCGAGGGAGTTCGTCTATGATGTCCCGCAGGTCTTCAGCCATATTGCCGACAGCCTTGGGCGCATCCTGGGGCAGGGGAGCTACAGCCGCTCCGAAACCGCTCAGTCATCGCTTGGAATACGCTGGTTTATGTCCGACAAGCAGCTTGTCCGTTTCGACCCGTTCAGCGGCGAGTTCCGGGAAGTGGAGAAGATCCGTCCCGGAAGCGATGACCTCTTCACCTCCATTGCCGTGGACAGCAGAGATAACCTCTGGGTCGGGACCGCCCGCTCAGGAGTCAGGATATATTACAGCGACGGCTCCGTGCGCCGCTTCCCTTATCTGGAACGCATAGGCGGCAAGCCGCTCTACCCGCATCTGGACATCGCCCGCATCTACGCGGACCCGCAGGGCGGAGTCTGGGTAGCCACCCAGCAGGAGGGACTGCTCTACTGGCATCCGGACATCATCCGCATCCGCACAGTCAACTCCGCCACCCTTGAGGGCGGGAAGATGGATGATGAGAGCGTCAAATGCCTCGCCGAAGCGCCCGACGGCAAGGTGCTCGTCGGCACCATCCACGGCCTGCAGCGCTATGATCCCGCGACAGGCAGGATGGATGCTCCCTGGCCGGAGCTCAAGGACGAGCTGGTTATCGGACTGTTCGTGGACTCCCGCAAGCGGATCTGGGCCGGGACATTCTACAACGGACTCTACTGCATCGACGGCCGGCGGGTCCGCCACTATTCCTATCCGCAGCAGTTCGCGGTCGATGTGTCCTACCAGTTTGCGACCCCCAATCTCAACTGCGTGCGCGCCCTGACCGAAGACGCAGAAGGCCGCTACTGGATATCGGTTTACGGCGGAGCCGGCAGTTTCGACCCGGTGACTGGGAAGATCAGACTGCTGCGCGAGGCCCATCCGGAGCTGGACAGATATATGATAGTCAGGGATATACTGCCCCTGCGCAGCGGAGAGCTCATCATCTCCGGCGACAACGGGCGCTTCCGCTACAACCCCGCCAACGACAGCCTTCGCTTGCCTTCGGAGGTGGACGCGTTTACCTTTACTTCGCAGGTATATGAGGATTCCGAAGGTCGGGTCTGGCTCGCCGAGTCCGGCGGACTCAAACTGCTCGGGGAGGACGGTTCCGCGCGGCAGATTATCGAGTCCGGTACCGTGATCGGGCTGGCCGAGGATGTTTCGGGCAATCTCTGGGCCATGTCCACCAACACTCTCTCCGCCATCAGAATCCTGCCTGACGCTACGGTGTACCGCTCCGACTACGGCCGCGAGGACGGGATAGACTGCGGCTCGTTCTTCTCCAAATCCGTCCTCAGGCACTCCGACGGGCATCTCTACTTCGGCGGTTCTTCGGGCTTCTGCGTCATCGACCCTGAGGCGATCCGGCTCCGCGATAGGGGAGTCCCACCGATGATTTCGTCATTTACGGTAGATGGCGAGGGACGCTCGGTGAGCGGGGGTACCCTCCGCTACAACGAGACCTCGCTGAGTTTCTCGTTTACCAATCTCAACTACGCCAACCCGAGCCACAGCCGCTACCGTTACCGTCTGGCGGGATTTGACCGGGAGTGGCATACGGTGACATCTTCGCCTCTCGGCACCGCGGCCTACACTTTCCTTGAGCCGGGAAAATACAGTTTCGAGGTGACCGCTTCCGACAACGGTTCCGACTGGAGCGCGGTGACATCAGTGCCGATAGAGGTCAAGCCTCCGTTCTGGAGGACACGCTGGGCATATTTGCTTTATACCCTGCTCGCGCTTGCTCTCGTGGCACTCGCGGTGACCGAGTTCTACCGCAGGGCCAGGCGCAGGATGGCTGAGCAGACTGCCGAGGAGCAGCGCCGCCAGGAGGAGGAGCTAAACCAGATGAAATTCCGCTTCTTTACCAACATCTCCCACGAGCTCCGCACGCCTCTTTCCCTGATTATACTGCCTCTGGAGAGCCTGATGAAAGAGAAAGAGGAGGGGAGCGAGGAATATGCCCGTCTGGACACTATGCACCGCAACGCCAAGACCCTGCTGGATATGGTGAACCACCTGCTC
The DNA here is from genome assembly GCA_963649415.1 of bacterium. Taxonomy (GTDB): domain Bacteria; phylum Bacteroidota; class Bacteroidia; order Bacteroidales; family UBA932; genus Cryptobacteroides. Next base: position 3,482 of record CAVJHI010000035.1, read on the forward strand.
GACTTCCGCAGGCTTGAGATGGGAGGGGAGAAGCTTCAGCTCCGCGGGGGCAATTTCTCCGAGTTCGTCGCCGGCATAGTCGGTACATTCCAGGATGCCGCCGCCAAGAAGAACCTGCGGCTTTCGCTCACCGACAGCACCGACAACTGCATTATGGCCTTTGATAGCACTATGATGCAGAAAGTCATCAACAATCTGCTCTCCAATGCCATGAAATTTACCCCGGATGGCGGAATTGTCGAGGTCCGGCTCTCCGAAACGGGGGACGGCAGCATGCGGCTGGAAGTCTGCGACAGCGGCATCGGTATCCCTGAGGCTGACCTGGATCACATTTTCGACCGCTTCTACCGCAGCGCAAATGCATCTTCCTCCACCGGGTCCGGCATAGGCCTTAGCCTTGTGCGGCAGTATGTGGAGATGCACGGCGGCAGCGTGACGGTATCTTCCGAGTCAGGCAAGGGCTCAGTGTTTACCGTGATCCTGCCTAAGGCTCAGGCTGAGCAGGGGGATATAGCTGAGCCAGGGGAGGAAACTTCCGTCGAAGTGCAGCCTGCTGCCGGGGAGCGCAAATGCATAATGGTTGTCGATGACAATGCCGACTTCAGACATTATCTGCGCGATGAACTCTCCCGCAGCTATCGCGTAAGCACCGCCGCCGATGGGGAGGATTGCCTGCGCAAACTCCCGTCGCTCTCTCCGGACATCATCGTCTGCGATGTGATGATGCCGAAAATGAACGGATTTGAGCTTACCAGGCGTATAAAGGAGAACCTTGAGACATCCCACATTCCGGTCATCCTGCTCTCGGCGAGGATGTCCGAGGACATCAGGACCAAGGGCTACGACTGCGGGGCCGATTCCTACCTCTCCAAGCCGTTCAGGATGGAGATGCTCGAGGCCCGTATTCGCAACTTGCTGGAAGACAGAGAGAAGCGCATACGCTCATTCTCCGACAAGGCGGAAGTGACTCCGATGCACCTGACCATTACCACGGTGGACCAGAAACTGATGGCGAAGATAATGGAGAGGCTCGAGGCGAACATGGACAATGTGGACTACTCCGTGGAGGACCTCGCATCGGATGTGAATATGCACAGGATGAATCTTTACCGCAAGATTCAGTCACTCTACGGAATGAACCCGACCGTATTCATCAGGACCGTGAGACTCAAGCGGGCGGCGCAGCTGCTCGGCGACGACCCGGGACTGAGCATAGTAGAGGTGTCTGAGCGCGTAGGCTTCGGCACGCCCAAGTACTTTACACGCTACTTCAAGGAGATGTTCGGAGTGCTTCCGTCGCAGTACCGCAAGCGCTAGCGCAGGTCGGTGACGACCCAGGAGGAGTCGAGCTTAGAGACATCGAAGCTGAAAGGGGAGAGGTCTTCGGATCCCGGAAGATATTTCAGGTCGCTCAGGGCCAGAGTCTTGAGCGACTCTTTGTATTGCGCCACTTCGCGGATGCCGTCGGAGCTCTCGATATAGACTTCCTTCTCCTCCCTGTCCACGGTCCAGCGTGTGCTGCCGTTGCAGTAGATTTCCACTCCGTTGCCTTCGGCGCGGTAGCAGTTGCCCTGCAGCAGCAGGCTTCCGCTCAACTCCACCGGGGCATATCCGTCCACGGTACAGCTGTAGCCCAGGCTGATGCGCTGCCCGTCGGCGAGCCGCTGCGCAAGCTGCTCAATCTGCTTCTCCGGCAGGCTCTGCGCGGTGCAGAGCAGCGGCAGCAAGAGCAAGAGTATCAGGGCAGTCCGTTTCATTTTCTCAGGAAAGCGTCCAGAATCGGCTGCAGCGAATCGAGGTCTGATACCAGCACCTGGCGCGGCTTCGAGCCTTCCTGCGGCCCCACGATGCCGGCCGCTTCAAGCTGATCCATCACCCTGCCGGCCTTGGCATAGCCCATGCCAAGCTTGCGCTGCAGGTCGGAGGTGGACCCCTTCTGGGTCGTTACCACCAGCCGGGCGGCTTCTTCGAAGCGCTCGTCGATATTGTGCATATCTATCGAGCCTCCGTTGCCTGAGCCTTCGGCTCCCGTATCTTCCACTGAAGGCAGGTAGTAAGGGGTGTTGTAGCTCTTGCCGTAGCCCTGCTGATCTCCGATGGCCTTGGTCACGGCGTCAATCTCATCCCCGTCCACGAGAGCGCACTGGATACGCTCGGAGTCGATGCCGGCGGAGAAGAGCATATCGCCCTTGCCGATGAGCTTCTCGGCGCCCGGGGCGTCGAGGATGGTCTGTGAGTCGATCCTGGACGATACGCGGAACGCGATGCGCATAGGGAAGTTGCTCTTGATGATGCCGGAGATGACGTCAACTGACGGCCTTTGAGTCGCGAGTATTACGTGCAGACCGGCAGCACGGCCTTTCTGGGCCAGACGGATAATGGAGTTGGTGATGCTGCGGCTGGCCGCCTTGGCATCAGGCGAGGCTCCTGTGGTCATCGTCAGGTCGGCGTACTCATCCACTACCACCACAATGTACGGCAGAAATCTGTGCCCCTTGTCCGGGCGGAGGTGGCGGGACTTGAACTTGTCGTTGTAGAGGCGGATATTGTTGACTCCGGCCTTGCTGAGCAGTACATAGCGTTCATCCATTTCGATGCAGAGCGAGCGAAGTATCTTCTCGGCGTCCTTGGCGTTCTTGACGATGGCATTGTTCTGCTCGTCTTCCTCGGAGCAGGCATCGGGCAGCACGGCCAGGTAGTGCCTGATCGTCTTGGCATAGGCGGTGAACTCCACCATCTTAGGGTCGATGAAGACGAATTTCAGCTCAGACGGGTGCTTGCCGTAGAGGAGCGAGGTTACTATGGTGTTGAGCCCCACTGACTTGCCCTGCTTGGTCGCACCGGCAATCAGCAGGTGCGGAGCGTCGGCGAGGTCGAAGACCTTGACTTCCTGTGTGATGGTATAGCCTATCGCTACCGGCAGGTCGGCCTTGCTGTTGCGGAACTTCTCGTCGTTGAGCAGTTTCTTGAGCGGCACTATGGAAGCAAAGTCATTGGCGACTTCGATGCCGACTGAGTCCGACAGGACTACGACTCTGACGCCTCTGGCGTTGAGCGAGAGCGCAATGTCGTCCTGCAGGCGCTTGATTTCGGCAATCTTCACTCCAGGGGCCGGATAGACCTTGTAGAGGGTGACGGTCGGGCCCACCACGGCCTTGACATCGGTTATCTGTATCTTGTAGTTGGCGAGAGTCGCGCGTATCTTGTTGTTGTTGCGGGTGAGCTCCTCGCTTGAGACATCCTTGCGTCCGCTGGAGTGGTCCTTGAGCAGGCTTATCGACGGGAACTGATAGTTTGGAAGGCCCTCCGGCGGGTCCAACCTGTTGTCAATCGGCTCCAGCTCCTCGGTCACTTCCGCATCGAGCCGGTCGTTGCTGATGATCTCGAAGCTGCCTTCCTCCTTGACTTCCGGCGCGGCCTCGGCTGCCTCTTCTGGCTCAGGCTGCGGCTCGGCTTCCAGGGCCATGGTGACAAGCGGCTCCTCTGCCGGGACCTCTTCTTCTGCTGCAGGCGCTTCTGCTTCCTCCGGAACGGTCTCGGACTCAACTGTTTCCGGCACTGGCTTATCCTTGTGCTGCCCGATGGAGGCGAACCAACGGCTGAATCTTCTGGATGAGAGGAAGAGGAATGCGAGTATCAGCACTCCTATGAGAATTCCGGTGACCGGCACCCCCACCTGCTCCTCCGCCCAGAGCACGACTTTCTCGCCGCAGCGGCCGCCGAGGCCCCCGCCGAAGATGTTGTCAAGCGAGGCGAGATGTCCGCAGAACGCGAGCGTGAGAGAGGAGATGAATGCTCCGAAAAGCGCAATCAGCGTGGTCTTGAGCAGGGACTGCTTCCACTTGTGGGCAATCAACCTGACCGAAATGGCGGTGAGAATGATGAGCAGGGCGAAGCTCCCCAGACCGAAAAGCTCGCAGACGAGCAGATGCCCGGTGCGCACCCCGATCTTGCCGGCGGCATTGCCCACCTCGGCACCCTCGCTGCCGGAAGCCGACATCAAACTCATATCCTGCTCCCAGTGGAAGAGGTACGATGCCGTGGCTATCAGAATGAATATGGCGAAAGCCGCCACCACGAATCCGGTAATCCGGACCGCGGAAGCCCTGTCTTCTTCGTCCCAGCTGCTCAGAAATCTCATTTCTTCTTGTTGTTCTGTCTGCGGTTGTTCTTGTGCGGACGGTTCTTGTTGCCGGAAGGCTGGCCCACATTGACGCCCAATCCCGGACGGGAGAAGTTGTCCCCGTTGACCCTGCCAAGACTCAGCCCCTCAGGCACTTTGAGCCTGTATTCGGAGAGCTTCTCGATGTCGTTGAATATGGTCTCGTCGGCGACGCTGTCCTTGTTCCAGATAAGATACTGCTGGCGCATATAGATGGCCAGGCACCTGATCATCTCGGTCTTCACTTCGCCGTCCGGTTCATCGCAGAGCAGGTTGATGATCTTCTCGATGTTGCGCCCGTAGTGCGTGGCCTTAATCCGGCTGTCCTTCATCGGGATAGGCACCGGGTCGGTGGTGAACTGCTCCTTGGCCGGGCACGGGAACGGGGCGTCCACATCGAGGTCGTAGCCGGCTATCATATAGAGCTGGTCCCAGAGCTTGTGCTCGTAGTTCTCCTGCGTATGCACCTGCGGGTTGAGGATTTCCATCACTTTGATGACGGCGCGTGCCTGCTCGCTGCGCTTGTCCCTGTCGGGAATCTCGCGCAGATGCTCCACCATCTTCAGTACATTGCGCCCGTATTCGGGCATATTGAGCTTTTCGCGCTCGGTATTATAGTCTAGACCGTTGTCGTATGAGTCAACCGGTTCGATGTATTCGTTTGTAGATTCCATATTCTGCAAAAATAACCACTAAATTTTTAATGTCAAACAGGCCTGAGAGGGGGCGAACAATTATTTCTCCAATGCGAAGCCATCGGAAGTCCAGACCCCGTCCGAGCAGATGAGGTAGCCCTCAATCCCGGGCTGCGAGGAAATGAATTCCCTGGCCTTCTCCGGCCCCATCACCATGCAGGCCGTGGCCAGCGCATCGGCTTCTGCGGCCGTCGGGGCCACGATAGTCGCGCTGAGCAGGCCGTGCTGCACCGGGTATCCGGTCCGCGGGTCGATGGTGTGGGCATATTTCTTCCCGTCGCGCACATAGAACTTGCGGTAGTTGCCGGAAGTGACTATCCCGCAGGCGCTTCCGTCTGAACGCCAGATTCCCCTCAGGTCGCTGCCCGGAGTGTCGTTGCCGTCCACGGGATTGTCCACACCGATGCTCCAGCCCTTCCCGGAAGGGTTCAACCCGTCGCAGTAGATTTCCCCGATGTCCACGAGCATATCCTTGACCCCGATGGAATATAGGTAACCGGCCACCACATCGCAGCTGTAGCCCTGGGCTATCGCATTGAAATTCACTATCTTTCTCTCCTTGCAGAACTCCAGCGCCCCGGCTATGAGCTGCGGGGAGGGGAGGGAGTCGGCGGTAAAGCCGAAGCCCCAAATGTCGAAGAGCGGTGCAGCATAGACATCGAACGCCCCGTCCGTCATCGCGTTGTATTTGTCGGAGAGTTCCGTAAGCTCGCTGAAATATCTGTCCGGGACGATTTCCTCTCCCGCGTTGTGCCTGCTCAGCAGGGAGTTGCGGTTGTAGCCCGAGATGCTGAAATCTATTCCTTCGAGCAGGGAGTCAATCTGCGCGGCGATTTCTTCCTGCGGGGTGGCTACTCCCTTGAGGTTGGCCTTGACTGTGTATGTCCCGCCCTGCGCGTATCCGCTGAATGTGGCATAACGGTTCTGCGAGCAGGCCAGGGTGCACAGCGCGAGTATCGTCAGGGGGAGTATTTTGTGATAATTCATAACTTCGGCAAAGTATTTGCACAAAGGTAGCGGATTTTTGTGCTATATTTGTAATTCGTAACGGAAATTATCAGGATGAAATTCTCGAAAATATCACTTTTCGCCCTGCTGGCAGTTTGTCTGGTGCTGCCGGGCTGCAAAAAGGACTCGGACACCTCCAAGATTTACCTCGACGGTTCGATTTCACTCTCGATGCCTTCCTTTGTCGCACCGGGCTACACCAAGACTTTCGATATCGAGGAGCTGATGACTCTGAGCCGCGATGACGACGGGACGATAGGCTACTATTTCAAGGACCCTGCGACCTCCGTCTATGATACTCTAGTGCTCGCCGACGGCACAGTGAGGAAGCGTTATTATACAGTAGAGATCCCTGACACGCTCGGCAAGCTCTCGCTCACTTTCGGCGCTTTCACCGACGACGGCATCTACTACGGCTCCAGCGCCGCGGTATCTTTCACCGTCGTGAAGGCCGGGCTTGACGGCAAGGGCTCCATCACCGGATTTACCCGCTATCTCGCAGATGGCAGCTTCACCGACCCGCGCGACGGGCGTCTGTACTATACCACCACCATCGACGGCACTGAGTGGATGCGCCACAACCTCGCCTGGGAGGGCGCAGGCATTGCCTACGGTAGCTGCGACGTGATGTCCGACATCTACGGGCGCTACTACACCTGGGAAGAGGCTCAGACCGCCTGCCCTGAGGGGTGGACTCTCCCGTCCGATGAGGACTGGGTGGCTGTGGGTCGCGTGTATGGCAGCGACGCCGCTTCCGGCAAGGATCTCAAGGGCCTGGCCGGCAATGTGATGGAAAATCTCTACTTCAACGGCGAGAGGATGTGGGAGTTCTGGAGAGGTGTCAAGATTACCGACAAGTCCCGGCTTTCCGTGATGCCTTCGGGCTATTTCCTCATCCGGGATGAGGTTTACACCAACGATGCGCTCAATGAATATGCCGTTTTCTGGACCTCCGACAAGGTGGAGGAGGATGGCGTGATGCGTTACATCTTCCAGGATCAGGACACCGTCTATCGCGGACTTATGTCCACCACGGACTTCGCCGCTTCGGTGAGGTGCATCAGGAAATAGAAGCGACTGCCTCGAGGAAGCCTATAAGCGCATTCCCGCAGAGGTCAGTGAGATATATCAGCGGCGACGGGCAGCAGCCTGCCGCCGCTGTTGTTGTCACCGCCACGGCGCAGATGATGAATACCTCCGTCAGCGGCAGTGCTATCAGATTGGTAATCAAGAAGTAAATGGGGAACGAGCGGAAGTGCCACCACACCGCGGGAGCGGTGAATATCTGGCACGAAATTGTCAGTGCCGAGGCGCTCCACACCCGCCGCATCGGGTTCATCTTCCCTCCCGGAAACCACGCGTCCAGCCGCGGGAAGAGCAGGTATATCCCCAGCATCGCGAGGTAGGAGAGCTGGAAGCCTACGGAGCGGATTATTAACGGATTGGCGCACAGTTGAATCATCAGCGCGGCCGCAAACACAGCGAGGGGCCTGCGCCGTCTGCCTGGGATGAGGCGGGAGAGTTCGTTGAGGCAGATGAACAGGTACGCCCTCACCACTGAAGCCGAACTTCCCGTCATCAGCACATAGAAGCCCGACACTGCAAGTATGAGAATGCTGCCCGAGAGCTCCGCGGCACGGCTCCTTCCGGCCACTGCAAGCGCCTTGTGCAGAATGCCGTAGATTACTCCGAGGTGCAGGCCGGAGAGGGCGAGGATGTGCGCTGCTCCTGCTGCCCTGAACGCCGCCACCGTGTCTCTGCCGAGGTCGCCGCGCTGTCCGGTGAGCAGGGCCTTGACCAGCGCCCCGGTCTCTTCTCCCCTGAATCCTATGCCGTCGATTGTGCTTATGAGCGCCTCCAGCGCGCCCGCGCCGGGATTCCAGCCCGTGCCGGCGGAGGTCTGCACCAGAGAGGCGGAATATCCGCTGAATAGCCCGGCGGCGAGAAACGCAAGGCCGATGACTTCGAAGCGCCCCTTTCTGCCGCAGAAAACGGCTGTGCAGAGCACGCAGACCGCGAGGCTCAGACCCGGCGCCAGATATGCGCAGAGACCCGCCGCCGGCAATATTGCCGCCAGAGCCACGCCTGCCGAATAGGGGACGGAAATCGCCACGATATCTCTCTCCTCAACCATTTTCCTTTAGAAATTTTCCAAAAATACATATTATTTAGTAATTTTGTGACCCATTTCGACGATATTATGATAATCTTAGTAATCAACTGCGGAAGTTCCTCCATCAAGTATCAGCTGCTTGATATGAAAGGGGACGATGTCTATGAACTTATGGCCAAGGGCCTCGTTGAGAAGATCAGTCTCCCTGACGGATGTATAACCCACAAGCCTACGGGCAAGGAGCCGTTCACGATGACTCTTCCGATTCCTGACCACAAGGTCGGAATGAAGCTCGTCCTAGACGCCCTCGTGGATCCGGAGCACGGAGTCCTCAAGAGCTTCGACGATATCGAGGCGGTCGGCCATCGCATCGTGCAGGGTGCCGATTTCTTCTCCGGGAGCGCCCTCGTCAACGACGACGTTCTCAATAAAATAGAGATTTGCTGCGACTTTGCGCCGCTACACAACCCTGCCCACCTGCTTGGTATCCACGCCATCTCGCATGTGCTTCCCGATGTGCCTCAGGTAGTGGTATTCGATACCGCATTCCACCAGACCATGGAGCCGTACGCCTATATGTATGCGCTTCCGTATGAATATTATACCAAGTATCGTGTCCGCCGCTACGGTGCGCACGGCACCTCTCATCAGTATGTTTCCCGCCGCGGCGCCGCGCTTGCCGGACTGGATCTGGAGAACTCCAAGATCATCACCTGCCACCTCGGCAACGGCAGTTCCGTGACTGCTGTCAAGGACGGCAAGAGCATCGACACCTCTATGGGATTCACCCCGCTCGAGGGTATGATAATGGGCACCCGCTGCGGCAACATCGACGCCAACATCGTGCCTTACATCATGAAGAAAGAGGGCCTTACGCCTGACCAGATGACGGAAGTGATGAACAAGAAGAGCGGCCTGCTCGGACTGAGCGGCAAGAGCTCCGACATGCGCGACCTCAACACCCTCGCGCTCGACGGGGACCGCAGGGCCAAGACCGCACTCAAGAAGCTCACCTACGACACCATTAAGAATGTCGGGGCCTACATCGCCGAGATGAACGGCGTTGACCTCATCGTCTTCACCGCTGGCATCGGAGAGAACAATCCGCGCCTGCGCCGCCACATCTGCGAGAACCTCTCCTATATGGGAGTCAAGATCGACAACGAGGCCAATGAGAACGCCCGCAGCGAGACCATCATTTCCACTCCGGACTCCAGCGTCAAGGTGGCGATGATCCCGACCAACGAGGAGCTCGTCATCGCGCGCGACACCATGCACATCGTTTCAGAACTCGAAAATTAATCAAGGAATAATATGAACAATTTCATCATCGAAACCTCAGCCCGCCACGTGCATGTCACCCGCGAGACTCTGGATGTACTTTTCGGAAAAGGCTTTGAACTCGAAGTGAAGAAGCCTCTGTCCCAGCCGGGGCAATATGTGTCCAACCAGAAGGTTGACATAGTAGGTCCAAGGGCTGCCCTGAAATGCTCCATCCTCGGACCGGTGCGTCCTGAGAACCAGGTTGAGCTTTCATTTACCGACGCCCGTGCGGCAGGTATCACCGCCCCGATCAGGGAGAGTGGCCATGTAGAGGGCTCTGCCCCTTGCAAGATAGTAGGACCTTGCGGCGAGGTCGAGATCTCCGAGGGAGTGATCATCGCCAAGAGGCATGTGCATATGACTCCGGCCGATGCAGAGAAGTTCGGAGTGGCCAACGGGCAGATTGTTAATGTGGAAGTTGAGCAGGAGACCGGCCGCAAGCTCGTCTTCGGCGACACCGTGATTAGGGTTTCCGACAAGGCCGCCCTCGCGATGCACATCGACACCGACGAGGCCAACGCCGCCGCCTGCAGCGGTCAGATTACCGGACATATAATCTAAAGCGTTCGCTTTACTTTTGGCAGCAATATTCAGTATATTGTTCTGATGGCTTCCTTTACAGCTTCCCGGCGCGGCGGGCGAAGTCGATGATGAAATCGGCGGTGCCGTCGATGCCGAGGATGGAGGAATCCACGCAGAGGTCATAGTTGGATGCTACACCCCAGTGGCTGAAAGTAAAGAAGTTGTAGTAGCTCTCGCGACCTTTGTCCATCTTGGCCATGAGCCTTGCGGCCTCCTCGTCGGAGACTCCCGCCCGTTCGCGGATGCGCGCCCGGCGGTTCTCGTCAGGTGCCGTGATGAACACGTCGAGGCAGTTCATATCTCTCAGCACATAGTCCGAAGCCCTGCCCACGAAAATGGCGCTGGAAGCCTGGGCAATGTCGCGGATGACCTTGCTCTGGATTTTGAAGATTTCCCTGTCGTTGAGCCCCGCAGTCTGGAAGCCGAGCTCCACGATGCGCTTCTTCTCGTCGCTGCGGCGGAAGAGGTCAGGGCTGAAGCCGCTCTCGGCTGCGGCCTTGATAATCAGTTCGTTGTCATAGACCTGAATACCAAGTTTATCTCCGAGGGAGCTGGCGACGCTCTTGCCGCCGCTGCCGAACTGACGTCCGATGTTGATTATGATATGCTTGTCCATAGAACCATATTTATTCGATTGTACTTCCCAGTGCGGCTGAATCCTCGCCGTCCTGAAGCTTGTTGAACTTGCTGAAAAGCCTTACCGCGAATATCGCCGCGATGACGGCAGACAGCACATCTGAGATAGGGAAACTCAGCCATACTCCTTTCTCCTGCAGCCACAGCGGCAGGGTGTAAATCAGCGGCAGCAGTATGATGAGCTGCCTTGAGAGCGAGAGGAATATGGACTGCTTTACCATACCTAGACACTGGAAGAGATTGGAGGTCACGATGCCGAAGCCGACCACTGCGATGCCGGCGTTCATTATCCTGAGGCCCTTGGCGGCCATGGTAATCATCTCCGGATCGTTGGTAAAGAGGCTCACTGCAAGCTCCGGGATGAGCTCGGACATCAGGAAGCAGGCCGTCGTCACGCCGACCTCCCATTTGGCTGTCAGGAGTGCAACTTCCTTGACCCTGCTGTAGAGGCGCGCTCCGTAATTGTAGCCGGCGATAGGCTGCAGGCCCTGGTTGAAGCCCATGCAGACCATAAGGAAGAGCATCGTGAGACGGTTGATGATGCCGTATGCGCCGATGGCCATATCTCCGCCGTACTTGCCGAGCTGCTGGTTGATGAACATCGCTACGAGGCAGGCGGCAGCATTCATCAGGAACGGTCCGAGACCGATTACCAGCGACTGCTTGGCGATGCGCCACTCGAGCTGCAGGCAAGGTTTCGGAAAGTGCAGGAGACGGTCACGGTTGAAGAAGAACTTGATCGTGTAGGCGAGAGCCACCATCTGACAGGCGATGGTCGCGATGGCGGCGCCCCTGATGCCCATGCCGAAGCCGAAAATCAGCACAGGGTCGAGTATGGCATTGGAAATCACCGTAAATAGAGTCAGCCCCATCGCGGTCTTCGGGTGCCCGGCGGCACGGATAATGCCGTTGAAGCCGAAATACAGGTGGGAGAACACATTGCCGAGCAGGATGATTACCATATAGTCCATTGCGAACGGCAGAGTGTTGTCGCTGGCGCCGAAGAACCTCAGGATGGGTTCCAGGAAAGCGAGCGTGACAACAGAGAACAGAATGCCGATGACGATGTTGAGGGCGAAGACATTGGCGAGCACCTTGCGCGCCGTTTCATAATTCTTCTGCCCGAGGAGAACGGAGATGAGCGTCATCGCCCCGACTCCAACCAGAGTACCCATAGCCGATGAAAGGTTCATCAGCGGGAAAGTCACGGCAAGGCCGCTGATCGCTGCCGAGCCGACCCCGGGAATATGGCCGATGTAGATGCTGTCGACCATATTATACAAAGAAGCAGCGGTCTGGGCAATGATGCCCGGGACCGCATACGTCTTCAGGAGTTTTCCGATTCTTTCCGTTCCGAGCTCCGTAGGAGCCAGTTCAGATTTTGACATAAATATTTAATTACTACTAACTTGCATTCTAAGGTTTATCCACTACCTCGATATCGAAGCGCAGCGGTGAATATGCCGGGATGGCACTTCCGGAGCCGCTGGAGCCGTAAGCCAGCTTGGAATAGAAGATGCCCGTACCCTCCTCGTAAGCGCTCATTTTCCAGAGCATATATGCAAACCCGTCGATGACGGAGGTCTCGTCGGATGTTATGGTGATTCCGGTATAGTCGTCGTAATCATATTGCACGGATATAGGCTCGTAGGTCTTGGAAGAGCTATAGAGTCCGTACATCTTGGCCGTGTCGGCTATGGTGGTGTCGAAGACGCGACCGTCGAGCAGGCGGCCGGTATAGTTGATATAGATGGTGGTGTCGCGAGGGAAACCGGCCCCTGACTCGTCCACCTCACCGGTAGTTCCGATAGTCATCGGGGCTTTCCTCTGGATGTAGTAGAATCCGTATTTAAGTGAGTCAGCGAGAGTTACGCTCGGATAATTCTCCGCAAAGAAGCGTCCGAGGGAGTCCAGTTCCCACTGATCGGTGTCCTGTATGGCTTCGAGTACCTCGATTTCGTAGATGCCCGGGGTGTCGCCGCTCACATTGTCGATGTATTCCTGAGCGGTGTCGTAAACGCTGCTGGTAAGCAGCCAGCCCGGAATCACCGCCTTCTTCACGCCGCCTACTTTCATCGATGAAATCATCTCGGCGACTCCGGCGTAGAGGCTGCCTTCGGCGCGGCTCCAGATTACCGGTCCGCACCAGCTAGTCTCGCTCCAGTTCCCAATCTGCTTGGCGAGATACGGGTAGGTGGTCGCGCTTATGGCCCCGTCGAGGGAGCGCACCGTATAGTTGAGCCTTACATAGGCATCGGTCTCCGCGTCCTGCAGGGCCGCGCCTGTACCCTCTTTCTCCTCAATCACATAAGCTCCGAGCGGGGTCGGTGTGAGGTCCGGGTAGTTCACATGTATCCAGGCGTCGAAATATCTCTTCGATGCATCGTTGGTCCCGGTGGTGGCCGTCTTGGCGCATCCGCTGAGGATGAGCGCGGCGAGCGCCAGATATGTCAGTGTCTTTTTCATTTTTTATTATTCAGCCGGCGCTTCATCTTGCAGGAATCGTGCCGTTACTTCTTCAATGTATTTCTCCGCGCCCTCCCTCGAGGTGATGCCGTCGGAGTGGCAGAGTCTGCCGCCCGCGGCGCACTCGTGGCCTCCACCGTTGAAATGGGCTCTGGCCAGGGCATTGGACGACCAGCCCTTCTTGGAGCGCACGGACACCCTGAAGATGCCCCCGTCCTCCCTGAGGAAGATGCTCATCTTTACCTTCTCAATCCCGAGCGGCAGGTTCACGAAGCCTTCCGTCTCGCCTTCGCCGAGCCCCAGCGTGGAGAAGTCCTCCGAGCTGAACACTGCGTAGGCGACTCCTTGACGGGTGATGTGCAGGCGGGTCTGGAGGTAGAAACCCATGGCCCGGAAGCGGCTCTCCCTATAGCGGTTGTAGAGCAGCGAGAGGAGAAGGTCCCTGTCAACCCCGGCCTCGATCAGGCGCGAAGCCATCACGAAAGTGGAAGGGAATGCTGAGTTGGCGAAATTGTTGGTGTCGGTGGTCATCCCGGTCATCAGCGCGAGCGCCACGCGCGCCGGAAATCTGCGCGCATCGCCTTCAATATCAGGCATTTCCATCAATATGCTGTAGAGCAGCTCGCACGCCGACGAAATCTCCGTTTCGCTGAAAATGAGGTCGAAATCCTCCCTTGCCGGCTCGGGGTGATGGTCAATCATCACCTTGGGGCAGCGGGCGGAACGGATGGCATCCTCCAGCGCGCCCGTGCGGCTCGGCGAGTTGAGGTCGAGGCAGACGAGCAGGTCGCAGCCGGCAATCGCCGCGTGCGCCTTGCCGGACTCTTCGGAGGCGATGATGACCTCTCCCTTGCGGTCGAGGAAATCCAGCGACCCGGGATAACGATCCGGGACAATCGCCACGGCTTCGCTGCCCCTGAGCTCGCGGAGGTATCCGGTGAGCGCAGTCGCGCTGCCGAGGGCGTCCCCGTCCGGATGCTGGTGCACTGCCACGCAGACCCTGCGGGCCTGTCCGAAATACCCGTCCAGGCGGCTGAGCATTGTTCTTTCAAGCATTTTCACTCCGCAAATTTACGAAGAATATTGCATTTGATAAATCATTTTCATAACTTTGTACGGTTTTGCATATTGATAAAAATTAATAATAATGAACAAGACAGTCAAGATTATCGTTGAGGTTGTGCTGTTTGCAGTTATCGTCTTTCTGACGTACTCAATCTACAAGTCCGTAATGGAGCCGGTCAACTTCAACAAGCAGAAGAACTACCGCGAGAGCGTGGCAATCCAGAGGCTTAAGGATATCCGTACGCTTCAGGTGGCCTACAAGTCAGTAAACGGCAAGTTCACTTCCACCGTGGATTCTCTCAAGATGTTCTATGAGAGCGGCAAGATGCCTGTAGTGCTTCAGGTGGGTTCACTCGACGACTCAGTCGCAGTGCTCCACACCGAGGCCGTCAAGAAGGCTCACCGCAAGATTACCAACGACCAGCTCTATGAGATGTACCTCGCAGGCGACAAGAACCTCGTGTTCCAGATTGAGAATTCAGTAGCCGTCAAGGATACCCTCTTCAACGATCGTGACGACTTCTGCGTTGACTCCCTCAAGACCGTTCCGTTCTCAGGCGGCGTGCCTGTAACGATGGAGTCCATAGTCAAGATGGTGTCCGGCGTGCCTGTTCCTCTCTTCGAGGCCAAGATGTCCTACAGGGACATCCTCAAGGGACTTGACAACCAGCTCCGCATCAACCTCGATGCAGAGCGCAAGGCTCAGAACAAGTACGAGGGTCTTCAGGTCGGCTCAGTTTCCGCACCTAACAACAACGCAGGTAACTGGGAGTAGTGTTTACGCTCGTCCCTTCCGCTTTCTTCGATCCTGCTTCCGAGCGCGCCGCGCTTGCAGAAGTGGCTTCACTGGGAGAGGACGCTGAAGTAAAACACATCGAAATACCGGAATATAACGCTGTCCTCATCTGCACTGTGGATGAGGACAGCGCCGTTTTCGGGAACGAGATGGTCCGCGTGCTGGGAAGGCTCGGGGACTGTCCGGAATACAACAGAATCCTCTGCAGCATCCGCGACGGCAGGCTCTTCATAGCCGTTGCCCAGGGCAAGACTCTCCTGCTCGCAAATGCTTTCGAGATACAGGATTTCACTACTGCCGAGTATTATATCTTCCTCTCCGTCAAGTCATTGCAGATCAATCCAGAGATGTCCACCGTCTGCTGGCTCTCCGAACTGGACGCCGAGGAGGAGATGTCGCTCTACCGCTATTTCAAGGCGGTCGTAAGACTATGAGAATAATAGGTGGCACTCTCAAGGGCAGGGTCATCTGCCCGCCGGCGGGCTACAGCGCCCGTCCGACCACGGACTACGCCAAGGAAGGCTTGTTCAACACCCTCGACAACGAATACGAATTCGCCGACCTCAAGGTTCTGGACCTGTTTGGCGGCACCGGCGCGATAGCCTATGAGTTCGCCTCCCGGGGAGCTGCGCTGGTGTGCAGCGTGGAGATGAACCGCGACAACGCGTCCTTTATACGCCGCGAGGCTTCGCGGCTTGGACTCGGCTGCGTCAAGGCTGTACACAGCAATGTTTTCGATTTCATCCCTATCTGCCGGGAGAAGTTCGACATAATCTTCGCCGATCCTCCCTATGCCCTTGAGGGACTGGAGACTCTGCCGGACAAGGTCCTCGGCGCGGGCATCCTCCAGGAGGGCAACTATTTCATCCTGGAGCACGGTGACGAACACTCTTTCGCCTCTCACCCCAAATTCAAAAAAGAAAAAGTGTACGGTCGCGTACACTTCTCCTTTTTCGAACAGTAATCCGGCCGCAGGGCTTGTCGTCAGGCTGTAAGAAACTTCTTCACCATTGCCTCCATTTGTGCTTCAGTTAGATTACTGATTCCCACAGTCTCTATTATCTTGTATTCTTCGCGGTTCTTGCCGATGATAAACTTTTTCTCTTTTCCTTCGATGCTGGCATAAAGATGATAGTTTCCCTTGTGGATTTTTTCGATGCGTACATTCTCAAAGAGGCTATTTCCAATCCGGATATTGTTCATTGGCTTACTCCCGTATCCCCACGGATTGAGGTGGCTGGAGATGGTTGACTCGACGGCATTTATCCATTGCTCGCGCACCCCATATTTGGCTGCGTAATCACGGAAGCATGATACCGCCTCCACGACTTTTCTGATAACTGACTCGGCTCGCGGGATACCGTTTGATCTGGCGTATAACTGAGAAATTTGCGTTGTG
>CAVJHI010000036.1:0-18728 GCA_963649415.1 bacterium
TTAAGTTGCAACGCGGCCCACGAGCCTGCGGTTGCTGAGTTTGTCGAAGCATCGAGGGGCCCGCGGCCGCTGATTTCTAAAATTTTTTATAAAAATCTTGCATTTGCAATTCAAATTGCATAGATTTGAAACCGCTATCGCTAGGGAAACGGCCCCTGGCAGGCGTTTAGTTATTGTGTAGGCTCTGCAAATGCGGAGCGGGTTATTGGTTAGAAATGAGTTTAAAAACATTCTTAATCAAGGGAAGCGCAGCTTCTCTTTTGTTTTTTGCACTCGCCTCCTGCGGCGAGAAAACTGAAGTCAAAGAGACTCCCGAGGAAAAGCTGAGCGTAGAGTTCGCTCAGGCCGAGGTCAGTGTACCTGTCAACGCGACCCAGACTCTGGAGATTAACATCACTCCTGCCGACAGAGCCGATGAAGTCATCGTCACCGTCGTGGATGAAAGCGTCATCTCGATTGAGAGCAGCGAGTTTACCTCCAAGGGAATCACCCTCAGCCTCAAGGCCCTTAAACTCAGCTCCACCACCATCTACGCCATCCATAACGACCTCGACGCTCCGGCCGAGTGCGCCGTATCCGTGGCCCCGATCGGCGTGGAAAGCATCAGCCTGGACAAGACTTCCTCTAAAATCAAGGTTGCTGCCACCGACACCCTCAGTCTCAAAATCTTCCCGGAAGACGCCACCAGCCCTCTTGTCAGCTGGAAATCCGACAACGAGGCGGTCGCCACCGTCGAAGGCGGAGTCGTGACTGCGGTAGCCCCTGGCGAAGCCGTGATTACGGCCTCCTGCAGCGGCCTGAGCGCAAGCTGCAATGTGAGTGTATATGCCGTCTATGCGAGCTCCCTCACTCTCAGCGTTGACGGGACCGCGGCTGCGGATAAGTTGATATCCGTAGGCGAAAAGTTCAAACTGGACGCAGATATACTGCCTAAGGACGTGTCCTATATGAACATTGAATGGGCTGTGGAGAATGAAGACATCGTCAGCTGCGAGCCTATAGTCGTTGACGGCAACTCAGTATCAGCATATTTGACCGCCGTCAAGCCGGGCAAGTCCCGCGTGAGCGCAAAAATCAGTGACGGCACCGCCGAAGGCTTCCTCAGCGCCAGCATCGAAGTAAGCGTCCAGCAGTCTTCCCGTCCGAGCACGGATCCGAAAATCGGCGATTACTACTACTCCGACGGTACCTGGAGTGACGGCGGGCTTGTCTCAATCAACGAAGACGGCACCGGCGCAGTCTGGCTCACCGGACTCGATAAACCTGCCCCTGACCCGGACAAGACCGTCATCGGCATCGTTTTCCAGACCAACCCGGAGCGCATCTCCGAGACCGAGAAGGCCCTCGGCTACACCCACGGCCTCGTCTTCTGCCTCAAGGCTGCATTTGCCCCGATCAAGACCGAGCCCGATGCCGACCACCGTCTCGACTCCCTGACGAGATATTCGATGTCCAACACTTCCACCATCGCCAATCTGATTTCGCACACAGGCACCGAGGCCTGCTACAACGACATCGACGGCTACAGCATCAACCAGACTATGCTTTCCTACTATCCGAAGGGAAGCAACGCCCTCAAGCAATACCCTGCTTTCGACTGGGTCAATACCGATTTCTCTCCGGCTGCGCCTGTCGGGACTTCCGGCTGGTACATCCCGAGCAGCGGACAGATCTGGGATTTAATCGTAAACTTCTGCGGAGACGAAGTCGCCAATGTGTTTACTCAGGCAAAAGAAGGCAATGTGGCTCTCTACAGGGTCGATTCCTACTACCCTGAAATGAAAAGTTTCTCATTCAATCCGGTCGAGAAGCTCAACTCCTACTGGTCCCTCGTCCCA
Source organism: bacterium (assembly GCA_963649415.1). GTDB lineage: Bacteria > Bacteroidota > Bacteroidia > Bacteroidales > UBA932 > Cryptobacteroides. Next base: position 1,839 of record CAVJHI010000036.1, read on the forward strand.
GCGTCGATGAAGCACAACTTGAAATATTCAAGGGAGTCCGGCTCATCCTACCGTATCTGCGAGCTTATGACATCGAGCCTCTACCAGAACTCCGACAGCGGGACCGAGTGCATAATCTACTGGATGTCCGCTTCCGGGGAGCTGATGCCGTTTATGGACAACACCGACGACTCCATCGTCTGCCATCCGGTACTCTCATTCTAAAGAATATCAATCAATTAAAGTTGTAATATGAAAAAAGTTTTGTTCGCATTCGCTGCAGTGGCGGCAATGGTCTGCTCCTGCACCAAGGATCTCGAAAACCGAGTAGGGACCCTCGAAGACAAAGTGGCGGCTCTCGAGGAGCAGGTCAACGCCAATGTAAGTTCAATTGAGAAGCTGCTCGCAGCTCAGGCTAGCGCTGTGACCATCACCTCCGTTGTCAAGAACGAGGATGCTTCCTACACCATCAACTTCAGCGACGGGCAAGTCGCCACCATCAAAGACGGCGAGAGCCCAGCCGTCGGAGTAAAGGAAATCGACGGCGTCAGCTACTGGACCGTCAACGGCGAACTTCTCAAATTCAACGGCGAGAATGTGCCGGTAAACATCACCCCCGAGTTCAAGATTGTCGACGGCATCTGGAAAGTATCTTTCGACGGCACCAGCTGGGAGACTGTACCTGTGGAGCCTAAGGAAATCAGCTTCGCAGTCGAGGAGACCGCCGAGGCATACATCTTCACCATCGGCGAGACCAAAGTCACCATCGCCAAGGCCAATCTCTTCTCCATCAAGGTAAGCTGCGATGCTCCTACCGCCTTTGAGGGCGAGACCATCGAGTTCAGCTACACCGTCACCGGCGCCGACGAGAGCACCTATGTCTATGTAGAGGCCAAGGGCTACGACTATACCCTCGACACCGAGAAGCAGAAACTCTATGTAAGCATCAATTCCGAGACCCCGGAGTATGTAGTCGTCAACGCGGTGCGCAACTCCGACGGCAAGAAATCCGCACAGTACATCGTCGTGGATTTCCAGAGCAGGTACGGTACCTACGGAGGCATAATCATCTCCGACAACAACCCTTACACAGAGTGGTAATCAGTAAATGAACAGGAAAATGAAAAAATTCGCATATATCGCAGCTGCGCTTGCAGTGCTCGCCGGCTGCTCCAAGACTGAAATCGCACCCGAGACCGCCGAAAGCGGCAACAACTTCAGCGTCTCCCTCAAAGTCGCTACGGATGGCGGCGCCACCAAGGCAGCCTTTGACGGGACCGAGCATATAACCTTCGCCGCCGGCGACAAGTTCGCCGCAGCCATCGCAAAGCCTGAATCTCCGACTACTGCAATCTATGTAAGCTATAAGGATAAGGGCTACCAGAGCCGTTACTATACCAACTTCACGATTGCGGACGCGACTGCCGCAGAGCCTGTGTTCAACGGTACTTTCTACAGTATCAGCGACTCTGACAAGTCAGAAGAATATTACCTTTACGGAGTTTTCCCGGATAATGCTCTCTATACAGTATATTCCGAGGACAAGCTCGACGAGTGGATCGTAACCCTTCCGAACGACCAGTCCGACGCCACCCAGACATCCTGGGGCCCTAAGGAAAATGTGATGATTCTCAAGCCTGCCATCATCAGGAGCAACGCTTCCGAGTCATATGACTGGGGAGAGTTCAATTCCTCAAACGACAGCACTGCAGTGCAGATGGCCCACCTTTTCGGCTATGCCAAGATCAATTTCGCCGACATTCCTGCCGAATATAAGGACCTCGCCGTCAAGAGCGTTTCCATCAAGGCCGTCGGCGACGATCAGGTCATCGCCGGCAGGTTCTATGTCGATGTGACCAAGACTGTCGATGAGATCACCCTCGACCCTCTCTCCAAAAACAACACCATCACCCTCAAGGGTGACGGAACAACTGCCGTCAAGGACTATGTAGCGTGGATTGCCGCTAAGCCTGGCACTTTCGATGTGGAAATTACCGTCGTAACCGGCAAGGCCGATCTCATCTTCTCACGCAGCGGTCTCCAGATCAGCCGCGGAAAGATTGCCAAGCCGACTGTCCATTTCAAGACTACTGACACTGCCAACTCCCACGATGTAGCCCTTGCTGAGGGAGAGAATTGGCTTCAGACATTCTCATACAGCAATTGCCTTACCAGCTCCTACACTGAAAGGGAGTGGGGCCCGACAGGCAAGAAAATGATCTTCTCGCTTTCTTACCCTGGCTCAGAAAATGGCAATTACGGCTACTACGGCGGAAGTTACAATACGGGATATGTACAGTATCTCGCCTACAAGACCATTTCCGGCGGAAAGGCAGTGCTTTCTTCAGCCGCCGAGTTCTCCGGAATCTCACTTGTCAAGGCCAATTTCGGCATTTACACCAAGGATGCTACCTGCGACTTCACCGTTTCTCTTGTAAGCGCTGCTGACACCACCAAACTCGGCACAGTGAGCGTCACCGGAGACAACTCCAACTACAACGGCAAGAACTACTATTTCGAGAACAAGAGCAACAAGAAAGGCCAGCTTGTGATTACGGCTGACAATTTCTCAAATGCTGACTGCTATCCGTATGTGGGTGTGATTTCTCTCAACCCTACTCCGGACATTGAGGTCGATACCACTCCGATTAAACTTGAGAAGACCGACTCCACCGGAACCCGCTCCTGCGTTGTCTATGCTGCAACAGGCGACCCTGTAGTCTCCGTTTCCGAGGACGCGGCTTCCTGGCTCAGCGCCTCCTACAAAGATAACACGCTGACCTATACCGCCACTGCCAACACAGGCGCCAAGAGGATAGGTACCATTACCATCACGGCCAAGGGTACAGCCGAGACAAGCAAGACCATCACCGTCAGCCAGGCGAGCGCTACCGCTGTCGAGTTCAAGCTCTCCGTCAGCGCAGCTGATGTAAAGGCTGCCGTTGACGCCGCTCTCGCCGGAGCCGAGGCTGCCGATGAATACAAAGAGCTCAAGGCTACTTTCAACGCCGTTTCCACTTCTGACGCTACGGTGACGCTCCCGGTAGAGATTGACTTCACTTCAATCAACTACTCCACCGCAACTGCTGAGAGCTTCGTCTCAAAGGCACAGATTTACTGTACCTCCGCAGTGGGCGAAATCGAGAATATGGTCGTAGTTGCAAACTATTATGTCAAGTCCGGCAACTGGGACGAACTTACAGTGAAGTTCAGCTCAGACGGCAAGGACTGGAACGATGCTCCGGCGGATGACAGGTCATATACCGGCACATCTGATCCGTACACCAGCACGGTTATCAATTCCAACGACAGCTACACCTGGTTCAATATCAAGACAGGATGGGGAAGTCTGAAGGTTTACAGCTTTGAAGTGACTTTCGTCGCTGACTAAAAAATGTACAGAATATCGTTTCTAGATTGTTTTAAGGGAGTTGTGGCTGCGGCGCTTGCCGTAGTCACAATTTCTGCTTGTACCAAGGCGGATGCGCCCTCGGGAGAGAAGATCGACTCCGAGATTTCGGTGCAGGGCGGGACGGTCATCAAGGCCGACGCCACCGCCTCTACCCTGGAGGTGAAACTTACGCTTTCGGGCCCCGGCGCCTCGGAGAAACTTCTCGTCGAGAGTTCGGAGTCCTGGGTAGCCAAGACCATTGCCCCGTCGGAGGACGGCACGGGCAGCGGCAGTCTGCTGGATGACATTACATTCAAGTCTGACGCCACTTCGGAAGATCAGACCAAGTCCCTCTGGCTCGCCCTCGAAGAGAACGCGACCAGCAGCTCCAGGACGGCCACTGTGACTCTCAGTCTCAAGGGCGCCAAGGACGTGAAACTCACCCTTATACAGAGCGCCAACCCCGACTATGTCATCAACGGCCAGGTAACATTCTCCCTGGATGTCACCGACATCACCGAGACCACGGCGAAGTTTACCGTAGCCCCGTCCATCTCCGACTGCTACTACCTCTACGCCTTCGTGCCTGAATCCACTTTCAAGCGCTACGACAACGCCCGCGAGTATGTCGATTCGGCCGTCGCCCAGATCAAGGCGTATGCCGTGGAATACGAGAAGAAATACGAGACTCCGTTCGTGCTGAAAAACCGCCTCTACAAGGGTTATATCTCCACCACCGCAAGCGGCCTAAGCCCCGAGACGCCCTACTGCCTCGTGGCGTTCGACATCACTCTGAACTACGGCTACAGCGGGAATTGCGCAGTCTATAAGTTCAAGACAGCCTCGGTACCGCCTTCTTCCGATGCGTTCACCATTACTTACGATGAGACGACAGGCCATGTGTGGTTCACTCCTGCCGAGAGCGCTTCCGGCAGCTTCGGCTGCGGGCTGTGCACTGCGGACTATTGGGACAGTTCCAAGGCTCCGTCAGTTGTCGTTGACAGCTATATCGAGTCTTCTTCATTCTCCTCCTACTCCGTCTCCAAAGGGGCCAGGGGCATCCCGATGAACAGCCTCCAGGATGCCGTTGCCGGCACCGAGTATGTCGCGTTCGCATTCATCTACAACTCTTCGACCGGGAAAGCTTCCAATATTGCCTGGTTGAGGTTTACTTACAACAACTGATATGAAAAGAATATACCTGCTTCTGCTTTCCTCACTCTGCCTTGCGGCGTCCTGCACCAAGCCTTCCTCTCGGGAGGAGGTCTTCGATTCGACCTTCGTACTGAAGGAAAGCATAGTCAAAATCGGCTCCGAGGGGGGACGCGTCGTGTGCGACTACTCTATCTCCGGTCCGCACGAAGGCTGCACGGCCGAGGTAACTTCCGCCGAGGAGTGGATTGGCGTATCCTCCGTCTATTCCACGGAGTTTACCCTCAAAATCGGCGAAAACTCTACGGGCAAAGATCGTATGGGCGAAGTTCGTCTCAGCGGCAGCGGGGTGGAGCCTCTGAAGCTCCGCGTCATACAGAGCGCGGAGAGAAGCAGTGAGCAGATATATTCCAATTTTAAGATAACTGTCTCGGACATAACGACTTCGACCTGTCGAATACAGGTCGAGCCGGTGGACGCTTCCAAGACTTATGTCTATGCCGTCGTCCGCAAAGCCGACTACGACGCTATGTCCGGGACGGATTATATCAAGGCGAGAATAAGCCAGATTGAGGAGATGGCTGCCTCCTATGCACAATCCCCATCTTCATTCCTCAGCTCCGGCAACATCGACACCGACAAGCTGGACGCCTCTCTGCGTCCATCGCTCTACGACCGCACGGACTACTACCTCACGGCCTTCGACCTTGCGTACAACCAGACCACGAAGGAGTTCTCCTATAGCGGCAAGATAGACCTTGTCGAGTTCGCTTCCGCCTCCGCCCCGGCTTCATCGATGACTTTCACCATCAAGCAGGGCGGGGAGCTGCTCACCGTCACGGCCAGCAACTCCGCCGAGAGCTTCGTCTGCGACTATATGACCAAGGCCGCGTGGGATGAGCTTGGAAGCCCGGACTATGCCGCGCACACCTACATCTACTACGCTCAGGCCTACAGCCAGTTCACGACCTACAAAGGCTCGCGCGTAATCAACCTCTCCGATGAGGCGGACATCAGCAAGGGCGAGAAATATGTCGTCTATGCCGTCGGATATCTCTCCGACGAAACTAAGGGCGGCCTCACGACCGAGGTCGCTTACCTAGAATTTACATACTGATTATATGCAACTCAAATTCAGAAACTTCACCTCTCTTCTTCTCTGCTCGCTGCTCTGCATCGCGACATCCTGCAGCAAGTCGCTCTCGGAAGAGGAGCCCGAGACCGGCAGCGGCCCCATCATCATCTCCGAGGGCATAGGAAGCCCCGTGAGCGGCGAGCTGCTTCTCCAGATTAAATCCTCCGCAACCAAGGCCGCAGGCGACGCATCGTCAGCCAGGGCGGGGGAGAGTGAAATCGCCTCTCTGATGGAGGGGACTCCGTCCTTCCGCCTTGAAAGGCTTTTCCCGGAGTGCGGGAAATTCGAGGAACGGACCTGCGCGGAAGGGCTTGACCGCTGGTATATTGCGACCTTCGACAAGGCATTGAAGACTTCGGATATAGTCGCCCAGCTTCGCCGCTGCGGCTCCCTGGAGTGCATCGAGTATTCTCTCGCTCCGACTCTCGCCGACGAGGGCTGCGCCGCACAGGGTTTCACGGCTGCGGTGCGCCCGAGCGCCACGGTCTCCCGCAAAGCCTCCTTCCCCTTCAACGAGAGCACTGATGCGCAGAAGAAGCAGTGGCACTACAACAATACCGGCTCCGTCTTCGGCAACAGCTCCCTGGTGGGCGCTGACGCCGATGTCTGGGCGGCCTGGCAGAAGTGTCAGGGCAGCAGCGATGTCATCGTGGCCATCATCGACCAGGGCGTGAAACCCGACCACGAGGACCTCGCAGCGAATATGTGGATCAATCCGGGCGAAATCCCCGGCAACGGCATCGACGATGACGGCAACGGCTACATCGACGATGTATATGGATACAATTACATAGCCGACAACGGCACCATCACCACTTCCGCAACCCTTTCCCACGGCACCCATGTCGCCGGCACCATCGCCGCGGTCAACAACAACGGCATCGGAGTGAACGGCATTGCAGGCGGCTCGGGCAAGGGTGACGGAGTCAGGATAATGACTCTCCAGTGCCTTGGAAGCAGCGACAGCGGCGACTCCGGAGCGGGGCTCGGCGGTACCGTGCGGGCTATGAAATATGCCGCGGACAACGGCGCCGTAATCTGCCAGAACAGCTGGGGTTATACCAGCAAAGTGAGCTGGAACACCTGGACGCGCAACACCTACGGGGCTCTGCGCAGGGCGATGGACTACTTCGTAAAATACGCCGGAGTGGATGAGAACGGCAATCAGAGCGGCCCGATGAAGGGCGGAATCATCATCTTCGCCGCCGGCAACGAGGCCGTGGATTACCCTTGCTACCCGGCAGCCGACGATGCAGTGGTCAGCGTCGCATCCTATTCCTACAAGGGCGACGGTGCGGTCTATACCAACTACGGTAGCTGGATTGACATCTCTGCCCCGGGCGGAGATACCTATGTGGACAGCAACTACGGCGGGGTTTACAGCACCTCCGTCGCAGCCGACGGAAGTTCTTCCTACGAATATATGCAGGGCACTTCCATGGCCTGCCCGCATGTGAGCGGCGCTTGCGCGCTTGCGGTTTCCTATTACTACGGCTCCGCGAAGAGGCAGGGCCTCACCCCCTCTGCGCTCAAGAGCGCGCTGCTGAGCTCCGCGGCTCCGTTCAGGGGCTCGCTTTCCAGTGTCTATTCCGGTAAAATGGGCGCGGGTATGCTCGACACCGCCGCGCTGCTGAAGTATATGGACTTTCTCGGGGACATCCCTGGACGCACGATGGCAGTCGGCGAGAAGCTTAGCATTGACCTCCAGGCTTATTTCCCTACCGTCCAGGTACTTTCATTCTCCCTCTCTGAGGACGGAATCGTCTCCGCGAGCCTTGAGGACGGAAAACTCCTCCTTGAAGGCCTCTCCGAGGGAGAAGTCACGATTACACTCTCCAACGGCGGAAAGCTCTACAAAGACCTTCAGATTACAGTTTCCGGCAAGGCCTAATTGACAATGAAAATGAACGCGAATAAATTCTTTATACTTCTTGCGGCGGCCTCGCTTGCCGCCCTCGCGGCCTGCTCGAAGTCCGAGATTCCACAGCCGGAAGCGCTTCCGACCCCGGAAGCCTCGGTCACCGAGCTCAGCTGCACGGGCTTTACCCTCAGCTGGGAGACCATCACCGATGCGGGCAGCTACACCTACTCCTTTGACGGCGGCGAGGAAATCTCCCAGAAGGAGACCACGGTCACATTTTCCGGCTTGGAGGCCTCCACGACCTACACCGTCTCTCTGCGAGCCGATGCCGGAGTCAACGGCAACTATACCTCCTCCCGCACCGTGACTTTCCGCGTCACCACCGAGGGCCCTTCCACTCTCGAGGCCCCGGAGCCGGAGCTCGTCTCCGCCTATATGTCCAAGACCATCATCCGCTGGAGCGGAGTCTATGGCGCCGATGCCTACGAATACAGCGTGGGCCCATACAGCGGCAAGACCTCATCCCTCTCCGTGGAAATCAACGGCCTGGAGGCGTCCACGGACTATGTCTTCAGCGTCAGGGCCACCTCGACCGACAAGAATGTCAATCCTTCCGAGGAGGCGGAGCTGAAGTTTACGACCCTCCCGTCCGGGGAGGACATCCCGCAGATAATAATGTCTGTAGTAGAGACCGGTGCGGACTATTCCACCTTCAATGTTTACGCGGTGGCGGACTTCCGTTATGTATATTTCGGCGTGCCGACTACCTATTTCAGCTCCATGACGGAGACTCAGATCCGCGACTACTACCTCGACGCCTTCGTGAAGTCCATCGTCGATGCGGGCTATGACCTCTCCGCAGGCATCCAGCAATATACGGTCACCGGGACGGCCTCCTACACCGTTTCCCCGCTCTACAGCGAGACTTCCTACAGTATCGTAGCCTTCGGCATCAACACCGAGGGGAAGGCGACCTCACCGCTCTATAGGGTGGATATCAAAACGCTTGCGGACGACACCGCCCCGGTTCCGGACATCAGCGGCGCAGACTGGTTCGTCCAGAGCCTCTATCTCCACACCAACGGCATCTACAATCCTTCCAACGCGCTGTGGTTCAAGTGGAAAGGTACTGGGGTGAAGGAAGTCAGCTCCATAATGACCTCCACCCGCTCGTACAGGCTCTATTTCGGCTCCGACCCTGAAGTCTTCAAGGCTTATGTGGCCGCGAAGGGTACCAAGACCTCCGATGCCTCATCCATCAAGAAGATAAACAGCGAGAAGGGCCTTACCTCCCGCTACTCGCTCAGCGCATCCACCTGCTACACCCTCGGCGCGCTCGCCGTCAACGAGGCGGGAGACACCACCTTCGTCGTGAACTCGCTCCCGACCAAGTCCAGCGAGATCTACTACGACTGGGCGGGCGTAAGTCTCGGGACCAACGCCTTATACCCGGCATCATCTTCCCTCACCGGAATCTTCCGGACTGCGTTCGATGCCGATGAGGAGCCGCTCAACTTCCACCTCAAGGCCTTGAGGTACTATTTCTGCCCGCTTGGCGACCTCAGCGGAGTGAATACCGAAGAGGCGGCGCGCATCGTCGCCGAGAAGGGTACCGACCTCTCCGAAGCCAACATCTCCCTTATGAATCTCAGCGGCTCGTTCAGCCTCTCCTTCGGAGTGGACGGAGCGCCTCTGGAAGCGGGCACGGAGTACATCCTCCTCGCCACCTTCACCGAGAGAAACGGGGACACTCTCACCCGCTTCGCCATAGCCGGGACCTCAGCCTCCGCTGCGGCGGCCAAGCCATCCGCCAAGGCCCCTGCGGGGCATCCTCAGGCGCATCTCGAACTGAACGGAGCACAAATTGTCGAAACATACATCCCCCTCAGCGGCGATGAATTCTAGCAGATAATATGAAACTGAAAAACATATTCTCAGCTTTCGCTGCCCTGCTCCTTACGGGAGCCGCAGCCCTGGCACAGGAAAAGATAACAGTCAGCGGAACTGTCCTTGATAGCGCCGGTCTGCCGGTAATCGGCGCCGGAGTCTTCGTGAAGGGCACCACCAACGGCACGGTCACGGACCTCGACGGAAACTACACCCTTCCCGGAGTGCCGGCCGATGCCGTACTTACCGCCTCTAACCTTGGCTATACCACTGAGGAACAGACGGTTGCGGGTCGCAAAACCGTCAACTTCACCCTCGCGGAAGAGGCCGTCGCGCTGGACGACGTGATAGTCGTGGCCTACGGTACGGCCAAAAAGGAATCCTTCACCGGATCGGCCGGTGTCGTGAAGGGAGACGAGCTCAGCAAGCGCCCCGTGGGCAATCTCACCAAGTCCTTCGAGGGCACGGTAGCCGGTGTGCAGGTAACCTCCGGAGGCGGACAGCCTGGCGAGGGCGCATCCATAATGGTGCGCGGTAATGGCTCCGTAAACGCTTCATCCACACCTCTTTATGTTGTGGATGGCGTGCCTTACGACGGTGCTGTCAGTTCCATCAACCCTGCCGACATCGAGACGATGACTGTCCTCAAGGACGCATCCGCCGGAGCGCTTTACGGTGCCCGCGGTGCCAACGGAGTGGTCGTCATCACCACCAAAAAGGGCGGCAAGGACAAGGCCAACATCAGCTACAAGGCCAATTTCGGCATCGCCTCCAGAGCCCTTCCGAGATACAATCTCGTGGATATGGACGAATATGTCGAACTTAGCTGGGAGAGCCTCTACAACTCCGTGCGATACGCCGAGAGCGGAGCGCTTGACGCCGAGGGCGCCGCTGCCTACGCCTCCGCCCACCTTGCCGAGACCATCGGCGGCGTCAAGAATCCGGAGTACTACAACCCTTACAAAAACTACACTTGGAGCACCCTCGTGGACTCTTCGACCGGAAAGGTGAAATCCGACGCGCAGGCCGCCTGGAACGAGAACTGGATGGACGAAATCAGCAATAACCGTGCTTTTCGTACCGAGCACATCCTCTCCGTCAGCGGCGGTACCGAGAAGACAAGTTACCTCTACTCAATGGGTTACTACAAGGAGAACGGAACCCTCCAGAACACTGACTTCGACCGCTACACCGCCAGGCTCAGCGGAGACGTGCAGGCGAACGACTGGTTCAAGCTCGGTATGAGCGCCAACCTCGCGCACTCCGACTCGGACTTCCAGGACGCGAGCGGCTCCTCCACCTCCAATGTCTGGTACACAGCCCAGTTCATGGCTCCGGTATATCCTGTGTATCTTAAGGATATGGATGGAAACAATGTCCTTGACTCCAACGGAAACCTCCAGTACGAATACGGAAGCGTCGATGACAACCTCTACGCCAACCGCGTCACGGCGCAGGGCTTCAACTCCAAGGCCGAACTCTACAACAACAAGGCATACTACAAGCGCAACTCCGTGTCTTCCAGGTCTTTCGCTAAGTTCGGAACTACCGATATGCAGGCCCTTCTCTACGGCCTTAACTTCACGGTCAACCTCGGCGTGGACTTCACCGACTACGGCCGCACCGGAGTCAACGACAAATACCACGGCAACGCCAAGAACCAGGGCGGAACGGTTTCCAAGACCAACTCCAGGACTCTCAGCTACACCCTGAACGAACTCCTTACCTACCAGCGCAAGTTCGGCGACCACTCCATCGACCTCCTCGCGGGCCACGAGTACTACCGCTACAACTACAACTACGCCGCCGGTTCCAAGAGCGGAATCGTGGACGGCATCGATGAGCTCGGCTCCGCCGTTACGACAGTCTCGAATACCTCTTACTCAAACAACTACGCAATCGAGTCCGTGCTTGCCAGAGTAAACTACGGCTATGCCGACAAATACTACTTCGATGCCTCCTGGCGTACCGACGGCTCCTCCCGCTTCTACAGGGACAACCGCTGGGGCAACTTCTGGTCCGTCGGTGCGTCCTGGAGAGTGACGAGCGAGGACTTTATGGCCGCGACCGCTGCCACTCTCAGCAATCTTACCGCGAAAATCTCCTACGGTGTGCAGGGCAACGACAACCTTGGCTCCTACTATGTATGGCAGGGCCTCTTCTCCTACGGCTGGCCTAACGGCACACGCCCGGGCGCAGTGGCCTCCTCGATCGAGAACAGGCTCGTGACCTGGGAGAAGAACGGCAACCTCAACGCCGGCATCGAGGCCAGCCTCTGGCGCGGCAGACTCTCCGCCACCGTCGAATACTACAACCGCTACACCCGCGATATGCTCTTGAGCAACCCGCTTGCCATTTCGTCCGGATTCTCCGGCTACGACGACAATGTGGGCGCTATGGTCAACAACGGCCTTGAGGCCTCGTTCCGCGGGGTCATCTTCGAGAGGGAGAACTTCCACTGGGATGCCTCCGCTATGTTCTCGCTCAACCGCAACAAGGTCAAGGCCCTCACCTCCTCCCAGGATGTAATCAACTACGGCAATATGGTCATCGAGGTGGGCAAGCCTATCTACACATTCTATATGTCCAAGTCCGCCGGAGTTTCCCCGACCACCGGCAAGCAGCTCTACTGGGCCTATTACCGCTACGGAGTCGATGAGAGCGGCGCCGTGACCACCGAGAAATGTGACGAATATGTCACCGACAATGTGGGCCTGGCTTCGCTGAGCAAATACTACTACGGCAGCCGCCAGGCGCTGTGGAGCGGCAGCATCGGGTCCAACTTCGTCATTTTCAAGAATTTCGACCTGTCTTTCCTCACCACCTACTCCGTGGGCGGAAAGATTCTCGACAGCCTCTACGAGGGTGCGATGAACGTGATGTACGCCGGCAACAACTGGCACAGGAACAAGCTCCGCCGCTGGCGTCAGCCGGGCGACGTCACCGATGTGCCGAGGGTGGAGATCGGAGGCAGCTACAATACCGTGGGGGAGTCCCTGATCGATGCGTCATACTTCGCCATCAAGAATGTAACCCTCGGATACACAATACCTTCCCGCATTACCAAGAAGGCTGACATCAAATCCCTCAGGGTATATTTCACCGCCGACAACCTGGCACTTTTCAGCCACCTTGACGGTATGGACCCTCAGTACAACTTCGCCGGAACGGTTTCGTACACCTATTCCCCTTCAAAGGTGTTCGCTTTCGGCCTTGACATCAATTTCTAGGAGGACGGGATATGAAGAATTCTACATTTAAAAAGTTTATATCTGTTTGGGCTATAGCCCTTTGTATGGTTTCCTGCGAGCTGGATTTCGCCCCGACCGATTCCGGTTCCGGGGATGACCTCCTCAAGAATGCCTCCTCTGCCGTTTCCATCATCGACGGCATCTACAGCACGATGTGGACGGCCGGCTGGTCCACCGGCGGCAACACCCACCAGTGCTTCGGCATTTCCGCCTACAACATTGCTCAGGAAGCTATGGGCGACGATTTCATCATGCAGGGCCAGGGCAACGGATGGTTCTGGTACGACCACTGCTACAACATCAAGTCCTACTACACTTCCGACTCTTTCCGCTCCTACGACGTGTGGAACGCGAACTACACCTGGATTTCCAATGTGAACTATGTGCTTTCGGCCTCCGAAACGATGCAGGGAAGCGAGGTGGACAAGGCCTATGTGCTAGGCAGCGCCTACGCAATCAGGGCGCTCAGCTATTTCAATCTTGCCAACTGGTATGCCCGTCCGCCGTACAGCGCGCTCCAGGACAAATCCCGCTGGCAGGACCCCGGGGTGCCGATTTACACAGCTCCTACCTATAAAGATTTCGTCGGCAGCAGGAGGGAGAAGCTTGATGTGGTGTTCGACCAGATTGACTCCGACCTCGACAAGGCGATTGAGCTGCTTGACAAAGGCTACGGCGCCGCCATCGCCGGCAACAAGTCCCACATCAACCTCTATGTCGCTCTGGGCATCAGGGTCAGGGTGGCTCTTGCGAAGGGCGACTGGCAGCAGGCCCTCGACGCTGCCGAGAGGATTATTGATTCCGGCGAATACTCTATCGGCTCAGAGAGCGAACTCTTCGGCGGCATGAACGACCTCGACGCCTGTAATGTTATGTGGGGCGCGGGAATCGAGAATACCGAGCAGGCCGGCGGCTACGCCAGCTTCTTCTCCCATATGGACAACTCCGACGGAGAATACGCCAAGTCCGCCCCCAAGCTCATTTCCTCCACGCTCTACAAGCACACCTACCCGACTGACATCCGTCGCCGCTGGTGGGACCCGGACAACGAGGAGTCTCCGTACATTTCCGACAAGTTCCATTTTTCCAATGTGTCTTCCTGGCTTGGGGACTACATCTATATGAGGGTTGAAGAAATGTATTTCGATGCCTCTGAGGCCGCCCTGAGGCTTGGCGACAAAGACAAGGCGGTGAAATATCTCAACGCCGTGATGAGCAGGAGGGTTGCTGGCTACGACGCTTCATCTTACAACGGGACCAGTCTCGGCGCGACGACCAATTCTTGGACAGGCTCGCTCCTGGAGGAGATTCTCGTCGAGAAGAGGGTTGAGCTCTGGGGAGAGTTCGGAAGGGTTGCGGATGTGCGCAGGCTTGGCCAGGGCATCGACCGCAGCGCCTCCGACGGCTTCGCCGACGAGTGCCTCACGACTATGAGCCGCAACGGAGTGGTCCTTACCAATCCGGAGAACTACAACTGGGTGATGACCATCCCTCAGGACGAAATCAACAACAACCCCAACATCAACGAGGAGGACCAGAACCCTCTGTAAATAAATGAGTTTTCGAATGAAAAAGTCATATTTAGCTTTAGTCTTTTCCGCGCTCCTCTGCGCGGCCTGCTCGCAGGACCAGCTCGGAGTTACAGCCACAAGCAACAGCTCCGACGGCCGCGAGATCCACTTCCTCCAGAGCAGTATCAGCAAGGAGTTCGAGCAGGGCACGGAAGAGGGCACCATCGCGGTGACCCTCGCCCGCAGCGGCAATGTGGGTACCTACCGCGTGCTGCTTGAGAAGAGCGGCAAAGACGCTGCGCTGTTCTCGGTAAAGGACACGGTGGTGATTCCTGACGGGCAGTACAACGTGGATGTGCCTGTGAAGGTGGATATGTCCAGCGTGATTCTGGGCTCTTCGGTGGATGTTTCGCTCGCGATTGTCGGGCGCGATGCAGCCCTCGGGGAAGATTCGGCCTACATAGCCCAGTACAGCGACTTCATCAAAGTCAGCGCTTCCTTCACCCTCGAGTGGGAGCCTTATATGCGCACTACGGAGAGCGGGGAGCAGGTGCAGCAGACCGCCACCTACCATTTCTCCCAGTTCTACACCGGCTATCAGAGCGGTATCCCGGTGGAGGTGGCGGCCGGTACGGACAATATCTTCCGCCTTGTGGACTGGGCTTCCGGGTCCTATTTTACCTTTAGGGTCAACCGGAGCAAGAAGACGGTTTCAGTGCCTGGGCAGTCTATAGGCTACTACGATGAGACGAACGCGTCTTATGTCTATGTGTCCGACCTCGCCCAGTATCTCGGGGACGACAGCTACTATTCTTCATTCCCTTGCACCTGGGACGGCGACCGCACGTTCACGATGACCCTTATCTATTACATCCCTGACGGCGGCTACTACGCCTACGGCGAGGAGACCATCGTATTTGCGGGCGACCACGATACCGACCCCGTGATTGAGAGCGCCTCCTATGAGGGGGAGGGCAAGTTTAAGTTCGCTTTCAACGATTATGTGTCTCTCTGCAAGGCAGTTGTCGCGGAGGGCGACATCAGCGGGAATTCCTCCAAGATTTCTTCCCTCGTTTCGGGGATATGCCTCGGCACGGCTGAGGGAGTTGAGAGCTTCTCGACGGATTCTCTGACAATCAGCTCTGCCGTGAAAGGTGTGAATACGCTGGTGGTTGTGCCGTTCGGCGAGGACGGCGTGCCGGGAGAGGAGTTCGTGCTCAAGTTTACCTACGATCCCGAAGGGACAATCAGCCCGAAACTGGTCGAGTGTTCGCTTTCGCTGCCGGAGGATGACCCGTACACGAGCATTGCCTGGAAGCTGAAGGTCAAGAACGTGACCCGGGTCGAGTATGTGATGGGTTACAGCGAGACGCTCACGCTCTACGAGGAGTATTACGGCCGGGACAGGATTTTCAGCGCCCTCGGCAAGTCTCTGGAGAGCGAGTATGTCGCTTCTGCAAATACCGACGAGGGAGTGAAACTTACCTACTCGGCCAATGAAGACAAGACCTATACTATGCTCCTTAGGCTGTACAATGCTTTAGGCGATGTCCTGGAGACTTCCGCAAGCATCACGACGAAGTCCCACGCCGAGACTTATCTCGAGAAGAGTCTGGACGATTTCGTCGGCTCATATCTGCTGAGCGCCACGGTGGAGGATTCGGACAGCAATTCTTCGAGCGAGGCCTTCAGGGTGGATATAATCAAGACGGGCGAGAATACCGTGTCAGTGAAGGGGCTCAGCAACTACAAGAATTATTGCCCGGAGGTTACGGGTACCTATATCCCGGAGGAGCACTGCATCAGGCTCAACTCCCAGAACCTGGGTGAGTTCAGCTATATGACCGTAGTCTTCGGCTTCGTCTCCGACCTCTACACGGCCATCTGGGGTCAGACTTCGGCTCTCGAGTTCGGCTTCAGCAGCGACGGCTATGTCCGCTTCCGCGCTATGTCAGGCTCCGAGTTCCCTGTTAGCGGCTATAAGTTCCTGCTCTTCGACGGCTCCTCCTATAGCGGCTATGCCGCCGGTGACAAGACCTACACCGACCTCCTGATGATGAAGCTGTAGCATCGAGGCGCTACGCGGTCAGGGAGTTGTCCCTGCGGGGGAATGATGACGCTTTTGGAGGACAATGACGAAGCCGCCCATGTGTTGAGCGGCTCCGATACGGACGGTGGTGCAGACAAGGCCGGGGTGCTACCGCTTGCGGTAGTGGGCCTTCACGTAAACCTTCTTGCCTCCTACCATTCTGAAATGGCCTCTGACATTATAAGGTTTATGAGCAACTCGGCACTCTGTGTCTGGGCGCTCTTCAAACTTGATTTTAATGGATATTTTTATCATTGTTCAGATGTGAATGAGAGTTTGAGAGTTGAGAGCGGCCTTAAGAGTACAGCCGTCCATATTTCTCTAAACGATAAAGCATCTGCCCGTGAGCAAATGCTTTATGAAAATCAAGTTTGAAGAACGCTTCAACATCTTGATGAAAATATCCGTTGCAAAAGTACTGAATTATTTTGAATTTGCAATATGGTCGAGATCAAATAAGCGGGATTTGGAAGAACGGGAAATTTTGCATAGATTTGTACGGATTAATTGGAAAACGAAGTGGAAAACGCCCGATTCAGCACATACCGCCGCGATTTAACCCCTGAGTGTCTCTATTCAGGGGGGGGGCAACTCGCTGAATCTAAATCACTTAGACAAATAGTACATAGAGGAC
>CAVJHI010000037.1:0-18399 GCA_963649415.1 bacterium
CGGAATCACGGAAGCGTTGCGGAAAGCCGACCAGGCCGTACCCGAGGTCGAAGCCGCACCCGCGAAGCCCATACCCGCAGAGGCCGGGTCGCGCGCAATCCTCAGGAACGACATAGCATCGCTCTGAGCGTAAGATACTGATATGGAGAGCGCAAGACTGAGCGCAAGCGCGATGGTTCTACTTGTCTTCATCATTTCTTCACTATGGTTTGCTTATACTCCTTGCCGCCGACGGTGACCTTGACGATGTATCGTCCTGGCGCCTGCGCGCTCATATCTATCTCGGCCGGGTCGAGGATGCTGACCACCGAGCTGCCCTCATAGACCTTCTGCCCGGTCTCGGTCATCACGACTATCTGCGTCTCGGCGGCCGCTCCGGTGCCCACCTTGAGCACATCCTTCACCGGGTTAGGGTAGGCCGTGACAGGCTTGTCGGGGTCCGGAACCGCAACGCGGAACTTGAGTTCGCAATACTTCTCCTTGGCGTCCAGAGCCTTGACGGTCACTGAAGTCGTACCGTAGTCGAGGGCGGTGCCGTTGAGGATGCCGTCCTTCGGGTTGATATGGAGAATGGTAACGTCCTGAATGCTGATTTTGTATTTGAGCGTCTCGCCGTCAGTGTCTTCGACATACTTGGCCATATCGAGGGCGAACTTGCTGCCCGGGGCGTCCAGAATTATATCCTCCACATCCTTCAGGACTACTGGCGGATGGTTCTCAAGTATCTCGAACTCAAGCCGATAGTCGGTCGTGTCCCATTTGTCGGAAGCGAGAATGTGGGCGGTGTACGTGCCCGGCTCGCCGAGGTATCCGGTAATCTTGAGTTCGTACTGCCCGCTCGATGCGCTCTTGGAGAATGTGTCCGCGCCGTCAGTGCCGGCGGTGTACTTCACGCTGACACTGTGTCCGTCAGGGTCGCTGATGCTGAACGGAATCGTCAGCTCTTCGTGCGAACGGATGACGTAACTTCCGCTGTAGTCGGTGCTTACGACTGGAGGGTTGTTCTTCTCAGTATTGACGGCCTTGATCTCCGAGAGCTCGGAATAGTTGCTGCTGTAGTCGTAGCTCACAATGGCTACATAATAGCTGTCGTTGAAGTTGAGATCGCTGATGCTGGCGGAGAGTTCGTCGCCGATAGCCTTCTCCCCAGTGGACACGCTGATGCTGCTCATCCCTGAAGGGAGTTTCTTGAAGTTGAGTCCGCTGAAGAGCGACTCGTCCTTCGCCGCGAGGACTATATAGCCGTAGGCTTTGCCGTCGTCTTCGTCGCGGGTAACCTTCCAGCTTAGGCGGATAGTGTTGGCAGATACGCTCACATTGTAGTTTTCGACCCTGTCAGGGGCTATCGTACCGCCATAGGTAAACGAGCCGAGAGCATCCATCAGCGGCCCGATCTTGGAGTTGCTGGCGAGCACGCCGGTCCTCGCTCCGCCGATAAGCCTCTCGATGAGCATATCATTGGTGAATCCCTTGCCTCCGAAGTGTGAAACAATCAGCGCTGCGACTCCCGACACGTGCGGACAGGCCATAGAAGTGCCCTGAAACCAGGAGTAGGTATTGTTAGGAGTCGTACTGAGAATTTTCCCGTTTTCGCCGTAGCTGCCATCCCCGCCCGGTGCGGCGATGTCCACCCAGTCTCCGTAGTTGGAATAATATGCGCGTCGGCCGTTCGGTCCGATGGAACCGACTGCGATTATAGGCTCGTAGTTGGCAGGCGCGCCGTTCGCGATGGCATCGTTGCCCGCTGCGAAGATGACCACTCCGCCCTTCATAGGGGAGGAGGCGAGCTGATTGCCGGAGTTATCGCAGCCCGCATATTTGATGAAATAGTCCACTGCAGCCTTGTCGGCTGACTCTATCTTGCCGTTGAGAGCATTGCGGAGCTCCTTTCCGGTGAGTTCTCCGTCGCCGTTGTCGTCGTAATAGTAGCCCCAGCTGTTTTGGCAGATTACCGCGCCGTTGTCAGCGGCCCACTTGATGGCCGTGGCGGTGTCGCCGCTCTCGTCTTCGTCTTTGGAGATGGTCTCGAATATCTGGCAGGAGAGCAGACCTACGCCCTTGATGCCCTTGGCGTAGTTGCCTCCGGCTATGCCGTTGACCCCGATGCCGTTGTTGTTGACTGCTCCGATGGTGCCGGCCACGTGGGTGCCGTGGTCGTGCGGCTTTATTGTTTTGCTGTTGGAGACGAAGTTGTAACCGCCCACATAGTTATCGGCGAGGTCCTGGTGGCTGTAGTCAATGCCTCCGTCCACCACGCTCACTATGACGCTGCGGTCACCGGTGGTGTAGTTTTCCCATACTGGCACCACATTGATGTCCGCGCCGCTGAGGTGGGAAGTTGACAGGCTGCCGTCGTTGTAGAAGTCCCACTGATATTTGGAGTAAACATCGTTGAAGTAGCCGTTAATCCGTACATTGCGCTGAGGTTCGGCAAGCTCGACTCCCGGGATTTCCCCGATTTCGCGCGCCGCCTTTGTGACGGCCGTTTTCTCACTGTATTTCACCTTGTACCAGCGGTGCAGCCCCTCGGCACGGGTGCGCGGCTCGTACTCCCCGGCATCCGGGAAGAGTCGCTCCATGGACTCGATACCCAGGCTCTCGTATAGCCCCGACAGCTCCGGGGACGATGCTTTGGTCACGACTCCGCCCGCGGCGAGGTCGCGCTCGATTGCTTCCGTAAGTTCTTCGCTGAAGAAGACATTGACCGTGCCCTGCCTGTAGGCGGCGGATTCCGTGGTTTCCGCTTCGGGCACTGCCGGCTTTTCCGTCGTCGGGATGTTCTCCGTGCAGGAGGCAAGGGAAGCCATCAGCAGCGCCGATGCTGCTGCGGCATGTATAAGGTTTCGTTTCATAAGGATACAAATATACAATGTTGAACTTTAACTCTAGCTTAAATCCGAACTTTTTTGTCAATTTGCGCCTTATGGGTGATGCTCTGCCCCCGCGACAAAGCTCTTTGCAATAATCTCAAAAAGGTGAATTATGCTAAAGCGCAAAATATATGGGCGGCTTCTGGAATGGAAGCGAGAGAAGAATGCGGCACTTTACAACGGCAGCGAAAAAATGACAAAATCATAGTCTAAAATTTGCGAAAAAGTGACAAAAGCCACTTGCCCAATCAAGGAAAAAGTCATATTTTTGCAAAAACGAGCATTATGCTTTACCGTAAATTCGCTAAAAACATCGAAGATTTCCTCCACTCCGAACCCGAGAAGATCATGCTGGTAAATGGAGCGCGACAGATTGGCAAATCGTTTATAATCAGATATGTTGGCACTAGGTTATTTCCGAATTTTGTTGAAATAAATCTCCGGGAAGACAAGGAGGGGCCTCAGCTGTTCGCCAATGTCAGGACCACGACAGACCTTTATATTCAGCTTGGAATTATCGCCGGTGACAAGTTGGGAAGATTTGAAGATACCCTGGTGTTCCTTGATGAGATTCAGGAGTACCCGCGGCTTCTCACGATGCTGAAATTCTTGCGTCAGGACAAGCGATACAGATTCATTGCAAGTGGATCACTGCTGGGGGTTGCATTGCACGACACTGGGTCGGTACCTATCGGAAGCATTCAAATCGAGCAGATGTACCCGCTTGATTTCGAAGAGTTCCTCTTCGCACGGGGATTCGGCGCCGAATCCATCGAGTCGCTGCGGAACAAATGCTTAAGCCGCGAGGCTTTGGACGAAAACACTCACGGCTATATGATAAAACTATTCAGGGAGTACCTTGTGACCGGAGGACTCCCGGAAGCCGTAGATTGTTTTCTCTCAGAATTTAATGTCGTGAAACTCAGAAGAATACAGAGGGATATCCACAATCTTTACAAAATCGACTGTTCCAAGTACGACCGCGAGAAAAAACTCTCTATTCGCAAAGTGTACGATATTATCCCATCCCTGATGGAAAATCGAAAAAAGAGATTGATAGTCAAAGATATAGAGGGGAAACGCGGTAAGCAGTTCTCAGACTATGACCAGGAATTCGAATACCTGATCAATGCCGGTGTGGCTCTTGAAGTCCGTGCTATAAGCAATCCGACCTTTCCGATTTCAGAATCCGAGACAAAGAGTCTCCTGAAACTATATCTGAACGATGTCGGCATCCTTTCGTATCTGCTGTACAACACCAACATAAATGCCATTCTTAACAATGAGACAAGCGTTAACCTTGGCAATGTTTACGAAACGGCTGTAGCTCAGGAACTGCACGCACACGGATTCAAACTCAGGTATTACGACAACAAGCAGAAAGGCGAAGTGGACTTCCTTGTGGATGACTATGATTCGCTGTCGGTCCTCCCGATTGAGGTCAAGTCCGGCAAAGACTATAAGGTCCACAGCGCTCTTGATGCCTTTCTGAATACGCCGGATTATGGTATAAAAAGAGCCGTGGTCCTAAGCAACGAGAGGGAGGTCTATGAGGAAAACGGCATCATATATATGCCAATATACTACATCTCTTTCTTTTTGAACAATGCGGTATAGCCGGGCAGATGTTTACCGCAATCTTGCAATTCACGTTCAGCCCATTGTGCCCCGCAGTGCCGTAGAATGAGCACAAGGCTGAATATCGAACGTCTTTAAGCCTTCGGCATTCAGCCCTGTCTCGCGCAGACAGCGCTATGGGGTCATGTGCCCTGAACGGGAATTGTAGAAAATCGCTCGCTGAGAGAGTCGAGAGTCCGCGTCACCCCAGGAACATAGGAGCGCAGACGGCCTTTATCCCGCCCTGAAAATCCTTGGTCCGGGGGTCGTTTGACAGTATAAACGAAGCTTTGACCGGTTTGTCCAGCAGCTCATCGAGTTTCCTCAGGTGTCTCGCATCCGACTCGGTCACATTGTCGGACATCTTGATTTCGAAGGCATAGTATCCGTCCTGCGTCTCGATGATGAGATCCACTTCCCTTCCGTCCTGAGTCCTCAAGTGATAGAACGACACCGAAGCAAGTACATTCTTGGCCTGTTTGAAGAGTTCAGACACCAGCAGACTCTCGAACTCGTGGCCCGTCATCCCGCCTCTTTTCCCGAGCACAGCCTGCTGGACTCCGAAATCCATAAAGTGAATCTTGGGGGCCTTGGAGAGGCGCTTCCCCGCATTTCTGCTCCACGCAGGGAGGATGACGGTCTGATAGCTCAAATCGAGGTAAGAGACGTATCTCTGAACCGTCTTGGGGCTCAGTTTTAAGTCGCTTGCCACCGAAGACGCGTTCAGGGTCTGGCCCGTAAGCAAGGCAATCTCACGCTGCAGCTTCACAAACGGCTCCAAATCCCGGAACGAAGCCAGATCTCTCACATCGCGTTCCAAATATGTCCTGACATAGTTGCCGAGCCAGCGAAACCTGTCCTCCTCCGACAGAGACTCATCCACAAGCGCCGGATAAGCCCCGAATCTGAGCAGGTGCTCCCAGGCGACGCTCTTGGACGTGCGGTCCGGATCAAGAAGAAATGACGGCAGCAGCATATCTCCGGCAGGCGTACCGGAAAGCATCCGCTGCCAGATGCTCGGCACTACGGTATCGTCCCATCCGGAAGTCCTGAGCTCCGGCAATGTCAGGGGATACATGTCCAGAATGCTGCACCTTCCGGCAAGACTCTCCCGGACCTTGCTCAGCAGAAGCAGCTGGCTTGATCCGAGCAGGATATAGCGGGTGTCGTCATATTGGTCGTATGCCGATTTAATGCTCTCTATGAGGCGGGGCTCTTTCTGGATTTCATCCAGGGCCGCCTTGGGGTATAAGGCGTGCCACTGATCTGCCGTAAGCGAGGCATAAGTCCCGCGAAGAACAGGGTCCTCGATGGAAATATACCTGTACTCTCCCATGCCCTCTTTGACGAGGAAAGTCTTGCCCACCTGACGGGCTCCGGTAAGGACTATTATCCTCCCGGTCCGGGAATCCTTCAGACGGACAATCTCCGATAATATCTGCCGTGCCTTAGACATATGCTATATTGCTTCTGCTGCAAAACTAACAAAAAAAGGCGACATTCCAAGAATTGGCGTAAATTTTGGAATAGTATTCCAAGAATTGGCGTAAATTCCGGAATAGTAACAGTTCGGTTTGTTCGAAAAGTTGAACCGCAATTTTACAGTTCACGTTCAGCCCATTGTGCCCCGCAGTGCCGTAGAATGAGTACAAGGCTGAATATCGAACGTCTTTAAGCCTTCGGCATTCAGCCCTGTCTCGCGCAGACAGCGCTCTGGGGCTATGTGTCCTGAACGGGAATTGTAGAAAAATCGGCCTGGTCCCACGATGCTTCGACCCCTCTCGGCGACCGATAAATCGAGATGCCGGGAAAGCGCCCGAATCCGGCACAATATTTCCCCGCAGGGACTGGCCGCGCAATGCTAACGCAGAGGCCCGTAGAATGAAGATTGCCGCGGCCACCCCCGTCCCGAAAGAGGGGTCTGGCCGGACGAATCCCGTCCTGAGCGCCCTCCAGAGCCGATAGCCGCGGCCGGTCCCCGTAAGCCGCGGCCAGTCCCCGTAAGCCGCGGCCAGCTTTTTACTATTGCAAAAAGTCCCGGCCCCGGGAGGTAAGCGATGTCGAGCTGCACTCCGGCGAACTTCACCCCGAGGCCAGCCGAGGCGAAAGACGGCAGGCCTTTGTCCTTGGCATCTCTCTAGTTCTGCCCCACCTTTGCCTCGCGGAGGATAGTCCAAGTGCCTGCTTTATTGCTCCCTTCACGGCGCAGATACCCTTTTCGGGCAAGCAGCGAAAGCTCCCGTTTCAACGTGCTTAGAGACAGGCCTAAACTCTCGGCCAACTCCACTCTGTTGTGAGATGCATCCCTCTGAATTGCAGACATTATCGACTGCTGCCGTTCCGTGAGCCCGTCTATTTTTATCGGCTCATTTATCGGCTCATTTATCGGCTCATTACATATCTTGAGTGTTAACCTTACCTGTAACAGTTCGGTTTGTTCGACAAGTTCAGGCTTAGGCCATTTCATATTACTCCACGCCTTGAGAATCAGAGGGAATCCGGATCCGAGATTCTCACCATAGCCAATCATTCTGAATATATTCTGGATTCTCTGATTGCGCGCCTTTGACTCTCCTCCAGCATAAATCTGTCCCACGGTGAGCTTTAACAATCCAGGATTAGTAAGCACAAACCGGTCATCGTACTTTTCGATTTTCAACACACCGCTGATCAGCAAATCGGAGTGGATAACCATATTGGTCACTGCCTCGCGCAAAGCTTTATGCTGTAGAGTATCATCAACACGCACCACTCCTTCCATGCTGAATGGTCGCGGCAGGCTGCTTGTGATGCGCGGCATAACTGCGCGGACAAAATTAAACAGATTGTTTTCCCAGCTCCCGTCATATGTAAGTCTGTCGCTATATCGCTGTTCTCCAATCAAATGAGATTTATCGATGTAGTCCATCCGCAAATTGTCGAACCTCTCACGTATAGGCAGTCCCTTGCCGAACATCAACAAACCTGCAACAGTAAGCCCTTCTATGCCGTCATTGCGATCAATAGCATATCCACCTAGTTGCTCGAGGAATTGTTTGTGCCCGAGCTCGTTCCAAACATGATCCGGATTATTGGCACTGAAAATCATCCTATAGCGCTCCAATGTGGGGACATCAATGTCGTCCATTGAGTAGTTGGCGAGAATGCCCTTGTCATTCCCCTGTTCATTCGCATCCCGTAACATCATTTTCAATTCCTGTTCCGTGCAATGATAATCTCCATCATGGTTCCGCTTGTATGAACCCTTGTTAAGATTATCGTTGATATAAACTGGCCGGACTGAGCTGTCAGCACGAGGCACATTTATCAAGACAATGTTTTTGCCATCAACTTCAACATCCCGGATGTTATTGTCCTTGAGCAAATTCACACTGACTTTATCCTTGCTGTTCAGTGTGTTCCACAAATCTTTACGAATTTTGTCGGCATTCTCTACGCCCAAAATTTCGAAGCGTTTTGCGAAGTCGGTCTCTTGTTGGTGTTCACACACTCCAAGCAGTATTATCCCGCCTTCCGTGTTTGCAAAAGCCGAATAGGTTGCCCATAATGAATGGGGCAAGCCGCCCTTTGAGCTCTTGCACTCTAGCGATACATGTTCTCCTTCTGAAAGCAGCTTTCGTATGTTGACATCCTTACTCATAGCGGCAATATAGCAAAAAATATCCGACTCGCTCTAGATGGCCGGATAATTTTTGCTTTAATCTTCGCCCGCAATTCTGAACGAGCCGTCGGCATACTTCCCGCTGAGGGTGTCGCCGCTGAGAGTCCAGCTGCTGCCGAAGGATTTTTAGACTCAATCGCCTTACAGCTATGCGAGAGGCCGATTTATAAAAAATCAATGAAAAAGTGCGGAAAACAGGATTGCACCCTTCTTTCTGTTTAGAAGCTATACCCCAGCCCGATCATCAGCGATCCGCCGAGAGTCTCGGAGGCGAGGAGGTAGGCGGCGTTGACGCTGAATCCCGCGAACTTCACCCCGAGGCCTGCAGAGGCGAAGGACGGCATGCCCTTGTCCTTGGAGCCGTAGTGGTAGCCACATCTGATATAGAGGAGCTCCTTAAGAGAGTATTCAGCGCCCAGCGCTGCAGCGAACGCTCCCTCGAAGAGGTAGTCGGCCTCGGCGCTCACGCAGAGCCCGGCTATGGTGTATGCCGCACCGGCCTTGGCAAGCATCGGCATCGAGTAGCTCTCGTGGCCATAAGTGATGGCGGTGCCGAGGTTGCAGACAGCCGCAGCGGCGCTGAGGCTTCCGGCTCGGTAGCTGAGTGAGACATCTCCCCCGAATGCCTTGCCGGAAAGTTCCGGAGCGATCGCTGAGTGGAGCATCTTAGCCGTCACGCCTACAGAAAGACGATCTGTGATGAGATAGGAGGCTCCCACCCTCGCTACGATATCCTTGGGGCTATAGGTCCCGGTCACAAAACCGTTAGCATTGGTAATATTAGTTTGATGGTCAATAACATATGTGCCGGACAATCCGAGTGCGAACTTACTGCCGAGCTTATAGTACGCTCCGACATTGGCAAGCTTGCTGTCCGCGGCCTCAGGGGCCCACATCCCGTATGACGCACCGACGGCGAAAGTCTTGGATGAGAATGACATAGCCGAGGCATTGTCGGCGACTGCAGCGGAAGTGGCCTCCCGCGCGATGCCGCTCCCAGCCACTGAAGCGGAGACCGGGTCGGTCGGGATGAGAAGCGACGGCATGCTCTGAGCGGAAGCCGCTATGACGGCTGCCGCCGAGAGGATGAGAGTTGATATTATTTTTTTCATCCTGATACTATTGTTTAACTACTGAATATGTCTCGCTGCCGTTCTCTCCCTTGATTGTCACATAATAAACGCCTCCGGGGAGGGACTTCATACTGAAAGTGAGCGGAGTGAACGGGTCAAGGGTACAGCCCTCTGCGCTGAGCACCACTGCGCCGGCCTTGTTGGACACGCTGACATCAGCCGTCTGTGCGCTGCCCGGACGGACATAGAGTTTGTCCTTGACAGGGTTGGGATAGATGTCCACAGGCCGTGAGCCGTCACGCACAAGCACGGAGAAAGTAGTCTCAGCCTTGGCGCCGCGCGCATCAGCGGCCGTCACCGCAATGCTTGCAAGCCCATAAGAAGATGATACTACGCTCATTTCAGTCCCACTTATGTAGTATCTGACTGTTGCTGCGCTTCCGGACACGAGTCGGCACTCATATTTAAGAGACTCGCCATCGGCATCGACAAACAAGTTGTCTACAGTGAATATGGAAGATTTGTTGCATTTACCGAAGATGATGTCGTCAATCTTTCCACGCAGTTCCGGAGCGTGATTCTTTTCGATGACAATACTGATCGGCGTATCCACAACCTCTAAACCGTCAGAGACATAGAGATGCCCGTCATATGTCTTGCCGTCTTCGAAGTCGAGTGCGTTGACGCTAAGGCGGGCACGCCCCGCTTCAACAGTCAATGCGGCAAGCGAAATCTCTGTAGATAGCGTGCAGATTAAATTCTGCCCGTCAGTATCAAAAATGTCGAAATTCAAGATTCCACTCTCGTGAGACTTCAGCGTAAGACTCGTCCCATCGAGAGGGGTAACCTCAGGCGCGCTGTTATTAGCGGTTTTGACGTGGCAGTCGGCATATTCTGACTGGATACCGATAGCGCTCACGGAAGATACAAGGAAATAGTAGTCAGTGTCGAACTCGAGCGCTGCAGACCACGACATAGCTTCTCCAGCCTTTGCAATACCGCGATTGACTCTCACATATTGGGAATCTTTGCCCGGCTTGAGAGATTCAAATGGAGTCGTCTGATAATAGATATTGAAATGTTGAGGGAGCACATCCCCTGCAGGGACAGCCCAGTCCAGTGTCACGAGATTGCTCCTGACACTTGCTCTGAGATCTGTGACTTTGTCCGGCGTGCCCTTGGCGTAGCTGACAGCCGCGCCTGCATCGACCAGTCCTGCACCTAGCATCCCCTTGAAGCTGCTGGCGTTCTTCTCATATATTACATTATTGGCTGTGCCCTGAAGGATATCAATCAGGGCCTGTCTGGTGAAGCCTTGACCTCCAAACTGAGAAACCACCAGCGCAGCAACGCCGGTCACATGAGGGCAGGCCATAGAAGTACCCTGCATATAGCCGTACTGGTTATTCGGGAGAGTAGAATATATCTGTGCATCCTTGTAGGCATCTCCGCCCGGAGCCGCTATGTCCACCCACTCGCCGTAGTTGGTGTAGTATGAGCGCACATAATCCGCTCCGACGGCAGCCACTGCGAAGACATTGTCCTGCTGTGCAGGATAACTGCTCGTTGTGTTTTCGTTGCCGGCGGCGAAGATGACGAGCCCTCCCGCCATAGGGCCAGATTGATTACCATCGGAATCGATACCGGCATTTTTGTTGAAATAGTCAATCGACTCCGAGATACTTTGTGAATAGGCGTCTATCGCCCAACTGCAGTTGACGAGCACCGCGCCGTTGTCGGCGGCATAGATGAAGGCGTTGCCGATGAAGGCGGAGCCGCCGGAGGTCTGGGTGCTCATCAGGCGCACGCCGCTGCTCTTGGTGCCATTGCCGCCTGCAATGCCGCAGAGGCCCACTCCGTTGTTGTTGACGGCCGCCACCGTGCCGCCCACGTGCACTCCGTGGTCACTCGGCTCAATAGCCCCCTTCGCCGATTTGCCATCATCGCCGACCACGAAATTGTAGCCGTAGATGTCGTCAACATATCCGTTCCCGTCGTCGTCCACGCCAGGCTGTCCGTTGAACTCGGCCTCGTTGACCCAGATATTGGCGGCGAGGTCCTCGTGATCCACATCGAGGCCGCCATCGGAGATGGCAACAATCACATCAGGCCTGCCGGTAGTCACTTCCCACGCCGGGAGCAGGTTGATATCGCTACCTTTGACGGATCCTGCCTTTGTGCCGGGGTTGTAGTAGTGCCACTGGTTGGAGAAAAATGGGTCGTTGAACGGGAATACGCTCTGGTCCTTGACCGGCTGAACATATTCTACGATGGCGATGCCGTCCATTGAGCTGATGTCTGCCGCCGTCCTGGTGAGAGGCAGGCTTTCGTCGAAGCAGACATCGTACCAGAGGTGAAGCCCTGCCGCGCGATGCCTCTCCTCGAAGCGGCTATCCACCGGGAAGGTTCTGGTCATCGTGTAGTTGCCGAGGTACGACAGGTCCACTGGCCCGTCCGTAAACTTGACCCTTATGCGTCCCGGTATTGCAGATGCAGAGACCATTTCATTGTAGACTCCCACACCAGGCTCACGCGCAGGCTCAAGTGCCTCCTCAGAGCAGGATGCGAGCAGTGCGAGCGCACAGACAAAAACCGGCAGGGTTTGTTTGATTCTCATATCTATAAAAATAAATAATGACAAAAAAGGAGAGGGGTCGAGGCCCAGATGAACCTCAATCTCCTCTCCCCAATAACTTGTCAAGCGCTATTCGAAAGAAATTTCCGGGAAAGTCTTGACCCCTTTCTCTCTAGGAGAGAGAGAGAATGTCTTGACTGCGTAGGAGGCGCTTGCCCTGATGCCGGACTTCCTGGTAAACTTGAACTGAGAGCCTACGCTTGCAGCCCCTGATGCAACGAATTTTTCTTCGACCTGACCGAAGTCGTACACCTTGTTGCCCTCATCGTCCTTGCTGTAAACCTTGAGTATAATGTTTGCTGTAGGGAACTCTTCTCCTTCCTCGAAAGTGAATGAGCCTTTCCAGATGTTAACATAGACAGCGCTGCCGAACACGGCAATGCCGGTAAACTGCTCATTCTCCACATCTGAAATCTTTGAGCCGTTTGCGAGGAGTTCAGGCGCCGGGGCGGTGAATGCGAGACCGTATCCTTCGGCGAAATAGTCCTTGAGGTAGTAAGTTGTCGTGGTCCCTTCAGCCACTTCCTCGCCTTCTTTCACATCGTCGAGGTAAGATGCATCGTAGCGCATCTGAGTCTCAAATTTCGCGGAGGTCCCGGTCGTGTCGGAAGCGAAGAACATTGATTCCGCTTCACCATCGTAAAGAGGGCTGGATGCTCCGATGTGGTCGTCATCGTTGTAGTCCTCGGTGCGAACGAAGCCGTCTGCGATTCCGACAACATCGAATTCATAGTTATCCCAGCCGCCAACCCCCGGCATAAAATACACCAAATTAAAATAGAACCCACCGTTCCCGTCATAGTAGGACTGAGGATAATACTCGCCGTATTGTTCATAGAATGTAGCGGAATCGTTCCAGGAACCGGCGTATTGGCTGTCTATATTCAAGTACTCGTACCAACCATAGACATATACATTGGCGCCATAACGTGTATTATAGAACATCACCTGCTTAGGGACATCTATTTTGTTGGTTTCGGTATTCCAGGTAAACTCGAAGTCTGCCTCATTGCCCCACACACCTCCAGCGCACTTTGAGCCGTCGCTATAGGTGTAATCACAGGCATCGTCTCCGGCAATTTTACAGTGCCGCAAGCCGTCGGCATCGTCGTAATAGAGAAGATTAACAGTGTGCTCCTCCTCCCAGAATTCTTCGGTGAAGTGAATCTTGCCGGACTTGGTACCATCATCTCCGTCCCACTTGATCCAAGGAGCAGGGACAGACACTACACACTCATATGAACTTGCTCCATATGGCGTTGTGTCGCTTCCGATAACGATGGATATCTGATATTCTTTCGCTTCCTCGATCTTAGTGATGTCATAAGAGATTGCCACATTTGCGCTCGCCGAGCCTGCAAGGAACTTAACAGAAGAAGGGACAGTGAAAACATCATCAGCCGTCACGGTGACAGGGACAACGATTTCGGCCGAAGTATCTACACGCTTTACCTCGATGTTAAGCGTGCCGTCATAGTTCTTGAGATTGTAAGAAGTCCCAAGGCCAGATGCGAAATACACTTCTGCGTTGCCCACAGGCTCAGCCGGCTCATATACCGGAGCCTTTTCCACACAGGCAGTCGGACTCATAAGCGCCACAAATACCAGTGCTGCGTATATTTTGTTGTATATAGTCTTCATAATATCAAATTATTTTACTTCAGATTTGATTGTCTGAGATGGATCCGGATTCTCGTAACCTTCGAGAGCAGGGTTGTTGCTGACCTCGCTGTTAGGTATTACGTAGTTCCAGTTAGGCTTGATGCCTTCGGCATTAAGATAGTAATTTGTGCCGGGAGCATTGGTGCCTTCGTAATACTGATAGGTTCCGGCCTGCATTCTCTTGGCATCGAAGAAGGCTATACCCTCACCCCAGAACTCGACTCTCTTCTGGAAGAGAATCTCATCTTCGAAAGAAGCCACATCGCTGAACGAGCAGGCATAATCGCTCTGACGATATTTGGAGACGAATGCCTGAAGAAGGTCTGCTCCGGCTTCGAGGTCCTGAAGTCCCTTTGCCTCGGCTTCGATGTAGTACATCTCCTCGATACGCATCAGAGGGACATCGCACACTCCGCCGACCGAATAGGTATTATAGTCCCCACCTACGCAGCGGAACTTGAGTGAGGTATAGGGCGGCAGGGATTCAACCCATTTCTGAGAACGGCAAGTCTGGTAGTCGTAGTATTTATAATAATTCGGGTCCACCCAGCTGTGCTTGCGCCAGTCAGTATCCGGGATGCGGTCGTATATCCAACGGTTGATACCAGGCACGGTCAGAGAGGAATATCCCCAGTCAGCCTCGGCGGAGATCCAACCGATCCAGTTACAGAGGTTGCCCATATTCTCGGCCGAGTAGGAAATATACCACATCCAGGCTGCATTTGCCGTATTGAATCCTGTCTTCGGATCCTCCCACTGTGCCTGAGTCAGCGGAGCGGCACTAGGAGAAGCGTCGATGGCCATACGAGCATACTTCTCGGCGTTGGCATACTGCTTGTCTGACATATAGACCTTGGCCTTGAGGCCATAGACTACCGCGATGGACGGGAAGTGGAGATCCGCGACCTCATAGTCCTTAAGATACTCTTCAGCCTTGTCGAGGTCGGAGAGGATGAACTCTACCATCTTGGCGTGTGAGACGCGAGGGTTGTTCTTGGCTTCCGCTTCAGCAGTCTGCTCGCTGACGATAGGGACTGTAAGGCCCTCCACTTTGGAGCAGTCGGTGTATTTGTTGAGCACAGGCTCATACATATTCATAAGGTGGTAGTAGTCAAATGCTCTGTAGGCATAACCCATACCGAGATATGCGAGTTCGTCTGGGTTGTTGCTCTCAGGGTCGATGGCCTTGATTACATCATTGGCAGACTTCACGAACATATAGAGCGTACGCCAAGGAAGGTATGAGTAGTAGGTGTTGTCCGCCATAGACCTACAGATGTTGTAGCTGCGGAACCAGTCATAGCCGGTTTCTGATCCCTGAGGGAAGATGTCGCCCATCAATTCAGTGAACTGCATCATAAGGGAAGGGTAGGCCATATCAGTTTCGTTGGTCTGACTGCCATAAACGAGATAGCCCTGAGACATCTGTGCCGGGATGCCGTTTATGGCCGCTTCCAGAGAAGATGACGAGCCCTGAGTCTGCTCTGCGGTGGCAGTCGAACTCTGCGGGAAAGTCTCCTTGATGCAGCCGCTGAAAACCGCTGCAGCAAGTGCGAGTACAGATAAAGAGTATATTATTCTTTTCATAACTTGTCGTCAATTTAGAATCTAACAGTTAAACCGCCTGAAATAGTCCTCATCGGGGAGTAGGTAGTCGCATTGGATGAGCCGGAGTATGTCTGGCGCGGGTCGAAACCCTGGCGGGCGGAGAAGTACCATACATTGTCGGCGGCAAGATAGATGCGGAGAGACTCTGCACCGAACCTGCGGGTCAGCTTGGACGGGAAAGTGTAGCCCAGATTGATATTCTCGATATTGAGATATCTTGAGCTTGTGAGGAAACGGGTGGACGAAGCGGCGCTGTAGTCATCGTTATACTGGAAACGAGGAATGTCAGAATCCTGATTGTCCTTGGTCCAGGACTTGAAGATGTCGGCGTGGTAGTTGTAGCCGCCGTTGCTGGAGGTAGGTGACGACATCAATGCAGCATAGGTGCTGTCATAGCCCTTGCCACCAATCTGATATGAGAAGTTGATGGAGAAGTCGAAGCCGTAGAGCTGGACGCTGGTGCCAAAACCTCCGTAGAACGGAGCGATGGTGGATTCGCCTGTGAGATAGTAGTCGCCTTTTGACCAGGTATTTGTGGTTTTTCTCTCGCGGCTTACCTCCACCTCATTGCCCTGCGCATCCTTCTCGTAGGTGACATCGTCGTAGTACCAGAGTGATTCTCCGGTCTCCGGGTCCACGCCCGCATAGTCCTTGAGATACCAGGAATAGAGGGAGATGTCTTCGGCGACGAACATACTGCCGGACTGGTAACCTTCATAGACGTTGCCATTTTTGTCGTAGGCCTTGGTGGTCTTCTTGGCGTCATCGAGTTTGACGATGCGGTTCTGCAGCCAGGTGAGATTGAAGTTGACATCCCAGGAGAAGTTCTTGGTGTTGATGAGGTTGGCTCCAAGTTCGAGTTCGATGCCGTAGTTCTTCATATCACCGACATTGGCGTAGTAGCTTGAGTATCCGAGTGACGGGGCCACAGGGAAGCTGAAGAGCATATCGCTGGTGAGACGGTTGAAGTACTCGAGACTTCCTGTAAGACGGTTGAAGAGGGTGAACTCAGCACCGACGTTCATATTGGTATTGGTCTCCCAGGTGATGTTCCGAGAGCCTTTGGACGAGAATGAAGTTGCGACTTTATCCGAAGAATTGGTGATGTCGTAGAGGTCGGTGTAGCCATAAGAACCGATGTTGTCGTTACCCTGGCTACCTACGGACGCCTTGAACTTGAGCTCGTTGACCCAAGGAGAGCTGAACCAGGCCTCGCGGCTGACAATCCACGCGGCACCAAGGCTCCAGAAGTTACCCCAGCGGTAATCAGGATGGAAGCGTGATGATGCGTCGCGACGGAAGGAAGCTGATGCGAAGATGCGGTTGTCATAGTCATACTGACCGCGGAAGAAGTAACCCTCGTTGTTGTATTCGGCGAGGCTGGAGCCGGAGCTCTTGCCGTCAACTACGGCGCCGCTAAGCTCCTTGTTGGACTGGCTGAACATCTGTGACTTGCTTGCCCAGAGAGAGTAGCTCCTGCTGTCGTAGTACTCGTGGCCGAGCATAATGGAGAGGTTGTGCTCTCCGAACGACTTGTTGTAGTTGAGGAGCTGCTGGAGGTTGTAGGTCAGGAGGCGGTCGTGCTCCTTGGATACTGTACCGCCGGTGGAGTCGAACTGTCCGTAGTACGGGTTATAGACGTTGGTGTAGCGCGTCTCATCGACATAAACGGTGCCGTTTACCGTGAACTTGAGACCAGGAAGAATCGTGAAGTCTGCATATCCATTGGCGGTAAGGGCATTACCCTCAGACTCGTTGGTGTTGAGGGAAAGGTCTTTGATAGGGTTTGCGTCAGAGATGAACGGACGGGTGAAACCTGCGTTCTGCTTGGAACCGTAGTCCATCATTTCGATACCGTTTTTGTCAACCTTGATGCTGCCGTCGGCATTGCGGATGTAGGCCGGATAGATAGGGGCCATCTGGGAAGTGAACGCCCAGATATTGCCGGTAGATGAGCTCGAACCGTTGTTGCTGAGGGAGTTGTAGCTGAAGCGCGCATAAGAGAAGTTGCCTCCGACCTTAAGCCAGTCCTTGGCTTGATAGTCTGCGCGGAGACGCCCTGTTAGACGCTCCATGTCTGAAGCCGCAGTGATACCTTCGTTGTCGAGGTACGCGAGGGAAGCGTAGAAGCTTGCGCGGTCCTGCGCTGCTGACACTGCCACATTGTATTCCTGGCGCACACCGGTGCGGTATGCGATATCTGACCAGTCGTCAGGGGTTACGAGGTAGTCTTCGCCGTCGTAGTTGACAATACGTCCCAGAGTGGCGTTAGGATTGAGCTTCAAGTTGCTGTCGAAGAGATTCTGCCCTTCAGGGTAAGTCCAGATGTTGTAGCCCACGCCACCGCTGGAGGTATCGCCAAAGATATTCGCATTGATTTTGGCGAGAGCCGCATCAGCGGAAAGACCATTGCTAATGTAATAGTTATTGAGCGCCTGCACCTGAGTCTCATAGTAGAGAGCCGGATCCTTGATGACGTTGTAGTCGCGGAGGGCACGGGTATTGACGCCGTACTTCGCATCGAAGGTCACGGTAGCCTGACCTTTCTTGGCGCTCTTGGTGGTGATGATGATGACACCGTTGGCACCACGTGCACCGTAGAGGGCGTTGGAGGCTGCATCCTTGAGGACGGACATAGACTCCACATCGGCCTGGTTGATGGTTGAGAGGTCACCTGAGTATGGCGCGCCGTCGAGGATGATAAGAGGGCTCTGTCCTGCGGAGATGGAGCTGAAGCCACGGATGCGGATGGTGGAAGTCGAACCAGGGGCACCGTTAGATGAGGTCAGCTGCACGCCGGCTACTGCTCCCGCAAGGGCGTTGGTGATTGAAGAAACCTGAGTTTTCGCAATCTTCTCCTCGTTTACGACTGCGGCGGATCCGGTGAATGAGCTCTTCGTTGTTGTACCGAATGCCACCACGATAGTCTCGTCGAGGAACTCTGAATCCGGCTCGAGAGCTACATCAATCTTGCCTCTTGAGCCGACTGGAATTTCTGCTGCCTCGTATCCGATAGATGAAAACACGAGGACTCCCGATGCGGGAGCGTTAATCGAATAGACACCGTCTGCGTCGGTCGCGGTGCCGTTGGTCGTTCCTTTCACAATTACTGAAGCAAAAGGAATCGCTTCGCCTGACTGAGCGTCCTTGACGACTCCGCCGACCTTTATGCTCTGGGCAGAAAGGCCAATCGTCACGAGCGCCAGCAATGCGCTGAGAAACAGTTTCGCTTTTTTCATAAGCAAATACCTTTAATTAAACATTGTTATACTA
>CAVJHI010000038.1:0-16189 GCA_963649415.1 bacterium
GTAAAGTATTGTGTGCTTCTGCCGATAGTGCTGATCGTCACAATCTTTCTCTGGGCCGTCCCTGTCAGCTTCTTCGGCATTGACGGACTGACCGTTGTCCAGCAGCGCATGATTGCGATTTTCGTATTCGCCGCGCTTATGTGGATGTTCGAAATCATCCCTAACTGGACCACCTCTCTCATCCTCATCGTAGTGATGCTCCTTACCGTCTCCAACAAGGGACTCAAGTTCTTCTGCGACCCGCAGTTCGGTACCCTCGTGGACTACAAGAGCATCATGGCGTCGTTTGCCGATCCTGTAGTGATGCTTTTCATGGGCGGCTTCGTGCTCGCCATCGTGGCTTCCAAGTACGGAATGGACGCGACCATCGCCAAGTTCCTCCTCGGCCTCTTCGGCAAGAAGCCTAAGGCAGTGCTGCTCGGCTTCCTCATCGTCATCAGCGTGTTCTCGATGTTTATGAGCAACACCGCCACCGCAGCGATGATGCTTGCCTTCCTCGCCCCTGTGCTTAAGTCCCTCCCGGACAACGAGACCGGCAAGGTGGGCCTCGCGCTTTCAATACCTATCGCAGCCAACCTCGGCGGCATCGGAACCCCTATCGGAACCCCTCCTAACGCCATCGCGCTTGGCGCCCTCGAGAACGCAGGCTACAACATCAGCTTCGTCCACTGGATGGTCCGCATGATTCCTTATGTAATCGTGATGATTCTCCTCGCCTGGGTGCTTCTTCAGATATTCTTCCCGTTCAAGTCCGACAAGATCGAGCTTAAGATTGAGGCCAAGAAGCAGGAGAAAGACTGGAGGACCTATGTGGCCTGGATTACCTTCTTCCTGACCATCATCCTTTGGGTGACTGAACAGGCCACCGGCATCAACTCCAATATCGTTGCCCTCATCCCTCTCGCGGTTTACACCTGCACCGGAGTATTTACCAAGGAGGAGATCAAGGACATCAACTGGAGCGTGCTCTGGCTCGTCGCCGGAGGTTTCGCCCTCGGTACAGGCCTCAACAAGACCGGCCTTGCAGCGACCCTTATCAACGCCATTCCGTTCAGCACTATGGATGTAGTGCTCGTGATGATAATCGCAGGCTTCATCTGCTACTTCCTCTCCAACTTCATCAGCAACTCCGCTACAGCAGCCCTGCTCGTGCCTATCCTCGTGGTGGTCGGCTCTGCGATGGCTGACCCTTCAGCCGCCAACAACGCGCAGTTCATGAACCTCGGAGGTATGTATGCAATGATTCCGTTCATCGCGATGTGCGCCTCCCTCGCAATGCTCTTCCCGATCTCCACTCCGCCGAATGCCATCGCGGCTTCCACCGGACTCGTGCAGACCAAGGATATGGCCAAGGTGGGCATCATCATCGGAGTCGTAGGTTTCATCCTCGGCTACTTCCTGCTTACGAAGATTTTCCCTTTTACAGCATAACAACGAAATGAATATCAAGAAGATACTTTTCGTATCACTGCTTTCTCTGAGTGCCGCCTCCGCCTTTGCGCAGGGCGGCGCTCAGTTGAAATGGTACGGTTTCATCAGAAACTACTACGCCTATGATTCACGCGTCTGCGTGGCCGGCACTGAAGACCTTTTTACCTATCTCCCTAAGGATGAGAACATCGTCGACGGAGAAGACCTCAACGAGGTCAACTCATTCCGCTTCGCAGCTCTTACCTCCAGGCTCGGAGTTGATGTCTCCGGCTATGAGGTGCAGGGCTGGAAGATGGGCGCCAAAATCGAGACCGACTTCTATGCCGGAGTCTCAGGCGTCAGCGGCACCGCATATCTCCGTCTGCGTCAGGCCTATCTCACTATGGCCCGCAATAAGCTGAACTTCAAGCTCGGTCAGGCCTGGCATCCGCTTGCCGCCGATATGCCGGATGTGATTTCGCTCAACGCCGGCGCGCCGTTCAACCCGTTCTCCCGCACCCCTATGGTGCTTGCGGATTACGCTCTCGCTCCGGGACTCACCCTTACCGGAGCCGCTCTCTGGCAGATGCAGTACAACTCCGCCGGCCCTGAGGGCCAGAAAGCCAACTATATGGAGTACGGCTGTACCCCTGAGCTCTACCTCGGCCTAAGCTACCGCACCGGTGGCTGGACCGTCAAGGGCGGAGCCGACCTGCTCTCCATCAAGCCGCGCAGGTTCGACGTCACCGGCACGAAGAAGGTCAGCGACCGCATCACCACCGTCACCCCGTACCTCTATCTGCAGTATGCCAAGGATGACCTGATGGTACGCGCCAAATATGTGTTCGCCCAGGCAGGCGAGCATATGAACCTCAACGGAGGCTACGGCGTCACCGCCATCAACTCCGACGGCAGCTGGGAATACACTCCGACCCGCAATGCCTCATCCTGGATGAGCATCCGCTACGGCAAAAAGGTGCAGGGCGTGCTTTTCGCGGGATATGTCAAGAATTTCGGCACATCCAAGGATATCTTGAGCCACGACCTGCTCTATTTCAGCAAGAACAGCTACGCCAATCTCAACAGCCTCTGGAGAATGACCCCGACTCTGATCTATAACCTCGGCAAACTCCAGTTGGCTCTTGAATACGAGCTTACCAATGCCTGGTACGGCGAATTCGGCGTCAATGATACTAAGGCTCTCGCCACAGAGAACCTCCACTCGGTGATGAACCACCGCGTGCAGGCTATGGCGAAGTATAGTTTCTAATCAAGCCGTCCGGCTAGTCCGGCGCGGCGAGGGAGCAGCGCGAGAGTTTGTCGCAGGCTTCTTCGCTCAGGATGCCGGCCTGTCTTATCGCCTCCACCGACAATGCGTCGGCGGAGGTGTTTTGTCTCAGGAGCACTATGGCTCTGGCCTGCTTCCAACCCCCGATGTAGGGGTGCAGGCGCAGGCTGTCCGCGGGGAGCTGCCATAGCCGGTAAGGCTCAGGGGGCGAGCAGCTTATCAGGTCCTTGAGGGAGTTGAACTTCTCCTCGTCGAAATGGTAGATGTCCATCAGCTGCTCGGGGTAGGAGTAGCCGCCGAGCCTGGCGCGGTACTCTACCATCTTCGCGGCGAAGTACTGCCCTATCCCAGGCAGAGCATCGAAGGCTGCCGAGTCGGCACGGTTGATGTCGGTGAGAGGGATGTCGATGTAAGGCTCAAGCCGGCGGAATATCGAGTCCGAGACGACGAAGGACTTAGCGAAGTCGCTCTTGCGGCGGAAGCGCCCGCCCTTCTGCCGGTAGTTGTCGATGGACTGGGCCTGCTTCTCGCTGAAGCCCAAACGCATCAGGTCTTCGACGCTGACTTCGTTGGGGTTGAAACGGAAAGACTCCACCCGCCGCGTCGCTTCCCGGACGGCCCGCACAGGAGCGCTATGAGGGGCATTCCGCCGTATGGTATCCCGGCGAGAATAAGCGCCGGCTCCGGAGCTGCGCCGTGTAGCGCTGACGGAGCGTGAGCCGCGCCCCGAATAGTTGCCGGAGCCTGACCCCGAATCCCCGGCAAAGCCGGAATCCGAAGCATAACCCTCCGGCAGCCGTTCCACAATATAGACAGTGTCCGGCCGGTCCCGTCCCGCCTCGATGCGCAGAATGGCGCTGCGGTGCACGAACACTGCAGTCTGATAACCTATGATAAGGAATACGAGCGAAACCGCCCCAATCTTGAATGTTGCGCTAATTCGCGTCTCCCGCTGCTTCTTCTCCACAATCTGTCCCCTCCATCCGATATTTGTTGCGGTGTTCGCGACGGCCCTCCTCGGGGAGTCCCGCCACGCTGATGACTATCTCGCCTTTCGGCTCCTGCTCGCGGAAATGCGCCGCGACCTCTTCGAGCGAGCCCCTGCAGTGCTCCTCGTGCAGCTTGCTGATTTCCCTCGACACGCAGCACGCCCGCTGCGCCCCGAAGACTTCCGCAAACTGCTCCAGCGTCTTCACCAGACGCCTCGGTGATTCGTAGAATATCATAGTTCTTGTCTCGTTGGTAAGCTCGTTAAGCCTGGTGGAACGGCCTTTTTTCTGCGGCAGGAAGCCCTCGAAGCAGAAGCGGTCGCAAGGCAGTCCGGAGGAGACTATTGCCGGGATGCAGGCCGTGGCCCCCGGCAGGGTGCTGACCTCGATACCCTCCTCGGCGCAGGTCCTCGCCAGCAGGAAGCCCGGATCGGATATGCCCGGAGTGCCGGCGTCGCTGACCAGCGCCACGGTTTCTCCCCGGAGAATGCGCTCCTTTATCATCTCCACCGTCTTGTGTTCGTTGAACTTGTGGTGCGAGAGCAGCCTGCCTTTGATTTCGAAGCGGGCGAGCAGCACGCCGCTCGTGCGGGTGTCCTCCGCAAGGATTACATCCGCCTCTTTCAGCACTCTGATGGCCCTGAGGGTCATATCCTCAAGGTTTCCCACCGGTGTCGGCACTATGTACAATCTGCCCTTTTCCAAGTTCCGCGTAACGCTTTTATTGCTATCTTTGCAATAGCATCTACAAATCTAAGCAATGTTTTCTGAAAATCACAAGAAATCGGGCTGTATCGAAGTCGTATGCGGCTCAATGTTCTCCGGCAAGACCGAAGAACTCATCCGCCGCCTGCGCCGCGCACAGTTCGCCAACCAGAAGATAGCCATATTCAAACCAGGGATAGACAAGCGCTATTCCGATGTCGAGGTAGTCTCCCACGACTTCCACAAGATTACTTCCACCCCGATCGACAAGCCGGAGCGTATGCTGGAAGTCGGCCCCGAGGTGCAGGTGGTGGGCGTCGATGAGGCTCAGTTCTTCGATGAAAGCCTGGTCGATGTGTGCCAGAAACTTGCCGACAGGGGAGTCAGGGTCATCGTGGCCGGACTCGACACCGACTATATGGGAGTGCCGTTCGGGCCGATTCCGAAGCTTATGGCCGTGG
This sequence comes from bacterium, assembly GCA_963649415.1. Lineage (GTDB taxonomy): Bacteria > Bacteroidota > Bacteroidia > Bacteroidales > UBA932 > Cryptobacteroides. The sequence goes on from CAVJHI010000038.1 coordinate 4,854, forward strand.
CCGAGGATGTACAGAAAGTGCACGCCATCTGCGTCAAATGCGGAGGCCTCGCCAACCATTCGCACCGCCTGAGCAAGAGCCGCGACCTCGTGCTGCTCGGCGAGAAGGATGTCTATGAGCCGCTCTGCCGCAGCTGCTACAACGCAGCAATAGCCGCCGAACAGGCCGGAAAGTCCGAGAGCAAGGGCGAATAATGGGCCCGTCCCCGGGAATATATGCCCGCAACTGCTCCGTCCGCCGCATCGACAGGCGGACGGCAGCCGAATTCATCAATGCAAATCATCGTCTGGGCGACACGGGAAGCCGTTACCGCTACGGACTCTTCGTGGAGAGGAGCACCGGGGCGGGGGAGTATGTCTGCCCTTCGGGCACCCTGGTCGCCGTGGCTGAGTTTTCCAACGCGCGCCGCTGGCTCAAGGGGGACAGAAAGATAAGTTCCTATGAATGGATAAGATACGCCTCCCTTGCGGGGGTGAGGGTAGTAGGCGGGATGAGCAAACTCCTGCAGGCATTTATAGATGAAGTCCATCCCGACGATGTGATGAGCTATGCCGACTCCTCGCAGGAAGACGGTGGAGAGGCCTACCGCAAACTCGGCTTCGAGCAGGAAGGCTTCGTGGATGGGGAAGGTTTCCGGAATATAAAGTTCCGCCTCAAGCTGACTCGCTGGTGATGCTCTCGGCCAGGGCGCGGATCTGCTCGTATTCGTAGCCCCTGGAGAGCGCAAAGCGCAGCAGCTTCAGCTTGCCCTGCGGATCATCGGAGAGCGATTTCCACTTGCTGCGGAGCAGTTTCTCCAGCTTCGCGTCAGCCTTGGCGCTGTCGGTCTCCTGCAGCGCGGCCTCTATTGTCTCGCGGGGTATATTCTTGAGACTCAGCGCTCTGCGTATCTTGACAGGACCCCAGCCGGTAAGCGCGGATTTCTCCGAGACGAAGGCCGCGCAGTAGCGCGACTCGTCGATGAATCCGTCCTCTACCAGCGAGGCAATCAGTTCTTCCGCGACAGCAGCGTCGCCCTCCAGTTTGGTCAAAGCCTTGCGGCGCATATCCCCGATGCAGTATTCCCTCCGGGCGCACTGTGCCTGGAGAGAACTGAGTACTTTGCGTGCCTTGTCGTCCATTGGCCTAGAAATCAAAGCCTATTGAAGCGTAGAAACCCCAGCCGTAGGTGTTGGACCAGTGGGTCTGAAGTTTCACCGGCCCTCCAATGAAATTGTAGCCCAGCTCCACTCCGAGCGCGAAGCAGTCAGGGTCGAAGTCGGCGATGAAGGTGTCGAGCGCCGTGCTGCTCTCGAATATGCCCGCCAGCGCCGATGCGTACAGCTTCTTGTATGGGTTCCAGCGCAGCTCGAGTACCCCCGTGGCGAGGTAGTCGTCCGCGAGAACGGTATTGTTGATGCCGAAGAACGGCACCTGCTGCTCCACATACCTGCCCTGAACTTCCCCGCCGATGACATTGATGTGCATCATGGACCATTGCTTTAAGTCCTCACCGTGTTCGTCGGTAAAGTGGCCGTTGTTGATGATGTCGCGGAAATGCAGGTCGGGGATGATGGCGAGCCGGCTCCCGATAGGGAAGACCTGCTTGTAGTCAAGTCCAATCGAGAGTATCGGGGTGAATGTGGACACGCCTGCCTGACGGAAATCGTAATTGGCTGTGAGCGAGATGCTCGAACCTTTGCTGGGGTAGTAGTGGTTGTCGAAGCCGTACCAGTGCCCTTCGGCGAACGCGCCGATATATTCGCCCTTGAGGGCGTTCTTGCCTGCCATCGCCTCAATCATCGCGCCGAGGTAGGAACTGCTTCTGAAACTGTAGAATTCGTTCTTTAAGCCCAGTTTGAAGTTGGCCCTGGACCAGTTGATATCGGTCAGGTACAGAGTCTCCCTGTGCCCCCAAAGCGGCGCTTCCAGCATCATCCCCTCCCCGCCGGAGGTAAGGCTGCCTTTGTAGCGCAGAACCGTCCCTTCCAGGTTGATGGTCGGCAGGCCCGGGAGGTTGTAGGAATAATGGAATCCGGCCTTGAAGTTCTGCCCTAGCTTGGTGGTGATGCTGAGCCTCGAGCCGGTCAGGCTGTTGGCGTTGAGGCCCAGGTTGAATATCATCGATGCCCATTCCACCGTGTCCATCCTGACCCCGAAACCGATATTGTTGGTCGGGGCTGTGACGCAGTCGAATACCAGGGCGTACGGCTCTTCGCTGCCCAGCATCGAATAGGTGATGGATGCGAATGCGCCCGTTGCCTGAAGACGGCACATGGCATCGTCGATTGCGGCCTTGTCAAGGACGGCGCCGGCATGGAACGGGAGAATACGGCTCAGGAGCCTGGATTCGTCGTCGCTGACTCCCCGGAATTCGATGGAGCTGACCTGTACGCCCTGCCGGGCAAGGTTGACGGCGTGCGCGCCTTCTTTTTTGGGCTTCGCCTTGCTGACCGTTTTCTTGATTGCGAGCAGTTCGGCTTCCTTGGCCTGCGCCGCAGAGTAGCCGCGCGCCATCATCGTGTCCACGGCTTCGTTGCTGAAACTCAGCATGTTGAACTCCGAGATGGTAGGTTTTATCAGCACATCCGGGATGTTTACATTCTTGTCGAACGCATCCTTGCCGAGCATATTTATGAACTGCGAGGCTATCTCGCCGATATTGTTGATCTCGTCGTACCCGTCCTTGAGGTCGGAGAGTTCGATTCCTATAACGATATCTGCACCCATTGCCTTGGCGATGTCGGCAGGAAAGTTGTTGCGTGTGCCCCCGTCCACAAGGATCATCCCGTCCGTGCGCACCGGGTTGAAGAGCCCCGGGATGGACATGGTCGAGCGCATCGCGGTCTTGAGCTGACCCGCGCCCCAGTTCTTGGCCTTGTTGGTGACCAGGTCGGTGGCCACGCAGACATAAGGGGTCGGCAGGTCGCGAAAAGCCATACTGTCGTGGTAGCCCACCGTTAGGCTGGAGAGCAGGTTGTTGATATTGAAGCCGTTGGCATATCCGGAAGGCAGGGAGCTGAGGAGCGATTTGTGCTCGATGGCGTGCCTCTCATCGAGGACTTCCTCCGCATTGTGAAACGGAATGGTGGCCACATACTTGGCGTTGTGCATCTTGGCCGTGTACGGGATGTAGCTCTGCGGCACCGCGTCGGAGAGTATCATGCCCCAGTCCTGGGTGGTGAAGAGTTCGTGGAGGTCTTCGCTGCGGTAGCCCACGGCGTAGAGCCCGCCGAGCAGGCCTCCGATGCTGGTCCCGAGTACCATATCCACCGGCATCTCCATCTCTTCCAGATACTTGAGCACGCCTACTTCGGCGGCGCCCTTGGCCCCGCCGCCGGAGAGGACGAGGGCTACCGTCGGACGGTGCTCATCGTGCCGTATGCGGGCCATCCTGGTCCGTACCTGCTTGATGAATACGGCATCCCCCTGCGGGTCCACGCTGTCCATCGACAGGCCGTTGGGGTAGTCCTGGGCCGATGCGGGCAGTCCCGCCGCGAGCATCAGAGCTGCTCCGAGCGCTGCCCTGCAAGCAGACCGCAGGCCGCGAAGATGTCTTCTCCCCTTGATGTGCGTATCGTGCATATTATTCCGTTGTTGTTGAGTCTGTCCCTAAATTCCTCCATCTTCCGCTCCGAACTGCTCTCGTAGGGGAAGTCCGGAATCTTGTGGAAGCGGATGAGGTTGACGCGGCACTCCAGCCCGCGCAGCAGGCGTATCAGAGCGTCTGCGTGGCGCTTGTCGTCGTTGAAGCCGGCGAACATAGTGTATTCGAAGCTGACCCGCCTCTGTCCGCTGAAGTCGTAGCCTCGCAGCAGCTCGACCACATCCTCTATCGGCCAGGCCTTCTCCACAGGCATCATCTCCAGCCTCTCGTCGTGGAAAGGGTTGTGGAGGCTGACTGCAAGATGGCAGCGCTGCTCGTCAAGATATCTTTTGAGTACCGGTATCACTCCTACTGTGCTGAGGGTCACGCGCTTGGGACTCCAGCCGAAGCCCCAGTCGGCGGTGAGCACTTCGATGGCGGCGCTGACCTGCCCGTAGTTGTCCAGCGGCTCTCCCATCCCCATAAATACGGCGTTGGTGAGGCCCGCAGACTCTTCGATGCCGATGAACTGGCTGAGAATGTCGGCCCTGTCGAGGCTGCCGTGGTAGCCCTGTCGGCCCGTCATGCAGAAGTGGCAGCCCATCTTGCAGCCCGCCTGGGAGCTGACGCAGAGGGTCTTGCGCTCGCCGTCCGGAATCATCACCGCCTCTATCGCACGCCTGTCCGCAGAGCAGCTGACCGGGAAGAGGTACTTCACCGTGCCGTCAACGGAGCACATGCGGCTCTCCGGGAGAGTGACTCCAAGGTCGTAGCGCTCGGCGAGGGCTTCCCGCGAGGCCTTGGAGATATTGGCCATCGCATCCCAGCTCCGCACCCTCTTGGCGTAGAGCCAGTCCGCGAGCTGCTTGCCCACAAACGGCTTGAGAGAGCAGCTCTGCGCCGCCCCCTTGAGCTCTTCGAGGCTCATTCCCAACAGTTTCTCTTTCATATCTTTATGTTTATTTCCGGCGGCGTCGGCTTCCCTTCGGGGGCCGGGACGGAGATTGATGACAAAATTAAGTATAAATTTTAGAAGTTTGTGCGAGAATTATTCCTATATTTGTCCTTACGGCGGGTGTTCCGCCGGACTATAGAAAAACTTATTAAAAACAGTAAATTTATGGCTAAAGAAGTTGAAGTTCAGGGACAGGAAGTGAATGCCGCGAAGCTCAAGGCGCTGCAGGCCACTATCGACAAAATCGAAAAGGATTACGGCAAGGGGACGATTATGACCCTCGGAGACCAGCCCAAGTGGGATGTACAGGTCATTCCGACGGGCTCCATCGCGCTCGACCACGCGCTGGGCATCGGAGGCTATCCGAGAGGGCGCATCGTGGAGATATACGGACCGGAGTCCAGCGGTAAGACCACGCTGGCCATCCACGCTATTGCCGAGGCTCAGAAGGCCGGCGGCATTGCCGCGATGATCGATGCGGAGCACGCGTTCGACCGCAGCTACGCGCAGGCTCTCGGAGTCAATCTCGAGACTCTGCTCATCTCCCAGCCTGACAACGGCGAGCAGGCGCTCGAAATCGCCGACAACCTCATCCGCAGCGGCGCGATTGACATCATCGTCATCGACTCTGTGGCTGCTCTTACCCCTAAGGCCGAGATTGAAGGCGAGATGGGCGACAACAAGGTCGGACTTCAGGCGCGCCTGATGAGCCAGGCCCTCCGCAAGCTCACGGCAAATATCTCCAAGACCAACACCTGCTGCATCTTCATCAACCAGCTTCGCGAGAAGATAGGCGTGATGTTCGGCAACCCTGAGACGACCACCGGCGGCAACGCGCTTAAGTTCTATGCCTCAGTGCGCATCGATGTGCGCCGCACGACCCAGCTCAAGGACGGCGACGAGGCGCTCGGCAACCGCACAAAGGTCAAGGTAGTGAAGAACAAGATGGCTCCGCCTTTCAAGAAGGCAGAGTTTGATATCGTATATGGCGAGGGTATCTCGCATGTGGCTGAGATTGTGGACCTTGCGGTTAATTTCGACATCATCCACAAGAGCGGCAGCTGGTTCAGCTACAACGACGAGAAGCTCGCCCAGGGCCTCGCGGCGGTCAAGCAGCTGCTCAAGGACAATGTGGAGCTCTGCGACGAGATCGAGGCCAAGGTGCGCGAGGCTCTTAATAGCGTAAAGGACTGATATGGGCAAGATTATACTCACTGGAGACCGCCCTACCGGGCGGCTCCATATAGGACATTATGTGGGTTCCCTGCGCCGCAGGGTTGAGCTCCAGAACAGCGGACTCTACGACAAGCTGTTCGTGATGATTGCCGACGCGCAGGCCCTGACCGACAATGCCGACAACCCCGAGAAGGTCCGCCAAAACATAATCGAGGTGGCCTTGGACTATATGTCCGCAGGGCTTGACCCGCAGAAATCGACACTCTTCATCCAGAGCCAGGTGAGCGAGCTCACCGAGCTGACTTTCTTCTATATGAACCTCGTCACCGTGCAGCGCCTCCAGCGCAATCCGACGGTGAAGCAGGAGATACAGCTGCGCGGATTCTCCGACAGCGAGGACGGCGCCGACAACAAGGCCGGCACTCCGGTCGGATTCTTCTGCTATCCGATTAGCCAGGCGGCCGACATCACGGCCTTCAAGGCCACGACTGTGCCTGCCGGAGAGGACCAGGAGCCGATGATCGAGCAGACCCGCGAGATTGTGCGCAAGTTCAATTCAGTCTATGCGCCGGTGCTCGTGGAGCCGGAGATTCTGCTTCCGGAGAGCAGCGCCTGCCGCCGCCTGCCGGGTACCGACGGCGGTGCCAAGATGAGCAAGTCGCTAGGCAACTGCATCTATCTCGCAGATGAGCCGGAGGTCGTGCGCAAGAAGATTATGGGCATGTACACCGACCCTCAGCACCTCAAGGTCACCGACCCGGGGCACGTGGAGGGCAATACCGTCTTTACCTATCTTGACGCCTTCTGCCGTCCGGAGCATTTCCCGGAGTTCCTCCCGGAGTATGCGAGCCTTGACGAACTCAAGGACCATTACCGCAGGGGAGGTCTCGGCGACGTGAAGATCAAGCGCTTCCTCGATGCGGTGCTGCAGTCGGAGCTGGAGCCTATCAGGGCTCGCCGCCACGAGCTCGAGAAGGACATCCCGGCCGTCTATGAGGTGCTGCGCAAGGGCTCTGAAGTGGCCCGCGCGACTGCGGCGCAGACTCTCTCGGAGGTCAAGAGGGCTATGAAGATCGACTACTTCGACGCCGATGTCCTCGAAGCCCTCACCCGCGAGCAGGCAGGAAAGTACAGTCTTTAAGTTCAGCGGTACCGGCACAATCAAAGTGCCGATACCGCTCGATATAATATTATAAGTTGCTAGCTACTAAGGAGTTGCCCCCCCCCAGACCAAATAAAATCGCTATATTTTCAAGACTTCTCATAAAGTTATCCTGACCTATCTTGGCAAAGGCAACTATAATTTGGAGATTTTCATAGCGCAGGAGATGAAGTCGGAACGAATTCCCGCACAAAAGCGGAATAATTTCCGTACCTTTGCGCCCGGATTGCGAAGCGCCGAGAGGCCGCGCTGCACAATATAAACAGTTAGTAGTATGATAGATAAGGAAAAGCTTGTCGGGCACCTCGCCGTTGCGGGGGCATATACGATTTTCGGGTTCAACATCATTTTCTGCAAGGATATCGCCAACTCGCACGCCATCAATCCGGCCGTGCTCTTCTCCATCCGTGCCATCAGCGCTTCGGCTCTCTTCTGGCTTATTTCGCTCTTCCTTCCCCGCGAGAAGGTCGCGCTCAAGGATATGCCGTCGATTGCGCTGGCGTCCGCGCTGGGACTTTTCATCCCCCAGTTCACCTTTCTCGAGGCTACGACGATGACCAGCTCCATCGACCTTTCGATACTCGGCACGCTCGCCCCGGTGTTCACGATGATATTCGCCGCCATCTTCCTCAAGGAGCCGATTACCGGCAAGAAGGCGGGTGGCGTGGCACTGAGTCTGGCAGGTGTTATATTCCTGATATTCAATTCTGTACACGCCAACAACGGCGCTGCCCAGACTCAGCCGCTCGGTATCGTGCTGATGCTCGTCAACTGCATCAGTTTCGGCGCGTACCTCGGGATTTTCCGTCCTCTGATAAGCCGCTACAGCGTGGTCAGCTTTATGAAGTGGATGTTTCTCTTCTCAGTGCTGTACTCCATTCCGTTCGCGGGCAAGGGCCTGATTACCACTGACTACGCCGCCATCAGCGCGCCGGTCATCAGGGAGATAGCGTTCCTGGTGATATTCGCGACCTTCGTGGCTTACTTCCTCATTCCGGTGGGCCAGAAGCGCATACGCCCGACTCTGGTGAGTATGTACACCTACCTCCAGCCGATGATTGCCACCGTGTTCAGCATCATCATCGGGATGGATTCCCTCAACTGGCAGAAAGTCGTCGCCATCATACTGGTAATCACCGGTGTAACTCTGGTCAATCGGAGTCGCGCCGCCGGGCAGAACAAGTAGGCACGATTTTTTATATATTTGCGTGTTATGGATGCACTTGTTGAAAAAGCACGCGCAGTCGCACTTGATGCGCTCAAGGACGAGACCCGCTACGACGGCTCGCCGTTTATGGAACATCCCGACAATGTAGCTCGAATTGTCGCGGACGAGATAGGGCTGCCGATGGAATGCGTCGCCGCAGTCTATCTGCACGAGGCCACCAGGATCCATAAGGACATAGATATCAGCAGCTTCCCCAAGGATGTGCGCACCCTGACGGAGGGGCTCAACAAGATTTCGACCATCAAGCCGAAAGACACCCGGCTGGAGGCGGAGAACTACAAGAAGCTCATCGTGCAGTACTCCACCGACCCGAGGGTCGTGGTGCTGAAGATAGCCGACAGGCTGGAGGTGATGCGCTCGCTGCAGATTTTCCCAAAGACCTCCCGCGAGCAGAAGCTCCTCGAGACCCTGATGCTCTATATGCCGCTTGCCCACCAGCTCGGCCTCTACAACATCAATAACGAGTTGGGCAACATCTACTTCCGCTATTCCGAGCCGGAGCAGTACCGCGCCATCACCAACAAGCTCAAGGCCACAGAAAAGGACCGCGAGCAGCTCACTATGGAGTTCATCCGCCCTCTGGAGAAGAAGCTCTCTGACGCGGGCATACACTACAAGCTCAAGGCGCGCACCAAGAGCGCATATTCCATCTACCGCAAGATGCAGGCGCAGAAAGTGCCGTTCGAGGGGGTCTATGACGTGTTCGCGATACGCTTCATCATCGACTGCGAGGACGACCCGAAGCTGGAGAAGGACCTCTGCTGGAAGGTATATTCCTATGTGACGGAAGAATACGAACCGGATATCCACCGCCTGCGCGACTGGCTGACCACGCCGCGCCCCAACGGCTACGAGTCCCTGCACATCACCGTCAAGAACAAGCGGGGCAAGTCGCTCGAAGTGCAGATCCGCACCAAGCGGATGGACATCGAGGCCGAGAACGGCAATGCTGCCCACTGGGCCTACAAGGGCATACGGCACGAAGCCTCGCTGGACCGCTGGCTACAGTCCGTAAGGGATTCTCTTGCACATCCTTACGAGGCCGGCGCGGACGAGATGCCGACCCCGCCGAGCAAGGACATATTCGTGTTTACCCCTTCCGGAGAGCTGAGAATCCTCTCCGCCGGCGCGTCGGTGCTGGACTTCGCGTTCAACATCCACTCCAACATAGGCTGCCGATGCACGGGAGGCAAGGTCAATGGCAAACCGGTGCAGATCAAGGATAAGCTCAAGACGGGCGACGTGGTGGAGATTATGACGAGCCGCAATCAGCGCCCGAACCGCGACTGGCTGGGCTGGGTAGTGACTTCCAAGGCGAAGAGCAAGATACGACAGGAGCTGGACGCCGACGAGCGCAGAGCCGCAGCCGAGGGTAAGGAAATTCTCGAGCGCAGGCTCAAGAACTGGAAGCTGGAGTTCCCGGACGATATGCTCAACGAGTTCATGAAGGCGCGGAAATATTCCTCCGTGCTGACCTTCCTCGCTGACATCTCGCGGGAAGAGCTGGATATCAATGACATAAAGGCCCACATCCAGCAGAAGGCCGCTGAGAAGGCGGCCCCGGCGGCGGAGGAGAAGGAGGACGAGACCAAGTCCGGCTTTACCCGCAACTCTTCCGACGACATTCTGGTCATCAATGCCAAGAATGTGCGCGGGCTGGACTACAAGCTCTCAAAATGCTGCAACCCGGTCTTCGGCGATGACGTGTTCGGCTTCGTCACAAGAACGGAGGGCATCAAGATACACCGCATCTCCTGCCCGAACGCCGCCAGGCTCATCGAGAAATACCCTTACCGCATCCAGAAAGTCGTATGGCAGGACAGCAGTACCGCCGGGGAGTTCCTCTGCAACCTCAATATAGTCGCCGGGCTGGAACATCCTGTGCTGAGCGCGATTATGGACGTGATTGGCAAGTTCAGAGTGTCTATGCGCTCCTTCAATGTCAAGGAGAACCGGCGCAACGGTACCTACGAAATCAGCGTCCGCCTGCTCACGCCGTCCACTTCCGAACTGGACAAGGTCATCTCGCAGGTATCCAATATCAAGAATATCATTAAAGTGCACAGAATCTGATGGTTGACAGCGCATATCTCGACAATTGGGAGCATCTGCTCGAAGAAGGTCTGCTCAAGCTTTGCAACGGGGCCGGCCTGCTGGACGGGGAAGTGATAGGGAGTCCCGACCTCGAGGCCGTGTGGAACTCATACATAAAGGACTACACCGCCGACGCGGTGGAGAATTTCAACTCCTACCCCGAGGCGGCGCTCTCCTGGGCCGCATTCCTGGGGCTGGGCGTGGCGCACAGTTGGGACACTGACTGGGGCATCTACAAAGACGCGCCCTACACAGCATACTATGGCAGCAGGGGCTGGGACGATATGGACGAGCACATCCTGCGCGACCTGCTCCATCTCTCGCTCGACAGCCACGATGCGAAGAAAATCTCCGACACGCTGCTCAGCTGCGCCCTCGCCGCGCTGGGCCTGATTCGCCACGAAGGCATCGAGACCCAGACCGAACTCGGCTTCTACATCCTTACCCGCTCCTACACCGTCCTCTTCCGCATCGGCGCCGCTATCGAGCTCAAGCGCCTCGGCTACAAGAAGGTCAGGGTGCGCTAGGCGCGACCCCGCCGCAGACTCGGAAAAGACCCGTTAAGCGCCAACCATTTGGCGAACATCGCCAAGGAGATGTACGAGGGGCGGTATCCTACGGACGTTCCAATGCGCCCCGAGGATATAAGGGACAAATACAGGCTGCCGCTCAGGGCAATATTCAAAACCAGGCAGTTACTCATGGATCAATGGCAGGACGCGCCCCCGAAGGTCCTGCGGAAGGCTTCGAGATTGCGCCCGTTGGCGTTGTGGTCGTTGATTACCGCGAATATGACGAGCCGGTAGCGGTTGCGGAATTCATCTTCGTTAAGGATATCGCGGAAGATTGCCCTTATCTTGTCAGCCGTAATTGCCTTTGCCGCTTCGGGCATTCTGCCGTCCGGGGTAAGTCTCAGGGAGTAGTTCCCTCCTAGATTGAGGGCGGCGCAGGTAATGACTCCGCATTGGTAGGGCTTCTCCATAAAGGTACATTCCTTGCCTTCCCGGAACACCGTCACGGCCGGAGAATAGATGATACTGTGATTAAGATTCCCTAGCGGATAGTTGTTTCCGCTTCTGTGCGGGAATGAGTATCGCTGCGAATAGTAATCAGAAAAAGGCGTATAGGTCAAATTGCAGGATGATTTTTACACGAC
>CAVJHI010000039.1:0-15793 GCA_963649415.1 bacterium
AACTGGTGCCGAGTTTGTTTTCGTAGGAAGTGGGAGTGTTCACGCGGGAAAGCGTATATTCGGCAGGCAGGTTGTAAACCAGCGTCTCCCCATCCAGATAGTTCTTTTCGTTGTAGGGGCAAGTGGCGTAGGCTGTGACCGCAGCCGTCCCCCAGAACTCGGCTTGAGCCTCGCCGTAGCCATCTGCCAGCACATACTTGCCGGTGAAGTGAGTACCGTCTGCCTCCAGAAGCCCGATTGCGTCATCGACATGCCAATATCCGACACCTTCTTCGTCGAAGCCAACTTTGGTGCCCTGGCAGGCGGTGATGTAGTTGCCGGACGGTGTATCAGGAGTCACGGCAGGGTCCTGAACTTTTGCGCAAGAGACGCCGATGATTGCAATCAGCACGGCCGAAGCAATGCGAAGGCCTGATTTGTTTATTAATACACCCATACCGCGTCTTCTATTTGATCGTCTCCCTCATCAGAGGGGCTTCCGATTGTCGAGCTTGTGCAAAATATGCCACATCCCTCGATACTGACAATGTCCAAAGTTGGACATTCATACTGCAAATGTCTTTCCATTATATTAAGAATAAAGAAGTTGCAAATATAGCGATTCTGTCACAATAATTCAAATGTCACTTCCACATCACCGAAACGCCCTGTAACATAGCGGCTTTTGCTCAGATAGTCCGAGGAGAGCTTACCTCTCCAGACTATGTCGTCCTTGTCCTTGTAGGGAATCTCAATCGTAAGCCCGTAGGACTTGGATTTGTACTTGACCACAGCCTCGCACTTCCAGGAAGTGGTCTTGCCTCCGTCGTCCTCCATTATGGCGAAGGCTATTTCCTCCATCTGCTCGGTGAAGTCGGTGAGCAGCATCACTTTGACCGGCAGCGCATGGCCTATCTGGCTGCGCTTCACGACTAGCATAAAGTCAGTCACTGAAGGGGTGTAGAGCCGGAGCTCATCGTCTTCGGTGGCCCTGAAGCCGTCCGCCGCCCCGCATTTGATGAAGAATTCCGAGGCCCCTGCAAACCAGGAGTCGTAGTTGCGCAGCGCCTTGAACGAGCGGAGCAGCAGTTGTCTGCCCTCGCCGTCTGACTTCCGGGGGCTGACCGGCGAGCTTGCACCCTCGAAAAGGTCCAGCGGCGTGAAAGCGGAGTCGGAGTTGCGGTTGATGACCCATACGGGGCGCTCCTGCGCCACTTCTTCAGTGACCATCACTTCGTTGACCACCCGCAGGCCGGAACCGTCGCGGCAGATTTCGTAGCCGTAGTTGGTCTCCGCGCCGAAGCCGGGGTCGAAGGTCACTATCGGATACGACTCCCCGTCCCAGTCCTCGGAGTAGGGCCAGTAGATCTGCATATCCGACTCGGAGAGCGCATCCAGATAGGCCTGAGCATCGGAAACCCCGGACTTAGTCGCGTATTTGGCCGAGAAGTAGTCGGCGATGAGGTCCTTGAGCGGACGCGAATAGGAGGATGCGCGGGTCTCAGTGCGGCCGTCCCCCACCCCGGCGCCCGGCGAGGAGAAGAGGTCGCCCATCGTGTATTCCTCATCGTAACCGTTGCCGGATGAGGAACTTACGGCATCGTGCACCTCCGAAAGATGCTCGGCGTCGAGAGGAAGCTCCGAAAGCATCTTGGCGACATCCGACAGGGTAAAACTTCCGTCCTGCACAACGGACGGAGCCACATCGAGGTCTCCGCTCTTGCAGGAGACCGCGGCCAGCGCAAGGGCCGGCAGCAAAGCAATCATAGTCTTTTTCATACTGCAAAGTGAGCACTAATTATCCGATTAAGAGCAAGAATAATCGCTTAATTTGCAGGAATTTGCAAAATCGTGCGCAGAGCAGCGCAGGGGGCCGCAGGGACTAGCCCCGGGAGAATTTCACAAAGCGTGATTTCGATGCAAAATCGCGGATAATTTGCGTTTTTTCGAATCCCGCTTCGCGGAACACGGCTTCAGTCTCGGGGCCGAGCGCCTCGTTTATCTCCACGATGCCGACCCCGTCCCCGCGCAGGAATCTCTGTGCCCAACGCGCCGCAGCGCGGTAGAATTTCAGAGGGTCGCTGTCCGGCACGAAGAGGGCCAGCCCCGGCTCGTGCTCCAGCACATTGGGGCGCATCCGTACCCGTTCGCTATCCATCACATACGGAGGATTGCAGAGCAGGACATCGAACTCGCCGTATTCGAAAGTCCGCTCAGTATCAAGCACATCCGTCTCAACGAACAAAGGCCCCGCCTCCCCCTCGAACTGGCTCCGCGCCACGGCAAGGGCGTCCACTGAGATGTCAGCAGCCACTACCTCCGTCCCTTTGACTTCCAGCGCGAGCGACCAGGCTATGCAGCCCGAGCCGGTGCAGAGATCCAGCGCCCGGCACGCCCTCCCGCGGGCAAGCAGCTCCGCCACGGCCTCACTGACAAGCAGTTCCGTCTCCGGGCGGGGAATGAGCACTGAAGGATTTACCCTGAAGCGCCTGCCGCAGAAGTCGGCATAGCCCAGCACATACTGGATAGGTTCACCCGCAGCAAGACGCCCGAGTTCTCCTTCCAGCTCAGCAAGCCTGTCGGCAGGGATTTGGAAGCCGGGCTCGACTATGTGGGTGTAGCTCTTGACTCCGAGCCTTTCCTCGCAGAGCATCAAAACCAAACCCCTCGCCTCGGGCGAAGGGTACAGGGTTTCAAGCGAAGCGCAGCCTCTCCTTATGAAGTCGGAGAGCAGCACTATGAATTCTCGATGATGGTGGAGAGGAACTCGGTGATGTCGAGGCCGGCGGTCTGCACCATGCGAGGTACGAGGGACGCGCTGGTCATTCCCGGTATAGTATTGATTTCCAGGAAATAATACCCGTCCTCTGCGAGGATGTAGTCCATTCTGACTATGCCCTTGCAGCCGAGTGCGGAGTAGATGCGGCAGCTGATGCGCTGCACTTCCTCGCGCTCCGCGTCGCTGATCGGCGCCGGGCAGATCTCGCGGCTGTGGCCGTTGTACTTGGCATCGTAGTCGAAGTATTCATTGTCGGTGACAATCTCGATTACCGGGAGCGACTTGACGGACTCGCCGTCGAAGTAGGCCGCGCAGGTGATTTCACGCCCGCTGATGCCCTGCTCCACGATGACGGTATCGTTCTCGGAGAACGCGTAGCGCACTGCGGAGGCGATGCTGGCAGGCTCGGTGACCCTGGACACTCCGAAGCTGGAGCCGCCCTGGGTAGGCTTGACGAATACCGGGAATTTGAGGCGGGAAGCGGCCTCGGCGGCGAACGCATCGAGGTTCATCCCCTCGCGCACGAAGGCATCAGGGGCGCATTTCACCAGTCCCAGCTCCCTTATATAGCTCTTGCAGGCGTACTTATCGAAGGCAATCGCGCTGACCAGCGAGCTGCAGGTGCTGCAAGGTATCTTGAGCATCTCGAGGTAGCCCTCCATCTGGCCGGTCTCGCCCGGCGCGCCGTGCTGCACGAGATAGGCGAAGTCGAAACGCACTTTCTCGCCGAGCACCTTGACAGAGAAGTCGGTCTTGTCCACTTCCGGCCTTGCGCCCTCGGGGAAAGTGACTCTCATCGAGTTGCGCTTCCTGCAAGCCACGAGAGACCATTTGCCGAAACGGGCAAAAATCTCATAGACATCGTACTCGCTTCCGTCTATGCGGGAAGCTACGAACTCACCGCTGCGGCAGGACACTTCCCACTCGGAAGAGTCGCTGCCATAAATGACCGCTATGGTCTTATACCTGCTCATGAGTATATTCTAGTTAAAATAATAGTCTTCTTCTTCCTTGGCCGTGTCGCCGCCCTCGGCATTCTCGTCGTTGTAGCCGCCTAGGAAGATGCCGTCACGCTCGCAGTCGAAGCCCGGCACGCCGCTGGACGGGGCGACGAAGTGGTCGTTATCCATCGACCAGCCGATGGTAGGGTCTGCAAGGCACTTTTTCATCCATATTCCCCAGATAGGGAGCGACATATTGGAGCCGCTTCCGAGGGCCAGCGAGTTGAAGTGCACCTGCCTGTCCTCGCCTCCGACCCAGACTCCCGCGGTGATGTTCGGCGTGTAGCCGATGAACCAGCCGTCGGAGTTGTCGTTGGTCGTACCGGTCTTGCCGGCGATTTCGCCCCTCAGATCATAGACGGAGCGCAGACGGGAACCTGTGCCCTCGTTGATGACTCCGCTCATCAGGTTTATCATCAGGTAGGCGGTCTGCTCGGAGATGGCTTCGCGTTTCTGGGTGGTGAAAGTGCTAATCTCGCGGCCGTCGCTATCGGTGATGCGGGTCACATACTGCGGCGTGATATAGGTGCCGCGGGACGGGAAAGTGTTGTAGGCCGCCACCATATCGAAGGCGCTGACCTCCACAGGACCCACGCAGAGGGAATAAACCTCGTCGATGTGGGTCTTGATGCCCATCTGGTGCATCATCCTCACAAGTGCCTCAGGCCCAAGCTCTTTCATCAGAAAAGCGGAGATGTTGTTGGAGCTGTGGGCGAGTCCCCAGCGGAGGGTGACGGTCTTGCCGAGCCACTCTTCCTTGTCGGTGCTTCGCGGCGTCCAGGTCGTGCCGTCGTAGAGCACGAAGGTCTGCGACTGGTTGACCACTTTGTCGCAAGGGGTCAGGCCCTCCTGCATCGCGAGGGTATAGAGGAACGGCTTGACGGTCGAGCCTATCTGACGCTTGCCCTGGCGGACATTGTCGTATTTGAAGTAGCGGTAGTTCGGTCCGCCCACATAGGCCTTGACATAGCCTGTGCCCGGCTCCATCGCGACGAAGCCGCAGCGGAGGATGGACTTGTAGTAGCGGATGGAATCGTCCGGGGTCATGGTGGTATCCACATAGCCCTTTGAGTTCCAGGAGAATACCCGCATCTTGGCAGGCTGACTGAACTGCGCGAGTATCTCGGCGTCGGTCTTGCCCGCCTTGTGCTGCAGACGGTAACGGTCGCTCCAGCGGCGCGCCTGCTTCATCAGGGTCTGCTCGGTCTTGCTGTCCACATCGTTGGCGAACGGCTTGTTCTTCTTCCACTTCACCTCGCGGTCGAAGCTCTTCTGGAGGTTCTTCCCGAGGTGCTCGCGCACAGCTTCCTCGGCGTAGCGCTGCATCCTGGAGTTGATGGTTGTATAGATGCGGAGACCGTCGCGGTCGAGGTCGTAGCGCGACCCGTCGGCCTTTTTGTTCTTGTTGAGCCAGCCGTAGAGCGGGTCCTCGCGCCAGCGCAGAGAGTCGCGGCTGTATTCTTCCACGAACTGGTAGTCGCCCCGCTTAGGTGCAGAGGCGGACATATCGCGGCGAAGCATATCCCTGAAGTACGGGGCCAGGCCAGCGTTGTGGTCCTGCACCTGGTAGTTGAGGCTTATAGGCAGCGCCTGCAGGGAGTCGCGCTGCGCGTCGGTGAGGTAGCCGTTCTTCGCCATCTGCCCGATCACGAAGTTGCGGCGGGAGAGGGACAGGTCCGGGTTGAGAACCGGGTTGTAGCGGGTAGGCTTGTTGACCATCCCCACGAGCAGTGCGGCCTCCTCCACTCCGAGGTCGGACGGCTCCTTGCCGAAGAAGGTCTCGGATGCCGCCTTGACGCCGTATGCCCCGCTTCCGAAGAATATGGAATTGAGGTACATATCGACTATTTCCTCCTTGGTGTAGTCGCGCTCGAGCTTGACTGCGGTGATCCATTCCTTGAGTTTCGTGCCCACCATCACCACCTTGGACCAGCCCGGCACCCAGCTCTTGACCTCCTTGCGGGGGTAGAGCGTCTTGGCGAGCTGCTGCGTGATGGTGCTGCCGCCTCCCTGGCTGGAGTCGCGCATCAGGATGGTCTTGACCAGCACGCGGGCCAGGCCCTTCATATCGATGCCGGAGTGCCTGTAGAAACGGGAATCCTCCGTGGCCACGGCCGCGTTGACCAGATTCGGCGAGAGTTCGTCGTAACCTACATAGGTCCTGTTCTCGATATGGAATGTGGCAAGCACCTCGCCGTTGTCGGCAAGCACCTGCGTGGCAAGCTTGTTGTCTGGATGCTCCAGCTCCTCAAAGGAAGGGATGCGCGCGAACACGCCCACAAGAAGCAGAGCAAGCAGAATTATCGCAAACGGCGCTGTGACAATTATCCAGAACCATTTGATAATCTTTTTCCTCGTGTTCTCTTTCATCGGCAAAAAAAATTGTCGTAATGATTACGACTCTTGATAATTTGACGCAAAATTAACTATTAAATTTTGAAAATTCGAGAGTTTGTGTTTTTCTTTGCAGTTTGAAATATAAAAGGTAGTAGTAATGGAGGGGAACTTAGTCATCGTCGAATCTCCGGCAAAAGCCAAGACCATACAGAAATTTTTGGGAGAAGGGTTTACAGTCAAATCCAGCTTCGGACACATCCGCGACCTGCAGGACAACAAGCTGAGCGTGGACGTGGAGCACGGATTCGCGCCGGAATACATCGTCCCGGCGGAGAAGAAGAAAGTGGTCGCGGACCTCAAGAAGGCCGCCGGTGCCGCGCAGACCGTATGGCTCGCATCCGATGAGGACCGCGAGGGAGAGGCCATCTCCTGGCACCTCAGCGAGACGCTCGGGCTCGACAAGGCACGCACCCGCAGAATCGTGTTCCACGAGATCACCAAGGACGCCATCCTGCACGCCGTCCAGAATCCGCGCGACATCGACGTCAACCTCGTCAACGCACAGCAGGCACGCCGCGTGCTCGACCGCCTGGTGGGATTCGAGCTATCCCCTATCCTCTGGAGAAAAATCCAGCGCGGCCTCTCGGCGGGGCGCGTGCAGTCCGTAGCCCTCAGGCTCGTGGTGGACAGGGAGAAGGAGATAATGGCCTTCGAGAGCACCCCTTACTATAAGGTGGACGGGGTATTCGAGGCCGCCGGAGTCAAGGTGAAAGGTACGCTCGACACGAAGTTCGAAAACATCGAGCAGGCACGCAAGTTCCTGGAAGACAGCATAGGAGCGCAGTATAGCATAGCCTCCATCGACCGCAGGGAAGCGGTGCGCCACCCGGCTCCGCCGTTCACCACCTCAACCCTCCAGCAGGAGGCGTCCCGCAAGCTACATCTGCCTGTCAGCCAGACGATGCGCATCGCCCAAGGCCTCTACGAGAGGGGACTCATCACCTATATGCGTACCGACTCCACCAACCTCTCCAGCCTCGCGCTCGGCACCGCCAAGAGCTACATCACGGAGACCTACGGGGAGCAGTACTCGCACCCGCGCCAGTACAAGACCCGGTCCAAGGGGGCCCAGGAGGCGCACGAGGCCATCCGCCCGACCTACATCGCAAACACCGACATCGAGGGCACCCAGCAGGAGAAGAAACTCTACAACCTCATCTGGAAGCGCACCCTCGCCTCCCAGATGGAGGATGCCAAGGTACTCAACAGCAATATAAAAGTTGCATCCGACCGCCGCAGCGAGAAGTTCAGCATACAGGCGGCGGAGATACTCTTCGACGGCTTCCTGAAGCTCTACATCGAGGGCTCCGACGACGAGGGCGACGAGGAGGGCAACAGCATACTGCCTCAACTCACTGTGGGACAGAGCATCGTGGACAAGGAAATCAGCGCGGACTGCCGCTTCAGCCAGCCGCCGTACCGCTACTCGGAGGCCACTCTGGTCAAGAAGCTGGAGGAGCTCGGCATAGGCCGTCCTTCCACCTACGCCCCGACCATCACGACCCTCACCACGGGCCGCGGATACATAGTCAAGGGCGACAAGGAGGGCCGCAAGGTGGCGGTAACCGACCTCAGCCTCAAGGGAGGCAAAATCTCCGAGCACGCCAAGACCGAAAGCATCGGCGCCGAGAAGGGCAAGCTGATGCCGCAGGAGATAGGAATGATAGTCAGCGACTACCTCACCGACAACTTCCCTCAGATAATGGACTACGACTTCACGGCCAATGTGGAGAAGGACTTCGACAGCATCGCCGAGGGCAAGATGGTCTGGAACTCGGTCATCGCGGACTTCTACGGCGACTTCCACAAGAAAGTGGACGAGACCCTGCACGACGGGCAGTACAGCCGCGTGGAGCGGGAAATCGGAATCGACCCTGCCGACGGCAAGAAGGTAATCGCCCGCTACGGGCAGTTCGGACCTTATGTGCAGAAAGGCGAAGGCGCCGACAAGCAGTCCGCCAGCCTCTCCAAGGGCCAGCTGATCGAAAACATCACCCTCGAGGAAGCGCTCGCGCTCTTCAAGCTGCCGCGCAAGCTGGGCGAGATTGACGGAGAGGGCGTGACCGTGCTCAAGGGCCGCTTCGGACCTTACATCAAGCACGGCGACAAGAACATCTCCCTGCCTCGCGGAGCCGACCCTCTCGCCATCACCCTCGCGGAGTGCGAGAGCATCATCAGGAATGCCGCCACCGCGGCCAACCCTGTGCTCAAGGAGTTCAAGGACGCCGACATCAGCGTCATCAACGGACGCTACGGCCCGTACCTCAAGCACGCCGGAGCCAACTACAAGCTGCCTAAGGGCTGCGACGCCTCCGCCCTCACCGAGGAGGAGTGCCGCCGCATCGTGGAGCAGACCGCCCCGACCTCATCCAAGCCGAAACGATTCAAGAAATAGATAAATTATGGCCAATTATCACATCGACGAAATCGACAGGAAGATTCTGTCGTTCCTCGTAAACAATGCGAGAATGCCTTTTCTGGAAATCGCCCGCGAATGTAACATTTCCGGCGCGGCGGTGCACCAGAGAGTGAAGAAGATGGAGAGCAACGGCGTGATTTCGGGGTCCAGGATGGTCATCAAGCCCAGCGCCATCGGGCTCAATGTCTGCGCTTTCATCAGCGTCTGCCTCTCCGAAGACAACAAGTACCCGGAAGTGGTTGCCGCCCTCAAGCATGTGCCGGAGATAGTGGAGTGCCACTTCATCACCGGCAAAGCCGCCCTTTTCCTTAAAGTGTATTGCTTTGACAACGACCACCTTATGAACATCCTCCTGAATATAATCCAGAGGATTCCATATGTGCAGTCCACCGACACTATGATGTCCCTCGACCAGTCGTTCGAACGCGAAATCTGGGTCAAGGACTACAAGAGTACAAGTTTCAGATCCGTCACCGCGAAAGAATAGCCTCGCCTGTCACGAGGTCATCGGGGGTGGTGATTTTGATGTTGAACTTTTCCCCCTCCGCTATCCGGATACCGATTCCACAGCTTGCAGCAACCGACGCATCGTCGGTAAACGACAGTTCATACGCTCTGCCGTAGGCTCGCTTTATGTCTTCGGAGAAGAAGACCTGGGGCGTCTGCACCGCCACGACCTTGCTCCTGTCGGGGTCGGGGACTCCCGGGACTATGGAGCGCAGGGTATCCGTCACCGGCAGCGCCGGAATCACTCCCCCGCCGGTACCGTCATCCATCATTGCGAGCAGCTTCCTTATCAGCTCCGCGCTGACGAAGGGGCGAACCCCGTCGTGTATCATCACCACGGCACCGTCCGGCACCTTCTCCAGGGCATTGCGCACTGACTGAAAGCGGGTTATGCCTCCTGCCACAAGGGTCTGGGGATAGTCGAACGAGTCTTCGAGGCAGATATTCTTCCAGG
Source organism: bacterium (assembly GCA_963649415.1). GTDB lineage: Bacteria > Bacteroidota > Bacteroidia > Bacteroidales > UBA932 > Cryptobacteroides. Next base: position 9,537 of record CAVJHI010000039.1, read on the forward strand.
TGCGGAAATGGTCCCTGGGGAGCACGGTGACGGCCCGCATCCCCGGCACCGCCTCTGCAAAACGCTCTATGGTGCGCTGCAGCACCGTCATCCCGCCGAGGCGGAGGAACTGCTTGGGGACGCTGCCCCCCATCCGGGTTCCGCTTCCCCCGGCCACGAAAATCACATATACTTGCCTGCCCATTGATGTCCTTGTTTGCGAAGCGCTTCCCTTTCGGAAAAACTCTCCAAAAATAAGATAAGTTATCTTGGCAAAATTAAGGATTTTTGTTTACTTTTGTTTTTAAACCTACAAGGAGTTAGTAAAATGGCATTTTTGAATCAGGAACTGGCAATCGACCTCGGAACGGCCAACACCGTCATCTATCAGGACGGAGTGATTGTGCTTGACGAGCCGAGTATCATCGCCATCGACAACAATACAGGCAAATGCATAGCTATCGGCCAGAAAGCCAAGCTGATGCAGGAAAGGGAGAACCCAGGCATCCGCACCATCAGGCCTCTGCGCGACGGAGTCATCGCCGACTTCAACGCCGCCGAGATGATGATCAGCGGCTTCATCAAGCAGGTGAGCAGCCGCCGTCGCAGCCTCTTCACTCCGAACCGCAAAATCGTGGTCGGCATCCCGTCCGGCTCGACGGAAGTCGAGATCAGGGCCGTGCGCGACTCCACGGAGCACGCGGGCGGACGCGATGTGTATCTTATCTTCGAGCCTATGGCCGCAGCGCTCGGTATCGGACTTGATGTCGAGGCGCCTCAAGGCAATATGGTAGTCGATATCGGCGGCGGTACTACCGAAATTGCCGTCATCTCCCTCGGAGGCCTCGTGCAGCAGGACAGCATCAGGACCGCTGGCGATGTGTTCACCAGCGACATCCAGTACTACCTGCGCCAGCAGCACAACATCAAGGTGGGCGAAATCACTGCCGAGAAGATCAAGATTGCGGTGGGAGCCGTGATTCCGGACCTCGACGAGGAGGAGCCGGCACCGTTTATCGTGCGTGGACCTAACCTTATGACCGCACACCCGGTGGAGGCTTCCATCACCCATCAGGAGATTGCGCACTGCCTCGACAAGTCCATCGCCAAGATCGAGACATCCATCCTCCATGTCCTCGAGGGCACTCCTCCTGAGCTCTATGCCGATATCGTGGAGAACGGTATCTACCTCTCCGGCGGCGGCGCGCTGCTCAGAGGCCTCGCCAAGAGGTTCAAGGACAAGGTCAACATCGACTTCCATGTCGCCGACGATCCGCTGCACGCAGTGGGCAGGGGCACCTGCGAAGCGCTCAAGCATACCGACAGCTATTCATTCCTTATGAGGTAGATGTCACAGGGCAGAAGAACTTATGCCATCTTGGCAAGCGCGGCAATCTTCATACTGTTGGAGGTTGCTGCGATTGCTATGCTGGGCAGTAGTTCGGTCCTGCAGAACATCTGGCTCAACCGCATCTCCCGCAGGACGGCCGCCGCCCTCTGGAGCGGCGGGGAGAAGTTCCGCAGCCACTTCTACACCTACAGCCTCAACGACGAGCTGGCCGCCGAGAACGCCCGGCTCCGCGAGGAGCTGAGGGCTCTCAGGGAGCAGTCCGATGCGGCGGGAGAGATTGCGGCCACACCCAAGAGCAGCGACGGCAGATTCATCTACACCCCCGCGACGATAGTCAAGCTCAGCCGGGGCACCGCGCACAACTACATCATCATCAACAGGGGCTCCGAGGACGGAGTGATCCCGCAGTCCGGGGTCATCACCGACAAGGGCATAGTCGGGGTAATCAGCGCGGTGGACAAGCACTACGCCTACGGTCTGACGCTGATGAACTCCAATGTCAGCGTGAGCGTCAGGATCGGCGAGAGCGGAGTGACGGCGCCGATGCGCTGGGACGGGGTCAGCCGCAACGGGGCCCTTGTCAAGGACATACCGCCTCATTATCAGATTAATCCAGGCGACACCGTCAAGACGAGCGGGCTCTCCGCCATCTTCCCGGGCGACATCCCGGTGGGCATCGCAGGAGAGAGCCGCCTGGTGGACGGCTCGACCCGCGAGGTCAAGGTGAGGCTGTTTCAGGATTTCAACAGTCTCCGCTATGTGACCGTGACGGAGAATGCGGAAAGAGAGGAAATCGAGGCGCTTGAAGCCTCCGAAAATGCGAAGAGATGAGTTACGCCGTCAAATATCTGCTGCTGCTCGCGGCCCAGGTGCTGCTGTGGAATTTCTGCAATTTCACTCCGATGCTCGTCATCGCTCTGCTGCCGGCTATGATTCTCTGCCTGCCGCTGAAGTACAGTACGGTCACGAATATGCTCATCGCCTTCGCTTCCGGCTTTGCGGTGGATTTTCTCGTCGGGGCGCCGCTGGGTCTCAGCTGCCTCGCGCTCGTGCCGGTGGCGCTGCTGCGCTATGCGGTGTTCTCCGCCGTGTTCGGCAGTGAAGTATTCTCCCGCGGAGAGGAGATTTCCTCCGGGCGGCTCGGGCCGGGCAAGATGCTCCTCGCGGCCGTGCTGCTCAATGCCGTGTTCCTCCTCATCTACATCATCGCCGACGGCGCCGGCACCGTGCCTTTCTGGGCAATGACGCTCAAGTTCATCCTTTCGCTTGCCCTTAGCTCGGCGCTCACGCTTCCAGTTGCGAATCTGCTTTGTCCCGATTCTGAGGCGCGATGGAAATAAACCGCAAAAACAAGCTTCTCATCGGTTTGGGGGCGGTGGCAGTGGTGCTGCTCGCCAGGCTCTTCTATATCCAGCTCATCAACGACGAGTTCAAGCGGGACGCGTCCAATAACTCGATGGTCTATTCCACCATCTACCCGCCGCGCGGGGTGATTTACGACCGCAACGGGGAGATATTGGTGGGCAATTCGGTCTGCTACGACATCCTCGTGACTCCGAGGGATGTGGAGCAGTTCGACACCCTCGCCCTCGCCGAGGCGCTGGACACCACGGTGGATTTCGTGAGGGGCAAGATGAAATATTACCGCACCTACCGCAGCAGGATAGGCTACCAATCGCAGACCTTCCTCAAGCAGGTACCGCAGGAGACTTACATCAAATTCGCGGAGCAGGAGTACCTCTTCCCGGGGTTCAGGGCGCAGGTACGAAGCATACGCGAATATCCGTTCAACGCCGGAGGCAACCTGCTCGGCTACATCTCCGAGGTGGACGCCGACTACATCCGCAAGCACCCGGAGTACAAGTCCGGGGACTATGTGGGCCGCACGGGCCTGGAGGCCGCAATGGAGGATACGCTGCGCGGGGAGAAAGGCTACCATATCTTCCTGCGCGACTCCCGCAACCGTCTGCAGTCGGCCTATGAAGGCGGTGCCGAGGACAAGGACGCTGTGCCGGGGCACGACATAGTCTCCACCATCGATGCGCATCTCCAGCAGTACGGGCAGAGACTGATGGAGGGCAAGGTGGGCTCCGTAGTGGCAATCGAGCCTTCGACCGGAGAAATCCTGGCGATGGTCTCCAGCCCGGGAATCGATGTGGATGTGCTCTCCAACATCGGCCAGCACTATGATGAGATAGCCCGCAATCCGCGCAAGCCTATGTTCAACCGAACCGTGATGGCATCCTACCCGCCGGGCTCGGTGTTCAAGCTGATCAACGGACTTATCGGGCTGCAGGAAGGGGTGCTGCAGCCATCGTATGCCTACCCCTGCAACAAGGGCTACAATTACGGAGGCAACCACAAGCTGGGCTGCCACGCGCACTCATCGCCGCTGCAGTTCAAGGACGCCATAGCCACCTCCTGCAACGGATATTTCTGCTATGTGCTCCGCAACATCCTGGAAAACAAGGCCTACGACAGCACGGCGGAGGCCCTGGACAAGTGGCGGGAGTATGTGCTGAGCTTCGGCTTCGGGCAGAAGCTGGGCAGCGACTTCCCGTCCGAACTGGGAGGCAACATCCCGACATCGTCGTACTACAACCGGATGTACGGCAAGGGGCGGTGGAAGTTCCAGACCATAGTGTCGCTCTCCATCGGGCAGGGTGAAATCGGCGCCACGCCGCTGCAGATTGCCAATCTCGCCGCCATCATGGCCAACCGCGGCTATTATTATATCCCTCACATCGTCAAAGATTCGGAGGGAGTGAGCATCGACGACCGCTTCCGCGAGAAGCACTATACCATGGTGGATACGACCCACTTCCAGACTGCCGTGGACGGTATGTATATGGCGGTCAACGGGGGCGGCTCGGCGGGAATGACGGCGCGCAACGCGGCCATCCCGGGGCTGGAGGTGTGCGGGAAAACCGGCACGGCGCAGAACCCGCACGGCAAGGACAATTCCGTGTTTATCTGCTTCGCGCCCAAGGACAATCCCAAGATTGCCGTGGCTGCCTATGTGGAGAATGCCGGATTCGGAGCGACCTGGGCGCTGCCGGTGGCATCGCTGATGCTTGAGATGTACCTCAACGGGGAGATTTGCCCGCAGAGGAAGTATCTGGAGGACAGACTGTTGACCACAAAATTCTTCTAGGCTATGGGACTTTTCAACACCGGTTCACACAGATATGAGCGCAGCCTGCGGCAGACCGTGGACTGGAAACTGGTGCTGTGCTATCTGGCGCTGATGCTGATAGGTTGGATAAGCATCTATGCTTCAGTGCATTCCACTGAGCCGTCGTCGATTTTCGACCTCGGCTGCCGGAGCGGCAAACAGTTTACCTGGATGCTGATTTCGCTGGGGGTGGATGTGCTGATTCTCTTTGCGATAAACCCGAAATTGTGGGAGGCGATTGCGCCGGCGACCTATCTGCTGGTGCTGGCCCTGCTGGTGATAGTTATATTCGTGAGCAAGGATGTCAAGGGCTCGCACTCCTGGTTCGAGCTGGGGCCGGTGAAGTTCCAACCTGCTGAGGTCTCGAAGATTACGACCTCGCTGATGCTGGCGCTGCTGATGAGCCGACAGGGTTTCCGGCTCGACAGGTGGAGGGGCTTCCTGATGGTGGCGGTGGTGCTTGGACTGCCTATGCTGGCGATTCTCGGGGAGAGCGAGACGGGCTCGGCGCTGGTGTATGCCGGCTACCTTTTCGTCCTCTACCGCGAGGGGCTATCGGGCTGGTGGTTCATATTCATCGGAGCGGCGGTACTGCTCTTCATTCTGACTCTCACGGCCCCGTGGTGGGCTTCGGCGATATTGCTTGCGCTGCTCTGCGCGGTGTATTTCTTCTTCGGCTCGGGCTACCGGCGGGGGCGGCTACGGCTTAAGCATATAGTCCGGACTGTGGCCGTGCTCGGGGCGGGCGTGGTGCTATTTTTCGCGACCGATTTTCTCTTCAACGACGTGCTTCAGGACCATCAGCGCAAGAGGATCGAGGTGCTGCTGGGGATGAAGGAGGACCCGGCGGGCGTGGGCTACAATGTGCGGCAGTCGATGATTGCGATAGGCTCGGGCGGTTTCGCGGGCAAGGGTTTCCTCAACGGTACGCAGACGACCTACGGCTTCGTACCTGAGCAGAGCACCGACTTCATCTTCTGCACCATCGGTGAGGAGTGGGGTTTCCTAGGAAGCATGGTGCTGATATTGCTGTATGTCTTCCTGATTTACAGGCTGATACAGGACGCCGAGAAGTGCCGGGAGCCGTTCACTCGAATCTACGGCTACTGCGTGGCGGCGTGCATGTTCATGCACCTTTTCATCAACATCGGGATGACCATAGGTCTGATGCCGGTGATTGGCATTCCGCTGCCTATGCTGAGCTACGGCGGCTCGTCGCTGCTCTCGTTCTCGGTGATGATTTTCATATTCCTCGCCCTCAACCGGCAGGAAAAGAAATATTTTTAAGTATATTTGCGGTCTGCAAGTGTCCTTATCGGGCCGCTTGCGGTTTTGCCTTGGTGGTGGAATGGTAGACACGAGGGACTTAAAATCCCTTGGGCAGCAATGTCCGTGTGAGTTCGAGTCTCATCCGAGGCACTTTTTTTTGGTTTGTAGAAATCAAGTATAATACATGCCTTTGTGAAAATCATCAAGCGATAGAAATCTATTACAAACATTTTAATCAAAACGTTCATTTATGAAAAGTATCAAACTTATCGCTCTTGCAGCGGCCTTGACAGTCTGCTGCGCTGCTTCTGCCCAGACCTACAGAGCCGCAAGCATTTCCTATGTAAAGTACGACTTTTCCGAGTATGGATTTAGTGCCAATTTTCCCGGGGCCGCATTCGGAGTTGAGGTAGCCAACAAGCTGCCGATCAATGCTCCCGTACTTTATGAAATCGGCGCAGACATAATATATAATTCAGGGAC
>CAVJHI010000040.1:0-15591 GCA_963649415.1 bacterium
TTCGTTTAATCATCAGTTACGGCAAATATACTAAATTTTGCTGCAAAGGGAAAAAAGAGTCCATCGAGAAAGCGCAAATAGGCCCCTTATACAGTGCGGCTTAGATACACCGCGGTGGCGGCGACGATGGCGGCGGTCTCCGTGCGGAGGCGGCTCTCGCCGAGGGCCACCGGCTTCCAGCCCAGGCTCAGCGCGGTCTCGACTTCCTCCGGGGAGAAATCGCCCTCCGGACCTATCAGGATGCAGATTTCAGGATTGCCGCAGGAGAGTTCGTCCGTTATCGAGCGGCGGTTCTCGCGGTCCAGACTCTCGTCGCAATAGGCAATCAGCCTGAGCGCCTGCTGCGGCGCGCTGCGGAGAAAGTCCATCACGCTGACGGCCTCGCCCAGCTCCGGCACGCGTCCCTTTAGAGACTGCTTAGCGGCGGAGAGCAGAATGCGATGCAGACGCTCCGGTTTGATGACCCGGCGCTCAGAATGTTCTCCTATTACCGGCACAAGAGCGTCTATGCCTATCTCGGTCGCCTTCTCCGCGAACCACTCATAGCGGTCGATATTCTTGGTCGGGCACACCGCCATTGTAAGGCGATAAGGGTGCACACCGAAGTCCTGAATCTCGCTGAGGACCTGCGCCTCGGCCGCTTTGGCATCTGCGAGGCGAAGCTGGCAGCGGTAGAGCGTACCTTCTCCGTCAATCACTGAAATCTCGTCGCCCGTGCGGTGCCTGAGCACCCTGACGCAGTGCGCCGATTCTTCCTGATCCAGCCTTACGATACCGGCTGATATGTCGCGCGAGTAGAACAGTTCCATAGCCTATTGCTGCTTGAATAGCGCCTTGACCAGCGCCGGGACATCGGCCACTTTGACTACCCTGATGCCCTCCGGAGCCGCTTCAGTGGCGGAATATGAGGAGAGGAATATCTTCTTGAACCCGAGCCTTGCGGCTTCGCTGATGCGGCGGTCGCTCTGTGAGACGGGGCGGATCTCCCCGCTCAAGCCCACCTCGCCGGCGAAGCATACATCGCCCGGTATCGCGAAGTCGAAGTTGGAAGAGAGCACGGCGCAGATGACGGCGAGGTCGCAGGCGGGATCGCTTACCTTGAGGCCGCCGGCCATATTGAGGAACACATCCTTTGCGCTGAGTTTGAACCCGGCACGCTTCTCCAGCACTGCGAGCAGCATATTGAGCCTGCGGGTGTCGAAGCCGGTGGCGGAGCGCTGCGCCGTGCCATAGACGGCAGAGCTTACAAGTGCCTGAACTTCAAAGAGAAGCGGCCTTGTGCCGTCAAGCGTTGCGGCAATGGCGGTGCCGCTCAGGCCCTGCTCGTGCATAGGGATGAGGAGTTCGGAAGGGTTGCTGACTTCACGGAGCCCCGTCCCCGTCATCTCGAACACCGCTATCTCCGAAGTGGAGCCGAAACGGTTCTTGATGCTGCGCAGAATGCGGTAGGAGCCGCGGTTGTCGCCCTCGAACTGCAGCACGACATCGACTATGTGCTCGAGGATCTTTGGCCCTGCGATGAAGCCGTCCTTGGTGATGTGCCCGATGAGAATCACCGGCACGCCGCTCTCCTTGGCAAAGCGCAGCAGCGCGGCGGCGACTTCCTTTATTTGGCTCACCGAACCCGGGGTTGACTCGACGGACTCCGTAAACATCGTCTGCACGGAGTCAACTATCATCAGCGCCGGGTGGAGCGACTCCGCCTCGGCGATTATGTCTTCTATCTTGGTCTCGCAGAATATCAGGCACTCCGCACCCGCGCCGCCAAGCCTTTCGGCGCGCATCTTGACCTGCTTGGAACTCTCTTCCCCCGTGACATAGAGGGCTTTGAGCTCCGGGCAGCGCAGCGGTATCTGTAGGCTGAGGGTGGATTTGCCGATGCCAGGTTCGCCGCCTATCAGCACCAGTGAACCCGGCACGATGCCCCCGCCCAGCAGGCGGTCAACTTCGCCCATCCCGAGCGAGAGGCGCGGCTCGTTGGAATAGTCTATCTCCTTGAGAGGCAGAGGCTTGCGCTCTCCTGCAGAACGAAGGCCAGAGCTTCTGCCCGGGGCGCTTGACTTGCCCTTCTCCGAAGGGGCCTCCACCATCGTGTTCCACTCCCCGCACGCCGGGCACCGCCCCATCCACTTGGGACTTTCATTGCCGCACGAGCTGCAATACCATACCGTCTTCGTCTTCGCCATTTTAAGCAATTTAAAATTTAATCATCCCTGGGACAGCAGGATTATCAGTTCCTCAAAATTTAGCCCTTCTACCCCCTGATGATTTCCACTTCGCCGCGGAGGCCGAGCTTGATGATCTGGGAGGCACGGCCGGCTGATGCGCGGTCGAAGCTCTTCGGCACGCAGTAGTCCACGGCGGAGCGGATCTCCTCGGAGATCTCCGCGAAGCAGGTCGGCGAAGGTTCGCCGGAGATATTGGCCGAAGTGCTCACCAGCGGCTTGCGCAGCCTGCGCACCAGCTCCCGGCAGAATGCCGCCCCGCTCGTGTCGGGGGTCTGCCCTTCCTCCACATACGGGATGCGGATGCCCACGCTGCCGTCTTCCGCCACGGCGTTCGGCGCAATGTATTGACCCTCAGGGTAGATGATGGTCATCGGCGCATCGTTCACCTCCACCAGGTCGATGGCAATCGAAGGGATTTCCTTGACATATTTGGCCACCATATCGAGGTCGGAGGCCAGCAGCACGAGCGACTTGGCCCCGGAGCGCCGCTTGATGCGGAACACTTTCTCCACCGCCGCCTCATTGCAGGCGTCGCAGCCTATTCCCCAAATCGTGTCGGTAGGGTAGAGTATCACCCCGCCTGCGCGCAGCGTCTCCAGCGCTTCATTGATTACCGTCTTGCTGTCCATATTTTACCAAATTATGTCCTTGTCAAACAAAATGTTTCTCTTCCTCCAAAGGCGAATCATCAGGAAGCCGAAGAGCATACCGCCGAGGTGGGCGAAATGCGCAATCCCGGCCTGAAATCCGGTGACTCCGGTGAAAAGTTCGATAACCGCGAATATCACCACCATCCACTTGGCGCTCAGCGTCACAGGCGGGAAGAGCAGGGTCATCTTGGACTCCGGGAAGAGCATCGCGTAGCCGATCAGCACGCCGTAGATGGCGCCTGACGCGCCCACGGTCGGAGTCAGCTTGATTGCAGAGATGCCCTGAAGCGCGCTGGCCTGGCCCGCTGCGGCACCCTCAAGGAGCGACTGCATCTGCAGGTATTCCACCCCGAGGTGCAGCGCCACCGCGCCGAGACCGCAGACGAAGTAGAAGAGCAGGAATTTCTTGCTTCCGATAATCCGCTCCACGACGCATCCGAACATGCAGAGCGTGTACATATTGAAGAATATGTGCCAGAATCCTCCGTGCATAAACATATGCGTGATAATCTGCCACCAGTGGAAGTAGCGCGAGGTGGGGTAGAAGAGGGCGAATGTCACCGTCATGAACTCCTGATTGATTAGAGTCGCGAGGAAGACGATGCAGTTGATGATTATAAGGTTCTTGGTGACCGGCGTGTCGGACATTATCCCCCGTCCGCCGCCGTCATATCCGTAATTTCCGAAATAAAAAGGCATCTTTTAAAATAATTTATCGATGTCCCCGATCTTGACGATGCTCACGATGCGGCGTCCGTTCGAGGTCAGTTCGGCGTTGTCACTTGCAAAAAGCGTGTCAATCAGACTCTGTGCCTCCACCGCCGAAGTCAGCGGAGCTGCATTGCAGGCCCCCAGGGTGGCGAATTTCTCGGCTGTGCGCTGCCGCATCAGCTCCGGCAGGGCCTCGCTCTCATCTGACAGAATGTACACGAGGTCGCTGACAGTCTGCTGCACCTTGCCGGCTTCGCAGCTATAGCCGTCCGGCACGCCGTTCACTACCACGCTGTCGGTCCCGAACGGGGTGATGTCGAATCCGAGCCCGGAGAGCATCTCGGCGTGCCCCTCGAAGAGGGTCAGGGCCTCCGCTCCCACCTGCACCTGCACCGGGAAGAGTGCCGTCTGGGTCACGTGCCCGCCCTCTCCCGAGAGGGCTTTGAGCGTCCGTTCGTAGAGGATGCGCTCGCGCGCGCGGGACACATTGACCACCATCACTCCAGACGAAACGGGGGTGAGTATGTATTTGCCGCCAAGGATGATGACCCTCGAAGTCGGGGCCGCTTTGTCCTCGAAGAGCTTGCCGTAGTCGTCGCGCCGGGTTGTATATGAGCTGTAGGGGCGCTGGCCGTCTGCAGAAAACCCGCCGCCTGCAGGGGAATCGCTCCTGCCGGAGGGGAAGTCACTGCCACCGGTCGGGGTATCGAACTCGCCGCTGCCGCCGGAAGGGAACCCGCTTCCCATAGTGCTGAACGGGTCGTAATCAGGGTCTATGTGGCTCTGCGGTGCGCTCACCTCGCGGTACTGCTCGAAACTGCGCCCGAGCTGCGGGAGCTCCACCGCCCCTTCCGTGTCGAAGTTGATGTCCGCGCCGAAACTGTGCCTGCCGAGGGTCTCCTTGACGCAGGCATAGATAATCTGGAATATCACCGAGTCGTCCTCGAACTTGATTTCAGTCTTGGTAGGGTGGATGTTGACATCGGTGGCGTGCGGGTCCACCTCAAGGAAGATGAAGTAGGACGGAGTCACCCCGTCGGGAATCATCTCCTCGTAGGCTTTCATCACCGCCTTGTGGAGGTAGGCGCTGCGGAAATAGCGTCCGTTGACGAAGAAGAACTGGTTGCCGAGGGTTTTGCGGGCGCTGTCCGGACGGCCCACGAAGCCGCTGAGCTTGACCACCGAAGTCTCGGCATTCAGGTCCACGATGTCGCCCACGACATTGCTGCCGAGCAGGTCTAGAATTCTGAATTTCAGTGATTTGGCCTTCTTGAGCACGAAGATGTCGCGCCCGTTGGAGCTGAGGCTGAATCCGACATCCGGACGGGTGATGGCCACCCGGGTGAATTCTTCGATTATATGCTTGAGCTCGACGCTGTCGGACTTGAGGAACTTGCGCCGCGCTGGGGTGTTGTAGAAGAGGTTGCGCACCGCGAAGTTGGAGCCCACGCTCGCCGCGACGGAGGAGGATGTCGTCTCCCCGTTGCTGCCCACGCGCACCTGAGTTGCGGTCTCGTCGCCCTCGCGGCGGGTCTTGAGGGTCACTTCGGCCACTGCGGCGATGCTCGCCAGGGCCTCGCCTCTGAAGCCGTAGGTCAGTATGCCCTCTAGGTCTTCGGCGGAGGCTATTTTGGATGTGGCGTGGCGTTCGAAGCAGAGCACTGCGTCGGCGGGGCTCATCCCGCAGCCGTTGTCGATGACCTGTATCAGGGTGCGGCCGGCATCGGTGACGACGACGCCGATCTGGTCCGCGCCGGCATCCACCGCATTCTCCATCAGCTCCTTGACCACCGATGCGGGGCGCTGTACCACCTCGCCGGCAGCTATCATATTGGCAATCTGTGCCGGAAGTACCTTGAGTCTGCCCATCCTACAGCAGCGAGTAGAATTTGGCGACCATATAGAGTACGGCGAAAATCAGCAGCATCGTGATGATGCCGATGATGGTCTGTGCCTTCTTCATGTGGGTGCGGGTGCGCTGGTAGTGCCCGTCGCGCATCGAACCCTTTATGTATGAGCCCGGTACATAAGTGCCTTCCTTCTTCTCCTTGTCGAGGGTGCCGTCCACCATGCCGAATTTCTGCCGGCGCTCGTCCTCCTCCTGGTTGTAGTAGATAGGCTTGTAGTTGAATACCCGGTGCTCGTTGTCACCGAAAAAATTGAATAATCCCATAACTCACAAAGTTAGCAATTTGTAGATAAATAACGCGACCTTCCAGGCCATTTTCATCTTCGTCATCGGCCACATAGTCGTCGCTGCGCCCCGGAGCATCGCAGCAAAGGGGATTTTCGGCCGGAAGTTTTCTAAATCGGAATTATGTACTAATTTTGGGGTTATGGAAATCAGAGTAGGACAGGGATACGATGTGCATGCGCTTGCCTCGGGGCTGCCGATGCGGCTCGGGGGAGTGGATATAGTTTCGGAAAACGGCTTCGTGGCGCACTCCGACGGCGATGTGGCAATCCACGCGCTGTGCGACGCCATCCTCGGGGCGCTCGCGCTCGGCGACATCGGAAAGCATTTCCCGGACTCCTCGGACGAATTCGCGGGTATCGACAGCCGCGAGCTGCTCCGACGCGTGATGGAGCTCATCCGCCCTGACGGCTGGACCGTGGGAAACGCCGACATCACCATAGCCCTGCAGGCCCCGAAACTCGCCCCGTACATCCCGCAGATGCGCGCCGAGCTCGCTTCAGTGATGGGCATCGACCCGGGACAGGTGAGCGTCAAGGCCACCACCACCGAGCGCCTCGGCTTCGTCGGCCGCCGCGAAGGTTGCGAAGTCTGGGCCGTCGTCCTTCTCCAACGCGCATAGCCCCTCGGCAGGTTCGGGACCGTTATTCTATTGGGGTAGACCCCAAACCCCGCGCCCTCAAGGGCCTTTAATGCTTGCTTAGAGCAGTGCTTCCAGGGCGGAGCGGAGGGCGGCAAGGGTCGGGAGGGGAGAGTCGGAGAAGGCTGAGCGGACGGTGAGGGTGCGGTCGGAGATGTAGATGCGCGGGATGCCGCTCGTGGCGAAGAGGCGATAGACTTCGCGGTCGCTTTGGGCGGAATAAGGCAGAGTGAGGCTGTTCTCAAGCCAATAGGCGGAGATGCTTTCCGCGCCCTCCTCGCGGCTTATAAGGACAAAACGCAGCTGCGAGCCAAACTCGTCGTAAAGGCTCTGCGCTAGAGGGAGAACCTCCTGGCAGTCAGGGCATTCCGTGCTGAAAAACATTATCAGCGAGACTTCCCCGCGCAGGCTGCCGTTGCTGACGGATGAGCCGTCCGAGAGAGTTACGGAGAACTCCGGCAGCGCATCCCCCACGCCCACATTGCCGCCCTCCGGGTCCGCAGGGTCGTAGATGCAGGCGGAGAAAAGCATCAGTGCCGGAAGCAACAGCACCGCTTGCCGCAGTATGGAGTACCAAGTCTTCATTTTGCACCCCAGAGAAGTATCACCCGCCCTGAGGTTGGCGCGATTTCGAGCGTCGCCCGCGCCGGCGACCTTTTTAGGTTGAATTGTTTATCTCTAATTCGTGAATTCCACGGTCGATTTGCCATCCCCGAAATAGAAGTACTTGTTCTGCACCCAAATCTTGGTGGCGGAAGCGGACTTCGTGGTCTTGAACGCACAGGGAATAATCTTGGAGGCGTTGTCGGAGGTGGAGGCAAGTGCCTGATATTCAGAATATGTAATGGTCTTTGTAAATCCGAATGTCTGCTTCCCCGAGCCGGTAATCGAAGTGCCGTACCAGGTGGACATATAGCCGCTCTTGTAGGTATCTTCAGACTTGGAGACGTCAGGGGTCAGCGAATTGGCTTCCGATTCCATCTTGAACTCAAGCGGGAAAAGGTGCGAAGCCAGACCGGTCGGAATCTTGATATTTATCGTTATCTGCTCTCCTATGGTCGAGCTCACTGAAGTGGGACTGCATTCAAGTACCATTTGGAACGGATTGCGAAGGTGGTAGGTCACCGTTCGGGCGATCTTCACATTCGTGCCGTCCTTCGGTTCGTAGAATATGACCGTCTGGGTCTTCTCTTCATCGGTCGGGGCCTGCGGGGTGATGGTGACCACGCGCCAGCTGTTGACATCCGCCGATGTCCAGGACTTGATCACAGACCCGCCCGGGGCCATTGCCGCTCCGGTGGCCTTGTCGTAAGTGGAAATCTTGGTGTTGTTTATGACCGTAGGCTCGCTTACATCCGGAATGTATTGGTAGCGGAAAGTGAAGGCACTATTGCTCACAACGGTGGTGTCGGTGTAGCTGATGTTGAGGCGGCTGGTGCCGTCGGAGATGTTGACGATGTCCTTGGTGACTACAGAAGACACGAAGTTGTTGGACGCAGGTGCCGCGGCAGCTTCCGCCGGAGTGTCGTATCCGTTCGCCGTGCAGGAGATGATGGTGGCGGTGTAGATGAAGTTGCGGATGATGTTGTAGTAGGTCATCATTCCGGCATCTGCCGTCTGCACAAAGTCGATTTTGTAATAGGATGAGGCGTTGGAGCCGAACTTCCCTTTAACTATGATGGCTGTGTTGCTGACATCCTCGGAATACGGACGCTCATAGAGGTATTCGTCATCTGTGCTGAAAGAGAGCGCGGAAGCATCGGTCTGTACGATCTTCGTGCCTTGAGGCAGATATCCCAGAAATCCGTCTGTGGATTTCCCGTCATATGAGCTCTTGAGCTCGTCATAAGAACGGCTTACCCACGGATTGTTAGGAAGCGAGGCGGTGGACCCGGATGCCGCATAGACTGCAAATGTGTTCTGACTAGCCACACAGGGTGCCACGCAGCCTCTGTCGGGAACATTCCATAGGGCATATCCTTCTAGAGTGAAATTGGCCGCGGTGGACTCCACGTGCACTCTGGCGAAGTTGCGCACAAGCGGAATCTTCGAAAGGCCGCTGTCGAGATGGTATTTGTTGAGTTCTGCTGTAGTCATCGCGTCCAGTTCCTCCTGGGATCTGATGCCGTCCTTGAGCTCGACTCTCTGCCAATAGGCATCCTGCCCGCCGGAGACGGTAAGGGAGCGCAGCACAGAGTACTCTGTGCCGTAGCTGATAGGATTGGAGACGAAATCATAATTGGCCACCAGGTGCAGGGTGCGCTTGGTGAGGGAAGACTGAAGGTTCACACTGAACTGGTATTCGGTGTTCTCGTCGGTGGAGAAGGTAGTCGGATTTACCGGCTCGGCTTTCTGACATTCCACATAGAAGCCCTGGTCGTCGAATACGAGTACCCAGAGGGAGGTTATGGCTTCGCTGGAAAGACTTTTCGTGCCCATAGCGGCGCCGGCCTCGGGCACGGACACGGAAAATGTCAGCCCCGTGGGCCTGTACTCTTTGCCGCCGGTGTCTGTGTGCAGCCTGTCACCGCAGCCCGCAAGCGCGAGCAGTGCGGCCGTTGTCAGCAATATGTCAAGTATTCTTCTCATCGCTCTTTGTCTCCCCAGGTAAATGTTGTCTTGGTGCACTTGTCCTTCCAGTACCATTCGTCATAGACGCAACGCACGTTGGAATTGCTTGTATGATTATTCCCTTCAGGACTATAAGCCGTTTTGTTGCTTGCCCAATAATATGAGTCGATTGACAGAAGAATAGGAATTTTCCCGTCATCGGCCAACATTGCCATATATTCTATTTCCGCTTTCGTCGGGATTCTCCATCTGCCTGCCGGGTAGCCATCCTCTTGATAGCCGGCGCATCGCTTCTTTGCATCCGCATAGGAAATAGTGGCAACTGCGCCATAAGATGAAGCGATTCTGAAGGATGGGGCTATCATATTATTCACGCGTGATCCGTCTTCGTCAGTAGGATAGTAGTATTTGATCTGACGATTAGTTCCATTCATATCAGGAGCCGATGCCCAACTAAGTCGAGGCCCACCATATCCGGTATTTATATTTGGCACGGAGATGGTTTCTGTTCTAGGGTCTCCGATAATATAGGAACTTCCCGATGGCAGAGAGCTTACGGTAACTACATACATATATGGATCCTTGTTCCCAGGATTGCTTGCAACTCTATACCAAGCAGAAGTTTGTTGATTGCTTGTGCTCGTATTTGCGTTGATCTTGACGTATCCGTGATTATTGTGATTGCCGTTTGCCTCCAAACCGTTGCTTGCGCTCGGATTTGAACAGTCCGAATTTAGACTAGCGACCACATACAGCGCCGGGTACTGGACGACCTTGATGGTCTCGGTGAAGCTGGCGTCATCGCTGTGCTTTATGGTGAAGGTCAGCGTATAGGCAGTGACATCATAGTTGGAGGAGTAGTCGTTGACCAGATTGTGCGTGAACACAAGTCCCGTGTTGTCTGAATTCGGCTCGAGGGTATAGCTTGAAGACGACACCGTCTGCTCATAGGGCTGATATCCTGAAGACGGAGCCAGAATGGTGCGCGTCATCGATGAGCTTGTCACTGTGATGGGATGGGAAGTGTAGTACGGGATGGTCAGCGAATTGACATTGTTCATCACATACTCGTTATCGTCCACCATCAGATAGCGGTAGCGGAGCAGTTCGGCGTTGGTCTTCACTGTCTCGTTGCCCCAGGGGAGGATCATATATGACGGGGTGATGACCGTCGGGTCGTCCGGGTCGCCGCTACCCAGAATGCTCACCGAGAGCGAAACCTTATACCAGGCATTGCGCTCCAGATGTCCGGTGACGGTGTTGAACGGCACCGCGTACCAGCAGGTGAAATACCTGTCGTACTGGGCCGGGTCGCTGCCCGTGGTTCTGTGCCTCCACGGCATTGAGAGCAGCAGATACGGCGCGTCGCCCTCGTCTCCGGTAGCGGACCCGCTTTCCGGACGCCAGTAGTTGTAGTATGAATAGAACGGCAGCGTGTGGGTCCACCCGCTCGCAGCGTCTCCCGTGAGGCTACGGCCCTTGCCGCTGGATTTGTAGTTAAACATTCCGGCTTCGCGCTCGTCCTTTGGCATAGTGCCGTTGAGGTAGCCGCGATTGATGCCGCCCACATAATAGACGCGCATATTGTCGGTCAGAGGTTCCCAGTCCTTGAATCCGTCGCCGTCAGTGTCATCCACGCCTTCATTGGTTACTGAAGATACCGTGAATGTAATCTTGGATGTCGCGCGGTACATCTTGACGCTTCCGCTGACGGAGAAATTGGCCTTGTCGCGGGTGAGCGCCCCCTCTCCGTCCATTACGAATGAACTCTGAGGCTCAGCATAAGGATCGGAGGAGGTGGTAGGACCGAATTCGGAGCTGATTACCGTATTTTTGATTTCGCGCCTGCTTGGTGTCCCGCCCGGCAGAGTGCCCGCGCCATCGATATTCGCCACAGCATAGACTGTGCAGGTGGTGGCGTCGGACGGGAAGAGTGTATCGTTTACAAGGTTTTTGTTCAGTGTGATATTGATGCTGACCTTGCCCGTGGTCGGGTCCGCGCCTATGGCGCCGCCAACGGTGGCTGCCGTGTTCTTAAGGCTGGCGTATCCGCTTTCCGGCCATACATAGACTGCGGCGTCGTCCTCGCCGGCGGCTGCGGTATAGAAATAGAGCCTGAAGCTCTTGATCTCGTTCTCGTTGAGCTCGTCGCTTCCGTATTCGGAGGCCTTGGTGATGCCCATCTTGCCAGGGTCGAGGCTGAGGCTGAGCACAGCCTCGCCGGAAGCCTGCCCGAAGCCCTCCTTTACGCAGGAGGATAACAGCGTCAGGGCTAGAAGCGCGTATGTGATAAGTGATTCAGCTCTCATATTCATTAATCCTTTTTAAGAATATACGGCCCGCCGAGAGCCGAATCGGCGTTGAAGTTGATATTGCCGTATTTGGCATAAATCACCAGTTTGGCTGAGCCTGTGGTCTCCGCGTTCTGGTGTATGGTGAGAGTTACTTCCGAGCCGTCGATTATTCCGGATATGGAATCCACGTCGGAGGTGCCGTCATAGAACTTGAAGTGGTTGTAGTCGCCGGTCTTCTCTTCGAAGAAGGCGTACCAGGTGGCTCCTATAGGGGTGGAGATGGTGAAGGTGCAGCTGAGGTTGCCGGCGCTCTTCGCAAGGATGACCTTGTCCGTTACAGGGGTGAAGTGGTTTTCGTCAGTCCAGTTGATCTGGCTGCTCACACCCACATTCTTTTTGTAGTCGTTGTCGAAGCTCTTGGTCTCCCAAGGCTGGGCTGTGAGGGAGAGGGTGAGGCTGTAGCTGCCCACGCTTGCAATCTCGAAATCGTAGATGTGGTTGCGGACCAGATTCAGTCTGGTGCCGTCGTCCACTGATGAGTAGTCGCGGAAGTTGACGGTGTAAACCTTGTTTATTCCGTTGAATTTCACTTCGATGGAGGAGCAGTCGCTGCGTGCGGCCCCTGTCGATGGATCGATGTTGCGGTATTCCGGGACATATACTTCCCACTGCGTGCCGCTTGCGGTTACGGCAGGGGAGAGGTCTGCGGCAGCATCGTTGTCCGCGGCATCTCCGTAAAGGTGTACGGAGTGCTTGTAGGCTAAGTTGGCGCTGTTGTCATACATCCCCAGAGGTGCGCTTGCAAGCGAAGAGTTGTATCCCTTGAGCTTGACATATTCAAGGGTTTCGCCCAGACTTGCGCCCGTGTGCACCCTGACCTTGGTGAATGCGCGCAGCAGGTCGAGCTGCCCGAGGTCGGTGAGGAGGTTGGAGTGCCAGGCCGGGGCGCTGACGGTCTTGACGCCGTACATCGGGATAGGATTGTCTGCGCTCGGGGTATAAGGAAAAGTGTAGCCCGTGCACATCGTCCAGTCTGCCTTGCACACATCCTCGATGGTGGTGCTCCCTGACACGAGGCCGTTCGGAGTGCCGGAAATGTTGGCGAATACCACTATCTTGAAATCGCCTGTCGGCGCTTTGTCGATAGGGCCGCGGAGCTCCCACTCTGCCGGGTATGCGCTGCCGTCCACCGGCAGTACCTCGGACGGGATGAATTCCTGGATAAACTTGCTGTCCGCGCCGAAGAGGAGGATGTGCAGCTTGCTGACGTCGATATAGTTCTCGAAATCGCTGCCGCTCTCGTCGTATTCCGTAATAGCCTTGGTGAGAGGATTTTGGCCTGCACTTATGCGCAATGATACCTGCACGCTGCCGCCGTCGCCGCCCTGCTCGGGAGCAATCTTCCCGCAGGACAGCAGTGCCGCGCAGCAGATGGCGGTCAATGCGAATATGTGCAGTATCTTCTTCAAACTATTACAGGTCTGTGCCCTGGAGGACAACCTTCCAGGAATTGATATAAATGAAGGTATTGACCCAGCTGTCGTTCTCGTCGAGGAAGAATATCATATTGTATTCGTCCTGACGGTCGAGGTACTCCTGGTCGTCAATATCGGAATTGTAGTGGCCCTTGATGAGGAGGGCGTAGTCGATCAGCGGGACTGAGAGTACAGTCTTCCCGCTGTCCTTGAGCCGGACGATGAGCCTCGGGCTGTGGCCCTTGACGAGGCGTCCGGTGCTGAGTTCGGCAAGTGCAAGGTTGAGCTCGCTGCCCTCGGCTTTGGTGGAGGCGGAGCCAGTTGAAACTGCCCAGGCCCTGTATTCCACGCTTGTGCCCAGACGCAGGGAGTTGTCGGAGTCCATCGCTGCGTTGTCAGCCCAGATGAGAAACTCGAACTTATCCGCGTCCACGGCCTCTCCGGAGAGATGCTGGAGGATTAGCTTGAACTGCTTGGTATCCTTGACAAGGGACATCGTCGTCACCACCTCGCCTTCGTCAGCGGTGAAATCCACATCTGAGAGGGATGCGTAGTAGAGGTCGTCGAGGCGGCTGTCGGTGTAGGCCGTGCCGTCGGCGGCGAGTTTGGCGTTGAGGCTGCAGCCGAGATCCTGTCGGCTTGCGGCATCAGAGATGAAGTTCCAGGACTTGTACTCGTCGGCGTCGCACCAGGCAAGCAGATCATACTTGCCGGCAGGTACATCGACCACCATTGAGTAGCCCTCAGCCGCGAGTGCGGCTCCGCTTTCGCTCTTCTTCCAAACGATGCTGCCGCCCTCGTCGAGAGCATACAGTGTGACGGCGCGCACCTCGTGCGGGAAGGCGTCGGCATACTTCATATTCATATCGTAGCGGAACTTCACCCTATAGACTACCGAGCAGTCGCCCTCGTCCTCGAAGATGAATCCGTTGCACGCGGCGGCCGCAGTGCACGCCAGTACCAGGGCGAGCAGACGGGGGAGCGTTGCTTTGATTCGAGACAGCATAATGGATTGTTTATAAGAACTGTCCGCCGGGCACCGGGATTCGATGCCCGGCAGTCAGTCTGAAAGCAAATTATCTATTTATTAAAGATCTACGGTCTGGTTGACGAGCTTCCAGGAGAGGATGTTGACCTGTGCGCCAACATAATACTTTTTGGTGTTGGCATCATTTGGAAGAATTGCCTCAGCAGGATCGTAAACTGCAGTTCCAAGGTTCTTCACTGAGTTTACAGTGATACGGTACCAGTGGTTGCGGACTACGCCGTAGTCGGCCTCTTTGTAGTCATTGTCTGCAAATGTGCCGGTTTTGCGAATATGCTCGACAGGGATGCTATAATACATCATACCGTCCTTGAAATAAGCGCATTCTGACATATCCCTCTTCCATACACTGGTATTAAGGTCGTCAACGGTGGTTGCAGTGTAGCCTGAGGCCGCGGCAGCATCTTTAAGATAATATGTGTAACCAGCCGGTGCAGCTGCAATCTTGAGGTAAACGAGACCGTCGCCGGCGTTTACTTCCTCGAAATTGGCGGTAGTAATCTGAGTGAAATTGGTCCCGTCATTTGAAAGCCAAGGAATGTAGGTGTCAGCTGCAATTCCGGAAAATCTTGCAAGGACGCGGGTCTTGTACTGGTCAACAGTCCAAAGCTGGTTCTCGTAGTTTACAAGCGAATTGGCGTTATCGCTGCCGTCAATTATCTGGGCAGTAAGAAGCGCGCAGGTTGCGGTGGTGTTGTGATTGTTGGCACGAAGCTCTCCTTCCGTGTTGGTGTTTTCACGGCAGTATGCGGTCTGTGCAAGTGCGACACCGCAGTCATTGTAGGAGATGTAGCCGAGTGCCTGCTTCGTCTCGTTGCCCTTATAGTTGTTTGCAGGAGTTGCCTCTGAGTTGTTGTAACTGTCAGCGTAAACACTGCTTTCAACGCCATAGTTAGGTGATTTTGCCCAATAGCTCCTGTAGTTGCCGCTATCATTCCAAGAGAATGTGCCAAAATCCCAAGCCGTGTCTATGGTTTTGTATGTGTAGGTCTCTTTGGTGGTTGCGTTGATGCCCCACTTGCCAATCTTTGCATAGAGATGGATGTTGTCAGGGCCTACTTTGAATTCACCAAGGTCAATTTTGTCTCCGGTTCCGAGAGCGGTGCCAAGAGAAAGCTGAATCTTTGCGGCAAGACGCTCCACATAAGCGACTGCTTTGTCTGAAGCAGAGGCGGCCTGTGCAGCGGCTTCAGTGTCCTTGAACATGCTTGCCGTGAGCTTTGTGCAGAAGTAGCCGGAGGCAGCATTGCCGTTGTTGTAGCTGGAACTAGACATAACGAAATTGGTATATGCCGTGGAAGTCCCTGTCGCTGCAATTTTTGTGGCTGTCTTCTTCTGAGCTTCAGAAAGGCTTTTGCCGTCAAGCTCAGCTGCGAGAGCGTTGTCATTGAGAATTACGCTCATATATGCAGGGCTGCTCTTTGAGGTAAGGCCCTTAAGGATGACGATGCCGTTGCCGACCCAGGAGACATTGTCATAACCCTCGCCGGTCTTTGCGTTGCCGTCGATGGACTGGCTTACATGAGAGAAGAAAGCACCGTCTTCCTTGTAGAAGAAGAAATCGGCACTAGAAACGACATTCTCTTCGGCGGTTCCGTAATAGAACTTGTCTTCGGTAGTAGTGCCGTTGGCCTTTGTGAAGGCTTCGGAGTTGGAGCTTACCACCTCTACGGCCAGATAAGCCTGATCACCTTTGCCGGCGAAACCATTGTCTCCGGTCTGGTTTTCCTTGCTGCACGCTGCAAGCGCTGCGAGCGCGAGAGCTGCAATTACGATTTTGTTT
>CAVJHI010000041.1:0-8381 GCA_963649415.1 bacterium
ATTGAAGGGAATTCCGCACTTAAGCGGGCCTATTCCCTCGGAAACTCCATAAAGTAATACGACAGTCTTAACATTACTTTTTTGGTTGCAACTATAATTATTTGCATTTTTTTGTGGTTGTAACCATAAATTGCTATCTTTTTGCATATCCTAAGAAAGGTGACTTCCTGATTGACGACAATCTGCTCTTTGAAGTAGGTGGTAAAGGCAAGTCCTTCAGCCAGATAGCAGATGTGCCGGGCAGTTTTCTTGCCGTAGACGACACCGAAGTCGGCCACGGAAGCCGTATCCCGCTTTGGCTTTTCGGATTTCTGTATTGATTTGAAAAAGGTAATTCCGAGATAATATGATAAGATACGAAATAAGTGACGGCGTTGAAGCCTTTACAGCGGGCAGGGGAGAGGCTCTGCCTTATCCTGTCGTGCAGGCGCATCAGGTGCACGGCTGCGAGGTCGCGGTCATTGACCGACCCGGGACCACACGCGAGGAGCTCGAGGGTTATGACGCGCTTGTCTCCAATATCCCGGGCGTAGCCATAGGCGTGAGGACGGCGGACTGCATCCCGATTCATTATAATTCAGAACACTGCCGCATCTCAGGGAATCCAATTCTTATCACGTCAGGATGATGCGGGAAGAGGCCAACCCCTCAGTATACAAAACGATGGTTTTTCGCACAATCTTCAGGAAATGCTTGGAACAATACCGGGGGGGAATTGTCTCGCGGCTCAGTTTGTCCATAAAACCCAGCACAAGCGCGGATAGAACCGTCCGGCCTGCAGAATCGGTGCTTCGACTCTCTCAGGCTTCAGCAACCGCAGGCCCTGGAATATAGGACAATCCGATTCCCCGAAATCTTGCCCCATTTACCGCAAGCTGTACCGATGCTTGTTTGAAGTGAACTGCCTGCCGGAGAGGTAGGCGGAGAACTCGAACTCCGGATATGCCTTGAGCAGCGAAAGGCAGATGTGGTTGTGGCCTGCCTTCAGCTTAAGGGGGATTTCGAATTCGTCCACGGTGCAAGCGCTGCGGACATCTCCCGCCCATACCCGCTCACCGTTGAGGAAGATATCCATCCGGCCCACATATCCGAGCAACAGTTTCACTTCCGTATCTCTGTCCGCCGTAATCCTTGCGTACGAACGGACTTCCGAGCCGGCAGGCGGATTGTCATAGATGCCGTTAAGCCTCATCATCACCCCGTCAGGGCTCTCCGTCTTGGTCCAGCGCCCGCTCCGGCTAAGAGCGGTACTGAAAGTCATCCCCGGAGTCGGCCAGGCAGAGGCCTCGGGGAACGAATCTCCCGGCGACACTATGCCGGTGAGGAAGAATCCCATATACGGATTAACTCTCTGCTCGACGCGTAGCTCCGATGGGTCTGCGCACTTCAGAGCCTGGAGTTCGCTGCGTTTGTCTTCAAATGTGGCGAGCCCACGGTCGAGATAATAGTCCCGGTTCTCCCGCTTCCACCAGGTGGAGAAACTCCGTTCGAGCCCGTCGAGCTGCCCTGCCAGACTGTCACAGACGCCGCCCGCGCACGTTTTGTCCAGAGAGAGCATCGCAAGGCGCGAATCCACCATAAAGCGGTAGCAGCGGAGGATATAGTCCCAAGACTCGAGTTCCGTCCTGCCGCTCTTCGCCGCGGCAAGCGCCCGGCGCATCCTGCCCTCGACCCCGCTGACGATTGAGTCGGCCCTGTGCAGCTGCGTGCCGTCAAGCACCAGCGGCAGGCCTTTGACTGGAGTGAATCGGGAATAGAATACCCTGTCGTTTAGGGCGGAGAACATCGGGATATCCGCGAGCGCCATCATATCGAGATACAGCTGCGTGGCACCCACCTGCCCTCCGAAGCGCAGGGCCTCGTACCGTGCACGGAAATCGGCGTCGGCGCTCGTCCTTTCCGTATTCCACATAGTCTCAGCGAATTGGGAGAGGTTGTATGTCAGGTTCTCGACAGAGTGGAACGCAGACTCGTCCCAGGTGCAGACTATTGCGCCCTGCGCTCCGGCGGCGAATCCCTGCTGCACAAAGCGGCGGTTGCCCTCGTATGTCCTTACGTCGGGCAGCATCCTTAGCGAACTGTGTACTCCCGGTGCGACCCATAGCTCGAAGCCGTCGAAAGGCTCGATCCACGCTGAATACGAGCCGATATTGTCGTAGTTCCAGGAGAATATCACCGCATCCTTGCGGATAAGCTGCCGGATGCGCGGGTATTTCATCATCATGTCCCCGCAGACTATCATTTTCTTGCCCCGGGAAGCGAGGAGACTGTCCAGGAAATTGATGTGCCCGGCATAGAACTCCTCCCTGTCGGGACGGCTCTCTATGTCGAAGGTCTCGTCGCAGAATACGCAAAAATAATCCGAACTTGAGTGCTCGCTCAGTTCGGAGATTACATCCTGAAGGAAAGCCCTCGCCTTAGGAGAAGACGGGTCTATGGTGTTGGGACTCAGACCCATATCTCTGTATTGGGGCAGGGCGAGAGTCTTCTCGAAATGTCCGAACGACTGCAGCGCCCCGATGACCTCGATCCCGTAGGAAGCAGCGTATCGGACCAGCTCGTCCATCTCCTCCAGAGTGATTGCCGCTCCTGGAGGGGCGACGTCGGGGTGGGAGCGGGTGCTGATGATGTTCTCGTTGTAGAGCATTAGGGCGTTGTACTTCAGCTCCGAGAGCAGCCTTATCTGCCGCTTCATCTGAACCATATTGGGCACGGCGCCCCGGCTGACATCGTCCATAAACACTCTCTTGCCCACGTCGGCATAGTCGCGGATGCGTACATCGGCGGTGTATGCGCTGCGAAGCAGCTGCTTGAGGGTCTGGAGAGCATTGACTGCATCCGGGGCTTCCGCCGCCGTGATGTCCACCTTCCTCCCTTTCCATAAGAGCTCGTAGCCGCGCACTTCTGACGAGCGCCTTATCCTGACGCTCAGCTTCGCTCTGCCTTCAGCGCTCTTCAGGGCCTTGATTTCCTCCCAGACGGCTTCGCTTACCTCTTTCGGGAAGTCGCTCCTGAGGGAGAAGGCGGAGTACGCCCCGTCGTGCCCGGATGTCTCCACCGTGAACTCCCGCGGAAGCGGCATCACCGGGAGCATGGCTCCCACAACCTCGTCCCTTGTCTCTCCGTTGATCGAGACATTCTGCAGTTTCAACTCCTTGACATTCTCTATCGAGTAGGCCTGCGGGGTGGAGCCGAGGCTGAGGTTGCGTATAGTGATGTCCTCGATCGGCAGATCGGCGAAGCCCTTGGCGTAAATCCCGACTTCGCCGGCGGTCGCGGCCTTGACATTCTCGATAACGAAGTGCTTGATGGCGGTAGGGAAGTGCCGCTTGCTCTCGGACTTGTAGTCCGGTTCGAACTTGACCAGACACGCATCCACGTTCTCCACGCTGATGTTTCTCACATAGACATCCTCGATATATCCGCCGCGGTCGAGGTTGGACTTGAAGTACAGGCCCTGCTTCGCGTTGAGGATGGTGCAGTCTTCCATAAAGATGTTCCTCACCCCGCTGGAGATCTCGCTCCCGATGCAGAGGCCGTTGGAAAAGGTGTTGAATGTGCAGCCGCGGATGATTACGTTCTCGGTCGGCTGGCCGAACCTCCATCCGTCCTGGTCGCGCCCGGACTTGACAGCGATGCCGTCGTCCCCGGTGTGGAAGTAGCAGTTCTCGATAATCATGTTGCGGCAGGACTCCGGGTCCACGCCGTCGCTGTTGAGGTTGGTGCAGTCAACGCTGACCCCGCGTACGGTGGCGTTGCTGCAGCCTATGAGGTGGAACGACCAGAATGTTCCGTCCACGATGCTCACATCTTCGATGAGTATGGTATTGCAGGCGAAGAGGTCCATCATCGCCGGTCGCAGGTAGTGCCCCTCTCCGAATACCCTCTCGTGCACGGGGATCTGCTCGACTCCCATCCGGCGGAGCTCTTTCTGGTCGGGCTTCTGGACGGCCTTCCACTTCTCGAAGTGCGCCTTGCCCTGCCCGTTGAGCGTGCCCTTGCCTGTTATGGCA
This sequence comes from bacterium, assembly GCA_963649415.1. Lineage (GTDB taxonomy): Bacteria > Bacteroidota > Bacteroidia > Bacteroidales > UBA932 > Cryptobacteroides. Next base: position 4,014 of record CAVJHI010000041.1, read on the forward strand.
ATGTTCATCACATTGTAGGCGTAAATCATCGGAGAATAGTTGAACACCTCCGTCCCCTCCCAGCGTGTCAGCACGCAGGGGAGGTAGTCCCGCTCGTCGGTGCTGAAGATGAGTTCCGCACCGTCCTCGAAATGCAGGTTGCAGTTGCTCAGAAGCCGCACCGTGCCCTTGCAGAAATATTTGCCCGCCGGCAGCACGACCCTGCCGCCTCCGTGCCGGGAGCAGTCCGCCATGGCCTCGCTAATGGCGGGGAGCGAATTGCTCACGCCGTCACCCACCGCCCCGTAGTCAGTGATGCGGTAGTCGACCGGAAGGAACTCCGGCTCGGTAATCTGGGATTCGATTCTGCGTGCCTTCTCCCACCCGTCCGCAAACGAAGGGAGGCTGAGACACAGCGCAAGGCTTATTATGAGGGCAAACTTCCTGTACATTTATATCTTCTCAATTTTGATTTCTACACTGCCGGTAAACCGAACCCTGAGCGGGAGCGCCCTAAGGGCCGGATAGACTTGTCTGCATGACGCCGAATCATCCCAAACGGGAGAGATGGAAGCGCTCGGGCCGCTGACGGAAATCCTGACGGACGCTCCCTCCCTGCGGAGGAGTATCTCCTGCCCGGAGACCTCTTCAACGGCGAGCCCTGCGTCGCAGACAATCGGCTCCCAGGCGACGACTTCGCCCGAGTGCGTCCCCTGCAGGACTTCATATCGCTTCGTGATATCCCTGTCCGAGACGGTGTAGGACAGCCTGTACGATGCCCCCGAGCGGAGCTGGTCCCTGTCCTTGAGTTCGCCTGTCACGCAGCAGCGGACATCTTCGGAAGATTCATAGCTTATCGAGCTGTCGAACTCGTAGAGGTTGGTATAGACAATGCTTCCGTCCGCAGATTCGAGCCTTGGGGTGAGCGGCTTCACATCGCTCAGCACCGGGAAACTCATCGGCTCCCATCTATGGTACTCCGTCTGGCTGGAAGCGGTCAGCAAGCCGTATCCCTCAATCCAAAGAGCGCCGAGGGCCCCGCCGGCGGGACGGTGCATATATTTGCTGCCTGCACCTGCCCTGGCCTTGTAGTTGGACGCGCAGATCGTGGTGCAGTATGGCCCGCGCCTTACTATTGCGGTGCGCAGGGTCTGATAGAAGACATCATAGTCCGAGTCGGTCGGCAGGCTGCCGGGAGTATCGATCTCCTCAGGGAGCCAGGCGAGAGCCATTGCGATGCTCTTAGCCTTGGTGAAACTCGGGTAGATGCAGGGCGGAGTGCTCATCACCGCATCGTATCCGGGGCCTGTGGCAAGCGGTCCGAAGTGCGAGAAACATCCCTCGAGAAAGCCGAGATTGCGCATTGAAGCGGTGAGAAACCTGGAGTCATATCCGCTCAGCAGTGCACACAGGGGATGGATGCCGTCGGAGGTCCCGCTACCGTACAGCGTCCATTTGTTGGATCGGATTCCCGACGATGCGTCCAGCATTCCGTCAGGGTAGATGAACGGCAGGTGCGCCTCTGCGGAGAGACGCACGGCATCCATAACGGCCTCGTCCCCGCTGAGCTGCGCATACCTTGCCAGCCCCCAGAGGGACATTTCGATATTGTATCCTATGTCCACCCCATATTTGTAGGGCCCTTCCCGCTCGCCCTCCCCGACGATGAAATGGTCGAAGTTCATCTTGCCGACGATCATATGGGCAAGCGAGCGCGCCTTGTCCAGATAGGCCTGCTCTCCTAAGAGGCGCTGCGCCTCGGCGAGAGTGGCGGTAGTGGTTGCGCAGTAGTTGATGCTGGCAAACCTGTTGTCCATCACCCTTGCGAGATAGTCCGCGGCCTTCCTCATCGTGGAGAGCCATCGGGAGTCGGCGCTGCGGGTGAGCCTGTTCTTGACCAGCGGGTAGGTCAGGAGCATCATAAGCAGCTGGTCGGTGGTGGTCCCTGTCCATTCTTCGGGGGTCTCCTTCCAGCTGCCGTCGTCTTCCTGCCGTGCAATGAGCCAGTCGGCGAGCGAGAGGGTCTGCGCCAGACGCTTCCTGTCTCCCGTCTGCGAGTATTCGTATGCAAGCGGGAACATCGCCTCCGCGGCTCTGGTATGGTATAGATTTTCTCCGGGACATATTATCCCTCCATACTCGCCGCTTCGCACATCTGTATTCTGATAGGATACGACGCACCCGTTGAGCCGTTGGAGCAGTGGGAATGCCGTCTCCCGGAATGTCTGGGCCGGGGAAATTCCCGCTGCCGCGACAACCGCGGCGAGTATGGAGGTGACAATAAGCATATGGAGTTTTTAGAACCTGTATCTGAAGCCACAGCGTGCGGTAGGACCCATGAACCTGAGCTGGTAAACGCGGTCCATATTGCCTACATACTGGAACTTCTTGGCGTTGGTGAGGTTGTTGGCCTCCACATAGAAGGACAGGCCCTTGATGATGTTGACGCTTGCGTTGGCGTCGAGCTGCCAGCGGCCCTGCATCCAGACGTCGAGCTCCTTGTTGGCTCCCAGGGAGACGATGTAGTCGCCTATGTAGTTGTAGGAAGCCTGGACGGTGAATCTCTTGTCGGAGTAGGAGAGTGCGAAGTTGGCGGTGTGGTCTGCCTGACCCGGGAGACGGATGCTGTCCACGGTCGGAGTGCCGGCGCTGTCACCCTCGGAGTCGGTGAGTCTCTCCACGGTGGCGAGGGACTTCACGAAGGTGTAGTTGCTCGTAAAGAGGAGATTCTTGAGGAATCCCGGGAGGAAGGTGAGAGGCAAGTTGAGGTTGAGCTCGGCGCCGTAAACCTTGGCGCTCTCGCCGTTGAGCTTCTGGCGGATGGATGTGAACGGAGAGTTCTCATATCCGTAAGGGCTGCTCGAGTCGATAGGCATCTGTGAGAGGTACACGAACTTGTTGATGTGCTTGTAGAACACGCCGGCGGAAATGAGTCCGACATTGCCGAGGTAGTGCTCGGCCATCAGGTCGAAGTTGTGCGAATATGCAGGGTCGAGATTCGGATTGCCGACGGTGACGATGCCCGCGTCGCGGTTGACGGTGGTCTTAGGGACGAGGTCGCTGGCGTCAGGGCGTGAGTAACCGGTGGTATAGGCCAGTCTCATAAGGGTCCTGCGGCTGAAGTCATACTTGAACTGGAGGTTCGGAAGGACTACGATGTAGTTCTTGGACTCCTCGCGAGGGGTAATCTTGTATGCGGTATAGACCGGGCCGTCCCCGTCTTCGCCAAGGTTCTCAGGCTTCTGTCCGGTAGGGTTGTCGTCGAGGTTCACGTCGGCATCGTAGTCGAAGATGGAGTTGGCCTTGTATTCCACGTGGTTAGCCTCCACGCGCGCACCTGCGAGCACCATAAGTTTCTCGAACTGAACCTTCTCCATCACGTAGCCGGCGAGGATGTTCTCCTTGGCGTCATAGTATGAAGCGTCGCGGTCTTCCTGACTCTTGTTGGCGTCGGCTGTGAGAAGTCCATTATAGTTCTGAGCCGCGAAGCTGCGGAGCTTGTCGGCGTCGAGAGCATAGTTCATCGTGGCGTTGCCGTTGAGGAAATTGCTGCCCACGGTGTCTCCGCTGAGGAAGTTGGTCATATTGAGGGCCGCGTCGCCGAATGCCTTCTTAGGCAGGGAGTAGTCGTAGTTGTCGGCTCCGTGCTCAGGAACTCTGCCGGAGGTGATGAGCATCTTGTCCTTGGCACCGAAGCTCAGCGTGGCGGAGCCGTCGCCGATGTGGTGGGACCAGGAGGCGTTGATCTTGGCGGTGGCGTTGGAAGCGGTGGTGTTGTGGTTCCATACGGCCACGTTGTAGAGAGTATAGTTCTGGGCCTCGTCGAACTCGCGGCCTTCGTAAGCGCCGGAGGTGTTCCTCAGATATTCCATCGTCATATACGGGGTGGACATATCAGGGATGTACCCTACAGGAGTTTTCTTGTTGAATGACATAGCAGGATTGCCAGTGCCGTTGATGGCCTTGCCGTTGGCCCTGTAGTCAGGGGTCTGGAAGCCGTAAGCCGTGCTCTCGTATGCGGTCTCTGAGAGGGTATAGACGAGGCCTCCGTCGATTTTCCAGTCACCGATGGTGGATTCACCGTTGAGGTTGATGGAGTAGTTGTATGTATCCTCTCCCACATCGGTGTACTGACGGATCTGCTGCACGCGGTCGGCGCCGATCACGCCCTCGCCGAAGCCGGACTTGGTGACATCGCTCCAGTTCTGCTCAGTGTCGCTGAAGTCGTACTTGTCGAGGAGGAAGTAGTTGCCTCTGAAGCGGTAACGGCTTCTGTCGCGCGCCGTGGAGACATTCTGGCGGTTGTATGATCCGATGAGGACGAACTTGGTGTTGACGCTAGGCGCCCAGTCGAGCACGAGGGTTGCTCCAGTCCGGACGGTGTGGTCC
>CAVJHI010000041.1:8391-15512 GCA_963649415.1 bacterium
CGTCCTCCACATAGCGGTATCTGAAGTCGGTAGGGACATACATAAGGTCGTCCGCGCCCTTGACCTCGGTCTCAATCCAGTTGTTGGCCTCGATGCGGTCGTGGCCTGAGGTGGAGTCGTACCAGCTGAACTTGGCTGCAACTCCGAACACTCCGTAAGGGTTCTTGTCGGTAGGGTGGAAGCGCTGCTCGTATCCGAGCTTGATGTTGCCTGTGCCCTTCTGACGGAGGAAGTTGTATCCAGGGCCTGCCTCGACGTTGAACTTCGGCTTGAGCGAACGCGCCTCGCCGGAGCGCAGGTTGATTACTCCAGCGATGGCGTCGCCGTCGTTGGAAGGCAGGAGCGTCTTCTGCACCTCCATCGATGCGAGCACGTCGGACGGGATGAACGAGAGGTTCGGCGCGCGGTATCCTCCCTCATTGGTTCCGAGCAGCTGCTCGCCGTTGAGGTTGATGTTGGTGTAATTGGTCGGGGTTCCGCGCATCGAGATCTGGGTGCCGTCTGTGGTCACGCCGCCGATTCTCTTGAGGGCGTCGGTCACATTGAGGTCCGGGAAGAGCCCGATCTGGTCGGCGGAGATGACTTGCATCTGGTTGTCGGCCATCTTCTGCTGGTTGAGGGCGCGCTGCTGCCCGTCGATTGCGGCGGTCACTGTCACCGACTGGAGGGTGTTGGTCACATCTTCCATCACCGCGTCGTAAATCGCGGTCTTGCCGGCTGGGATGTTGACGCTGGCTTCGATGTCCTTGTAGCCGAGATAGCTGAATACGATTGCGGTCTGTCCCGCTGGGACTCCTCTGAGTACATAGTTGCCGTTGATGTCACTGACGGCACCGTTGGTTGTTCCTTTGACGAAGGCGCAGGCACCCGGAAGGACTTCTCCGTTGACGTCCTTGACGGTTCCCCTGAGCACTCCGTGCTCCTGTGCGGACAGGATTCCCATCGACAGCGTCAGCATGGCTGTCAATGAGAGCAGAGTCTTGACTATCCGATTCATTGTGGTTAATTATTGTGGTTTGTGTTAAAAAGGTCTTATAGGATATATTTCGCGGCGGCCCTGTCCACGAAGAGGGCGGCGTCCGGATGCTCCTTGAGGATGGAGGCCGGGCATTCGGTGCTTACCGGGCCGAATACCGCTCTCTCCACGGCTCTTGCCTTCTGCTCGCCCGGGACGATGCAGACCAGAGACCCCGAGCCCATAAGTGTAGGGACGGTGAGGGTGTAGGCGCTCTGCGGCACCTCTTCCAGAGAGGCGAATTCCCCGTCGTGCACCTGTTGCATGCGGCAGACGGTGTCGAGCGTCGTGGTCCTCATCACCGCAGGATCGTCGAACTTGGCCTCGTGAGGGTCGTTGAAGGCGATGTGCCCGTTCTCGCCGATGCCCATGCTCGTGATGTCGATCGGCGCCGCTGTGAGCAGGGCCGAATACCTTGCGCACTCGGCGTTGTGGTCAGTCTGGGCGGAGTCGATGAGGTTGACCTTGGCGAACGGCTTGAGCTTGAAGATCCTCTCGGAGAGGAAGTGCCCGAATTTCTGCGGGGCATCCGCTGCGAGTCCGAAGTATTCGTCCATGTGGAATGCTTCTATCTTGGTGAAATCCAGACTATTGTCCGCTGCGAGATCGGTAAGGAACTCGTCCTGGGAGTGCGCCGCGGCAAAGATGGCTCTCATCCTGCCCTTCTCGCTGATGTATTTCTCTGCCCTGTCGACATACCTTCTGTATGCCGCGCGGGCCATCTGCTCCCTCGTCTCGAAGACATATACTTCGAGATTGCCTGCCTTGAATGTTTTGATTGCTGTTTCCATTATGGTAATGTTTATTTGTTGATAGTACGATAGTAGTCCGCGAGGAATCTCATTGCGAACGAGGTGCCTACGTCGCGCTGCGTGAGCCAGATTTTGCCTTTCTTGGTCCTCATCCTAGTGTTGATGACGGCGCCTCTTACATTAGGGTCAGGGTGGCTCTGGGAATATCTGTTTTTGATTATCCAGGATGCGCTCCTGTCCACATTGGTTTGGAACTCGCCATAGCCGTAGCCTACGAGCCTCAGCCAGAGAATGCCGGCAAAAGCCACCTCGGAGCCGCATACGGAGCCCTTGTCCGCCGGTCTGCCGTTGATGTAGTTGTCGTAGAACATCGTGCCGTCGGACCTCTGCGCCTTGGCGTAGGTGCGGGCAGTCTTGACGGCGGCCTTGAGATACTTCTCGTCCCCGGTCAGGTCGTAGGTCTCCAGCAGCGACTCGGCATACCAGATATTGAATCTCGGGTGGTAGCTGTGGTCTTCCTTGTGGTTAGGGGAGAAGTCCATCCAGAGGCCGCTCTTCCTGTCCTGATATTTAATCAGGGCGTCGCTTAGGAGGATGTGCGCGTCCTTGAGGCTTTCGTCGCCGGACCACTCCCACGCGTCCTTAAAGAGCGAGCCTTCGGTGTTGGGCCTTGAAACGTCGAAGAGGGTCTGGTGCTCCTTCCCCTCGTGGAAGTGGCTGTGCTCAGTCTGCACTTCGCCGCTTGCGAGGTTGACGAAGTCATAGCAGACACCTTTCTCCGGGTAGTACATATTCTTGTACATCCACTTCGCCGACGATGTGGCAAGGTCGGCATAGCGCGGGTCGCCGGTGGCTTTGCTGAGCTCGAAGAGCCCGTGCGTGCCATCGCTCACCGTGGCGAACACGATGTCGTCATTGCCTACGGTGTCGCCGTGGGTCGCTCCTACCATCCCCTCGAAACGGGGATCGCCCTTGATCTCCAGCCCCAGCCACCAGTTTCCGCCGCGGACGGCAGCGTCGAGCCAGTCGGAGTTGCCGGTGACGCGGTAGGCTTCCACCAGGCCGAGGATGATCTGCCCGGTGTGCCACGGCTCCTCATAAGGATACCATTTCCCCTCTGTCATGTTGTAGTCGCAGCGCGACTTGCCCTCAGAGTCGAGAAGGACCGTCGAGGCGTAGGCGGCGCAGCCGCCAAGCGCCTCGAGAACCTCGCTTCTGCTTGCCTGCGCGTAGCCGCTGGTCAGCGACAACGCCGCAAGAGCTGTAAGAATGATTCGTTTCATATATGTTTGTAACTAACTCATCTGGAAGAGGCCGCTGACCCCGATCACCGCCACGGTAAGGGTGAAGAGGAATACGACGGTGTAAATTATATTTTCGAGCACGCTCGGACGGTTGTCCCCCATCAGGTCCTTGCGGTTGAGCAGGATTGTCATGAAGAGTATGGTCAGCGGGGTCGCCACCATCGTCAGGGTCTGCGAAATCAGGACGACCTTGACCGGTCTCCAGCCGAATACCGGGACGCACAGGCTGCAGAGCAGAACAACGTACATCAGTATGCGCGAGCGCGTGGAGCGCATGTTGCTCTTCTCTCCGAGGTAGTCCGAAATCAGCCACGGGGCGAGAAGCAGGATAGGGAAGAGCGAGGACAGGGCCGCCGCCACGATGCCCACGACAAATAGCGAGGTGGCGAACTTGCCGGCAATCGGCTCCACCAGGCCCACCATCTGGATGGCGTTCTCGATGTGCTCGCCCCTCATCGCGCCTGCGGCGCATACCATTATCGCGAAGCTCAGCACGAACATCATCCCGACTGAGATCAGGGCGTCGCGCTTCTGTATCTTCATGTCCGCCATCGTCCAGCCCTTGTCCTTCACGAGGACGGAGCGCGCCACGAAGAGGATCGCTCCCATCGTGGTACCCACCATGCTGGCCACTACCACGAAGGAGTTGTCTCCCTCTGGGATGGACGGCTTGAGCCCCTTGATTATTTCTTCAGCTGAAGGCACAACCATAAACATCGTGGCTATGAAGGCGATGCCCATCAGGGCGACGAAAATCGCGAGTATCTTCTCGAAGAAGCCCTGCTCGCCCTTCCAGCAGAGGAAGCCGAGCAGAATGGCGAACACGATGGCCACGATGACTTCGTTGAATCCTTCCCCGTCTGGGGTGAGCGGCCTCGACCACTCCTTCACTACCTCCGCGCTCACTCCCATAAGTCCCATGCTGGAGGTAATCTCCGCCGAGAGCAGGGCGACGATGATGAATATCGTGACCGGAGCCCCGAAGTGCTTGCGGAAACTCTGCATCGAGCTCTCCCCGGTCTGCATGGTGTATCTGCTGAACGCGATGAGCATCGCATAGGCGAAGACGCACGAGAGGACGAGCGCCCAGGTCAGCGACATTCCGTAGTCCGAACCCGCGGATGCCATCGCCGTGATGCTGCCTGTGCCGACATTGTAGCCGATGAGGAATATCCCCATCGAAATCGAGGCCCAAAGGCCTGCCGCTTTGCTTTTATTATTGGCCATAGCGTGCAATTTCTTGCAAATATCGTGTAATTAGCTTATATTTGTTAACGGAGAATGGCGCTACGACCGCTCTCTCGTTGCGACTAATACACTGAGTATTAATGTTTTTGATTATGTGTAATGGCGGGATTTTACTCCGTGTTCGAGCACAAATATAGACATTAAAATGGAAAAAACAATATTGTCCCTAATATATTTGCTGTCCGCGGCTCTCGCCTTCGGGCAGGAGAAGGCGATGCTCGTAGCGGACAGATTCGTCTCCGACTGCTGCTTCGCTCTTGAGCGGACAGCCGTCTCTCCGCAGACCTTCCCGGCCGAGGTTTCCTCTCTCCGCGAGATTGTCCTTTCTGAGGACGGGACATACAGAATAGGCTATAATACAAGCGCTTACCCACGCGAGGCCGCATATGATACCTATGAGTTCGAGAATTATGCCGAGCTACGTTTTCGCGCCGGGGCGCAGGAGCTGCCTGCAGAGCTCACCGGAGCACGGTACGTGGCTTTCGTGCGGGAGGACGGGTCGGCCGACCCGAGGGCGAAGCTATCCGTGCTTGAGCACGGAAAAACGCAGCTCCGCTACTCCGTCAGCCCCGCCGCCGTGTTCAGAAAGCACTCTTATATAGAATGGCACTATGCTGTCGGGGCGACCCTCTCCGGGCTGCGTTGCTTCGCGCTGGCCACCGGGGAGAGGAAGTACATTGACCATATTGACAGGATAATAGACACCAATCTAGCCAATATGCCGCTTTTCCGCGCGCAGTACGACGATGGCTGCAGGAGGACTCAGAACTACCGTCTCTTCCGCTCCGCGATGCTCGACGATACGGGCGGGCCATCCCTGCCTTATGTCGAGGCCGCTGCTGCCGGCAACGGCAGCGAGGAGCTCCGCGCGCTGATTGACAGCATGGCATGCTATGTCTATGAGAGGCAGTATCGCCTGCCGGCCGGCGCCTGGGTCAGAGCCGAGCCCAAGTGGACGGTGTGGTGCGACGATATGTTTATGGGAGGGGCGTTCCTCACCCGTCTCTATGACCTGACCGGAGAGCATAAGCACCTTAGTGAAGCCTGCCGGCAGGCGGCCGCATATTATAAATATTTGTATGACCCTGATTCCGGTCTGATGTATCACGCCTGGAACGACACTGAAGGCAGGCATCTCGGGGCGCATTGGGGTCGGGCCAACGGATGGTATCTCTGGGCGATATCCGACATCCTGCTGAGGCTTCCGCAGGGGAGTGAAGAGTTCGGGAAGCTGCTCGACATCCACAATTCCCTGCTCCGCTCCATCGTCCGCTATCAGGCGGAAGACGGGATGTGGCATCAGGTGATTGACTGCCCCGAGACCTACGAGGAGAGTTCCGCCACCTGCGCCTTCGTCTTCGCGCTCGCGCGCGCCGTCCGCAGGGGCTGGCTGCCTCCGGAGTATTTGGAGTACGTCAGCAGGGGCTGGGCTGCGATAGAAAGCCGTATCTCCTCCGACGGAAGGCTCTCCGGCATCTGCAGAAGCATGTCGGTCCAGGATGATGTGGAAGGGTACAATTCGAGGGAGACTGCTGACAACGACCCGCGCGGACTGGGCCTTTTCTTTATGGCGGCTTCCGAGATGAATTTAATTGATGGAAAAATATGAATAATCTTGTGACATTAATGGCAATTGCCGCTGTGCTCGCTTCCGGCTGCGCTTCCCCGCGGACGGAAAGGACAGTCTATAGCGACGAGCGCACTGGACGGGAGGTCTGGCAGCTCACACAGATCGACTCGTGTATGATGCCATATTTTGAGAATCAGGCGTTTACCTACGATGACTCATATGCTGTCTTCAAAAGCAATAGGGACGCAGGAATATGGAAGCTCTATTCTTCGGATATGAAGACGGGCGCTGTTGAGAAAATCTCCGACCGTGAAGTGACCGGCGCCTGGTCAATCTACAATACGGGCGACGAAGCGGTGTTTATGAGCGATGCCGTGCTCTACGCGGTGAATGTCAGGACCCACGCGGAACGCGTCCTGTTCGACGCCCGCGGCAAAGTGGCGGAGCAGACCGTGATAGCGAACTGCCTGTTTACCGATGACGGGGACTATACGGTCCTGAGGGCCTGCAACCCCGACAAATATACCTCCATCTACAGGGTGAGGATCTCGACCGGAGAGATAGAGAAACTGCTCTCATCTCCGCATGGCATACAACATCCGATGATCAATCCCCGGCATCCGAACCTTGTCACCTATGTCTGCAAGCCGGACAGGCGCACGATGTGGAATCTCTCCAGGGAAGAGAGAGCCCGCGGGATGCTGATTGATACCGACAAGCGGACAGTGACTCCGTTCGTGATGTCCGACAGTCTCTACCGTGCCACGCACGAGACCTGGAGCTCGGACGGAGAGAGGCTGTTCTACTTCGACAAGATACACCGCGTCTCCGATCCGGACCCTGTCAAGGGCTGGGAAGTTAGCCTGGTCTCCATCGACAAGGACGGCGGCGACAGGAGCGTGCACTACACCAACAACGTGTATAAGCTCGCGCATGGAGTCGGTTCCGCCGACGGCGGTTGGTTCGTGATAGATGTGGAAAGGAAGATGGAGAATCCTCTGTTCCTCTTCAATCTCCGGACAGGCGAGGCCGAAATAATCTGCTGGCCCAACCAGCGGATGCCTTCCAGCGGCAACAATCAGAGCGAGCACGTTCACCCGCTCTTCAGCCGCTCAGGGCGGTATATAGCATTCACTTCAGACAGAAATACTCCCGGCCGGCCGCAGGCGTTTGTCGTGCCGGTCGGAGACCAAACTCAGAAATAATCAGATGAAAGCGCATAAACAACCGAC
>CAVJHI010000042.1:0-14657 GCA_963649415.1 bacterium
CTTGCGCTTTGTCCGTTTTTCCAAAAAATAGTGTGCCGGACGCAAAAAGCTATCGAGGGGCCCTGCGGTCATTGAGCTTGTCGAAATGCCGTATTTGCAATAACGGGATATTTTGCCTATCTTCGTTAACAATAATTCAATACAAACGATGATGAAGAATCAAACAAAAGAGCAGACGAGTCGCAGGATCTATGCGGCCCCGGTCTGCGAGGAAGTCCCGGTGTGGACTGAAGGTACGCTCTGCGGCAGCGGTGACCCGAAGAATGGTACCGGGACTATTGAAGATCTTATAACCACTATTGGTCAATGGTGAAAATCTTTAGCGTTATGAAGAAAGTATTGACAATCAGCATACTGGCCGCCCTCATGCTCTGCGGCTGCCAGAAGGAGGCGATGCAGCAGGGCGGCGAGGCAAATCAGGCCCCGCAGACCTTCACTGCGACCATCGACGATGGCGCCACGAAGACCGTTCTCGGCACTGCTGGCAAGGTGCTTTGGCAGAAAGGGGACCTTGTGAGCATATTCGCCGGCAGCAAGGCAAACTCACAGTACAAGGTGTCCGACGAATCGGCCGGCAGCGGCTTGGGGACTCTCGAATATGTGAGCACCCCTTCCGGCGATTACGGTTCAATGGCCTATAATGCCGCATACTACCCATATTCTTCTGCCATTTCATTTGGCGTAACGGGTAAGGCCGGAACAGTTACCGGGTATATGTTCTACGATGTATATCTTCCGATCACGCAGATTTATGCGGAGAACAGCTTCGCCGGCGGTGCGTTCCCTATGGTGGCGGTCAACAAGTCTGAAAATACCGACTTTCAGTTCAAGAATGTCCTGGGCGGCCTTAAGCTTCAGCTCAAGGGAACTGCGAAGATCAAGTCCGTCAGCATCAGCGGCAACGATAACGAGACCCTCAGCGGCAATGCCACAGTGAACGCTTTCGACACACCGTCTGTCTCAATGAATAGCACGGCCGACGCTTTCAAGACCGTGACTCTCGACTGCGGCGAAGGCGTACAGCTCAGCGAAACAGAGGCCACCTCGTTCATCATCGCCCTGCCACCGATGACGATGAGCAAGGGATTCACCATCACGGTGAAGGACAGCGAAGGCAAGCAGATGAAGCTTGTAAGCAACAGGGAGCAGACCATCACCCGCTCCGCGCTGCTCGTGATGATGCCGGAGGTGGTTTTTAAGGACAATACTGACTACACCAATGAGCCGTTTACTTTAACTAGTACCGGCGGTGACTCATATGTAGAAATTAAGGCGGTTGGATCCCCTGATGCCATTTACCTTGAATATAGCACTGACGGCGAAAGCTGGAGCACATACATTTTAGGCGCCACCAAAGTGAAGTTGAAGTCCGGCGGGTTCATACAGTTTAGAGCAAGAAATAGTGGGAATGATACATTTTCCAAGGATTATAGCAATTATTACCATGTGGAATTTTCAGACGGAGCACCGTCCGTCAGGGTATCCGGTAACATTATGTCATTGCTCAGCAGGGATTTGTCGGCCACTACAATGCCTGAGCATGCTTTTGATCATTTATTTGATAGTTGCTCTGCGGTTACCGATGCGTCCGATCTTAAATTGCCGGATTTCGTCTCCGCGTCTTGTTATAGTCGCATGTTCTATAAATGCACAAAATTGACCGGCGCTCCTGCCTTGCCTGCCACGACACTGGCAGAGTATTGCTATAGTGAAATGTTTATGGAGTGTAAACTTCTGACTACTGCCCCGGCCCTGCCGGCGATGAAATTGGCGGACTACTGCTATCAGAGTATGTTCTACAATTGCTCTAGTTTGAAAACGGCTCCAGTCCTGAAGGCTGATGAATTGGTATCGAATTGTTATTATGAGATGTTTAACGGCTGTACGAGTTTGGAAATCGCTCCTGATTTGCCGGCGACGAAATTGGCGGACTGCTGCTATCAGAGTATGTTCTACAATTGCTCTGGCTTGAAAACGGCTCCAGTCTTGAATGCAAGCGAATTGAAGAATGGATGCTATTATGAGATGTTTAGCGGCTGTACGAGTTTGACCACGGCTCCTGCCCTGAATGCAAGCGAATTGAAGGAAGCATGCTATTATGGTATGTTCAGCGCTTGCACAAGCTTGAAAACGGCTCCTGCCCTGAATGCAAACGAATTGAAGGATGGATGCTATTGTGAGATGTTCAGCGGTTGTACGAGTTTGAAGACGGCACCTGAATTGCCGGCAAAGACACTGGTGAGCTATTGTTATAATCAAATGTTCTATGGTTGCTCCAGCTTGAATTATGTGAAGGCTCTATTTACGACAATTCCGGTGGATAAGGACTGCTTAACTGATTGGCTGTCCGGTGTGTCATCTGAAGGAACCTTCGTCAAGAACTCCGCTGCAAGCTGGACCGCGTCTGACCTCGGTCTCCCTAGCGGCTGGACAGTACAGTAATCAACGCCCTATTCCCTGAGGGGACAGGCCTTTGAATTTCATTCCGATAAAGTCGTTACGATTATTCCGTTTCGGCTTTATCGGAATTTGTTTTTTGTCTTATATTTGCCGAAAACCGTCTCCCCGAGCAGCCGCGCCCCTTACCTCACCTCAATCCACTTTCCAGGGACGAGGGCGGAGACAGTGTCGTCGTACATCGCCCCGCAGCTGACGGCAGGGAGGTAGAAGCGGCCGCGGTAGGCAGCGGTGAGGTTGACGGTGACGGTCACGCTGCGACCTGCCGCAAGGCTGAAGAAGCTGTCGACCCTGTCATCGCGGAAATCCTGGTAGTCGATGCCCGCAGGGTAGGAGTAGTTGTCGAGGTAAATCCTGTCGTTCTGTATCTCCCAGCCTGAGGGGAACTTGTGCGAGAGCGCTATGTTGTCGATGGCTGAGGAGCCCGTATTCGTGACGGTCACGACGGCTTTGAAGTTGCGTCCGGCGCTGAGGGTATCCACCTGGATCGCGCCGCCGTCCGCAGATCGGTAGGCTACCTGCATCTTGAGCCCGGAGGCCTTTGCGACCTCCTGCCCGGCGGCAGGGATGCCGCTCGCGGCCACCACCACGTGGATGGCGTCCTTGCCCTTGTTCTCAAGCTTGAGAGCTACCCTGTCTTTGTCCGCTCCACTGCATATAGTCTTGGAAACCAGACATTTGTCTGAATCGATAGTGAAGCTTTCCGAACCGGCCTTGAGGGAGGCCCTGACTCCGCTGCCCTGAAGCGAGGCGGCATAGCCGCTCATCGCGTAGAGCGACCAGGCAGTGGCCTGCGTGGACATATATCGCTTGTCGTCGTTGAGCTGTCCAGCGAGCTTGGTCGCGAGCTCCATAGCTTCCGTCTTCTTGCCCAGTATCATATTGACCTTGAGCGCGATGGCAAGGTTGCGCTCCTCGCTTCCGAACGAGGAGTACTCTTTCTTAGGGTCGTCGCTGTATGGAAGTCCGGAGATGAGGCTCTCCGCCACGGACTTCTTGCCGTCGATGGCGTAGGCTGCCGCGAGTAGCCATACAGAGCTATTCTGCAGATTCTTTACTTCTCCGCGGAGATTGTTCATCGCGCTGCGCTCAGGCTTGCCTGCCGCCGCGAGGGCGTAGAGCCCGTAGGCCCTGACGGACCCTTTGACTGCCTTGGAATTGACTATATTCTTGGAAATGTATTTGATAAGGCCGGACTTTAGCTCTGCGTTGACCGCATACCCCTTGTCTGCCGCTTCCTGCAGGAAGTGCAGGGCATAGACCGTCCCGAAATTCGACTTCTCGCTGTGGCCGTCTGGCCAGTAGGAGAGGGAACCGTCGCTCCTGAGGTAATTCGGGAGCCTGTTGATGGCCGCGCTGACATTGAACTCGCAGGCCTTGAGCTGCGACTCGCTGCAGTCCTGGATCTTGCCCAGATAAAGCTGCGGGAAAGCGGCGGAGATGGTCTGCTCTACGCAACCGTATGGATATTCAAGCAGATAAGTGAGCCTCTTGCCGAGATTGACCGGAGGGATGGAAGAGAGCTCGACGCTGAGCGAATTACTGCCGTCGATGCCGGAGAGTTCCGCCGAGATGTCCTTCTTTTCGCCGGCCGCGAGGGTGAATACGCTGGCCCTGCTATCCTGCGGGTTAGGGTTCACTACATCGATTTCCACTTCGCCGGCGGACTTGTCGCCGGAGCTCTGCGCAGTGACGCTGAAAGATGAGACCCCGGTTCTGTCTCCGACCTTGATGTCGAAGTATGCGAGCTGGGCCCCGGCCTTGTCGGAGCGGATGCTCTGGGTGGACTCTCCGCTGAGGGAGATCGAACCGGAAGTCTTGGCGCTGAGTTTGACCTCTCCGACTCCGTCGTTGAGGGTGATGACGCTGACAGGCACGCTGAGGCTCTCTCCGGTGCTGAGGGTGCGCGGCAGGGTAATCTGGGTCATAAGCGGCTTGGAGACTGTGACATACTTTTCCGTGCTGCCCTGCGCCCTGCCGTCGGTGGCGATGACCATAGCCCTGAGGCTTCCTATGTATTGAGGCACATAGACCGAGTGCTGCGCGGTCTTGCCCCTCCCCAGCTCGAACGGCCCAAGATAGCGTACCACAGGGGTGAAGCGGTTGGCCTTCTGAGGCTTGATGGCTCCTGACCCCTCGTCGCCGCCTCCGATTGCGAAGAGCTTCTCTATCTGCCCGCCGTAGGCTCCGATGATCTTGTCGTATGAGTCCCAGGTGCGCACGCGCAGGGACTGCTTGGCATAGAACGACTTCCACGCGTCAGGCGTCTTGAATCCGGTGAGGTTGAGCAGCCCCTCGTCCACGAGAGCCACCACATAGCTCATCGCCCTGCCGTCCTTTTCCTTGACGGAGAAGCGGACCTTGGACTCGGGACGCACTTCGTCCGCGATGTCAATCTGCGGCCGCAGGTGCGAGGAGGCGTCCTCTACATTGATGTTGGCTATGCCGTAGAGCCGGATCGGCGCATCGTTGGTAGCGTTGCCGTGCGGCTGAATGAGGGAGATGTTGGCATAGACATTTGGCGCCATCTCTGCGGTGACCGGAATATTGATCCGCGTGCTGCCCTTGCTGCACTCGACTCTGCGGGTGCTGAGAATCCTGCCGCCCCTCTCGATGGAGACGAGCGCAAATGAGCCTGCGGCCGACGGGATGGTGATGCCGGCGGTCTCCCCGACCGTGTATTTCTCCTTGTCCAGCAGCATATTGAGTTTGGTAGCTTCCTCGGAGGCGTCGGAAGCGGAGCGCTCGTCAAACACTTCGCACATCAGGGTGGCGCTATGCCCGCCCTTAGGGTCGGAAACTCTGATTACGTAAGGCCCTGACGGGTACTGTGCCGGCCAGTCGAAACTGAACTTGCCCTTGCCTGAGCTGGTGGAGAGAGTGGTGCTGAAGACTTTCTCGCCCATCTTGCCCGAGTTGTAGTTGGCCGCATAGTAGCTGGCGTTCCACCACCAGCTCCATTGGATGAGATATATTTCGGCCTGAAGTTCGCCGACGCTGACTCCCTTGCCGTCTGCATCGAGGGTTACGACTTCAATTGTGTGCGGCTTGCCGGCACGCAGATATTCGTAGCCCCACTCGTTTTTGTCCATCGCGGTGTACAATCCGACATAGCTGTCGAACGGCGACATCCTGATGCTGGAGGAGGCGGTGCTGAAGCCCCCGCCCGGCTCGAATGCGTTGATGGTGAAGCTGGCGTTGAGCATACCCGGAGTCGTGGCCTTGTTGAGCTTGACATAGGTATTGATGGAGGTCTCTCCCCGGTCATCGGTGGTCATATCCCCTAAGTTGAGAGTCTGGCTGCTGAAGCTGCGCGCCGCGTCGGTAAAACTGTATTGGTCGTAGCCCTTGAATCTGGTCCCTGCCGCGCTGAGCGTGACGGAGCCGTTGACCTTGAGCTTGCTGCCGACCGCTCCATAGAGCCAGTCCACGCTGATGACTCCGGTGCACTCCTTGCTCGGGGTGATGTATGATTTGTCGAATTTGAGATTGATGTCCAGGTTGTTGGGCTTCACCGTCTCCACTCTCAGCGTCTTTTCGAAACTGTGCCCGCCCAGCTTGACCGTCACGTTCCAGCGCCCGGTCGGGGCGTCGCTCGGGGTAGTGAACGGGAAGTGGCAGATGTGTGTCCTGTCGATTTTGCCGCTGAGGGTCTGGGTGATCTGCCCGTCCGGGTTGCACAGCTCCGCAGTGACAGGATGTCCTACCGGAATCTCGACGCCGTCGCCCATAAAGATTGTGCTGATGTGCAGGGTGTCGCCCGGTCTCCAGACGCCTCTCTCCCCGAAAATGTAGGCCTTGATGCCATCCTCTGCGTCCTTCCCGCTGACATCGAAACTGCTGGTGGAGAGCGCGTTGCCGTTGTCAAGCTTGAGGTAGGCGTAGTTCTTGCCGGAAGTGGCGACCGCAAACGCGGCCTCCTCCACTGCCGGGAAGTTTATATTTCCTGAGGCATCGGTCTGGCCCTTGGCGAGCTCCTGCTGCGAGAAGCTGTAGAGCTTGACCCTTGCGCCGCTGACGCTCTTGCCGCTGAGGATGTCCATCACGGTGACCCCGTAGCCCTTGTCGCCGTGTCTTGCCACCATCGTTATATTGCTCGCGAGCAGGTCCACGCTCCTCTGCTCATAGGTTTCGTAGTTGCCGAAATAGCTGTCGCTGTCCCAGAAATCCTCCTCCACCAGAGGCTCGCGGCCGCGGATCTCCACGTGATATATCGCTCCCGGCTCCGGCCTGACCATCTCGCTCAGGTCCAGACCGTAGGTGCGGTATTCGCGGATGGATGCATCGCTCGCCGCTCCGAGCACCACGGTAGTGTCGGAGATGACATCGGCCACCTTGTAGAGATTGTATCTGGACTCGTAGCTCTCGAACTGGAGGAACTGCAGGATATTGTCGCTATAGACCTTCTTGACCCTGATCTGCGCCTTGGCATAGCCCTTGGCGCCGAAGAGCAGGTTGAGCTCGCCCTTCGAAGGCAGGATGGACCCGCTGCTGAGGAACTGTATCACAGGAGTGTTGTCCTCCGCGGCTTCCGCCTGCGCCTCCTCCTGCGCTTCCGACTCGGCCTGAGTCGCAGCCGTCACGGCTTCCTGACTTTGCCCTGCAAGTTCCGCGAGCGTGGAATCGCCTGCCTGTGAGGTGATTGCGATGTCGCTGCCCTGACTCTTGCCAGAATTGTTGCCGCCGCAGGAAGTGAGCCCGGCCGCCGCGATGAGGGCCGCGAGGATGAGAGGGGTGTAGATTTTCATAATTTCTTTACTAATTTTGTCCCGGTGCACAAATATAGGAAAATACTTCTGATCGCCATACCTTTTTTTGTATGGTATGTATTCTGTCTGCCGCGAAAACTTTTTGACGAACCTCTGTCCGCCACACTGACCGCGTCGGACGGCACTCTGATGGGGGCGCGCATCTCCGAGAACGAGCAATGGCACTTCGCCCCGGCTGACTTCGTGCCGGAGAGGTTCGCCGAGTGCATCACCTGCTACGAGGACAAGCGTTTCCGCTTCCATCCGGGCTTCGACCCGCTGTCCGCGGCGAGGGCGCTGGGTCAGAATATAAAAGGCGGCAGAGTTGTCAGCGGAGCAAGCACCATCACTATGCAGGTGATTCGTATGAGCCGTCCCGATGCACCCCGCACCTTGCCGGAGAAACTCTACGAAATCCTCCTCGCAACCCGGCTCGAAATCCGCTGCACCAAGGACGAAATCCTCCTCCTGTACGCCTCCAACGCTCCTTTCGGAGGCAATGTTATAGGCCTCGAAGCGGCGTCCTGGCGCTATTTCGGGCGCCCGGCAGGAGAACTTTCCTGGGCCGAGAACGCGATGCTCGCCGTGCTGCCCAACTCTCCGGGGACGATACACCCGGGGCGCAACCGGGATGCCCTCCTGCGTAAGCGCAACTTCCTGCTGGACAAGATGATGGCCCAGGGTATAATAGATGCTGTCGAGGGCTCGCTCGCCAAGGAAGAACCCCTCCCCGAGCGTCCCGAGAGCATGCCTGATGATGCCTACCACCTGCTTGAGCGCTGCCGTCGCGAGGCAGGGGACAGGGCTTTCCGCAGCACCATAGACTACGCCCTCCAGCGTCGTCTCGGCGAAATCGCGGAGCGCCACTTCAAGTACTATCACACCAATCTGGTGGACAATATGGGCATAATAGCGATAGAAGTAAGCAGCGGAAATATAATAGGGTACTATGGCAATACGCGCGGCTGCGCCCCCGCCCTGAGAGGTTCGGCGGTGGATATGATTCCCGCCCGCCGTTCCAGCGGAAGCACCCTCAAGCCGCTGCTCTATGCCGCTATGCTGCAGGAGGGGAGCATACTGCCCGGGACCCTCATCCGCGATACCCCCTACAACCGCAACAACTTCTCCCCGCACAACTACAGCCGCCAGTTCGAGGGGGCGGTGCCTGCCCACGAGGTCATAGAGCGTTCGCTCAATGTGCCTTCGGTCAGGATGCTGGAAGCCTATGGGACCGACCGCTTTCTCAAACTCCTTTCCGGGATGGGATTCAGCTCCATCGACCGCGACGCCTCTCACTACGGACTTTCGCTGGTTCTGGGCGGCGCCGAAGTCACCCTGCAGAATCTTGCCGGGGCATACTACAGGATGGCCGCTTCGCTCCGTGGCGTACCCGTCCGCTCCAGCCTTGCATATCTCTCCGACACTCCGCGCAGCGAATTGAACCCGAGCGAGATACCTCTGGGCAGGGCGGCAAGTTATCTCAGCTTTGAAGCTCTTGCCAAGTCCAGCCGCCCGGAGGAGGAAGCTTCGTGGATGGAGTTTAGCTCCGGGAGGAAGATTGCCTGGAAGACCGGCACCAGCTGGGGCAACCGCGATGCCTGGAGCGTCGGGGTGACCCGGGACTATGTGGTCGCGGTCTGGGTGGGCAACAGCGACGGCGAGGGCCGGTCCCAGATGACCGGAGTCAGCTACGCCGCGCCTGTGATGTTCGACGTGTTCAATTATCTCCCGGCATCGCCCTGGTTCGAGATGCCCGTGGAGGATATGACAAGAGTCGAGGTGTGCTCCCTGAGCGGCAACCCTGCCGGAGAACTCTGCCCGCAGCGCGACACCGTCTGGGCGCCTGACGTGAGCTCCAGGCCCGAGGCCTGCCGCTACCACATAATGGTGCACCTCGACCCGGACGGGCTCTGGCAGGTCAACAGCAACTGCTGCCCGCCATCGCAGATCCGGAGTGAAGTGCGCTTCGTGCTGCCGCCGGTGCAGGAGTGGTATTATATGAAAAACCATCTGGATTATAGGCAGTTGCCCCCTAAGCACCCAGACTACGGCGGCGACACTTCAGATACTTCGCCGATTGACATAATCTACCCTCAAAGCGGCATCACGATAGTCATTACCCGCAGCCTGGACGGCACCCGCAGGGGCGCGATTTTCCGCGCGGCACACGCCTCCGAGGGCGCCGAGATATGGTGGCATCTTGACGATGAGATACTCGGCAAGACTTCAGGGGAGCACGAGATGATGGTCGCGCCCGAGCCGGGCAGGCACATTCTTACCCTCGTGGACGGCGATGGCGCAAGCGCGAGCGTGGTGTTCAATTCCCGCTGATAACCACCGGATTGACTTCGGACTCTGTCTCCTCCGGCTCGTTGAACGGCTCCAGGAACGGGTTGTGCGTCCGCTCGTGGCCTATGGTCGTGTCCGGACCGTGCCCGGGGCATACCCGGGTCTCCGGATCGAGCAGGATGAGCTTTTCCATTATCGAACGGATTTCGTCATCGTATTCTCCGTATTTGAAGTCGGTGCGCCCGATTGCCCCCGCGAAGAGGGTGTCGCCGCTGAAGAGCACCCCGTCCTCCCGGTCCAGGTAGCACACTCCGCCGGGGGTGTGGCCCGGGGTTGCGATGACTTCGAAGCTGATGCCCGCCGCTTCTATGGCCTCCCCGTCCATAATGCCGGTGCATTTGAAACTGCAGTCCGGCGCCTTCATCCTGAAGCGCGCGGCCATTCCCCCGTCATACTCCAGCACTGTCTTCTCTGCAGGGTGCATATAGACCGGGATGCCGTAGAGCTTCTGCAGCCTCTTTACCCCGTAGATGTGGTCCGGGTGCGCGTGGGTCAGCAGTATCGCCTCCGGCGTGAGGTCGTGAGTCCGCAGGGCGTCGAGGAATTCCCGCTCCTCTTCGGGCTCGTAGAATCCCGGGTCCACCGCCACGCAGCGCCCCTCCTCCCGCCAGACTATTGCCGCCCTTTCCTGGAAGAGGTTGAATGAGAATTGGAGTATGTTCAGCATTTCTTTTTAAGATTATCGCTCAAAAGTACGAAAATGTTTGTTAAATTTGTGCTTATGCATATAGGAATAGCGGGAAACATAGGCAGCGGCAAGACCACCCTCACCAGGATGCTCGCCGCCCATTACGGCTGGACTCCTAAGTATGAGTCAGTTACACACAACCCTTATCTTGAGGACTACTATAGGGACATCCCCCGCTGGTCCTACAACCTCGAGACTTACTTCCTCGCGCAGCGCTTCCGCGACCTGCTCGAGATTTCCAAGTCCGACGAGGTGATCATCCAGGACCGCACCATTCTGGAGGGCGTGCGCATCTTCGTGACCAACAACCTCGAGATGGGCAATCTTTCGCAGCGCGACTACGATACCTATATGCAGATTTTCGACCTGATGATGTCGATGGTCAATCCTCCCGACCTGCTTATCTACCTCAAGTGCTCCGTGCCGCACCTCGTCTCGCAGATACAGAAGCGCGGGCGCGACTATGAGCAGAGCATGAGTCTCGACTACCTCACCGGGCTCAACGAGAAGTACGACAAATGGATAGACGGCTACCGGGACAGCCTGCTCGTGATCGACGCCGACAAGCTCGATTTCGAAAACAGGCCCGAGGATTTCGAGGCGGTGACGGACAAGATTGATTCCCGACTCTACGGACTGTTCAAATAAATTACTAACTTTGCGGATTGTTAACACTTTAGGCATATGCATATCGCGATTGCAGGAAATATAGGCAGCGGCAAGACCACCCTCACCAGGATGCTCGCCGCGCATTACGGCTGGACCCCTAAGTTCGAGTCGGTTGATTTTAACCCGTATCTTGCTGATTTCTATGAAGATATGGAGAGGTGGGCGTTTAACCTCCAGATTTATTTCCTCAACAAGCGCTTCAAGGATGTGGTCGATATCGCCAATACCGATGCCGTCATCGTGCAGGACCGCACCATCTACGAGGATGCGCGCATCTTCGCCCCGAATCTCCACGATATGGGGCTGATGAGCACCCGCGACTTCGAGAACTACTCCGACCTCTTCGACCTGATGATGTCGCTCGTGGGCGTCCCAGACCTGCTCATCTACCTGCGCTCCAGCGTGCCTGCTCTTATTGCCAAGATACAGAAGCGCGGCCGCGACTACGAGAAGAGCATCCGCATCGACTATCTCACCGGCCTCAACGAGAAGTATGAGAAATGGATAAAGGACTATAAAGGCAACCTGCTTGTAATCGATGCCGACAACATAGACTTCGCGAGCGAACCTTCCGATTTTGAGAAGGTTACCGACATGATTGACGCTCAGCTCTACGGCCTCTTTTCCCCGACACCCGCAGGTGAATAATAATCAAGAATTATGGTAGACAACAAAAGACCAACAATCATTGACTTCGTAGAGAAGTATACCCGACAGTACGCATCTTCAACCTTCCTTCGCGAGAAAGTGGACGGAGAGTGGATAGAAACCACTTTCGAGCAGACACGCATCCGCGGCAGGAGGCTTGCAGCCGGATTTATGGCGCTCGGCCTCAAGAAAGGCGAGAAGGTCGCTCTCATCTCCGAGGGCCGTAACGAGTGGATTTTCAGCGAGCTCGGCATCCTCTATGCCGGAGCGGTCAATGTGCCTCTCTCATTCAAGCTGGAGTCCGACCATGACCTGCTCTTCCGCATCAACCACTCCGACTCTCGCTTCGTCATAGCGTCCGAGAGCCAGATTGCAAAGGTCCGCAGGGTCATCGACCGCTGCCCGGCTGTGGAGAAGGTCATCGTCATCGACGATATCGAGCTGCAGGAGGGCGAGATACATCTCAAGGACATATACGCCGCTGGTGACAAGTTCCTCGAGGAGCACGCCTCCGAGATGGAGGAGCGCATCGCGAGCGTCGGCCCGGACGACTACGCCAATATCAGCTACACTTCCGGCACCACCGCCGACCCTAAGGGCATCCTGCTCACGCACCGCAACTACACAGCCAATGTGGAGCAGTGCCGCTCGGTGGTCAAGATCGAGGAGGGCTGGACGATGCTTATCATCACCCCTCTCGACCACTGCTTCGCCCATGTGGCCGGATTCTATGTGATGATGAGCTACGGCGGAAGCATCGCCACCGTCCCGGGAGGCAAGAGCGCCGTCACGATGCTCAAGAACATCCCTATCGCGATTAAGGAAACTCGCCCTCAGGTGATGCTCTCCGTGCCTGCCATCTCCCGCAACTTTAAGAAAAATATCGAGGCCGGTATCAAGAAGCAGGGCCCTCGCGCCGAGAAGCTCTTCGACTTCGCGGTACACAATGCAATCGTCTATAACAGAGAATATTACAATGCCGGCAAGCCGTGCTGGAAGATGTGGTGGAGAAAGCCGCTGATGTCGCTTTTCGACAAGCTGCTCTTCTCCAAGGTCAGAGCCAATTTCGGCGGCAGGCTTCAGTTCTTCGTAGGCGGCGGCGCGCTGCTGGACATCGAACTCCAGAGGTTCTTCTGCGCCATCGGTATGCCTATCTTCCAGGGCTACGGCCTCTCCGAGGCTACTCCTGTGATTTGCTCCAACTCACCGGGCCACGCCCGCTTCGGCTCTTCAGGCCGTACCGTGGAGCCTATGGACATCAAGATCTGCGATGAGGAGGGTAATAGCCTCCCTGACGGTGAGACAGGCGAAATCGTGATCCGCGGCGAAAATGTGATGGCCGGCTACTGGAAGAACCCTGAGTCCACAGCCAAGACCATCATCGACGGCTGGCTGCACACCGGCGACCGCGGCTACATCTGCAAGGACGACCACCGTTTCCTCTATGTGACAGGACGCTTCAAGAGCCTGCTCATCTCCTCCGACGGCGAGAAATACTCTCCGGAGGGCTTCGAGGACAGCCTTGCCGACGGTTCCAAGTACATCGAGGCATCAGTGCTCTACAACAACCAGAGCCCATATACTGTAGTCATCGTAGTGCCAAACAAGCCGGCTCTCGCCGACGCCGTGCGCAAGCAGGGCCTCGACGCTGACAGCGAGCAGGGACGCAAGGCCCAGCTCACCATACTGCAGGGAGAGGTCGACTCTTACCGCGCTGGCGGCCGCCACGCCGGGCTCTTCCCGGAGAAGTGGCTTCCTGCGGCAATCATCGTGGCCGACACTCCGTTCACGGAGCAGAACGGCATGCTCAACACCACCGCCAAGATGGTGCGCGGCAAGGTGGAGAAGTTCTACGCCGACCGCATCGAGTACGCGATGACCGCCGAGGGCAAGGCCCTGATGAACCCTAAGAATGTCGAATCTCTGAAACAATAATTTAACTAATTAATAATCAATGGAAAAGAAAAGAAATATGGTGGCCATCGTGACGATGTGTTTCATCTTCGCGATGATTTCCTTCGTCACCAATATGGCAGCTCCTTTCGGAAATATCTGGAAGAGCGATTATTCCTGGGCAAGTATGATGGGCAATATGATGAACTTTGCCGCTTACCTCTTCATGGGTATTCCTGCCGGCAAGATGCTCGTCAAGGTCGGCTATAAGAAGACCACCCTCATCGCTCTTGCCGTTGGCTTCTTCGGCATCGTCATCCAGTGGCTCTCCAGCCGTGCATTCCTCGGAGCTTCAGCTGTATATGTATATCTGCTCGGCGCTTTCGTCTGCGGATTCTGCGTATGTATGCTCAACACCGTCGTCAACCCGATGCTCAACATCCTCGGCGGCGGCGGCAACAAGGGCAACCAGTACATCCAGATTGGCGGCACCCTCAACTCCCTTACCGGCACCCTTACCCCGCTTCTCGTGGGCGTGCTGATCGGTACCGTTACGGCTGAAACCAAGATGAGCGATGTGGCTCCTCTGCTCTTCATCGCCATGGCCGTGTTCGCCATCGCGTTCATCATCATCTTATTCGTCAAGATTCCTGAGCCTGCTGCCGAGAGGAAGAATGTCAAGTTCGAGCATAGCGCCTGGAACTTCCGCCACTGTGTCCTCGGCACCGTGGCCATATTCTTCTATGTCGGCATCGAGATCGGTATCCCGGCACAGCTCAACTTCTATCTCTCCGACGCTTCTGACAAGGGTGCAGGCATCCTTCTCAACGGAGCTGCCATCGGAGGTGCCATCGCCGCCGTTTACTGGCTGCTTATGATGGTGGGACGCGCCTGCAGCTCTGCTATCTCCGGCAAGGTCAGCACCCGCACCCAGATTATCGCGGTGAGCTCAGTGGCTATCGCCCTCATTCTCGCAGCCATCTTCATCCCTAAGAGCGTTACCGTTTCTATGCCTGGCTACAGTGCTGCCAACGGCTTCGAGATGTTCCAGGTGCCTGCAAGCGCCCTGCTTCTCGTGCTCTGCGGTCTCTGCACCTCTGTGATGTGGGGCGGCATCTTCAACCTCTCCACCGAGGGCCTCGGAAAATATACCGAGCAGGCTTCCGGCATCTTTATGATGATGGTTGTCGGCGGCGGCATCATGC
>CAVJHI010000043.1:0-14574 GCA_963649415.1 bacterium
GTTGTGAATTGCTTTCTTTTTGTATCTTTGTTATCGGCATTTACAGCAAACTAAAAATCCATTTCTTATGGCACTCAGTTGTGAATTGCTTTCTTTTTGTATCTTTGTTATCGGCATTTACAGCAGGTCGATGATAGCCTGTTGCACCTCGGGGGTTGTGAATTGCTTTCTTTTTGTATCTTTGTTATCGGCATTTACAGCGGGAATCTCTCGCAGCTCCTCTCCGTCCCAGTTGTGAATTGCTTTCTTTTTGTATCTTTGTTATCGGCATTTACAGCTTCGCGCCCGCCGATGATGCAGTCGGTGTAGTTGTGAATTGCTTTCTTTTTGTATCTTTGTTATCGGCATTTACAGCTAAACTTTGTTTTGATAAAAAACAATAATCGTTGTGAATTGCTTTCTTTTTGTATCTTTGTTATCGGCATTTACAGCGCAGCAGCACCCGGAGTTTATGGTCTATCTGTTGTGAATTGCTTTCTTTTTGTATCTTTGTTATCGGCATTTACAGCACGGCACAGGAATTTTTAGTTTCAACAATCGTTGTGAATTGCTTTCTTTTTGTATCTTTGTTATCGGCATTTACAGCTAAAAATTGTGGTTGTGCGTGCCCCGTCTGGTTGTGAATTGCTTTCTTTTTGTATCTTTGTTATCGGCATTTACAGCGGCATTGATTACAGCGGCGATGATTGACACGTTGTGAATTGCTTTCTTTTTGTATCTTTGTTATCGGCATTTACAGCGCAATCCGCGTAAGCCGCACGACAACAAACAGTTACCTGTCATTACAGGATTAAAAATCTCCGCCCTTCCAGCGGAGATTTTTGGATTCACCTGCAATCTTCCGGGTAGCCACGCGTGAAGTCGGCTTCACTCTGAGGTTGTAGAAGACTGCTTGCCAAACGCTATCAGGGCCGCAGAGTGCTGTCGGGCGGGTACTGGGCAGAATGTCGAAGAGTTAAGGCAGCTCGCTATTCAGCAGGATCCTCATTCTACGGCCCAGTGTGGCACAGCCGCCTGAAGATGAATTGCACGATTGCAACGGCTCAGAAAAGCTCCAGCTGCTGCTCGACTTGAGGCAGGCTGACATTCTTCTTGCCAATATAGAGCTCCATAGTCGAGAACTGCTTATCAGTCACGCACATAACCCCCACCTTGCCATAGTCCGGCATCAGCCCCTTGACCCTTCGGATATGCACTTCCGCATTCTCCACCGAAGGACACTGACGGATATAGATCGAGAACTGGAACATAGAGAAGCCATTGCCCAACAGCTCTTTACGGAATTTGGCCGCAGCCTTGCGCTCCTTTTTGGTCTCAGTCGGAAGATCGAAGAACACAAGCACCCACATGACACGGTATTCGCTAAACCTGGACACGCCCCTACATCTCAGGGTAAACAATCCTCCTCAACTCTCCAGAAAAACACTTTGCAAGAGAAGCCGTAGTCTGACTCGCCGCCAGCATCAGCGGACTTCTTCTTCCTCCTATCACGACATCAATCACCGGAATCCCCAGCAGACGGGCCTTCGTCTCTTTGGTCATCTGCGGACATTGATTGCAATCATTCATAATGTCAACCACAAGCCGATCTACATAAGGCCGGTATGGCTCCATCACATCATCCGCAAGACAGTAAGCATTGTAGCGGTTGTGATGATGGATTCCGAGAGTCGGCAGCAGGCCGCTCGACACCAATGCACGCGCCATCACTGCACGCAGAACAGCGTAGCCATAGTTCAAGAGATTATTGGGGGCGCCGTCATAACGCCCGCGCACAAAGAACGGCAGCTCCGGGAAGATATTCTTCCAGTAGAACGCCGCCGCCCGTCCCTCCATATTGTCCGCATCGCCGCTTCTGACCTGATCCGCCCAAGCCAGCATATTCCTTGCATCTTCACCGGACACATATTTGAGCACTGCCGCCTGATTGAGAATCTTATACTCGACCGTTTGCTGCCAGAGCTGCTTCTTAAGCGGAAGCGATGCGTCAATCTGACTGCGGAAACGCTCACTCTGCACCGTATTGGCACTCAGCGGCAGCAGGAGCCCTGTGGGCATTGACTTCTCGTCGCAGGTCACGACCGCGACATTGTTGTCCAGAAGCGCTGACATCAGGCCGGAAGTGACGGTGATCCGGCGATTGTCCAAAACGACTACGCCGATATCCTCCACCGGGATGAACCTTTTGTCTGCAGGATCCCCGAGAGGCAGGTCTCCGTCCGAAGCTTTCTCGACCGCAAGGCGCTTGTTGTCAAGAGAAAGATAAGCCGGGTTGCCGAAATACAGAGTCCGCTTGATCATATCAATACTCTCCCACGGCTACGATTCTGCCTATATGGTCAATCCGGACCTTGACAACTCCTTCCAAATTTTTAAGGTTGGTGATTCTCTTCCAAGTGATATCTTTCAACTCAGGGACATCCTCGATGGAAGTCTCAAAATGATGGCGGAACCAATAATCCTTACTGCTAAGTTTCTGTACTCTGAATAGATTAGGACTGATCGCCGCATAGTTGGCGGGGTCGGTAAGGTCAATATCCTCAGGGCGGAAGCCGGTCTTAGGGTTGGGGAATACAAACATCTCGTTGATCTTCATACTGAAGACGAAAGTCCAGCCCAGGTCCTTGTGGAATTCCCGGTCGACCACCGGGGCCCCGGAGACCTCGCGCTGCAATGCCTCCATCAGCGTCACCACCTGCTCCTGATAGTTGCCGTCGGCATCCTGATATATCGCAATATGGTGATTATTACGCAGATTCACAAAATCATTAGGCACCGGATTACCGTTGCTGTCGAGAATCAGCCGCCCGTCCTTGTCGCGTCTATCCCTTATCGCGCAGAGTTCGAAATTCTCCGCGATTGTCACTCTCTTAAGCTTCACGCCACGCTTCTCGTCGAACCATATCGGGTCCTCATCGAGCTTGACAAAGGCTTTCCTCGGGTCGCCGCCGAATCTTGCGAGCCTGTCCTGAAGTATCTTTTTGACCCGGCCATCCATCACCTTGTCGACACTGAGATCCGGACCGATCTCTTTACGGATACAGTACACATCCTTGAGCCGTACGCACTTAACTTTGGCCGGCACAATCGCTGAATGGGCAGCGTCCGCATAGACGGGATTCTTGTCCGGGGAATTCTTGCCTGTGAACGCCTTCTTAGGGTCGCCGCCGAATTCCTCCAACCTCTTCGTAAGCGCAAGTCTCTCCGCCTGTGAAGCGACGCAGGCAATCATCTCGGCGGTCATCTTGGAGCCGACAGAGACCTGGAATGTATCATAAATCCGGCGCCTGCCGTACACCTGCTCCTTATGCAGCTGTCCGCGCGGAGTCAAAGTGCTGACAACAAGGGTTTTACCCTCGCCACGCTTGGTTCTATTGACATTCTTCGTCGCCACCTTGTTCTTCGCCTTGATGGAAACGAGGGAGGATTCAAGAGCGGCCTTGAATTCAGCCCGAAGCTGGCCAAGAGGCATCGGCGGGATAAATATCCGCTTCCTGTCAACCATAGTGGTCATCTTCATCTTTAGAGAATAATCTTCAGTACCCTCAAGCGCATTGAGCGAATTCAGTACCTGGATGTGGGCGGGACGTGTAAAGGCTATGGTCAGAGCATCCATCGCGTGATGGCGATGGTCGTTACGCTTCGTCCAGCTGTCAATTTTCTCAAGATTCTGACCATCAAGCCTCTCTATCGAATATGTCCTCCCGGCCTGACGGTACTTGGGCAGGTTAAGTTCTTTCATTATGTCCACCAGCTGCCACTCCTCACGCAGCCTCGCCGTGATACTTCCATTGGTAGGGACAACGGTACGGACATATTGCTTCAGAATCTCGATGGACTGTCTCGCTATGTATTGTGAGTTGGTCAAATCCCTGTTGACGAAGTCTGAAGGTATCTCGCTCTGTGTCATAAGCAACCTCTCAGCCTTCTTGCGAGAAATCACCTCTTTACCCATCAGATCATTGACCCTCAGTTTGTATTCGTTGAGGCCTTCCACGCCATATTTCCTCGCCACATAGTCACACGCGGTCTCCTTGCCTTTCTCAAGATTGACATCCCTGTATTCGAGCGTCTTATTGGAATAAGAATCGTCAAAGAGGAGCGCCTGCGGGATAATGTGCTCAATGTCGATGTCTCTGGAGAAGAGCAGTTCCCGAGGAATGTATTTATCGGAATACAGTGTCTTATAGCCGTTCGGCTTCAGCTCTTCATAAAGCCGGTACCGAAGGATGTCAGACGCGCTCACATAAGAGAGGTGGAATTGTTCCTGAAGAATCTTCCTTATATCATCATTGGCCTTTGTCCTGTCGGAGATATCCTTGGTAGCCCTCTCGCGCTGTCGGGCACTCTGCTTGAGCTCTCGGGCCAGCTCGATATGGATTTCATCCGGCTTGCCGTACTGGTCGCTGAGAGAGTTCACGACATTGATCATCTGGTTGAGAATCTTCTCCACCACAGGATTTCTCAAAGCCCCCTTGGGAAGCACCTCCAGCCTGTCCTTCAACTCCCGCGCGGCATTCTCTTCCGATGTCAGGGATGACGAATGATTGTAACCGGCAAGGGCACAGGCCACATCATAGGTACATCCGTCCTTGAGATGAGGAAGAATCTTCCTCATAGCCTTGTGGCTGAGCGAAGCATAATCCTGGACGAAGCGGATGGAAGTCAGCAGCCGTGCATATTCTGAAGGCATTCCGCAGATCTCGGATACCTTCTGTACCAGACTTTCGTCTCCCGTCGCGGAATTGTCCCCCTCGTACGAGTAGAGCAGATGCCAGAGCCTGAAGAGCGGCTGCCGCTCATACTCTTCCTTAGGGAGAGACGGGTCGAACGAGAGAATTTCCGTATTGAAGCCGAGCGTCCCGAACACTTCCCTGATGATACCGCGTGCCTTATCGGACGGAAGCTGGTCTATATCGTATTCTCCGTGCCCGGAAGCAGCAACAATCTCGATGAACTTCCTGTAGAATGCGGCCATCGTGAGATTGCCCTGAAGTTCAGGATAGTTGACTTCGTACCCGCGCGGCTTGCAGCCGAGCAGACGAAGCATCTCCGAAGACTTCAATTTCTCCCTTACACTGAGGGTATCAGAAACGGTTTTCTTCTCCTCATCAGTAAGTGTGCGGGATTCTCCTGTCTCCCTATTCCTGATGGCGACATTGTTGAGTACCGACCATATCTTGAATTCCTGAAACAGAAGCGAAGATCGCGGCGCAACCCGGCAACCGACTGTCTTATGCTTCTTCTCGCCGTTGATCTCGAGCTCAACTTCACGATGCTCGAATTCACAGATGCTTATCAGATTTTTCTGCGACTTGAGGCGGCGCTGATAGAATATCACGATGTCCCGAATTTCGGATTTCAGCTCATCGCTGAGCTCGGGGTGGAACTGCTTCTGGCATTCCCATATCTTCTCGAATTCGTCAAGATAGTCCTGACGGTAGAATACCTGGTTCCTGGTGCTGTAGTTGGGATCTTCCTGGATATGCCGATAGAGATACTGCCCGACCGTCTGTCCGGCAAATACTAGCTCCTTGCTGCGGTCGCTTATGGCACCGAGATATCCGCCTGCGTTCTGAATCTCTCCCTTCACATCGGCAATCACATAGGCGAGAATATCCTGCTCCAGCTTGTCAGTCAGAGCCTTGACTCTCCACTCCAGGGCCACGCGCTTCTTGTCCTTGCCCTTATTGTCGGCCGTATATATGCCATATCTGGCAAAGAACTTCTTGCTGACTCCATTCCGCGAATCGGCCTCGATGCTATGCTTGAATTCGTCGGTCAGAATCTCAGGCCAGCAGGTAGCCTGCTCCGACCATATTTTCTCGAACTCCTGCACAAGGTCGGAGCGGTAGTAGTCCGGGGTAATCTTCGAGCCGCTACTGATTAGACGCAGAGAATACTGGGCCGGGGTGAGGCCCTCATCATAGAGGGTCCGCGCAACTTCCATCCCGTCAATCAGATGTCCCTCTTCGCCGCTGTCTGTGCGGCGGTTGCTCTTGTAGCCACGCTTGCGGTTGATCATCAGCAATACACGGGACAAGTCCTCAAGGGAAATCTCCCTTGCAGGAGCGTCGGCGCGCAACTTAAAAGTCTGATAGGTCGATGCCGCCCCCTGCTCGGAAAGCAGAGTGTCTTCTCCTATCCAGCCTTCACGGCGAAGCACTGATATGAGATGGTCTCGACGGAGTTTGTATCGCTGGAGGTTACGGCGCATGCCGCGTTTGAGGCGCCTGTCTGCGTTTGTCGTTATGGCTTTTCCCTTCTCGAAACTGTCCTTCTCGTCTGTGGAGAGCGGATTTACCCGCACGCCTGTCCGAATGATCGAAGATTTCTCTTCTGCCGTTTCTGCCTGATTGACAATGGCCCAGCCTATGCTGGTAGTTCCTAAATCAAGACCTAAAACTCTTTTCATAAGTGCTTTTTATTGGTACTTCCTACAAATCTACGAATTTATATTGTAATTTGACAAAGTTTTGCTACCTTAGCGGGACAAAAAGAAGCAATTCACAATAAGGATTATTCCGTTGTGCAAACATTTAGAGCGGGTAGTAATACTCGCTCTTTTTGATGTAGCAGGTCTTGAGGGATTTTTATTCCGCGTTGAGATCTATGTAGACCGGTTTGTCGCGGTCGCAGGTGACGACGCCGTCGGCATATTCAAGCTCGGCCACCTGGACGCTGGAACGGCGCTGGTTGTATTCATCGCGCGGCGCTCCCGGGACTCTGCCCGGATGCGTGAAATAGAAGATGTAGGCTCTCTCGCCCCGCACGACCACATCGGCGTGGTTGCCGTTGGGAGCGTCATCGGGACCCTTGCCCCCGGAGGTGTCGAGGATCTCATCCCCGATCTGAGTCCAGTGCACAAGGTCTTCGGAGGTATATACCCCCTGTCCGTCCCAATGGTCCACAATCATGAAGTTGCGGTCCTTCCAGCGGAATACCTTGGGGCCCTCGCCGGGCTTGCCCTTGAAGAGCAGTCCTTTGTCGGTCCAGTCGGTGAGGTCCGCTGACTCGGCGTAGTAGATGGACTTGCCGTCGGCTTCGTTGTTGTAATACAGTATCCACCTACCTTCCGCAGCCTTGAACACGCAGGCGTCGATCACTCTGTCGGAGGAGAGAGAAAGGGTGTTGACATAGTCCCAGTCGAGCAGGTTGTCGCTCACCAGATGCACGATGTCACGCGGGTGCTGCCAGTTGTCAAAGATCCCCGGCACGATGGTGAGGAACATATGGTAGCGGCCGTTGTCCTCGACGATATCAGGTGCCCAGTAGGTGCAGTCTTTGTCGGCCCAGTACCTGATATTGGCAGTCTGAAGGTAGGTCCAGCTGGCTCCGCCGTCGGTGGATTCGGCTATTCCGATCGGAGTGCCGTGCACCCATTCGACACCGTTGCAGCCTTCCGCGTTGGCGCGACGGTTGGTGTAGAACATCCACCAGGTCCCTTTCTGACGGTTATAGACGACGATAGGGTCGGCTGCTCCATCGTAGACCGGGTCACGGTAGAGAGGCTTGTCTGCCTGTCTTGGACTCTGGACGCAAGCGGACAGCGAGAGGCAGAGCGCCAGGGAGAGAAGAAGTTGATGGGTATGTCTCATAAAGTTATTAATTAAGTGATTCCAAAAAATAAGCCGACTGAAATTTCTCTCAGTCGGCTTGGTGGTGCTGGCAGGAGTTGAACCGGCGACACATGGATTTTCAGTCCATTGCTCTACCACCTGAGCTACAGCACCTCATTGCCCTTTCGGGATTGCAAAGGTAGTCAAAAAATATGAACCTGCAAGCCCTTGGGGCAAAGTTTGTGCAAATTTTTTACAATTTTCTGACGGCTTCGGCCAGACTTTCGAGCGCGCCCTGCAGCACGCTGCGCGGGCAGCCGACGTTAAGTCTCATATAACCTGTACCTTCCTTGCCGAACATCGAGCCGTCGTTGAGCGCAAGGTGGGCACCGCCCACGAAGAGTTCCACGAGCTTCTCCTGGCTGAGGCCGAGCTTGCGGCAGTCAAGCCAGATAAGGAAGGAAGCCTGGGGCCTAACGGCGTGGATGATAGGGAGATTGGCCTTGAGCCAGCTCTCCACGAAATCCACATTGGCCTCCACATAGGCGAGCATCTCCTTACGCCAGGCACGGCCCTGCTCGGTGTATGCGGCGCGGGTGGCCTCGGCGGAGAAGATGGTAGGGTAGTCCACCTCTACCGACTCTATGTAACTGAAGAATTTCTTCGCGAGCTCAGGGTTCTGCACGATGCAGTAGGAGCTGACGACTCCCGCGATGTTGAAGGTCTTGGAAGGGGCGAGGAAACTGATGCTGCACTGAGCCGCATCCTCGCTGACGGAGGCGAAAGGATGATGCCTGCGCCCTCCCAGCACCATCTCGCCGTGGATTTCGTCGGAAAGCACTATGATGCCGTGACTGCGGCAGATCTTGGCGAGCCGCTGCAGGGACTCCTCGCTGAAGCAGACTCCGCAAGGATTGTGGGGGTTGCAGAGGATGAGCATCTTCGTGTGCTCGTCGATGAGGCTCTCGAGGGAGTCGAGGTCCATCTCGTAGGTCTGCAGGAAGCCGTCCTTATCATAAATAGGTCGGAGCGGGTTGTTTACCGGCTCGAATCCGCAGGCTACGGTGGTATTGTGGAAAGGATGATATACAGGAGGCTGGATGATTACCTTGTCGCCCGGCTGGAGGAAGCAGCGCTCGGCGAATCCGAGGCCCTTGACTATGCCCGGGATGAAGCGGAAGCACTTCGGATCGACCTTCCAGCCGTGCAGGGACTCGACCCAGGAGGAGACAATCTCGAAATAATCGTCGCCCGTGGTAGGGTAGCCGAGGATAGGGTGGTCCAGGCGGCGGCGCAGCGCATCGAGGATGAAGTCAGGGGTACGGAAATCCATATCCGCAATCCAAAGGGAGGTAAGGTCCTCGCGGCCGTAGGTCTTCTTGAGGGTATCGACCTTGCAACATCGCGTGCCGCGGCGGTCGATTATTTCATCGAAATTATACATAATTCTGTGCTTGATTTTTCGAATCGCAAATCTACGACAATTTTTTTGTATATTCGCGGCCAAGTTTCACCAAACCCTTTTTTATGGTAAGAAATGAAGAAAACAGTTTTATCGGTTGCAGCACTGCTGCTTGGCTTCCTTGCGTACTCGCAAGAGGCTGACAACCTCGGTAGACACGCCGAGGTTAGCGTCATTCCCCGCCTTGACCTAAACCCGGGATACGGTTCCGAATCCTCGGAACTCGGGTTTGACCTTGGCAATTCTTCACTTTACACTCTTTTCGAAGGCTCGCTTTCCGAGCATTTCTCCTGGACCGTCGCCAACCACTGGCTCCAGTACGACAGCGAAGACTGCCTCTGGCCCTACAAGTCTATGGGTCGCTCCGACTCCACCAACTGGCTGGACTATTTCAAAGCCGACTTCAGCTTCTCCGGCTGGACTTTCACGCTCGGCAAGGATATGATCAGCACGGGCGGATTCGAGTACGACGACTGGGACTGGGACATCTATCCGCTGTTCTCGACTCCTTTCGCCGCCAACTTCTGCTGCTATCAGTGGGGAGGCAAGCTCGCCTGGACGACCCCGTCCGAGATGAGCACCTTCAGCGCCCAGATGACCGCCTCTCCTTATGGGGAGCAGCCGTTCGCCAGCGGGCTCTGGACCTATTCGGCGATGTGGAGGGGGGAATACGGCCCGCTGTCCAACATCTGGAGCGTCAGCGCCGTGGAGCGTGAGCCCAAAACCTACGACTACATCTTCTACCTCGGTCAGCGCGTCAGCTTCGAGGATTTCACGCTTACCGTGGACTGGAGCAACAATTACGGCTCCGACAACACCTACATACTGGTCGGAAGCGAAGACGACTCCGGAGCGGTGTTCGTGCCCGGCAAGGGCAACACCGTGGCAGCGACGCTCGCATACAGCTTCTCCGACGCCCTGAACATCGCCGCCAAAGGCTCTTATGTGGCCTCGCACGACCGCGACCTGTATGGGGACCACTGGACAGCCGGCTGCATCCTGGAATACTTTCCGCTTGCGGATTCGCAGGATCTGCGCCTGCACGCGCTTCTCGCCTACAACTCCGAGCTCGCACTGACGAGCTTGAGCATCGGCGCCCGTTGGAACTTCGTAATCAGTCTCTTCTAAGAGGAAATGGTCAAATCAAATACTATCATCTCGCTCAACGGAGTGAGCAAGTCATTCGCTGACAAGAAAGTACTCGACAACATCAGCATCAACATCAGGAAAGGGGAGTTCGTGACCCTGCTCGGCCCGTCCGGCTGCGGCAAGACCACCACCCTCAGGCTCATAGCGGGATTCCTCTCGCCGGACGAGGGCACGATAATGCTCGACGGCAAGGACATCTCCTCCATCCCTCCATATAAGAGGCCGTTCAACACTGTGTTTCAGAGATATGCGCTCTTCCCGCATCTTGATGTCTATGACAACATCGCCTTCGGCCTGAAGCTCCAGAAGCTGCCATCAGACGAGATCGACAAGAAGGTGCGCAAGGTGCTGAAGATGGTGAGCATGACCGACTACGAAGACCGCGACGTCTCCACGCTCTCCGGCGGACAGCAGCAGAGGGTGGCCATCGCGAGGGCGCTGGTAAACCAGCCGAAAATCCTGCTGCTCGACGAACCGCTCGCCGCGCTCGACCTCAAGATGCGCAAGGATATGCAGATTGAGCTCAAGGAGATGCACAGCAAGCTCGGCATCACCTTTATCTATGTTACCCACGACCAGGAGGAGGCTCTGACCCTCTCCGACACCATAGTCGTGATGAACGAGGGCAAAATCCAGCAGATCGGCAGCCCTGTGGACATCTACAACGAGCCGCAGAACGCTTTCGTGGCGGACTTCATCGGCGAGTCCAACATCCTGAACGGCACGATGATAGCCGACCGCAAGGTGGAGTTCGTCGGCCACAGTTTCGACTGCGTGGACGAGGGATTCGGAGAGAATGTGCCGGTGGATGTGGTAATCCGCCCGGAAGACATATACATAATGAACCAGCTCGAGGGCGCGCAGTTCAGCGCCAAGGTCAAGTCCTGCACCTTCAAGGGTGTGCACTACGAGATGTTCGTGGACACGGACACAGGATATGAGCTGATGATTCAGGACTACAACGCCTTCGAGGTCGGCTCCACGGTCGGACTTCTCATCCGCCCGAACGATATCCAGGTGATGCACAAGGAGCGCCTCTGCAACACTTTCGAGGGCGAGATGGTGGACGAAAGCCACGTCAGCTTCCTCGGGGAGGAGTTCGAGTGCAGACCGCAGTCGGGGCTCCAGGCCGGCGACAAGGTCAGCGTCAGCGTGGACTTCGACAAGGTGGACCTGCTCGACCATCAGGAAGACGGAATGATCGACGGCGAGGTGCACTTCCTGCTCTACAAGGGCGACCACTACCACCTCACCATCCTCACTGGGGACGGCGATCATATCTGGGTGGATACCAATGATATATGGGACAAGGGCGACCTCGTGGGAGTGAACTTCGCACCCAAGGACATCAAGATTGTGAAGCGGGATGAGTAAGAGAAGCAACTGGTGCATCCCTTATCTGATCTTCCTGGTCATCTTCGTGCTTCTGCCACTGGTGCTCGTGCTCGTGTACGCGTTTCAGGACAGCGCCGGGCATTTCACGCTCGCCAATGTGACCAAGTTCTTCTCGGATTCGGATGCCGTCGGGACATTCGCCCTCTCGATTGAGGTGGCGATTGAGAATACGCTCATCTGCATACTGCTGGGTTATCCGGCAGCGTATATTCTTGCAAACAAGCAACTTAACCGCAGCGCGGTCACGGTGGTGCTCTTCATTCTCCCGATGTGGATCAACGCGCTGATGCGCACACTCGCCACGGCGGAACTCTTCAATATGCTGGGAATTACGCTCGGCAAGGGCACGCTGCTCTTCGGTATGGTCTATGACTACCTGCCGTTTATGATTTATCCTATCTACAACGTGCTGAACAGGATGGACAAGTCGTATGCGGAGGCGGCCCAGGACCTCGGAGCCACGCCGTGGAAGGTGTTCTGGAAAGTGGTGGTGCCGCTCTCGATGCCGGGAGTCACCAGCGGAATCCTGATGGTCTTTATGCCGACCGTCAGCACCTTCGCCATCTCGGAGTTCCTCACCAACAACAAGATAAAGCTCTTCGGTACCATTATCCAGGAAAATATCAACTCGTCGATGTGGAACTACGGCGCCGCGCTGGCACTCATAATGCTGATTATCATAGGTATATCATCGCTGTTTACGGACAGCCGCAAGGACGCTGAGGAGGGCGCTTCAAGGATATGAAAAAGATTCTTGCACAGGCCTACATCTGGCTGCTCCTGGCAGTGCTCTATGCGCCGCTGATATTCATCGCCATATTTTCGTTCACGGAGAGCAAGGTGCTCGGCAACTGGACGGGATTCTCCACCAAGCTCTACGCCAACCTCTTTACCGGGGAGATGCAGGGCGGGGGATCGCTGCTCTCGGCTGTGGAGAACACGCTGCTGATTGCACTCATCGCCGCGGGGATTTCGACCCTGCTCGGCACCGTGGCCGCCATCGGCATCCACAATCTGAGCGGACGCAAGCGTCAGGCGATTACCTTCCTTAACAATATCCCGATGATCAATCCTGATATCATCACGGGTGTGTCGCTCTTCCTGCTTTTCGTCTTCCTGCACATCAGCCAGGGCTATGTGACCGTGGTGCTGGCGCACATCAGCTTCTGCACCCCGTATGTGGTGCTGAGCGTGCTGCCTAAGCTGCGCCAGATGAACCCCAACATCTACGAGGCGGCGCTCGACCTCGGGGCCACCCCGACCCAGGCGCTCTGGAAAGTGATGGTGCCGGAGCTCAAGCCGGGCATGATCTCGGGCTTCATCCTCGCGTTTACGATGTCGCTGGACGACTTCGCCGTGACTTTCTTCACGCGCGGCACCATAGGTCTGGACACGCTCTCGACCTACATCTACACCGATGCGCGCAAGGGCGGTCTGACCCCGGAGCTGCGTCCTCTGATGACGATTATCTTCCTGATTATCCTGGTGCTGCTGGTGGTAATCAACCTGCGCCAGGCCAGACTGAGCAAAAAAACCGAATAAATGAAAAGAATACTAATTACAATCATCGCTGCGGCCGCGCTGCTCTGCGGCTGCTCTGAGGACAGAAACGAGGTCCTCAAGGTCTATAACTGGTCCGACTACATCGACGAGGAGGTAATCGGCGACTTCGAAAAGTGGTACAAGGAGCAGACCGGCGAGGACATCAAGGTCATCTACCAGACTTTCGACGTCAACGAGACCATGCTCTCCAAGATCGAGAAAGGACACGAGGACTTCGATGTGGTCTGCCCGTCGGACTACATCATCGAGCGCATGCTCCAGAAAGACCTTATCCTGCCTATCGACAGGGACTTCGGCGAGACCCCGAACTATATCGACGGCAACCTCGCCCCGTACATCCGCTCCTGCTTCGACAAGATGGACGGCAAGGGCAAGAACGCCAACGAGTATTCCGTGGGCTATATGTGGGGCACGACCGGCATACTCTACAACGCCAAATATGTCAGCGACGAGGAGGCTTCTACCTGGGACATAATCCGCAACCCGAAGTTCGCAGGCAAAATCTTCATCAAGGACTCCGCGCGCGACATCTACTCCCAGATTATCATCTACCTGAGACAGAAGGACCTGCAGGAGGGCAAGGTGACGCTCGATGAGCTGATGTACGACTCTTCCGACGAGTCCCTCGCGGAGGTGGAGAACTATATGAAGCAGGTCAAGGACCTCGTGGCGGGCTGGGAGGCCGATTTCGGCAAGGAGCAGATGACGCAGGAGCGCGGCTGGGTCAACCTGACCTGGAGCGGCGATGCAGTCTGGGCCATCGAGGAGGCGAAGGAAATCGGAGTCGATCTCAGATATGTCTGCCCAAAGGAGGGATTCACGGTGTGGTTTGACGGCTGGGTAATCCCTAAATACGCCCGCAACACCAAGGCCGCGAAATACTGGATCAACTATATGTGCCGCCCAGACATCGCCATCCGCAATGTGGATGTGACCGGCTATGTGTCGGCACTCGGCGCGCCGGAGCTGATGGAGGCGTTCTCCGATGAGGAATACGCGCCTGCCGACCTGAGCTATTTCTTCGGTCCGGAGGCCACCGCAGTATGCGCCGACCCGGTGCTCTATCCTGACACAGAGACGATTGCGCGCTCCACTATGGAGCACGACTGGGGCGAGAGGACCGAGCCGCTCATCGCGATGTGGTCCCGCGTAAAAGGCGACAACGCCAATAGTATGACCGTCATCGTCATCCTGGCGTTCCTCGTCATCGCTGCCGCCGCCGGCATCATCACAAAGTTAAACAAGTCCCGTCGCCGCAAGGGTGGACGCCGACGCAAGTCACGCAAATAAACAAGATACTTATGAAAAGAAAAATTTATTCGGCTCCCGAAGCGGAGCTTGTAAATCTTGAAGCCGAACCCTGCTGCACCTCATTGAACCAAGAGACATCTATGCAGGACGGCAGCATCTCAGATGAAGAATCCTGGTAGTATGAAAAAGAGCATT
>CAVJHI010000044.1:0-14228 GCA_963649415.1 bacterium
TTTGCAGACATAATGAGAATAGCAAACATCTAGAATATCATGAAGACAGCGATAGTAGGCGCGAGCGGAGCGGTAGGACAGGAGTTCCTCCGCGTGCTCGAAGAGAGAAATTTCCCCGTCGGCGAGCTTCTGCTCTTCGGCTCGGAGCGCAGCGCAGGGCGCAAATACACTTTCAAAGGCAAGGAATTGGAAGTCAAGCTCTTGCAGCACAATGACGACTTCAAGGGCGTGGACTACGCCTTCGTATCCGCCGGCGCGGGCACTTCCCGCGAATTCGCCGAGACCATCACCCGCTACGGGGCAACGATGATCGACAACTCCAGCGCATTCCGTATGGATGAGGACGTGCCTCTCGTCGTGCCCGAGTGCAACGCCGAAGACGCACTCGACGCGCCCCGGCACATCATTGCCAACCCTAACTGCACTACCATAATGATGGTAGTGGCTCTCAAGCCGATAGAAGCCCTCTCCCACATCCGCAGGGTGCACGTGGCGAGCTACCAGTCAGCCTCCGGCGCAGGCGCGCAGGCGATGGCGGAGCTCGAGGAGCAGTACCGCGACATAGTCGAGGGCAAACCGGTCAAAGTCAGCAAGTTCGCCTACCAGCTCGCCTACAACCTCATCCCGCATATCGACGTCTTCCAGGACAACGGCTACACCAAGGAGGAGATGAAAATGTACAACGAAACCCGCAAGATACTCCACTCCGATGTGCGCTGCTCGGCGACCTGCGTGAGGGTGTCCGCGCTGCGTTCGCACTCCGAGGCCATCTGGATTGAGACCGAGAAGCCGCTTGGAGTGAAGCAGGTGCAGGACGCGCTCGCCGCTGCCCCGGGAGTGACCCTCTGCGACGACCCGGCCGCGCTCAAATACCCGATGCCGCTCTACACCGCCGGCAAGGACGATGTCTTCGTCGGGCGCGTGCGCAAGGACCTCAGCGACGACTGCGGCATCTCGTTCTGGCTCTCCGCCGACCAGATCCGCAAGGGTGCTGCCCTCAACGCCGTGCAGATTGCCGAGTACCTCGTCTCCCGCAAAGGCTGATTTTTATTAATAGCTACCGATTGCCGCTATAGATTTTATCAATAGCGGCATATTTGTTATTGGTATTGAAAATGACTACATTTGCACGATTCGCGGATGTTGTCCCGCCCGGACTGCCAAAACCGTCGGCCGCAAGCGGCACCTCGCGAAGCAACAAACTGATAATCAATAACAAACAATATGTCCAACAAATTACAGGAACTTACCGACAAACTCTACAACGAGGGGCTGTCCAAAGGCAAGGAAGAGGGAGAACTCCTTCTCGCCAAGGCGCATAAGGAAGCCGATGATATAGTGGCCAGAGCCAAAGCTGACGCCGAGGCTATAGTGGCGGAAGCCGAGAAGAGCGCCGCCGACATCAGATCCAAGGCCGAATCCGATGTCAAGATGGCCTCGGAGCAGACCCTTCAGGCCACGAAGCAGTCCATCGAAGACCTGCTCGTAGGCAATCTCGTCGCAGGCAAGGTCAAGGAAGCCGCCGCCGACCCTGACTACCTCAAGAAGATCATCACAGCCGTCTGCGAGCGCTTCAACTCCGAAGAGAGCTGCGAGCTCAAGCTCATCCTCCCGGAGAGCCTTCAGACTCAGCTTGAGCCTTGGGTGAAGTCCGAGCTTCAGAAAGCCCTCGCCAAGCCTGTGGAGGCCGAGTTCTCCAAGAAGGTTTCCGGCGGATTCAACATCGGCCCCAAGGACGGCAGCTGGTATGTCAGCCTCAGCGAGGAGACATTCAGGGAGCTCATCGCCGAGTACATCCGTCCGGTGACACGCAAGCTTCTCTTCGGCGGTAATGAATAATTACGAATACATCATTGCCGGACTTCCGGTCCTGCAGCACGGCACAGGCCGCGGCAGCGGAGTTGACGCGGAGGGCATTCTCGCCGAGATTCGCAGCCAGCTCTCCTCCCGGGACAGCGTCCTGCTGGACTTCCTGCTCTCCGGCTTCGAGGGCGACAATCTGGGCCCGGACTTCTACGCCAAGGCGCTCAAGTCCCGCAACCGCTTCATCCGCAGCTACTTCGCCTACGACCTCAACCTTCGCAACGCCAAGGTCGAGTGGATTAACCGGACCCTCTCCCGTCCCGCAGGGCAGGATGTGCTGAGCCCCGGGGGCTCTGTCTGGGACCCGGAGTTCGAGGGCCGCGCGGAGATAGACACGGTGCTCTCCGGGAGCGACATTCTCGGACGCGAGCGCGGGCTGGACGAGCTGATATGGCAGCGCATCGAGGAGATTACCCTCGGCGACCTCTTCGACATCGAGCTGATACTCGCTTTCGCCGCGAAGCTCAAGATAATTGACAGGTGGGAGAAGCTCGACCCGGAGACCGGACAGAAGTTCTTCCGCAAGCTCGTGCAGGACATCCGTGCAACATACGACAACAAAAAAAATTCTGATATATGAAGACAACAGGAAAGGTAACAGGCATCGTTTCAAACCTTGTGACAGTTGCGGTGGACGGTCCTGTGGCGGAGAATGAGCTCTGCTACATCGATCTCGCCGGGACCAAAGTCCTCGCCGAGGTCATCAAGGTCACCGGCGACAAGGCTTCCGTCCAGGTCTTCGAAAGCACCCGCGGCCTCAGGAACGGCGACAGCGTCGAGTTCCTCGGCAGGATGCTCGAAGTGACCCTAGGGCCGGGACTGCTCTCAAGCGTCTATGACGGTCTGCAGAACGACCTTACCACGATGGAGGGAGTGTTCCTGAAGCGTGGAGAATACACCGACCCTCTCGACCATGACAAGCTCTGGGAC
Source organism: bacterium (assembly GCA_963649415.1). Classification (GTDB taxonomy): domain Bacteria; phylum Bacteroidota; class Bacteroidia; order Bacteroidales; family UBA932; genus Cryptobacteroides. The sequence continues at coordinate 2,794 of CAVJHI010000044.1, forward strand.
TTCACCCCGCTCGCCAAGGCGGGCGACAAGGTGGCCGCCGCAGACTGGCTCGGAGAGGTCAAGGAAGGCTGGCTGCCCCACAAAATTATGGTGCCGTTTAGCTTCAAGGGCGACTACACCGTCAAGAGCGTAGCCCCTGCAGGACAGTACAACATCGACAGCGTCATCGCGACCCTCAGCGGCCCGGACGGAGATGTCGATGTGACGATGACCCAGAAGTGGCCTGTAAAGGTAGCGGTCAGGGCCTATCGTGAGAAGCCGCGTCCGGAGAAGATTATGGAGACCGGAGTCCGCGTCATCGACAGCTTCAACCCTATCGCCGAAGGCGGCACGGGCTTCATCCCGGGACCTTTCGGCTGCGGCAAGACGGTGCTCCAGCACGCTATCGCCAAGCAGGGCGAGGCCGATGTGATCGTGATGGCGGCCTGCGGCGAGCGCGCCAACGAGGTCGTGGAGATATTCACGGAGTTCCCTGAGCTCATCGACCCGCACACCGGCAGACACCTGATGGAGCGTACCGTAATCATCTGCAACACCTCCAACATGCCTGTGGCCGCGCGTGAAGCATCCGTCTATACGGCGATGACCATCTGCGAATACTACCGCGCGATGGGTCTGCGCTGCCTGCTTCTCGCCGACTCCACATCCCGCTGGGCACAGGCCCTGAGGGAGATGTCCAACCGTATGGAGGAGCTCCCGGGAGCGGATGCCTTCCCTGTGGACCTCTCGGCCATCATATCCAACTTCTACGCCCGCGCCGGCATGGTCCGCCTCAACAACGGCAAGACCGGAGCCATCACCTTCATCGGCACCGTATCCCCTGCCGGAGGCAACCTCAAGGAGCCTGTGACCGAATCCACCAAGAAGGCCGCACGCTGCTTCTACGCCCTCGAGCAGAGCCGCGCCGACCAGAAGCGCTACCCGGCGGTAAGCCCTATCGACTCCTATTCCAAGTACCTCGAATATCCGGAAATCGTCAGCTGGCTCGACGCCAAGATAGAGAAGGGCTGGGTAGAAAAGGTCCTCAAGGCCAAGAACATAGTCCGCAAGGGCAAGGAAATGGCCGACCAGATCAACATCCTCGGCGACGACGGCGTGCCTATGAGCTACCACGAAGCGTTCTGGAAGTCCGAGCTGATAGACTACGCCTTCCTGCAGCAGGACGCGTTCGACGAGGTGGACGCCCTCTGCCCTATCGAGCGGCAGAAATATATGCTCGGCCTGATAGTCGGCATCTGCGAGCGCGACTTCCACTTCGAGGACTTCGAGGAATGCCGGAGCTACTTCAAGCAGATGATCAACATCCTGCGCCAGATGAACTATTCCGAGTTCCAGAGCGACAAGTTCAAAGAATATCAGCAGCAGCTGAGCAAACTCCTTCAATAATATGGCAGTCAAAGCATATAAACGCACATATACCAGGCTCAACGCCATCACCAAGGCCACCGTTTCCCTCAACGCGACGGGAGTGGCCAACGATGAGCTGGCAACCGTAAACGGCAAGCTCGCCCAGATAGTCAAGACCAAGGGCGACACCGTCACGCTGCAGGTATTCTCCGGCACGGAGGGCATCCCTACCGACGCCGAAGTATCGTTCCTCGGAGCGCCTCCGACCCTCAAGGTCAGCAGGCAGCTTTCCGGCCGCTTCTTCAACGCCTACGGCAAGCCTATCGACGGCGGTCCCGAGGTGGAAGGAGAAGAGCGCGAGGTGGGCGGTCCGTCCGTCAACCCATACAAGCGCCGCCAGCCTTCCGAGCTGATTCCGACCGGCATCGCCGGCATCGACCTCAACAACACCCTCGTCTCCGGGCAGAAGATTCCGTTCTTCGCCGACCCTGACCAGCCTTACAACAAGGTGATGGCAGATGTGGCGCTGAGAGCCGATGTGGACAAGATCATCCTCGGAGGGATGGGACTCTCCAACGACGACTACCTCTTCTTCCGCCACGAATTCGAGGCGGCGGGCGCGCTGGACAGGATCGTCTCCTTCGTCAACACGACCGAGGAGCCGCCTGTGGAGCGTCTGCTCATCCCGGATATGGCGCTCGCCGCCGCGGAGTACTTCGCCGTGGACTGCAACGAGAAGGTGCTCGTGCTCCTTACCGATATGACCCTCTACGCCGACGCTCTCTCCATCGTTTCCAACCGTATGGACCAGATTCCGTCCAAGGACTCCATGCCTGGCTCGCTCTACTCCGACCTCGCCAAGATCTACGAGAAGGCCGTGCAGCTGCCTGACGGCGGTTCCATCACCATCATCGCCGTGACCACCCTCAACGACGGGGACATCACCCACGCGATTCCGGACAACACCGGCTACATCACCGAGGGCCAGCTCTTCCTGCGCGCGGACTCCGACTCCGGCAAGGTAATCGTGGATCCGTTCCGCTCCCTGAGCCGACTCAAGCAGCACGTGCAGGGCAAGAAGACCCGCGAGGACCACTCCCAGGTGATGAACGCCGGAGTGCGCCTCTACGCCGACGCGCAGAACGCCAAGACCAAGCTGGAGAACGGTTTCGACCTCTCCGACTACGACCTCAGGTGTCTGGACTACGCCAAGGAATACGCCACCCGCCTGCTCTCTATCGATGTCAACATCAGCATCGAGGAGATGCTCGACACGGCGTGGGAGATATTCGCGAAATATTTCTCCCCGGCGGAGACCGGCATAAGGCAGTCATTGATAGATAAATACTGGAAGAAATAACATACAGTGGCCATCAAATTTCAATACAATAAGACTTCGCTGACGAATCTTGGCAAGCAGCTCAAGATGCGCCGCAGTGCCCTGCCGACCCTCAAGAACAAAGAGTCGGCTCTGCGCGGCGCTGTGCTCACCGCCAAGAACGAATCCCGGAGACTTGAGGAGGAGCTTGAGAGGTCACTCGCGGGATACGACTATCTCGCAGCGCTGTGGAACGAGTTCGAGCCGGGACTGATCCGCATCACCGATGTGGACCTGCGCACCGTCAAGGTGGCCGGCGTCAAAACTCCGCAGCTGGACGAAATCCACTACGAGATAATGCCGTTCAACGCTTTCGTCAAGCCGGCCTGGTTTGCCGACGGGGTGAGGATACTCAAGGACCTGACCCGCATCGGCATCGAATCCGAGGTTTACGAGGAGAAGCGCCGCATTCTGGAATTCAACCGCAAGAAGACCACCCAGAAGGTCAATCTCTACGAGAAGGTGCAGATACCGGGATACCAGGAAGCGATACGCAAAATCAAGCGATATATGGAGGATGAGGAAAACCTCTCCAAGGCTTCGTCCAAGATAGTCAAGACCCGTCACGCCGCAGAGGAGGAGGCGGAGCAATGATTACTGCAATGACCAAATATTCCTTCATCCTGCTCAGCGGGGAGAAGGAGGAGTTCCTCAGAAATCTTCAGGAACTCGGAGTGGTGGACATCAGCCGCTCTTCCAAGCCTGTGGACGATGTGTCCGGACGCATAGTATCCGACATCGAGGCGACCAAGTCCCTCATCAAATGCATCACCGAAGGGTCCGACGCCAATCTGCAGCAGCTTCAGAGCGAAAGGCTTACCCTGAGCCGCAGTCTCGAGGACCTCAGCGTCTGGGGAGACTACGACAGGGAGAAGCTCGCCGCCCTTGGAGTCAAGTTCTACCGCGTGCCCAAGAAGTCATTCAAGGCCGAATGGGAGCAGTCCTATGCGCTCCAGAAGGTCGCGGAGAAGGAGGGCAGCGTGTGGTTCGTGGTGGTCGGCGACAGCGAGGGCTTCCCGGTAAAGGAGCTGCCCGCACCGCAGAAGACCGAAGCCGAAGTGCGCGACGAGCTGGAAAGGCTCGACGCCAGGATAGCGAGCTACCGCAGCGAGCTCGAGAATCGCCGCTCCGAACTGCCCGCTCTCGAAGAGAAGGTGCGCTCCCTCTATGCTGAGCTCAATGTCTATCTCGCCGGAGTTACCGGCCGCAAGGCCGCCGAGGATGCCCTTGTCGTCTTCGAGGGCTTCGCCCCGTCGGAAGAGGACGAAAGGCTGAAGGAAGCCTTCGACGCGATGGACATCTACTGGATAGCGGAGAAGGCGACGGCCTCCGACAAGCCGCCTATCAAGCTGAAGAACAACTGGTTCGTCCGTCAGTTCGAGCCTCTCACCTCGATGTACGGAATGCCTGTTTACAACGAGTTCGACCCTACGGTGTTCCTGAGCATATTCTTCCTGCTCTTCTTCTCGATGTGTATGGGAGATATGGGCTACGGCCTGCTGCTCATCGCCATCGGCCTCTTCCTCAGAAGGAAGAGCGGCGGACTCGCCAATATGTGGGGGCTCATCACCATACTCGGAGTCGGCACAGTCATAGTCGGCTTCGTGATGGGGGGACTGTTCGGCGTCAGCCTGCCTGACCAGAGCTGGGTTCCGGACTGGTGCAAGAAGCTGATGATTACGGGCGACATCGAGGTCGGCGGCAATCTCTACGCCAAGCAGATGGTGCTCTCGCTTATCATCGGTGTGGCGCACATCTGTCTCGCGATGCTCACTAAGGCAGTCTGGGCCGTGCGCAGGGACGGGTTCAAGGAGAGTCTCAGCACCCTAGGATGGACCCTGCTGATAGTCGGCGGAGTGGCAGGACTTGTAATCGGCGCGTTCGGGGTACTCCCAGAGGCCGCGATCAAGTGGCTGCTCATCGGCATCGCTGCGGTTTCCGCTCTCGGAATATTCATCTTCAACAAGCTTGGCCGCAACCCGCTCCTCAATGTGGGAATCGGGCTCTGGGACACCTACAGTATGGTTTCCGGCTTGATGAGCGATGTGCTCAGCTACATCCGTCTCTACGCCCTCGGACTCTCCGGAGGAATGCTCGCGCAGACCTTCAACCAGATTGCCGAGATGGTGCGCGGCACCGACCCGACCTGGCAGTGGATTCCGTTTGCGCTGATTCTGCTCGTCGGGCATGTGCTCAACCTCGCGATGAGCTGCCTCGGCGCGTTCGTACACCCTCTGCGACTCAATTTCGTAGAATTCTTCAAGAACTCCGGCTACGAAGGCCAGGGTTCGGCTTACAACCCGATAAGGAAATAATCAAAACAAATAAAACACAAACAATTATGCTTAACACAATTCTTGGTTACCTCGGACTGGCACTCATGTTCTGCCTCGCGTGCATAGGCTCTGCCTACGGCACCACCATCGCCGGCAACGCAGCCGAGGGCGCTCTCAAAAAGATGCCGGAGAAGTCATCTTCATATATGATTCTCTCCGCTATTCCGGCCACCCAGGGTCTCTACGGCTTCCTCGCCTTCGTGCTCTGGCTCGGCAATGACTTCGTCAACTACGGCCTGCTCTATTTCGCAGTGGGTCTCGCTGTCGGACTCGTCTGCCTCTTCTCTGCCATCCGTCAGGGTCAGGTATGCGCCAACGGTATCGTGGGCGTCAGCCAGGGCCACAATGTGATGACCCAGACGATGATCTACGCTGCTCTTCCTGAGTTCTACGCCATCCTCGCCCTCATCGCATCCATCCTTATCGGACAGATGGTAGCTTAACGACCTGCGCATCCCAGGCTGCAGTGTCTTCCACGACCGCTTCGGAGCAGGAAGTCACTCCCCGGAGTTCTTCAGGAACGGTGATTCTCACCCTCGAGGCTGCAGCGGAGGAGAAGTTGCAGAATACAAGATAGACTTCGGAGTCGTCGTAGCGCAGGAATGCGAAATGCCGCTCCGATTCGAAGCCTTCGGAAGAAAGGTTGCAATAGCACAGATCCCAGCATTTTCCCTGCGAGAATGCCGGGATTTTTGCATACCGGAGCATCTGCCTGTATCTCTCCAGCACCGCCGCCTCCTGCGGGAGCAGGCTGCCGCGGCCGTGCACGGCATCGCAGAGTCTCCCAATCGTGGCGGGGTGCGTGATATCGAAGATGGAAGTGCGGCCGTTGCCGCTTTCCGCCGCGGCCTCTCCCGCCTCCTGGCCGAAATAGAGCATAAATGACGCATCGTTGAAAAGGAGCGAGACAGCCAGCGCCGCATAGGCCTTTTCGGGCGCTCCGAGGAAGAACGGGGACGCTGCCCTCTGCTCGTCGTGGTTCTCAAGGAAATTGAGCATCCGCGGCTGCAGGTCGGAGAGGAACTGCCAGTTCCAGGTGATGGCGCGGGCGCTCAGGCCATTGGTGCTGATTGCCCTGAGGCTATCGTAGAGCCCGGATTTGTCGTAGAGCAGGTCGAAACCAACCTCCTCGATATAGCGGCGGTAGTTACATTTGCCATAGACTTCGGCGACGAAGATTGCCTCCGGGTAATCCCGCTTCACATCTGCAATCAGGCTCCCAAGCGCTTCGGGCGGCACCAGCTCCACCATATCACAGCGAAAGCCATCGACTCCCCTCCCCAGCCAGAACCGGAGTATCTCGCCCATCGCCTCGCGGGTCTGCGGTGAGGACCAGTCGTTCTTGAGGGTGTCGGTCCAGTCGGCGTCGCAGTAGTCGAAGTGCACAATCTTGCCCTGATAATCCCTGGCCACATGGTTAGGGATGTAGTCGATGAGCAGTTTCAGCCCCGCTGCGTGCACCCTGTCGGTGAGAGCGGCGAATTCATCCATCCTACGCTCCTGATTGTCAGCGAGATATGGGTTAATATCCATCCAGTCCGTTATGGAATACGGGCAGCCCGGATCGCCTTTGACGAAATCCTTGCCGCTGGCGTGACGGGGGATGCCGGTGAGCCAGATGCAGTCGGCTCCGAGGGAGCGCAGATAATTGAGAGTAGCCTCATCCCAGGAGGAGAGGCGCCCGGCGCCCCAAAGCCTCGTGAGGGCTTGATAGATAATCATTTTCATTGTAATATTTAAAATGGATAACCCACGCCGAAGTGGATGGCGTAGCCGCTCCGCCTTAACCAGCCGGACGGGCCGACCCAGCGGCTGCCCGCCTCGCGGGACGGGTCGTGAACCCTGAATCCCATATCGAGACGCAGGAGGATGAAGTCCATATTGAGCCTTATGCCCCAGCCCCAGTCGGCAGCAACGCTCTCCGGGCGGAGCTGCTCTATGTCGTCGAGCTGCCAGACATTGCCGGCCTCGGCGAAGAGCGCGCCCTCAAGTTTCCAGAACATCTTGAAGCGATATTCCATATCGGCTTCAAGCTTGATGTCGCCGGTCTGGCTCGGAATGATGAAGCCGGAATTCATTTCGCTGAATCCAGGTCCGAGCGAACGCACCTGCCAGCCCCTCATACTGCTCGCTCCGCCGCAGTAGAACTGCTTTTCGAATGGGAGCGCAAGAGAGTTGCCGTAGGCCTTGCCTATGCCGGAGTCGAAGCGCAGCGCAAGGGCCTGGCTGTCGTTGCGGCCGAAGCGGAATGTCCTGCCGAGGGTCAGCGCAGCCTTGACATACTGGTTGTACGGCAGTCTGAGCAGCAGATGCTTGCCCATATCGTCCACCGGCATATAGCGGTCGAAGAGCGAGATGAGATTGCCCGCCACATCGACGGACAGCCGCGCGTAGTGATACGGGGTCTTCGGGACTATGTCCGAATTTGTTGTGTAGTAGAGGGTTCCGCCCACTCCCGCATCTATCTGGTCCTCAAACGAATCCCAGAGATAAGGGTTGCTGCTGAGAGTGGTCTGGAAGTCGTCGCTGATTTCATGCAGATTGACAAGGTTGAGCTGCAGAGGGTAGAACTGGTAGAAGAGATTGCGCCCGCTCTGCCCGCTGAAGCCGTATGAGAATCCGGCGATGCCGCGGCGGTATTCCGGACGGTTCTGGTAATTGTAGCTTGCTTTGATTTCCGTCCTCGGGATTGCGCCGGAGGCCTCCGCTCTGTCCGGGCGGTAGGTCCTGGCATTCGGGAAGCCCAGGCTGGCGGACACACCCAGCTCTGTGGCACGCACCTGTGTGCCGGGGTTGAACTGCCAGTTGCCGGAGAAGTCGAGGTTGAGCCTCTCGCCACCGCGGAAAAGGTTCTTGTGGAAGAATGTGAGCTGCGGAGACACGCCCAGCAGGCCGGAAGAGTTGGAGGAAGCCTCGAAATTGGCCTTGAATCCGAAGACTCCCGAGCCTCCGAGCCGGATGTCGCAGTTCACTCTGGCGCTGTCGGTCGGGGTCAGTTCCACATTGACGCTGTTGAACACGCCCAGCGCGGAGAAGCGGTTGTAGCTGGCGTTTACCAGATTCTCGCTGTACCAGTCGCCCGGGTGTATGGTGTTGAATTTCTCCAGCATCGACTTCTTGAAACTGATGCTGGAAGGATAATGGATGCTGACCTCGCCGATGCGGTATTTCGAGATTGGGGCGTCGCTCTGGGGGCTTTCGTTGCGGGTGTAGCCCCGGATGCGGTAGTAGAGTATGTTCTTCGCGCCGAGGGTGTCGGCCTCGAAGAAGTAGTTGTTCTTGTTGAAGCTGTAGTAGCCGAGGTTTCTGAAGTACGATGCGCCGCGGACAGTTTCGGCCTCAAGCGACTTCTCGGATAGATAGTCGCCCTCGCGTATCGTGACCGAGGCGCTGTCGGCGCGGAACTCCTCTGCGAACTCCCCCTCCGGCACCTCGAACACGAGGCTGTCTATCCTGTGCCGCGCGCCCGGCTCGACCAGATAGCGGACATAGGCCTTGCGGCCCTTGTATCTCACTGACGGAGTCACTTTGGCCTTGTAGTAGCCGATGTAGGCGAGATGGTTCTCCATCGCTTCGCAGCTCGCGTCCATCTGGCCGCTGTCGAAGACCACCGGGGCCGTGCCTATCTTCTCCCAGAGGGCATTCAGGCCCTTGCCGCTGCCGTCGGACCAGTTGTACACGCTGACGAATGGCGCCCAGCCGAAAAGGCTGGAGTTGGGCTGCTGCCGCACATACTGCGAGACCTCGCCGGTGCGGGGCCTGTCTTCTCCGCGGACTTCAATCCTGCTCGAAGCCAGGAGGTATTCCCCCTCGGAGAGTATCCTGGTGGTGCTGCACGAAGCGAGCAGCAGGGGCACAAGCAGCAGCGCGGCCTTTCTCATCGCGACCTCCTCCTGAATTCCGAAAGGGTGACGGCGGTGGCCACGGCTACATTCAGGGACTCTGCGCCGCTCGTGCCGAAGGAAGGGATAAGCAGCCCCCTGCTGAGCTCCTTCCTCACTGCGGGGCTGATGCCCACAGATTCGTTACCCATTACTATAAGTCCCTCAGGCTCAAACTCCTCCTTATAGAGATTCTGCCCGTCGAGCACCATCCCCCAGACCGGCATCCGGGCCGCGCGGAATCTCCGGCAGACTTCAGGGATGTCGGCTTCGATGAGGGAGACTCTGAATATCGAACCCATCGAGGCCTGCACTACCTTGGGATTGTACTGCTCCACGCAGTCCGCCGAGACGAAGATTGTATTAACTCCGAACCAGTCGGCGATGCGGATTATTGTGCCGAGATTGCCGGGGTCGCGCACCGAGTCAAGCGCCAGATACAGACCGCGTTGCGGCTGCTCTGGCAGGGACTTGGGACGGGGTTTTGCCACTACTGCGAGCACCGGCGAGGGGCTGGATAACTGGCTGATTTTCGCCATCGCGCTCTCCCCTATCTCGTCTATGCTCCACCTGCCCGCGACCTGCAGCCCGGAGGCCGCCGCCTCGCGGACCATCTTCTCCCCCTCGACCACAAACTGAGCGTACTCGTCCCGGAATTTCTTCTCCCGGAGCGAGCGGATGTGCTTTATCTCGGCGTTGGTAATCATCTATTCTACGAAACGTATCTTGCTCAGGTCGCGCGGTTTGGCGTCAGGTGTCTCGTCAGGATAGCCCACTCCTATCATATAGAGGAGGCTGTAGCCCTCGCTGAAGTCGAGCTTCTCGAGGAATGCCTTGCCGTCGGCACTGTTCTTCAGGAAGTTGACCGGTCCGCCGAGGCATACGGTCCCGAGTCCGAGGGATTGCGCGGCGAGTATCATATTCTCCCCCATCAGTCCGGCGTTGACCCCGTCCTCTCCCTCAGGCACGGCGATGAAGATGACCGCCGGTGCGTTTCTGAACATATTCTTGAAATTCTCGTCGCGGGCGACCATTTCCGGATTGGCTTCCTTGAACTTCTCCGTGATGGCGTCGATGCTCTCGGCGCTGTCCACGATTCTGACCTCCCAGCGCTGGGCGTTCATCCCGTTAGGAGCGTTGACTCCGCACTCGGCGATGAGCTGGAGTTTCTCCCTCTCCACCGGGGTATCCTTGTACTTGCGGATGGAGCGGCGGCTCATTATGGCCTTGATGACAGGATTGGCCTCCTGGCAGCATTCAGACTCATTCTTACAGCATTCTTTGCCACTGTTTCCGCAGGCTGAAAGGCTGAGGGCGGCGATGGCGACCGCAAGGATTGCAGCATACTTTTTCATAATAGTCGCTAAGTTACAAAAAAATTCAAATTCAGTCCTAATAAGGCAGGGGGCAAGGCATATTTTTTGCGGCATTATACGGCGCGCGCAAGGCAAAAATTTATATCTTTGCGCCCATAAAATTTAGTGAAAAATGAACATTAAAACCATAGGAGTACTTACCTCCGGCGGAGATGCACCGGGGATGAACGCCTGCATCAGGGCGGTGACCCGTGCGGCGATTTTCGAAGGCTGCAAAGTTTACGGCATAGTCCGCGGCTGGGAAGGCCTGATCGAGGGCAACCTCAAGGAACTGACGACCGAGAGCGTCAGCAATATGATTCAGCGCGGCGGCACCATCCTCAAGACTGCCCGCAGCGACGAGTTCCGTACTCCGGAGGGGCGCACCAAGGCCTACGAGAACATCCAGAAATTCGGCATCGACGCGCTTGTGGTAATCGGCGGCAACGGCTCCCTCACCGGAGCGCAGCTGCTTGCAAGCGAGCACGATGTGACGGTCATCGGACTTCCGGGCACTATCGACAACGACCTCTACGGCACTGACTCCACCATCGGATATGACACCGCGCTCAACACCATTATGGAGTGCGTGGACAAGATTCGCGACACCGCGACCAGCCACGACCGCATCTTCTTCGTGGAGGTGATGGGACGCGACGCCGGCTTCCTCGCGCAGAACAGCGCGATTGCCGCAGGCGCCGAGGCTGCCATCATCCCTGAGGACAATACCGACATCGACCAGCTGGCGACTTTCATCGGGAGGGGCATCCGCAAGAGCAAGAACAGCAGTATCGTGCTCGTGTCCGAGAAGGACGGCGGCGCGATGCACTACGCCGAGCGTGTGCGCAAGGAGTATCCGCAGTACGATGTGAAGGTGTCAATACTCGGGCACCTGCAGCGCGGCGGCACCCCTACTGCCTACGACCGAATCCTTGCCAGCCGCCTGGGAGTCGCTTCCATCGAGGCGCTCAAGGAGGGCCAGCGCAATGTGATGATAGGCATCAAGAACGACCAGATCGTCTATATCCCTATCTCCCGCGCCGTCAAGATAGACAAGCCGATCGACCGCGAGCTCATCAATGTGCTGAGCATACTGTCAATCTAGGCTGCAGATTTACGGATTGGCTGGTTTGACTGG
>CAVJHI010000045.1:0-13697 GCA_963649415.1 bacterium
CGCGCTTGGTAGTGATGAGGATAACTCCGTTGGCCGCGCGCGAACCGTAGATGGACGACGACGCGGCATCCTTGAGCACGGACATCTTGTCAATCTGCGACGGGTCCACATCGTCGATGCTGCCCTGCACTCCGTCAATCAGCACCAGAGGCGATGCGCTCGATCCTCCGAACGTACCTATTCCCCTGATTCTCACGGTACTGCCCGATGCGCCCGGGTTGCCGGACTGGCTCGTCACCGTCACTCCGGCCGCAAGGCCCTGGAGGGCGTTGGCGACATTGGCGACCGGACGGGTCTCAATCATATCGACGGGCAGCGAAGAGACGGCTCCGGTGAGGTTGACCTTTTTCTGTACATCGTAGCCGACCACGACCACCTCGTCGAGGAATGTCGCGTCAACTTCGAGGACAAAGTCGATGATCTGGGCGTTGCCGACCTTTTGGCGGGCATCAGCGTATCCGAGGCAGGAGGCGACGAGTGTCTGCCCTTCGGCTGCCTTGAGAGACCACCTGCCGTCCATATCCGTCATCGTGCCGGCGGTAGTGCCCTCAATCATCACTGACGCTCCCGGGACCGGAATGCCGTCCGTGTCCTTGACCGTGCCGGAGCGCAGGGGTTGTGCGGAGGCGAGAGCGGTGGCAAGAAAGCTTGCCAGAAGTATTGATATAATCTTTTTCATAGTATTTATCTGCTGATTTTCAAGTCAAACACGAAACATCTCGAAGCGCCGGCGTTGTCCCGCTTGGCATTGGCTCCCACGGATGTGTCCACGATGACCGTGGTCTGAGGACCGGCATTGCCGATTCTGAACTTGAAATGGGAGACAGGCTTGTCGAGAGCGCCGTTGCTCTTGGACGGAGGGCAGACGTCAGCTTCGTAGCCGAACTGGTATTCGCTTCCGGACACTTCAAGAGTTTTGCTGACCTGGCCGTCAACCCGCACCTCTCCGGAGAGGAATGTCCCCTCGCCGCCGATGCGGATGGCAATCTTGTTCTTGGAGGAGGTGGAGAAGCGCGCGATGTCGATCTCCAGCGTTACTTCGGAAGTGCCTTCGAGTGCGGTGAGCGCCGGGGTTTCAAGCACGCCGTAGGTGTTGGTGCCGCTGACGGAGAGCTGGATTGCGCCCACCTTCTCCCCGCAGTTGAGAATCTTCCAGCCGCTCAAATCGCGGTTGCGTATGTAGCTAGCGGAAGCCAGAACCTTGCCCGACACCTGCGTCGGATAGTCATACCAGGTTTTCTGGTAGCCTACCTCGTTCTTGTTGGCCCCCTGGGCGTTGGTCATATTCCAAGCCTGCATCTCTCCCGGCTCCGTGCCGTCGGCAATGTCTGGGGTGAGGGCGACGGCACAGCCGTTCGCGGGTTTCATATAGTCGCCCGAGTAGGCGAAGAGGTCGAAGGACTCATGGAGAATCACATTCTCCGGCTCCGGGATACGGAAGTAGTAGCGCGGGATTCCGTCCTCACCGCTTAGGTCTATGCGAACGAAGAGCTTGCCCGCCGCTCCGGTCGAGCACCAGAACCTGCTGCCGCCCTCGGAAATCTTCTGCATCCTGCCCACGGCCTTGGAGATGGAGTAGCTGAGCGGACGCGTACCCGTCTGTGCGGCATCCAGACCCACCGCAGGGTAGGCGATGCCCTCCTTGCCGGTGAAACTGCCCACGCCTCCGTTGCCGGAGTATGGCTGGAATCCATACTGCTCCCCGTTTACGGTGACTGTGAATTCGCCGGATGACGGCGCGTCAACCACGGCTTCGAATATCTTCTCGTCCTTGTCGACTGAAGGGAGTTCCACAGGAGTGCCGAAGTCCACGGATACGAGGGTCATCTCTCCGGCTGCAACCAGCATCGCGACATCGCCCGGATTGCCGTCCATATCGTATGGCAGGGCGGCCACCACGACTTTCCTGCTTTCCGAAGCGAGCGAGAGCTCAACGGCCTCGGCGGCGGTATGGACATCCGCGCCATCACTGAGGAGCAGTTCGCGGATCTCGTCCGCGCCGGCCTTGATGTGGACATCGTCAAATATGTACTTGTATCTTGCGGTGGATCTGTCCGGGACGATGGATGCGGCGAAGGCATATCTGCCGTCATCCGAGCGTCCCGTGTATTGCGCCGAGAGCGCTACGGACATCGTTACGGTCTCAAATGTGGTGAATACCGGTGCGGTGATGACCTTGCCCTGCGCGTCGAGTCCCACGGCCCCGATGAAGTATCGGCTCCGTGAGCTGAGCCCCCTGAAGAGCTGGCCTTCGAGCGAGGACTCCCTGCCGCTTGCGGAGATGAAGTCCCATTTCTCAATAGCGTCCATCGACAGATACTCGGCCGCCTCTCCCTCCCATTTCTGCGGTGGGGTGATCAGGCACGAAACGACATCATCCTGGCGACATTCCACGGATACCCTCGCCGAAGACGAGAGTATCTCGCTGACGCTCAGCTTGATGGCTGCTCTGACATCCGTGTCGGCGGAGATTTCCGAATCTCGCTGGCACGCGCTCAGAAGCAGGATGGCGCTTAGAAGCAGAATTGTTTTTTTCATTATATTACAGTTTTATGGTTGCTACGGTCCTGATGTCCGAGGAAGACGGCCCGATATAGAGCCGGTATTCCCCGTGCGGGAGTTTCCAGCCCGCGTCATATTGCATAAGATTCTTCCTGTCGAGAGTTATACTGATTCTTTTTGTCTGTCCTGCATCGAGGAAGATTTTTCTGAATGCCTTCAGTTCCTTCACCGGACGGTCCTCGCCCGGCAGGCCGACATAGATCTGGGCGACCTCCGCACCTGCACGCCGGCCGGTGTTGGTTAGAGTGAATGACACCCTTGTGCCGGAGACAGTCGGCTCGCCGTATTCGAAAGAGGTATAGCTCAGCCCGTGCCCGAAGGCGAAGCGCGGCTCGATACCGGCCTTGTCGTACCAGCGGTAGCCGACATAGATGTCCTCCGAGTAGTCCTCGTCCCAGATTGTGTTCTTGTCCGACGCGTCTCCGCGCGGAGTTCCCGGATATTGTGCGGCGCTGCGAAGCGGCCCGTCTTCGAAGCGTACCGGGATGGTGAACGGAAGCCTCCCGGAAGGGTTCACCTTTCCGCTGAGCACATCGGCGAGGCAGTTCCCCGACTCGCTTCCCAGATACCAGCTCTGCACTATGGCGGAGACCTTCTCGGCCCACGGCATCGCCACCGCATTGCCGGAGATGTTGACTACCACCAGTCTCGGGTTGACTTCGGCGAGGGCGAAGATGAGCGAGTCCTGACCATAGGGGAGAGTCCAGGCCTCCCGGTCGTAACTCTCCGCATCCTGATGCCTCTCTTTATTGAGACCTCCGAAGAATATGACCGCGTCGGCCTTCGAGGCGGCGAGCAGCGCCGCTTCCACATCGGCCTCTCCGGAAGAAGAGTAGCCCGGGATATAGGTGATTTCCGCATCCGGAAGAGCGGCGCGCAGCCCCTCAAGCGGGCTTATCTCATACTTGGTCTTCAGGGACGAGCTCCCTCCTCCCTGCGTCATCTGCCGGACGGCGTTCTCTCCGACCACGAGTATCTTATTGTAGCGAAGCGGCAGCACCCCGCCTTCGTTCTTGAGCAGGACTATGCTTTCCGAGCCTATACGGCGGGCCGCCTCGGAGTGCTCCGGGCAGGTGAAACGCCCGTAAGGGCGGCTCCCTGACAGGGAAGTCCGCATCATCAGGCGGAGCACACGCCTCGCCTTGTCGTCCAGTGTCGCTTCCGAGGCTTCCCCGCTTTCGAGCCGGCGAAGATAAGGCCGCGCAAGGTGGAACCTGTCATAGGCGTTGCCCTTGCCGGAGGTGAGCCCGTCGGTGTATGTGCCGAACTCCATATCGAGTCCGTTCTCTATGGCCTGAGCCGTGTCGTGCGCGCCGCCCCAGTCGCTGATGAGCACCCCGTCGAAGCCCCAGTCGCCCTTGAGTATCCCGGTCAGCCGCGAGTTGTGGCAGCAGTGCTCGCCCTCGTAGAGGTTATAGGAGCCCATCACCGCCCAGGCGCCGGCATCGACTACAGCCGCGCGGAATGCGGGCAGATAGATTTCGTAGAGAGCCCTGTCGCTGACGTGTACATCGGTAGTGTGGCGGTGGAGCTCCTGGTTGTTGAGCGCGAAGTGTTTGACGCAGGCGGCGACCCCCTGCTCCTGTACGCCCTCGATGTAAGGGACGACCATAGCTGAACTCAGCATCGGGTCTTCTCCCATATACTCGAAATTCCTGCCGCACAGCGGTGTGCGGTAGATATTGCACCCCGGCCCCAGAAGCACATCCTTGCCACGGTAGCGCGCCTCCTCGCCGATTGCTGTCCCGTATTCGCGGGCGAGTGAAGGGTCGAATGTGGCCGCGAGTGCGGTCAGTGCAGGAAAGGCGGTGCAGGAGTCGTTGGTCCACCCTGCTGAAGTCCAGCTGTCCCACTTGACCTCCTGCCTGATGCCGTGCGGCCCGTCGGTGCACCAGAGTTCCGGGATGCCCAGACGCGGCACTCCTGCGGAGCTGAAGCGCGACTGCGCGTGGAGTATGGCCACTTTCTCCTCCCGGGTCATCCTGGAGAGCGCATCCTCGACCCTCTCCTCCACGGGCCTTGATGGGTCTAGATAGGCAGTGACGGGCCCGCCCGCGCAGGAGTACAGCACCAGCGCGGACAGTATTAGGTATTCTGCGGTTCTCTTCATAATTCTCAGCATTCTTCACTGCGCTCGGCAGTGGTGTCGATAAGCGTGTATATTTGTGTGTAAGGGCGGTTCGGGTTGCCCGTGCCGCGGTTCATCAGCTCTTTGAGGCGGTCGAATCTCTCCGGGTAGATGTCCCGTGGGTCAATCCCCTCGCCGGCGCAGAGCGAGCAGGCCATTCCCACCACTTCGCCCATCATCGCGCAGGTTCGCATCACCCTGGTTGTCCCGAGTACCACGTGGCTCACGGAGATGTCGCGCCCGGCCATGAAGAGGTTGCGGATGTCCTTGCTGAACAGGCATCGGAACGGCAGGGGATAGAAGCCGAGCGGGGAGAGGCGGCCGCAGCTCAGCCAAGGGTCGCGGTAGCGCCTCGCGTTGTCCGGGTCGGGTTCGTGGTTGTCGATGTACCAGGATGTGGACACGCAGCCGTCGTCGTATAGCACGAAATTCCTCAGGTCGTTCTCGGTGAGGACGAACTCGCCCATAATCCTGCGGCTCTCGCGCTTCCCGGCGTAGTACGACAGCCACTTCAGCTCGGCGTCCGCGTATTCCTCCCTGTAAGGGGAGCGGTTCTTGAGGTATGCCCAGTTGGAATAGGCCACATACATCCCGTAGTCGCGGATCTTCTCGCAGTCGCGGATCTGGTCGTCGGCCATCCCGACCTCCCAGTACCACTGGCCGCGGCGCACCCGCTGGGCGCTCTCCTCGTCGATGTCGAGTCCCCAGTCGATGTCCGGGAAGCTGCACGGGCGGCCGCAAGGCTCCGAATACCACTGCACGGATGCTCCGAGGGTGACCCCGTCCGCCTCCTCCGGTGCGGACGGCTCCCCGTACTTGGACCGGGCTTCCCGTCCCATCACGCATTCCGCCCCGGCGAGAGCGCCGAGGACGGCATCTCCGGTGCAGTCTGCGAAGTATTTCCCCGCAATCCTGATCGTGCGGTAGTCGTCCACATTGGTGGCCACGACGGCGGAGAGACGCTCCTGGTCCCTTTTCTCCGCGCCCGTGACACGGTAGCCGAGGAAGAGACTGATATTCTTTTCCTTGAGTATGATATCCAGCTTCTTGCCGTCTTCGTAAGTCTCGCCCGGACGGGCGTTGCCCTTGGTGGAGGGGGCGAATTCGTTGAGAAGATAGCCCAGCGACGGATAGCGGCCTATGTTGATGCGGCCTCCGAGCCCCACCCGGACTTCGGACGAGTTGTTGCCTCCCAGCACCTTGCGGTCCTGGATCAGCGCGACTTTAAGCCCGAGTCTCGCGGCCGAAAGCGCGGCGCACATCCCGGCGATTCCTCCGCCGACGACCACGAAGTCGAAGCTCCCCATTTCCTCCGGAAGGCCCGGAAGAGGGAGCAGCTGCCGCCTCAGAGTGGCGATATCCTCTACCGGGGCGTTGTGCCCCAGAGTGAGCAGGACGGAATCGAAGCGCGCGTCGAAACCGGCGAGGTCGTGCACGCTGAGGCTGTGACGGCCACCGCCGAGGCGGACGATGCCGCCGTGCTGCCAGTGCCACTGGGAGGAGCCTGTCCCGAAAGTGCAGTCGAGACGAGTCCCGTCGATGCTTAGCGAGAATATGCCCGGAGTCGGCTTGTCGGACCACGGAGCAGTCCAGTTGCGCGTGCGGACGAAGACATTGTAGTCGCCCTCCATCTCTATGCGGAACGAAGTCGCCGCGTCACTCACCGGAGTGCCGAGCCCGTGCGCGATAAGGCAGCTCGAACCCATCTGGTCCATAAACTGCGGGTCGGAAATCCATCCTCCGAGGCTGTCGAACATCGAGCCGCAGAGCAGCACCGAATCGGTGCGGCGTCCCTTCGGCGCCGCTGACGAAAGGCCCGGCACGAACTTCGGCTCGATTATCCTCGGCTCAGGAATCTCCTCTCCGCAGATCATAGAGTGGAGCATACTGAACGAATATCTAGCCACAAGCCGGGTAGGCTGATAGACATAGGTGAGCTTCGGGTTGTACACCCCGGCGTGGTCCTCCTGGTCGAAGCCCACGACGGCAATGTCGTCCGGGATGCTGAAGCCGCGGTCCACGATGGCGGCGATGCCTTCGACGGTAATCCTGTTGGACGGGAATATCAGAGCCTCCGTGCTGCGTGCGCGGGCTTCCCTTATTATTTCTGCGGTCTCTTCCCTGATGGTCTCGGAGCTTACCACATTGTCCCTTATGTACATCCCCAGCCCGTTCTCCTCCATCTCGAGACGGTAGCCTTCGAAGCGCTGCCGTATGGTCGGGATGTCAGTGCGGTAGCGCACCATCTCGATTTTCTTGTATCCGTTGTCGAGCAGGTGTCTGGTCGCCAGACGCCCCGCCTCCACATTGTCCAGCATCACTCTCCCCACGCCCTGCGCCAGCGGAAGGTCGCGGTCGATGAGCACCACGGGAAGCGTACCCCCGGCTATCGCGCTGATCTCCTTTTCGGTGTGTGCGCACGGCGCCACGATCAGGCCGTCAACTCCGGAGGAGATGAACTTGCGGATGATCTGGATCATCTTCTCGGGGTTGTCGTCGGTGCTCCCGAAGAGGGTGAGATAGCCCTCCTGCGAGGAGAGGTTCTCGATGTTTCTGCACACATCGCCGAAGAATGTGTTGGAGATGTCCGCGACCACGACCCCGATGGTCTTGCTGTAGCCGGTGCGGAGCGACGAGGCGGCCATATTCTTGTGGTAGCCGAGCTTCTTCGCCGTGGCGACTATCCGCTCTGCGGTGGCTCTTGATGCCGAACAGAGATATTCCCCGTCAGGGCCGCGCTTGGCGTTGAGAACGAACGACACGAGGGAGACGGATACGCCTGCGGCCTCTGCCACGTCGGCGATTGTCACTCCTGTCGATATTAGATTTTTCTTCTTCATTTTCCGGTATGGGCGGCAGGCCCTTTCCCGAGCCTGCCTGTGGCAAAGATGGACAATAAGTTTACTAAATACAAAACTTATTTATGTATAACGATTTACATACCGGTAAACAATACTGAAAAATGGCCGGGGCGCTGCTGCCTCGGCCATAGTGAAAGAGTATGTTTATTAAAATCAGAGCTGCTTTTTCTCAGGCTTCCCGAGCAGGCAGATGAGCGTGGTGAAGATGGCTCCCAGCGGGCACCACCAGGTCCAGGCGATGCAGTTGTGGCCGAAGAGCGCTTTCTGGAACATCAGCGGAATCACGATGATCACCCCGACAATCAGGGCTGCGAGCACGCTGGCGGTATTGCCCCTCCGGGTGAAGATGGCCGTGAGGAAGACCCCGAGCATCCCGACATAGGCGAAACACATCACTCCCGTGGCGAAATCCACGAGGTTGAGACCGCTGCTCTGCTGCATTACGCAGGTCAGTATAGCGAAGAGGGTCAGCATCGCTCCCATCAGCGCCACCACCCAGCGGGACGACGAGAGCTGCTCGGCATCGGAGGACAGACCCTTGCCGCGCTGCCTCCGGATGGGGAGGTAGAGGTCGGAGACGAAGCTTGAGGCCATCGAGTTGATGGCGGAGTTGAAGCTGGAGAGGGCCGCCGCGAGCAGTCCCGTGATCATCAGGCCGCGCACCCCGACGGGGATGTGGTTCTTGATGTACTGCGGGAAGATGTCGCGCGCGTCGCTGAAGAAGCCCTCGCTCAGAGCGCCGTCAGCAGTCGGGTCGCTGATGTACTTGACATAGAGGAGAAGTCCGATGCCGAGGAATATCAGGACGGTAGGGAGCGTGATGAGCTGCGATGCCACGAGGCTTCTGCCCGCTTTTCTGACATCTTTACAGGCGAGCTGCCTCTGGACGAATTCGTGGTCGGTGGAGAACTGCGCCACCCGGAAAACCGTCACTCCGACAAGCCCTGCAAGTATGGTGTATGGCTTGCTGAAGTCGAGGCTCGGATCGAAAATCTCCAGCTTGCTGCCCGCCGCCCATCCGGACAGAGACCCGTCTGCGGCAATCCCCGGGGTGCAGTCTCCGGAAGAAGGCATCTTGACCATCCCCCTGTCGGTGAGCAGCGCCCATACTTCGCCGAGGCTGAGCCCGCCCAGGTCGCAGGCTATGAGGATGAGCGCGAGCACGCCGGTGAATATCATCAGCAGGGTCTGGAAAGTGTCGATGTAGAGCAATCCCTTGATGCCTCCCATCATCGTGTAGAAGGTGGAGACTATACCCAGGATCACGATGCTCCAGACCATGAACTGGAACTGTATGTTGCCGAAAACGATGACGCTGACCGCGATGGCGGCGATGAACAGACGGCTGCCCGAGGTGAAGAGCTGCCCGAGCAGGAACATCACCGAGGTCGCCCTCTTGGAAGTCTCGCCGAAGCGGTTGCCGATGAAGCCGTAAACCGTTATCGTGTGGGCGTTGTAGAGCTTCGGGAGGATGAATGCAGCCACGAGAGTGCCTCCGCAGATGGCGCCGATGAGGTTCATTATATAGGTGAGGTTCGTGTTGAACCCGAGCTCAGGCGAGCCCACGAAGGTGCCGGCGCTGATGGATGTGCCGGTGGCGGCGATTGCCACCAGCCAGCCCGGCATCGAGCGAGCGGCGACGAAGTAGTCCTCTATATTGCGGTTCTTCTTGGAGAAGAGGTATCCGATGAGGATGAGGGTGCAGAGAAAAACGGCTACAATCAGCCAGTCGATGAGTGTCATAGGCTATTTCTGTTTAGCGTCAAGGTCTATGATTATCTTCATCGAAGAGTCCCTGTTCTCGTCGATGAAGCGGTACGCCTCTGCGTACTGCCCGAACGGGAAGGTCCGGGAAATCAGCGGCTTCAGCACGGTCGAGCCGGCCTCGATGCTGTCCACCGCGCGGATGAAGTCCTCGTGGCGGTACATCATCGTCCCCACCACATTGAGCTCGTGCTCGCCGAGGTGAAACATACTCAGCCTCGGGTCCTGCGCGAAGACGGCCACCACGACCAGAGTCCCGCCTTTCTCCAGGCATTCCATCAGCGGGCGCACACTCGACTCCACTCCGGCCACTTCGAAAGCGAGCTGGAAGCCATCTTCGCCGAAAATCTCTTTCACAGCCTCCTTGAGAGTGGTCTTGGACACATTTAGAGTCTCGCTGATGCCGCACTGCCGCGCTATGCCGAGACGCCCTTCGCTCACGTCGGTGATGAGCACCCGGGCAGCCCCGGCCGCAAGCGCCGCCTGCGCGACGAGGTTGCCGATAGTGCCGGCGCCGGACACCACTACATTCTTGCCGCGCACCTCGCCGGCACGCGCGACGGCGTGCACCCCGACGGCTGCGGGTTCGATCATCGCCCCGTATTCCAGAGGCATATCGTCAGGGAGCTTTACGACCCTGTCATCGTCGATTACGAAGCTGTCCTGAGCCGCTCCGTCGGCCTGGAAAGCCTGTACGCGGAGATTCTCGCAGACATTGTACTGCCCCCTTCTGCACGGGCCGCAATGCCCGCACACCAGCTGCGGCCGTGCCGTTATCCGGTCGCCGGGCCTGCACACGCTGACCTCACTCCCGACAGCGGTCACCACGGCCGAGTATTCGTGCCCCTGAACCACGGGGTAGAATGTGGCCGGGTGCTGCCCGTGCCAGGAGTGAATCTCGCTCCCGCAGATGCCTATCCTCTTGATGTCTGCCAATACCTGATGCGCCCCGAGGTCTTCCGGCTTCGGGGACGGCACTTCACGGAACTCCAGATGTTCCGGCTCTGTTAAAACTGCTTGTCTCATAGTTCATCAAAGGTAGCGACAGTTTTCCGTTTTTCATAAGTCGCAGCACACTAAAACGATATATGGGCCCGGGCGCGCTTGCAGTCCGGAGAATTGACTATTTTTGTCTTCGCCTCATCCGGCGGGCGATAAGCCGGAGTTTACAAATGGAAAGCAGGAGATATATAATAGGAGTGGGCGAGGTTCTCTGGGATGTCCTTCCTGACGGGGCGAAGCTAGGCGGCGCTCCGGCGAATTTCGCGTTCCACGCCTCCCAGCTTGGATTTGACGCCCTCGCAGTCAGCGCGATAGGGCGTGACCCGCTGGGCGACGAGGCCGAAGAGATTTTCACGCGCAACCATCTTGACCACATTCTCCCGAGGGTGGATTTCCCGACCGGAAGGGTGGACGTCGCGCTCGACTCCCACGGCGTGCCGACATATACCTTTATAGACAATCCGGCGTGGGACAACATACCTTTTACCCCGGAAATGGAGCGGGCTGCCGCCTCCTGTCTTGCGGTCTGCTGGGGTTCGCTCGCGCAGAGAAGTCCTGTCAGCCGAAGCACGATAGGGCGCTTTCTGGATTCCGTGCCGGAGGATTGCCTGAAGGTTTTCGACATCAATCTGAGGCGCGATTACTATACCCGGGAGGTTCTGGAAGACTCGATGCGGCGCTGTGATGTGCTGAAACTCAACGACGAGGAGCTCGACACGCTGTCCGCTATGCTTTCTTTGGAGGGCGGTCCGGAGCGGAAGTGCCGCCGTCTGATGGAGCTTTACGGTCTGGAGCTGCTGATACTGACCTGCGGGGTCAACGGAAGTTTCGCCTTTTCCCGCGTGGGGGAGTCGTTCCTCCCGACCCCGAGGGTGGAGGTGGTAGATACGGTCGGGGCGGGGGACAGCTTCACGGCCGCGTTCTGCGCCTCGCTGCTGCGCGGCGAGCCGCTCGCCGATGCCCACCGCCGGGCCGTGGAGGTCAGCGCCTATGTCTGCACCTGCGCGGGAGCGATGTGCCCTCTTCCGGAGTCTTTGACAGAGGGGTGCTTTTGACTTCAATAGCTACGAGCGACAGCACATAGTCGCACTCCTGCCTCCGCTCGTTTCTCCAGTAGTAGAGCTCGAAATTGTCCGTTGCCGACTTGCTCGCCAGATGAGCCCCTACGGCCGA
Organism: bacterium; assembly: GCA_963649415.1. Taxonomy (GTDB): domain Bacteria; phylum Bacteroidota; class Bacteroidia; order Bacteroidales; family UBA932; genus Cryptobacteroides. The sequence continues at coordinate 11,491 of CAVJHI010000045.1, forward strand.
TTCCACTTGTCTTCCCCTTTCTGCGGGGTCAGTCCGCGCCTGATTGAAACGGAATGACGTGTACCTATTGCGGAATCCGTTGTCGTAAACCTGCATTTTGGGCACGGAAAGTTTTTCTCTAGTCGGCGCCGGTGAATAATTCTGAAGCGGGCAGACCGTCATCGACTGGTTCAGAATGCTCAGGTAACTCTTGATAGTCGGAACGCTGCCGCTATTTATCATGCCCTGCATTTTGGTGAGAGAGAACTCTTTTGCCGACTCTGTGCAGGCTAATTCAAATACCTGTCTGAGCAGGGCCGCATTGCGTATGTCTTCGATTTTAAGGATGTCCTTGCTCAGAATCGGGGATATGATGGAATCTTCCATAAGGTTTCTCCAGCGGTCTTCATCTTTGATGTCCGGTGCGAGTCCGGGGAAACCGTCGAAATATATAAATTCGTCCATCGAAAAGCCGAAAGCCTGATTCATCTCCTGCCATTCCCAATATCCCATTTTTATCGTTTCGAAACGCCCGGCGCGCGATTCTTCCAAGCCTCTCTGAAGCAGAATCCTTGATGAGCTAACAAGAATAACTTTACGGTTGCGGTGATTGCTGCTGTCTTCGTCCCATTCCTTTTTTATTTGTTCGCTCAAGCATTCAATCTTCTGAATCTCATCGATTATGAGAATGTGTTCTCCGCTGCCGTGGATATCCATCCTCCTTCTGGCCTGCTACTAGTGCGCAGGAATCCAGGAGCGGTCAAAACGGCTCGCTCCATCGGCGGAATAGAGGTCGTAGGGAACGGTAGTGCTTTCGGCAAATTGCCCAACCAGGGGGGATTTCCCGACCTGACGTGGCCCCATTATAATCTGTATCCGCCTTCGCGGCTCAGACATCCTTGATTATAGGGTCTGTAAGTGCTTTCTTTTGAACTGTCTGCAAATTTGTAAAATATATTTCAAAAATGTACTTCCGCCACATCGGAAGGACCGTCTGTTTTTCGGACTCAGCAAACAAGCCTATTGCGCCCCTTTCTTTCGGTATACCGACGGGGCTATGCCGTAGGCGGCGGAGAAGTATCTGCGGAAACTGCTGATGGAGTTGAATCCCGACTTCTCCGCCACCGTCTCCAGCGGCAGCTGAGTGGTGGAGAGCAGGCTCTTCGCCTTCTCTACCCTCCAGCCGTTTACATATTCGTAGAAACTGGTGTGCATCTGCGAGTTGAGAAAGTTGGACGCGTAGGTGCGGTTGGTGCGCAGGGCCCTCGCCAGGTCGTTTATCGTGAGCTTCGGGTCGAGGTAGATTTCGTCTTCGCTGAACAGTTTTTTCAGCCTCTCTTCGAAGTCGCGGTTCTTCGGAGCCGGACTCTTGCCGTTCTCATCGGGGCTTAGCGCCTCGAGAGCCTCCAGCATATCGTCCTGCCGGTACGAGAAATAGCACAGCAGCCCGAGCAGCACCATCATCCCGAGGTCGTAGATAGCCACGGCATACGGCGTACCGCTGAGCGAGGCCCAGGTCCACAGGCAAATTATGGCCGCATAGACGCACAGGATGTATTTGAGCCAATACAGAGACAGGGCGTCGTCCGAGAAATTGTCCTTCAGCATCAGATTGTATCGCCGCGTGGCGACGAATCCATAGCTGATTATGAACACGGAATACAGTATCGTGAACACCAATATCGCCCTGTATATGAACGCATTGTCCGTAATGCAATACGAGGTAAGCGCCGCGGCGTAGAGCAGGGAGTTGGCAATGAGGATCCAGACCGTTTTCCGCTCCGGCTCGACGATGCGCTGGAAGAGCAGCAGCGCCGCCGGCACCACCGTCATCTCCAGAATGTCCGTAACCGGCGAGGTAAGAAAGCTGTATGCGCCAGCCAGCGGGAAGGCCACAAGCTCGACGGTGCTTATCGCGAGCAGATAGGCCATAAACCAGAACACAGCCTTCTGCAGACCGTGGGTCTTTCCCTTGAGATACATTGTCGCCGTGCAGAATATCTGCGCGGCGAAAAGCATCCCGAAAGTGAAATTGCATAAATATTCGGGCAGCGTCACAGACATATAACAATGACAAATATAGGCAAATTGTGCTGTTGAAAAGCGTGTCAACGTGTAAAAATGCGCCGCAATCCGTACATAAAAGCGCTCAAATAGTACAATTGACCCCCTGTGTGCTTTCCTGATTTAGGTTGACTCGGTTTTGTAGATTATTACTGATAAAAGTT
>CAVJHI010000046.1:0-12775 GCA_963649415.1 bacterium
ACGAGTGCAAGGCCGAGTGCCGCTTTATGAGAGGCATCGCCTACTGGTACCTCGCAATGTCCTGGGGCAATGTCCCTATCATCGAGGACCCTCAGAAGCTCATCAACGACCCTAAGGTGAACACCAACCCTATCGAGGACGTGCTCGCGTTCGCCATCAGGGATATGGAATATGCGGCGAAGTATCTTCCTGAAACTCCTTACCAGACCGGACGCGTATTCCAGGCATCCGCTTATGGTATGCTCGCCCGCTTCTACAACACTGCGGCGGCATTCGTACGCGGCGGCAAGGTCAGCACAGGTTCCCTGAGCAAGAGCGCGTCAGAGTACTACGCAGCAGCCAAGGACGCAGCCCTCAAGGTCATCAACAACAGCAGCGTAGGCCTGATGGAGAACTACGAAGACCTCTTCAAGGTTCAGAACAACAATAACAAGGAGTCCCTCTTCTCCCTGCAGTGGGTTCCTAACTCCGACTACGGCACCACCAACTTCTCAGACGCATACCTCGCTCTGAGCAGCACCTGCGTGGGCGGCCGTTCAGCCTGGGGCAACGCGACCTACGGTTCCGGCGAGCTCGTCAAGCTCTTCAGCGACCGCGGCGACCTCATCCGCCTCAAGGCCACCTACTTCACCGACGGATGCTACTATGACTACATCCGCTCCGACGAAGGCGGCTACCTCGTATGCACCGGCACCGGCTCCTACGATGCGGAGGGCAACTTCGTGCTCGTGACCAAGGACGAGTACAGCGATGCTCTGGCATGGATCAAGAAGGGCGTGGTCGGCAGCAGCGCCGACACCGGCGGACTTGCCACCAACCAGAACTCCTGCCTCGACACCCCTATGCTCCGCGTGGCCGACGTAATGCTCCACTACTGCGAAGCCTGCATCGGCGAAGGCACTTCCACCACCGACCCTACAGCTCTCGAAGTATTCAACAAGATCCGCAGCCGCGCCGGCCTGCCTTCTGTTGACGTCATCGAGATGGACGGCGACAACGGCCTCTGGAACGAGCGCCGCTGCGAGCTCGCCATCGAGTATGTGGCCTGGTCAGACTTCGTGCGCAGGGCCTACTACCAGCAGGCCTGGGTGCTCGACTTCATGGGCAAGCAGAACCGCAACGCCTCCTTTACCTACAAGTGGGCCACCAACAGCTTCGAGTGGAAGCTCAACGACGACGGCACCATCGCCAAGACCGGAAGCAAGGACGAGGAGACTCCTTCAGCGAGCCGCCTGCTCCTCCCTTATCCGGAGTCCGAACTCATCAAGAACCAGCTCCTCAAGGCTGATCCTGTACCTTATACTTTCAGCGAATAACATCTGACGCTATATGAAAAAGATATTTTGCATACTGTCAATAATCGGCGCCGCCGCCCTGCTGGTCTGCTCCTGCAACAAGGAGAACACTTCCGAGAGCTACGGTCCGGTCAAGGTGACGAAAGTATTCCAGAACAATGTGAAGTCCCTCGACGAGATTGACCCGGCCACCGGAGTACGCCTCGGCACGATGATCCGTCTCGAAGGACAGAACTTCCTCGGAATCAAGAAGATCACCTGCAACGGTTCCAAGGCATACATCAACCCTAACCTCCTCACCGCCACCTCAGTGGTGTTCAGGATTCCGACCAAGGACAGCGACAATGTCGATACTCCTACCGGCTCCGACTGCGACGAGGCTTACCGCGACAAGATCATCATCAGCTCCACCGGCAACCCTGACTACGAGTTCAGCTTCAAGATTATGGGCTCCGCTCCGAGCGTAACCTCCATCAGCCACACCCTTCCTAACGCGGGCTCCTGGGTTACCGTCAAGGGCTCCCAGCTCAAGGGCATCAACAAGGTATCGTTCTGCAACGACCTCGACGAAGTCGTAGCCGAGACCAGCGAAATCCGCAACCAGACCGCCAAGGGCGACAGCTTCCAGTTCCGGACCCCTGAGTTCCCTGCGGACTACGAGGGAGGATACCTGCTCGTGGACAGCGACAACGGCAAGGCCGCATCGCCCAACTACTTCTGGAGAGTGAAGAACATCTTCCTGAGCAAGTTCTACAGCGAGGAAGACGACGGACTCTACAAGTACAACCCTAACGCCACCAACACCTCATATTATGCCTGGGGTTCAGGCACTTCCGGAAACATGCCGGATACCGAGACCTACCCTGACATCCCTGAGGTATTCCCGGCAGAGGGCGACGGTCCTAAGAACCCGAGCATATTTAGGTCAATGCCTGACTATCCGGGAGCGGCAGTGCCAGTGCTCGCGCTCAATGACGGCAAGCATTCCGCCGACGGCGGCGCCTGCATCGCCCGCGCCTGCTTCAACTCCGACGCCTGCTCAGGCCGTGCGCTCGGTATGGCACAGACCCTGGACATCGGAGTAGAGCTTTTCAACTCTGCAACTCCTAACGAGAACCTCGCGTTCCAGTTCGACTACTACATACCCGGACCTTGGGACAGTGGCCGCATCGCCGTGACGTTCGTGGACAGCGGTATTGACTGGATGGCCAACTACCACCCGTGGACTACCGACCCGGACACCTACGCCAACGGAATGAGCGAGTGGATGACTGCCACGATTCCTCTCTCCGACTTCCCTAACTTCGCCGAGCAGACCTACGGCTACATCCTCAAGAACACCATCAAGGGTGTCAACGGAGACTACGCCTGCCAGGGTATGATCGCGTTCTACAACGACGAGTGCGACGGCCACGCCGCCCACGAGTACGACAACTTCATCATGTACTGGAACAATCTCCGCATCGTTCCGATGATGACGAAAGAGATAGAGGACGAATAGCCCTCAAGTGCTGAAAGGATTGAGGGAGGATAGTGAAGCTGCATTATTCTCCCTCTTTTTTACTATTTTTACGAAATGAAGAATTCCCTCCGACTCCTGATGCTTGTCCTAAGCCTGACCGTCTGCTCTGCAGCCAGCGGCCAGATGGCCCGGCTATACACCTCCGAAGACGGCCTGCCGAGCAGCCAGATCAACGACATCTACCAGGACGGCAAGGGATTCATCTGGATCTCCACCGAGAACGGGCTCGCGCTCTTCGACGGCACGGAGATGCATTGTCTGCAGTCCAGCAGGGACTGGAGCGGCTCGCTGGCGAGCAATCTGGTCCTCACCACCCTGGAGGACAGGAGCGGAGTCTTCTGGACCGGCACATCCAAGGGTCTGCAGACCTATGACTACGAATCCGGAGAATTCACTATCGTGGACCTCGGCGATATGGCAGTGCCGCTCTCGACCCAGCACATCTCCTCAATAGTGGAGGTGAGCACTGGGGGCGAAGACTTCGAAATATGGGTCGGAACCTCGCAGCACGGCATCTATATCCTTGACGGCAAGACACATAAGCCTGACCCGCAGAGACAGAGCGCAGTCAACGCCCTGCTGCCGTCGCTCTTCGTGAGCCGCATCTTCCCGGATTCCGCAGGCAGGATGTGGATAGCCTCCGAGACCGGCGGGCTGGCGGTAATCGACCGCGGCACGCTCAAGGACCTCAGCGCAGGGATGTGTCAGGGCGAAACCCTGCAGATAGCACCGGAACTGCTGGTGACCGGATTTGCGGAAGACTCCAAGAGCGGAGACATCATCGTCGGCACTTCCAACCGGGGGCTGCTGGTCTATAGCTCCGCCACCGGCAGGCTGCGCCGCTCCTCCGACCGCAAGGCGAGGGAATGCAGCGCTATGTCCCTGCTCCCGGACAAGGTGTTCAGCCGCGCCGGAGACCGTGCATTCATCGTGGGTACGGAGGGCCAGGGATTCAAGATTTACGACCTCGGCACCGACAGCCTGAGGGAAGCCGGGAACGGCAACATTCTCATAAACACTTCAGGCTGGAAGATACACAGCCTGCTGGAGGACAACCAGGGCAATGTCTGGATGGGTGCGTTCCTGACCGGCGTGATGGTCGTGCCGCGCTCGATGTACGGTTTCGAATACCTCCACATCGACGGCTGCGTCACCTCGATTCTGAAGGACGGCAGCTCGCTGTGGGTCGGCACTGACGGTGACGGGCTCGTCAAGATTGACCGGGACGGGCACAGAACAGTCTATAATTCAAGCAATTCTGGGCTCGGCAGCGATACCGTTATGGCTCTCGCCAAGGATGGCGACGGAGCACTCTGGATTGCCACCTATCAAGGCGGGCTCTTCAAATACGCCGGCGGGAGCATCAAGCCGTTCGCCGACAACGCCGCGATAGGCAGCCCCAAGACGGTGGCCCTCGCCTACGACAGCGCCAGGGACCTGCTCTTCGTGGGCACGCACGGCGCGGGGATGAGCATAATCTCCCCCGCCGGCGGGAAAGTCACACACAGGATTTCCGATGACCTGAGCAAATGGATCAGTTCCCTCTACCTCGACCGCGGCGGGATGCTCTGGGTCGGCACATTCAACGGCCCGCTCTGCTATAGCCACACCACGGGCAGGCTGATACGCTACGATGTAGGGGACCTCAGCCAAAGCGCGCGCGTTTACTGCTTCTGCGAGGGCAAGGACAGCAAGATGTGGATAGGCACGGGCGAGGGTCTGCTCGGCTACGATATGGCGGGCGGCAAGGGCATCCGGTACACCGAGGAGGACGGTCTCTCGAGCAATGTGGTCTGCGGCATCCTGGAGAGCGAGGACGGCAACATCTGGCTGTCCACATTCCGCGGGCTCTCGAGGCTCAACCCGTCGAGCGGCAAATTCAGCCGGTACTATTCCTACGACGGCCTGCAGGAAAACGAGTTCCACTACAGGGCCGCGTTCAAGTGCAATGACGGGCAGATGATATTCGGAGGCATCAACGGCCTCAACCTTTTCTACCCGCAGGTAATCGACCAGAAGCACCACGACATCCCTCCGATATACTTCACCGCCCTGAAAGTAAGCGGCAAGTATGTTTATCACGACAACTACAGTGAAATACTCGACAGGCACATCACCGAAGCCACTTCCGTAACCCTGCCGTATGCCGACAACAGCTTCTCGCTGGAATACGCGGTGCTGGAGTACTCCAACCCCCAGAAGATGATCTACGCCCACAAGCTCGAGCGCTTCGACCGTGACTGGATCTACAGTTCGCACGCACAGAGGGCGGCCTCGTACACCAATCTCCCGGCAGGGCGCTACACGCTGAAGGTCAAGGCCTATTTCGAGAACCGCGAGGGCGCGTTCTCAGAGAGGAGCATCTCGATACGCGTGCTGCCGCCGTGGTACCGCAGCACCTGGGCCTACCTGGGCTACTTCCTGCTGCTCTGCGGCGCCGGTCTGCTGGTCGCCAGGGCCGTCCGCAAGGAGAAGCGCCACGAGCAGGAGCGACAGGAGGCCGACATCAAGGACATGAAGCTGGAGATGTTCACAAGCATCTCCCACGAGATACGCACTCCGATGACGCTGGTGATGTCGCCGCTCAAGGAGCTCCGCGAGGCTGAGACCGACCCGCGCAGGAAAGACCTCTACAACCTGATGTACCGCAACTGCCACCGTGTGCTGCGCCTCGTCAACCAGCTGATGGATGTGCGCAAGCTGGACAGCGGCAAGATGGAGTTCCACTTTAGGGAGACAGATATCGTATTCTTTATCAAGGACATCGTCCAGTCCTTCCAGACCCTCGCGCAGAAGAGGGGCATCTCCCTGCAGCTGCGCTCCGCCGAGCCGGAGGAGACGATGTGGATTGACCAGGGCAACTTCGACAAGGTTATATTCAACCTGCTCTCCAACGCCTTCAAATACACTCCGGACGGAGGCAGGGTGGAACTCAGCATCTCCGCGCCGCTCCCTAACGACGGCAAGCTCGCTGCCGGGATAGCCAAATATCTGCGGATAGACATATTCAACTCGGGCGGCAGCATCTCCGACCCCGACAGGGTATTCGACCAGTTCTTCACCGAAGACAAATCAGGCTCCCACACCGGCTACGGTCTCGGACTCTACCTCGCCAAGACGCTGGTGGAGCGCCACCACGGCACGATTGAAGTGCACAACGGCGACGAGGGCGTCAGCTTCTCCGTCTGCATCCCTTGCGGACGCGGACATCTGAGCGAGGAGGAGATGACCCCTACCGAATTGCACAAGGACCTCTATACCAGATACTCCCGCGAGCAGGAAGTCGGCTCCGGGCAGACCGGCGGCGACTCCGACAAGGAGCTCCGCGACAGCAAGAGCAAGAAGACCATAGTCGTGGCCGACGGCGACAGCGAGATACGCTCCTATCTGAGAATGGAGCTGAGCCGTACCTACAATGTGAAGAGCTGCGCAAGCGGCAAGGCGGCCTGGGGCATCATCAGCACCACCGTGCCTGACGCCGTCATCGCAGATCTCTCGATGGAGGGAATGGACGGTCTGGAGCTCTGCTCCCGCATCAAGCACAACCCGGGCACCAACCATATCCCGGTCATCATCATCAGTACCCACACAGACGAAGATACCGAGCAGACATGCAGCGAAAGCGGAGCCGACAAGTTCCTCACCAAGCCGCTTTCGATGGACCTCCTGAAGAGCGCCCTGGTCAACTCCATCGCCACCCGCGAGGCTCTGCGAAGCAAGTTCACGAGCGGCATCCAATACGACTACGGAGAAATGAAGATGAATGTGCGCGGCGGCAGCCAGCTGCTGGACAACGCCATCGAAGTCATAAAGCGCAACCTCGACAACCCTGATTTCAGCGTTGAGAGCCTCAGCAAAGAGGTCGGGATGAGCCGCGTGCACCTCAACCGCAGGCTCAAGGAGGCGATGAACATCTCCCCGAGCAACCTCATCCGCTCGATGAGGCTCAAGCAGGCGGCCTGGCTGCTGATACATAACGAGGCCAATGTGTCGGAAGTCTCCTACAGGATAGGCTTCTCGTCCCCGTCATACTTCTCAAGTTCGTTCCACGAATACTTCGGGATGTCCCCTAAGGAGTTCCTATCCAAGTACCGCGGCTGCGAGGACGCCGACACGCTCAACAAAATTTTTGGAGAAAATTATGAGCACAATGAAGACAAATAGATTTCTTTGCCTGCTTACGCTGGGCGCACTGCTGCTCTCCTGCAAGGGAGAGAGCGGCCCGGAAGTCGGGCTCCGCTTCGCCGAAGGCACTGAGGAGCTGGAAATTGACGCCGAGGGCGGAAGCGTGGAAGTGGGCGTGGAATGGGAATACTGCAAATGGAAAATCAGCGGTGAATCGACCGGAGAGTCTGCTCTCGGGGGCATCAACCCGGTCTATGGAGGCACCACGGGTACGACTGGACTGAGCAAGGTCACCCTCACCGTGCTTCCCAACAATACGAAGACTGCAAGGGAGATCACCCTCAAGGTAGAAGACACCGAGGGGCGTATCTCCGACGCGGTCACGCTGGTGCAGGCGGGAGTCAGGCCGGTCAGCATAAGCATCGACCCCACAAAGACTTACCAGACCATCGACGGCTTCGGAGCGATGAACGACTGGGGCGACAGCGACTACTGGAGCAAGACCGAGTGCGACCTGCTCTTCGGGACGCTGGGCCTCGACATAATGCGTCTGCGCATCCCGACCAACGAGGGTCACTGGAGCAACATACTTGAGTCGGCGGGATACGCGCAGAAGACCTACGGGGCGAAGCTTCTGGCATCCCCGTGGAGTATGCCTGCCGCGTGGAAAGACACGGGTTCCATCAACGGCAAAGACGGCGAGACCCGCAGCCACCTGCTGGAAAGCCACTACGAGGACTACGCCCTCTACCTCGAGAAATACGCCAAATTCATGTCCGACAACGGGGTGCCGCTCTACGCCATCTCGCTCCAGAACGAGCCGGACTGGCCCGCTTCCTATGAGGGCTGCTACTGGAGCGCGGAGCAGATGAGGGCCTTCGCCGCCGGATACGCGCAGCTTATCACCAGCGCGAAGGTAAGCTCCGGAGAGCCTATGGGCAGCAACACCTCCTACTGGACGGCGATTCTCGACGATGAAAAGGCGCGGGACAATGTCGATATCCTCGCCGGACACCTCTACGGCACCGGCTCCATGAAGTCATACTCCCGCGCAGCGCAGGAGGGCAAGCCTCTCTGGATGACCGAGCATCTGCTCAACGACAGCTGGAACGACGGCACGAGCCACTGGGCCGAGACTATGACTATGGCCGATGAGGTAAGCGACTGTCTCACAAACGGCTGGAACGCCTATATCTGGTGGTATGCCCGCCGCTACTACAGCTTCATCGGCGACGGCGACAAGAGCACTGCGAGAGGCACCATCCTCGCGCGCGGACATGCTTTCGGACAGTTCAGCCGCTACATCAACCCAGGTGATGTGCGCATCGAAGCCTCTTCTTCATCTGATGCCCTGAGGGTAAGCGCTTTCAGCGGCACCGACGGCAGGACGGCGCTTGTCATAGTTAACGATTCAGCTGCGGCGGTGGATGCTTCCCTCACCCTCTCCGGGGCCGTCTCCGAAGTGGAGGCCAGCTACAGCAGCGAGTCCTCCGGCAGCGAGCCGATGCAGGTCAGCACCGACGGAGGCAAGCTAACTTTCACGCTTAAAGGCAAGAGCGTGAGCAGCATTTCGTACAGGTAAAAAGGCCGATGTTACATATTCAACATAATTTGTAACATAAATCGAAGCTCCTGTTACATTAGCCAAAAAGGGCGCAACACTTTGCATCATCCGTTGAAGCGTTTAGCGGTAAATTTGTATCGTTATGAAACATGCACTGAAACTTCTGGCTGCGGCCGCCCTGTTTGTGACGGCAATTTCGTGCAGCAAGCCGGCGGAGATAAGTCTGCCGGTGATATTCAGCGACCATATGGTCCTGCAGAGGGACTGTGACGCGAAGCTATGGGGCGGCAGCGCTCCGGGAGCCAAGGTCAGCGTGCAATGGCGCGGCAAAAGCTACAGCGCAGTCGCCGACGAGGCGGGCAAGTGGAAGCTCAGCGTCCCTGCAGGCGAGGCCGGCGGCCCGTTCGCGCTCAAGATAGGCGACAAGACCATCAGCGATGTGCTCGTCGGAGAGGTGTTCATCTGCTCCGGCCAGTCCAATATGGAACTTCCGGTACGCCGCTGCATGGATGTGGTCGCGGATGATGTCAAGGACTACTCCAACACTTCCATACGCTATTTCGCCGTCCCTACGGCCTATGATTTCAACGGTCCTGCGGAGGACATCGCTGGCGGCAGGTGGGAAGTGCTCGACTCCGAGCAGACCGGCCTGCAGTGGAGCGCGGTCTGCTATTTCACGGCTAGATACATCAACGAAGCCACGGGAGTGCCCGTGGGGATGGTGAGACCGGCCCTCGGCGGCTCCCCTATCGAGTCGTGGATGCAGGAGAGCATTCTCCCGGAATCCGCAGTGAAAAGACTCGCCCCGTACAAGGTCAAGGCATTCACGGACAGCCTCAAGATAGCGAGCGGCAAGGTTTATACCGAATGGCCGAGAAAGTACAACGAGCTCCCGGCAGTGACGCCGAAATGGTCCAGAGCGGAGCTTTTCTCCAAGTCCTGGGCGCTTGATTCCAAGGGAAAGCCGTGGTACGGCGGGCATCATTTCCGCAAGACCGTGAATCTCAGCGAGTCGCAGGCGGCGGGAGAGTCCATCCTGCACCTCGGCGCGATGGTGGATGCCGACTCCGTATTTGTCAACGGCAAATGCGTCGGCAACACGACCTACCAGTATCCTCCGCGCAATTACACCGTCCCTGCAGGGACCCTCAAGGCAGGCGATAACCTCATCGAGATACATCTCTTCTGCTACGGCGACGCCCCGTCCTCTTTCGTTGAGGACAAGCTCTATAGCCTCGAGACCCCTGACGGCGACATTTCCCTGATGACGGGTTGGGAGCACAGCTACGACAAGCGGATGCCGGCCCGCGACAAGGAGATATTCCTCCAGTGGGAGCCGGTCGGGCTCTACAACGCGATGGTCGCTCCGATCAAGGAATACCGCAGCGCCGGAGTCATCTGGTATCAAGGCGAGAGCAATATCGGCAACGCAGCCGAGTACGGAACGCTGCTGGAAAGCATGATTACCGACTGGAGAGCGGAGATGTCCAATGCGGAGCTGCCTTTCTACATCATCGAACTCGCTGCATACCAGCACTCTGAGCTCAGCGACAATGATTTCGGCTGGAACAGGGTGCAGAAGGAGCAGCGCCGCACGGCGGAGAAGATGGATGGGGCCTATCTCATCCCTAACGGCGACCTCGGCGAGTGGAACGACATCCACCCTCAGGACAAGAAGACCCTGGGGCAGCGTACGGCAAATGAAATATTGAAACATATCAAATAATTATGGCACAAAACACCAATGAAGCCAAGGGCTTCTACAAATTGAGCTGGATGCAGCGCATCGGCTTCGGCGCCGGAGATATGGCCCAGAACCTTATCTACCAGACCATCAGCATGTGGCTGCTGTTCTTCTATACCAACGTATTCGGGCTCGACCCGGCAGTGGCGGCGGTCATGTTCCTGGTAGTCAGGATTGTGGATGTGATATGGGACCCGATTGTGGGCGCGCTCGTGGACAAGCACAACCCCAAGCTCGGCAAGTACCGCTCCTACCTCGTGTTCGGCGGCATTCCGCTCACGGTTTTCGCGATTCTCTGCTTCTGGAACGGATTCTCGGGCTCGCTGCTCTACGCCTATGTCACCTATGTGGGGATGTCAATGTGCTACACGCTCGTCAATGTGCCTTACGGCGCGCTGAATTCCTCCCTCACCCGTGACACCAACGAGATTACGGTGCTGACTTCTACCCGTATGTTCATGGCCAATCTCGGCGGACTTGCGGTGTCCATGGGCATTCCGGCGCTCGTTAAGCTCTTCGCGGGCGACTCGGCCCTCGTAGGAGAGCAGGCTATGCCGGCTGACGGCAGGGCTTGGTTCCTAACGATGATGGTTTATTCCCTCATCGGACTCGCATTCCTCTTCTTCTGCTTCTCGCAGACCAGGGAGCGCGTCGTGATGGATGCCAAGGAGACTGCCAATGTCAAGGTTTCCGACCTCTGGGCCGAATTCGGACGCAACAGGCCGCTCCGCATCCTCGCGTTCTTCTTCATCACCGCGTTCGCGATGATGTCGGTCAGCAACGCCGCCGGTTCTTATTACATGCAATACAATATTCACTCCACCACGGCACAGATGTCCCTCTTTATGGGCCTGGGCTCCATCCCGGCATTCATCTTCATGCCGCTGGTGCCTGCCATCAAGAAGAAGGTCGGCAAGAAGGGTATGTTCTACATCTTCCTCTCAGTGGCGATGTTCGGTATGGTGGTGCTCTACCTCGTGTCGATGATTCCTGCGCTGAGGAGCCAGATCTGGATTGTCTATATCGCACAGTTCATCAAGTCCGCCGGCGTCATCGTGGCTACCGGTTATATGTGGGCGCTTGTGCCTGAGGTAGTTGCGTTCGGCGAATATACCACCGGCCGCCGCATCGCGGGCATCGTCAACGCCCTCACTGGCATATTCTTCAAGGCCGGCATGGCTCTCGGCGGAGTCGTTCCGGGACTTGTCCTCTCAATCGTGGGATTCAACGCCGCCAACGCCACCCAGACCCCTCTCGCCGAGCAGGGTATCCTCTGGCTCGTCTGCGTGATTCCGGCGCTGCTCCTGCTCCTCGCGATGTTCATCATCAGCAAGTATGAGCTCAGCGACGAGAAGATGGACGAAATCAACAGGGCAATTGAAGCTAAAGCACAGTAAAATATGAAAACGACAAAAAGATATCTCTGGCCGGCGGACTATATGGCCGACCCGTCCGTCCACGTGTTTGACGGCAAAATCTATATCTATCCTTCTCACGACTGGGAGTCCGGTATTCCGGATGACGATGACGGAGCGGAGTACGATATGAAGGACTACCACGTGCTCTCCATCGAGGGCCCGGACCCTATGACCTCTCCGGTAAAGGACAATGGTATGGTGCTCAGCCGCGAGCAGATTCCGTGGGCGGGCCGCCAGCTCTGGGACAACGATGTGGCGCGCAAGGACGGCAAGTACTATATGTACTACCCTATGAAGGACAAGAACGACGTCTTCCATATCGGCGTTGCGATAAGCGACTCTCCTACAGGACCTTTCATCCCGCAGGCCGACCCAATGAGGGGCAGCTACTCAATAGATGTGTGCATCTATGAGGAGGGCGGCGAGTACTATATGTATTTCGGCGGCATTTGGGGCGGACAGCTTCAGAGGTATCGCAACAACAAGGCTCTGGACAAGGGTTCAGTGCTTCCTGAGGGCGACGAGCCGGCTCTCTGCGGCAAGGTCGCAAAGCTTTCCGAGGATATGCTTCAGTTCGGCGAGGCTCCTCGAGATGTGGTGATTGTGGATGAGGACGGCAAGCCTCTCACTGCTAAGGACAACTCCCGCCGCTTCTTCGAGGCGAGCTGGATGCACAAGTATAACGGCAAGTACTACTTCAGCTATTCCACCGGCGACACTCACCAGCTCTGCTACGCCATCGGCGACAACCCTTACGGGCCGTTTACCTACAAGGGAGTGATACTCACCCCGGTAGTGGGCTGGACAACGCACCACAGCATCGTGGAATTCGGCGGCAAATGGTGGCTCTTCCACCACGACAGCGTCCCTTCCGATGGCGTCAACTGCCTCCGCAGCCTCAAGGTCTGCGAGCTCAGATACAACCCCGACGGCACGATTCAGACTATCGAGGGAATAGATTAAGGGAGGGCCCGAGCTTGCGATCATTGAGCTCCGTCGAAATGCCGCGGGGCCGAAGCACCGCCTAGCCGAAAGTTTACAAAAGGCGTTCAGGCCAGATGGCCGCAGAACGATGTCAGGATAGGATTGGGCTGAATGTCGAAGACT
>CAVJHI010000047.1:0-12315 GCA_963649415.1 bacterium
TATTCTTCACCAATATGCCTACCAACTCCGGTATGGTTCAGTATCAGGCTCAGCTCAATGCGTCAAATGCTTCGAAGAAGGGCTTCTCAATGGATGAATTCAAGGGCGGCCTCGTAACTGACGCCAGCGGCAAGGCTACGACTCAGGCTCTCTACGACAAGCTTGTCTCTCTGGGATATCCTTCCACGATATCTTCTGAAGAGGGCACTGTGCCTTCATCCATCTCCGCTGTGGATCCTAACTTCAAGATGCCTCAGGTTTGGAAGACCTCCCTTGCTCTTGATTACAGCTTCCCTACATCCTTCCCGTTCTCAATCACCGCCGAGGGCATCTTCAACAAGACCATCAACGGAGTGACCATTTCCGACTGGTCTATGAGGCCTGTCAACGGCTATGCAAGGTGGAACGGCGCTGACAGCCGCCCGATCTATCCGAGCGATTTCCGCGCTGCCACCAAGGCGTTCGTTCTCGAGAACACCAATCAGGGCTACGGCTACTCAGCCAGCGTGACCGTCAATATGCGGCCTGTAGAGGGCCTCAGCTTGATGGCCGCTTATACCCACACCGCTTCCAAGGAGCTTACCGGTATGCCTGGCTCAGCAGCTGAGTCTGCATTCACCTATGTTCCGACCTCCGAAGGCCCTAACAACATCAAGCTTCACAACTCCCAGTATGTGACCCCGGACCGTGTGGTCGCTTCCCTTACCCACAGCGACAAGTCCGGCAACCACTACAGCTTCATTTACGAGGCCTGGAGGGGTGGATACAACTACTCGTATATGCTTTCCAACGATATGAATGGAGACGGCTACAGCTACGACGCCATCTATATCCCTACCGATGAACAGGTAGCCAACAACGAGTACCGCTTCGTCAGCGAAAGCGACCGCGACCGCTTTATGGAATTTGTCCACAACGACAGCTATCTCAGCAAGCATCAGGGCGAGTATGCCGAAGGCTACAGTGTTTATTCTCCTTGGGTTCACAGGCTTGACTTCAGCTACAAACACGACTTCAAGGTCAAGATCGGCAGCACCACCAATACTCTGCAGCTCAACCTTGACATCAAGAATCTTCTCAACCTCTTCAACTCCAACTGGGGCGTGAGCAAGTATATGAACACCAAGTTCAATTCAGGACGTATTCTCACTTATGAGAAGACAGATTCTGAGGGCTATCCGGTATTCTCCACAATCGATGCGGTCCAGAGCGGCGTACAGACATTCGTGCCTTACACAGCTTTCGGCCAGTGCTGGTATGCTTCTGTCGGAATTAAGTATATGTTCAACTAATTAATCCGATCAATCAGTATGAAAATCAAAAATATAATCACCCTTGCCCTTGTAGGGTCATTTGCGTTGGCGGCCTGCAGCAAGGAGGTTGCGACTGATTCTTTTGATGATATCAAGCTCAGCAGCAACTATGTGGCTTTCTCGACTTCCGGAGAGTCCATCGATATCACCGTCACTGCTGCTCAGGACTGGAAGTTCATCGTCGATGAGAATTTCCCAAAAGTGATAACTCTCAATTCCAATGACAAGGACGGCAACAAGATTTCCGCACAACACGACTATTACGGAAACCTGACCAATCCGGAGAGCGATATAAAGAGGTCTGTTGATGCCTGGGTTAAGCCTTCAGTACTTGAAGGACAGGCCGGAGAGACTAAGGTTACATTTACTGCTGAAGCCAGCAATGCTGGCAGGGAATTGACCGTCGCCATCCTTTGCGGAACTCACAAGCAGTACATCGTGATGCGACAGGGCGATCTCGCTCCGGTAGTGATGACCTGCAAGCAGATCAAGGAAGAAGCGAATGTCGGCGCGTCCTACATCGTGGAAGGAACCGTTACGGCGCTTGGCAACTATGCGAGCTACGGCGCGTTCTATGTAAACGACGGCACTTATGACGAGGATGTGCAGATCTACGGCTCCACCAAAGCTTCAAGGGAGAAGTATAATGTAGAAGTCGGTGATAAAGTCAAGTTCAAGGGCACCTGGAGTTCATATAAGAACTTCGAGAATGTCGAAATTATGAAACTCACCAAGTCGCTCATAAAGATAGAGTCAAAGGCTGAAACTGTGGCTCAGAAAGGAGACACTCTCTCAATCAAGGTTTCCTTCAAGGGCAAGGGCGTGTGCCCGGTCATCCCTGAGGATTACCAGGACTGGATTTCCATCCTCGGCGTCAGCACCAAGTCCGGTACCAAGACCAAGATCGAGACCAATCCTGCCGATACCGCTTTTGTAAAGATCAGGGTTGCTCCTAACGAGGGCGAGGCAGAGCGTGAGGGTCAGGTTGTCCTTACTTCTTCTACCTCTGAAGTTACCTACACTTTCACCCAGCTTTGCCCGGCCCGTGCGGACTACACCTTGACCGCTGACAGCCTCCCTACTTCGTATCCGACCGAGGAGACCGCTGTAACTCTCTCAGAGCTTGACTGCTATGTCCTGAATGTCGCCAACTACGGCAGCGGTATCCAGTTCAAGAAAGGCGGCTCATACATCGCCAACAAGACTGCTGTCAAGAAGATCAAGACCATCAAGGTCACCTGCACAGAAGGTAAGAAATACTTTCCGGAGAATGTCAGCCTTTACGCCGGTTCAGAAGCGAAGCCGGAAGGGACTGCAATTACCGGCACGAGCGATGACACCAGCACTACATTCGATCTTTCAAGCGGGAACTATACCTACTTCACGATAAAGAACGCATCGAACTTTGCTGTGTATCTCGGCAAGATCGAAATATTCTGCGAGAAGTAATTGACCTTCCGTGTGCCGCTTATCCTGGCACACTCAATACTGAAAGCAGCCCGACGCAACCCGCCGGGCTGCTTTTTAAAGAATTACAGCTGTGTCTCTGTCAACGCTCAGCGATAATGCTGCGGATCTGATGAATGATATCAGATGCTTCCTTCTTCGTCAGCCCGGCGTCGGATGCGACAGCCAGGAAGTCGTCGTGGCCTGGAGTCTCCTTCCCGTTTACCGTTGATGCGTGGAAGCCGTGGTTGGCATTTCTGCATTCTGTGATGTCGTATGCCGGAGAAATCTTCCAAGCGGTGCCGTCGTAGATAAATGAGAAATTTTTTGCGTGATCATCGTTGTTGCCTATCTCATAATTGAAAATCATACGCCTGAACATCTCCTGAGTCTGGGTCATATCCTTGGTTAGGAATGCCGTGAACCTTAACAATTTCCGATAGTCCATCATCGGCAGGCGGATTGATTCCCCCAGCAGCGCGGCCGCGGTTGCAGTATGCAGCCTGGTGCCGTCCGGGGCCATATCGAAACGTCTGGTCCCCAAATATTTCCCTTCGAACAATTTACATTCGGGGATGCTTATCCCGCACAATCCCGCTTTTTGCAATATCTCATATTCGCGCTTGCCCATATCAGACGGATCGTATTGATGCCGGAATTTGACGAGCCAGGAGCCTTCTCCATCCTTCCACAAACACTTGGGCCGGCAACCTCCGGAGTTTCCGCTCAAGATGTAGAGAGACTCTGCGCTCGAAAAGTCTTTTTCGGATAGCACATCCAGTGCGTCCTGCTGTATCCTGTCCAGGGTGGCGGTTGCGGCTTCTGAATTGACAGTAGTATCCGGATAATAGGTCAGTGCCCCCATTCCCCTGTCTCCAATCAGCGAAAGGCGCTCTACTGGCGTCATGCCGATGAGGGAAAGATTATATTTCCCCAGCAGCCTATTCAGAAGATAATTGCCGTATCCGTCCGGCATGCTGTCCTCGAAGATACCGAAATTGCCATAGAAATAATTTGTCCTCGGGGCCATAAGCCCTTCTTTAAGCGGGAGTTCCAGCGGGGAGACGGAAAAACCGTCGGCGAGCCATCGCTTGCTATATTGAAAAACGCAGGTTTGGCCGCTGGGGGCCATGGACAAGGTCCCCACTGTTTCTCCGTGGTATAATACCGTCAGGGATTCGGGTAATTTAATCATATTTTCCTTGAACCTCTCTTTCTGCCAGCATTCTTTTTTATAAACTCCATTTCTTCAAGCGTGCCGAACTTCGGCTCGCTGAAGAGTCTTTCCAACTCTTCTACATAGCCCAGAGCCATCGCTATCTTGACGAAGGATTCGAGAGACACCTTCGAGGTCATCTCGAAGCGGGCGATGCTCGCTTTTGGGACACCGGTCAATGACTGAAGGCCGGCTCTGGTCAATCCCTTCTCGAGCCTCCTTTTCTTGAGTCTCCCAGACAAGGTCTTCGTGACCTCGTCCGGCGTTGTTAGAATGAATTCCGTGTCAAACATAACGATTAGTATTTTAATCTTTATCTGTCAAATACAAAGATAAGAAATATTTTCTTGTCTTTTATCTTTGCGTTCATAATTCCGCGACAGCGCCATTTGGCTGCCCTGCGCCGGCGGATTCTCAGCATCGCTTCAAGCACATTGTTTTGCGAACTCATAATTTTCATAATTGAATATTTAGTAGTAAATTAGCGCCGAATTGTGCATACAGGCGAATTATTACTTAAAAAACATTATAAAAATGAACACTAAAAGCATAGTTGCAACCATCTGCTCTCTCGCCGCAGTTGCCGGCCTGCTGAGCTCCTGTGCAGAGAAAACCGAAGACCTTGGCGCTCCGTCAGTGGAGATCAACCCTTCAGAACTTAACTTCGACAAAGCCGGTGGCACCAAGACCATCACCGTCACGGCGACCCGCGCCTGGAAGGCCTCGACCGAGAACGAGTGGATCTCCATCCAGCCGAAGAGCGGAAGCGCTTCCAGCCAGCCTGTGAGCGTCGAGATCTCAGTCCTTGAGAACACCGGACTCGACCGCGAGGACGGCGCTGTCAAGTTCGATATCGGCTTCGACTCCAAGACCCTCACAGTCAAGCAGGGAGGCAACGGCTCTGCGTCCGATCTCATCATCTACAGCAACGACTTCGACAAGGAAGCCGCGACTAACACTTACGGCTCCAAGAAAATAAGCTGGCCGTATCTCGACCAGTTCGAGGGGTGGAAGAACGCCAGCGGGAAAGGTGTCGGCAGCGAAGAATATGCTTTCGACGCGATGTCCGTCAGGAACAACTCCCACTCCAACGGCAGCTATTCTGACTACGAGGGGTCAGGCACCAACAACCTGTTCTTCGGCTCGAGCGCATATTTCTGCATCAAGGGCATCAAGCTTTCTGCCGGCGAAGCGAACTATACCCTCAGCTTCGGCTCCGAGAAATACTCCCAGAGCGCAGGCAACCTATTTACCCCTGGCGAGTTCCACGTCTATATAAGCAATGATGCAAGCAAGTGGGTAGAGCTTACCTATGCTTTCCCTAACGGCAACAAGGAAGGAAGGTGGGATAAGGCTTCCTCAACTTTCACCCTCCCTTCCGGCACATCTTCCCTCAGCATCTATATCAATGCCGACGTTGCCAGCGCATACCGTCTCGATGACCTCAGCCTCAATATTTCTTCCGAGGCAGGCACCGCGATTGACTTCGCCGCCGGCAAGGAAATCGAAATCGGAGGAGGCGATGATGATGGCGATGACGACACCGACTACACCACCGCCGAGCTCAAAACTGTCGAAGCCTTCATCGCAGCGGCCGACAAGAGCAATTACTATCGCCTCAAGGGAATTGTAAGCGGTTTCAACTCAGAATATTGCCGTTTCAATCTTACTGATGAAACCGGCCTCATCAAAGTCTGGGAGGTTAAAAACAGCTCTGACTGGTCAAGCAAAATCAAGGACGGCGGCACCGTAGAGCTCGCCGGCAAGTATGATGTCCACAACGGGACCCACGAGGTCGTCAGCGCCCAGATCATTGACTTCCAGGAGGGATCTTCCGCAACCGAGATGACCATCGCCGAGGCCCTCGCAGCCAAGGTCGGGACCAATGCCATCGTTAGCGGAATCGTGGCCGGTACATACAAGAAGGGCTTCGTAATCACGGACGGCACCGACTATCTGCTCGTCTATGACGGTACTGTCTGCGGCGCAGAGCTTAAGCAGAGGGTCAAAGTGACCGGTACGATTGATTCTTATGCAGGCATCGCTCAGCTCTCCTCTCCGAAAGTCGAGCTTGTCTCCTCCGACAACGAGTTCACTCTCCCTGAGCCTAAGGTGCTTACCGGCAGCGAATTCAATACCTACGGCCCAAGCAAGATAGAGTATATCTCCTA
Organism: bacterium; assembly: GCA_963649415.1. GTDB lineage: Bacteria > Bacteroidota > Bacteroidia > Bacteroidales > UBA932 > Cryptobacteroides. Next base: position 6,147 of record CAVJHI010000047.1, read on the forward strand.
TGAAGGCACGCTCAGCGTAAGCGGCAGCTATGTCAATGTCGCAGTTGATGGCGCCAGCGCCCAGCAGGGCAGCCTCGCATACATCAATGACAGCTTCGGCGCCGACAAACTCAGCGGCGTGTCCGTCAAGGTCAAGGGATTCTTCGTCGGAGTGACCGGCTCCAGCACCAAATATGTCAATACGATGGTTACCAGCCTCGAGGCGGCATCATCTTATTTTAATGTCAGCGCCGGGACCATCTCTGCCAAGGCCGACGCGACCAGCGCGACATTCAATGTCAACGCCAACGTCAGCTGGACTGCGACATCCGACAACGCAGCCTACACGCTGGAGCCTGCCTCCGGCGAGGGCAACGGCACTGTGACCGTCAAGTTTGCCGCCAACGCCACTGACGCCGACATCAAGGTCAACATCACCGTCGCCACGACTGCTGAAGTCGCTACCAAGTCCTATACCGTTGTGCTGACCCACAAGGCTCAGGGCTCTTCTGCAGCCGCTGATTACACCAGCAATGTAGAGTGGGGGGATATCAGCAAAGACAATCCTTCATATTCCGAGAAGATAAAGGTCAATGGGGCTACTGAAGAAGTTGATGCTTTGAAACTTGGCAAAAGCAACACTGCCGGTTCCGCGACGCTCTCCATCCCTGCCGGCACCAAGAAGTTGACATTCTACGCTCTTTCCTGGAAAAACAAAAAGACTAAAGTGGTCTTCGAAAACGCCGGCACTCAGATAGGTGGAACATATGCTCCTGCTGCCAACGAGGGGTGTACCAGTAACTCCCCTTACACGGTGACCGATGTAACCGATAGTGACCAATATACCCTCGACCTTTCGTCACTGAACGGCGCGGCCGCGACCATCACGGTAAAGACTGTCAAAGATACAGACACCAGAGCCGTCCTCTTCGGCATCAAGGCCGAGTAGCAGCAGGCAATGAAATTCAAGCTGACTATAGGACGTCTGCTGCCTGTGCTCTTCGCGGCAGCTCTCGTCTTCACCTCCTGCGGAGGGAAGATGGAGACCGCGCAGACCCCTCCTGCAATTGAGCTCCGAAAGACCGCAATGGCGGTCTCCGGAGGGCAGCAGTATGTGTCGGTGACCGCTTCGTCCACCTGGCAGATCACCATCAGGGACGGCGAGGGCAATGCCGAGCCCGAATGGGTCTCGATATCTCCATCTTCAGGCGAGGGAAGCAGGGATGTGACCCTCACGGTGAAAGCCAACCCCTCTGCCGTAAGCCGCATCGCCGTGCTTAAAATCGTCTCCGGGGGCGGCAGTGCCGAGACTTCCCTGACCCAGCTGGGCACAGACTCCGGCTCTGTCAAGGATGGCGGCCCTGTCGGCAACGACACCAAATGGCTAGAGCTCCCTTATATCCCGTCCGGGACCGCCGCGTTCACCCACACGATGACCCTCGAATCCAAAAAGACGAGGAACTACTCCTTCGCCTGGGACTACAGCAATCTGGTCGCTCCCTGGGTGGCATATCCGCTCTTCGAGAAGAACATAGGCAATACCGTCAACAGAAAAGAGCGCCCCGACCCCTGGGCAAAAGATCCTCTGCTCGAAGATGATGAGCAGCCTATCCTGATAAATCCGTACCGTAACGGTAATGCAGGCTGGCACGCCAGAGGCCACCAGCTCCCTTCGGCCGACCGCCTGACGTCGCAGGATTCAAATGATCAGACTTTCTACGGCACCAATATGACCCCGCAAATCAACGAAAATTTCAACGGGAGCATCTGGGCCAATCTTGAGTCCAAAGTGCGCTCCTGGGCCAAAAAGTCCGACACTCTCTATGTCGTGACGGGCTGTGTGATAGATTATAAGGCCGGAGAGACCGTGAAGTATTGCCTCGACAATATGGGCAAGGAGGTCACCGTCCCTACCGCCTACTACAAGGTCGTGCTGCGCTACAAGACCAATTCCACCATCGGCTACTCCGACTTCTCGGCCTGTGCCGTCTGGATGGACCATAGGGAGTATGAGACCCAATATGTGGATAAATCCTACTCGATGTCCGTCGATGCGCTCGAAGAGAAGCTCGGGATAGACTTCTTCGTCAACCTCCCGTCCAAGGTCGGCGAGGCGACCGCCGCGAAGATTGAGGCGGAAGACCCGTCCAAAGTGGACTGGTGGTGGAATGTAAAATCATAAATGACAACCGATATGCGTTTGAGAAAAACAGCCTTCGCCTTGCTTCTGATCCTCCTTGCGGCCCCGGTCACGCTCTGTGCCAAGGGTAAGGCGGCAAGAGGTTATGTGATAGGCTTCTACAATGTCGAGAACCTCTTCGATACCTATCACGACGAGGGTAAAAACGACTACGAATACCTTCCGGACGGCTCCAATGCCTGGACGGAGAAGCGCTACGAGCACAAGCTCCACAACATCGCCACGGTCATCAAGGCTATGGCCGAAGAGAACAAGGCGTACCACACCATCCTCGGGCTCAGCGAGGTCGAGAACCGCCACGTGCTGGAGGACCTTGTCAACCGGAGCGAAATCGCCGCAGCCAACTATCAGATAGTCCACTACGACGGCCCGGACAAGCGCGGCGTGGATGTGGCGCTGCTCTACAGGCCAGACCAGTTCAAGCTGCTCGAGAGCAAGTCGATACGCTACAACTTCGACAGCAGCAGCATCCGCTTCGATATGGACAAGGAGTCTCAGAAGGCCTTCCGCACCAGGGATATCCTGATGGTCAGGGGCGAACTCAAGGGCGAAATGTTCGCCTTCTTCGTGGCTCACCTCCCGTCCCGTCTCGGAGGCAAGGGCGCTGACCTGCGCAGCCGCGGCGCGGAAATCATCTACGAGCACTCCCGGGAGCTGATGTCGAAGTATCCCGGCATCAAGATAGTGGTGATGGGCGATATGAACGACAACCCTACCGACGAGAGCATGACCGTCTATATGCACGGCAAGGAAAGCATCTCCGAGGTGGGCAAGACCGACTTCTTCTCCCCGTTCATCTCTATGCTCAAGGCCGGCTACGGCTCGCTCGCCTACCGTGGAGAGTGGAATATCTACGACATCATCCTCGCCAACGAGGCACTTGTCCACGCTCCGAAGGGGAGCCTTCGCATAGTCCCGATCGTCAAGGGCAAGTACTACGGCAGGGTGTTCAGCCAGCCGTTTATGATCCAGCAGAGCGGGCAGTACAAGGGCACTCCGGCAAGGACCTTCTCAAGCGGATCATATGTGGGCGGATACAGCGACCACTATCCTACATACATTATCGTAAGTAACAAATAGTCAATATACAATTCACAATGAGCAAAAGAACATTTCTTGCCGTCTCTACGATGCTGCTCTCCCTGACTCTCGCGGCCCAGACATACACGGGCGGCGTTAAAGGTACGGTGGTCAGCCGACTCTCCCGCACGGCAGTTGACGGTGCAGAGCTGATTCTCTATTCCGACGGCCAGGAAGTGGCCCGCACCAGGGCCGGCGCCGACGGCGTCTTCAATATAGCCAACCTCAAGGACGGAATGTACGACCTCGTCATCGAGAGCCCGGAATATCTCCAGTCCAGAGTCAATCTCTCGGTCGAGAACGGCTATGTCAAGAATATGTTCACCCTCTCGCTTACCCCGGTCACGAAGGTCGCAGAGGTCGATGACGCGAGCTTCTCCGAGTTCGATATGGACGACTCCGGCTACAACGACAGCCCGACCATCCTCTTCGGCCAGAACGACGTCTTCAACAATATGGCCGGCTACAACTTCAGCTCCGTACGCTTCAGGGTGCGCGGCTACTCGAGCGAGTCGCAGGAGGTCTACCTCGCCGGCGTTAGGATGAACGACGCGGTCACCAACTACACTCCGTATTCCCTCTGGAGCGGCCTCAACGAGGCTACCCGCTCCAAGGAGTCCGTCAACGGCGCAGAAATCTCCGAATACGGATTCGGCGGCTACAACGGCGTGACCAACATTATGCCGATGGCTTCGTCCGTCCGTACCGGATGGAGGGGCAGCGTGCTCACCAACAGCGCCCTGTACAGGATGCGCCTGATGCTGACCTACGCTTCCGGACAGCTCGACAACGGCTGGTCCTACGCCTTCAGCGCCTCCGCCCGTCTCGGCGGCAACGACTGGATCAAGGGCGTGTTCTACCGCTCATTCGGCTACTATGGTTCAGTGGAGAAGAAGTTCAACGACGAGCACAAGCTCGGCTTCGTCTTTATGGCGGCCCCGGGCGAGCGCGGCGCGCAGAATGCCTCCACCCAGGAGGTCTATGACCTGACTGGCGACAATATGTACAACTCCAACTGGGGCTACTACAACGGCAAGGTGCGCAATGCGCGCGTGCGCAAGTCCCACGAGCCTATCGCCATCCTCAAATACGACTTCACCCCGGAGTCCAACAAGTTCAAGGCTTCCGCCACGGCGCTCTACCGCTTCGGTAAGAACGGATACACCGCCATCGACTGGTACGACGCCCCGGACCCGAGACCTGACTACTACCGCAACCTCCCGAGCTACTATTATATGGACGAATCCGACTACAATCGTCAGAACTATGCCAAGTATGCCTGGGAGACCGAGGCCTGGACCACCGACATCCCGTCCACGACGCACATCAACTGGGACAGGCTCTACGCGGTCAACTCGATGAACGCCACCTCCGGCGGCAACCGCTCCAAGTATGTGATCGAGGAGCGCCGCACCGACCAGCAGGACCTCAACCTCGCACTCAACGCCAGATGGACTCCGACCCGCTATCTGACGGTCAACGGAGGCCTCTCCTGCAAGTGGAACCGCACCGAATACTACAAGATTCTCGACGACCTGCTGGGCGGCGACTACTATGTCAACATCGACCAGTTCGCCGAGCGCGACTATGCCGCTTCCGCGACGATGAACCAGAACGACCTCGACTACTTCTTCGCCAACGGCACAGCTCAGACGCTGCAGAAAGGCGACAAGTACGGCTACGACTACTACGCCCACATCCGCCGCGCGGAGGCCTGGGCGTCCGGGCGTTTCAACTTCGGCGGCCTTGAGGCTACCGTAGCGGGACGTCTCGGATACAGCAGGTTCTGGAGGGAGGGCCTCCTTCGCAAGGGCCTCTTCCCGGGACTTGACGACAACGGCGACCCTATCTCCTACAACGGCTCCGTCATCACGACCTACGACCCTGACGGCAATGTAATCACCTCCAAGGGCAATTCCGAGGTGCTGAAGTTCCTGACCGGCTCGGCCAAGCTGAACCTCAGCTACGTATTCAACGGCGGCCACAGGGTCTATGCCGACGCCGCCTACATCACCGACGCCCCTACGTTCAACCAGGCGTTCATCTCCCCGAGGACCAGAAACACCGTGATGCCTGACCTCCAGACCGTCAAGACCCTCACCGCCGACATCAACTATGCCTACCGCAATGCCGGCTATGACTTGCGCGTCACCGGATTCTATACGTCCATTATGGACCAGAGCGACCTGATGAGCTTCTACGACGACTCGCAGAACTCCTTCACCAACTTCGCGATGACGGGCATCGACCAGCGCCACGTCGGAGTCGAGCTGGGATTCAAGGTCCCGACCCCTGTCCCGAACCTTGCCCTGCAGGGCGTGTTCACCTGGGGTGAATATGTCTATACTTCCAACCCGACGATGTATCAGACCTACGACAACAGCGCCGAGTACGTGGACGGCACCTACGGGGTGATGATTCCGTACTGGAAGAGCCATCCGACAGCCGACGGCAGGACGGTCAAGCACTATGTGCCGAGCACTCCTCAGCTTGCGACGAGCCTTGGACTCAGCTGGAACAAAAACTACTGGTTCATCGATGCGGATGTGGACTATTTCGGCAACTCCTACCTCGATATGAACCCTCTCTACAGGACCGATATGGCGACCGCCGGCCCTGACGGCATCGTAAGTGCTCAGGAAATCGAATATATGGCGTCACAGGAGAAATTCAAGAACTTCTTCCTCGTCAACGCGAGTGCCGGCAAGTCCTGGTATATCCAGCGCAAGTATCAGCTCGGCTTCTCGCTGCAGGTCAAGAACCTTCTCAACAACAAGAACGTCCACACCGGCGGCTACGAGCAGACCCGTCTGGTGGACAACACCGTGAGCAAGGAACGATACTACCGCTTCGACTCCAAGTACTTCTATATGAGCGGAATCAACTATATGTTGAACATTTATTTCAGAT
>CAVJHI010000048.1:0-12153 GCA_963649415.1 bacterium
CCCTCTTCGGAAGCACCGACGACAATCCCGAGAAGATGATTCAGATAATCCGCAAATTTATTTCCTCCGGGGTTGACGGCCTGATCGTGGCACCGTGCGCGCATACCGAAAAAGAGATCAGCACGATAGCAAGGGGCTCACTCCCGGTGGTACTCATCGACCGCGATCTTCCGCTGGCGCATGGCGTGGGAAGAGTGATGCTGGACAACGAGTCGGCGGGGCGTCTGGCGACCAGACATCTGCTCGACAACGGATATAAGAAAATCGAGATGGTGCGCTACCGCACGGACATCCCGACCATACGGCAGCGCTACGAAGGCTACCGCCTCGAGATGGAGGAAAACGGACTGGGGATGTACATAAGGGACAATGTGGTAAGCTCCGAGACCCTCAGGGAAGAAACCGCTGACATCATAAGGGACGCCCGCATGCGGGGGACGGAGGCTCTTATATTCCCGTCCAACAGAATCACGGTCGAAGGCATCGCCGCCATCGTGGACCGCGGCATCAGCATCCCGGACGACATCGCCGTCGTTGGATTCGATCAGGAGGACCACGCAGGGGTCTACAATCCGAAACTCACTTATGTCTATCAGCCGACTCGGCTCGTGGCGAGGTACTCGTTCAGTATGCTCCACGCGATGATTTCCGGTGAAGAGATTCCGGAACCGAGGATAATCGAGCCGAAATTCGTGCCGGGCTTTTCGTCCGCGGCGCCAAAAGGCCGTCGCACCGATTCGGTGCTGCTCTGCGGCTCGATGTTCGACAGCCTTGGAGGATGGATTTCCGACCCGCAGTTCATGGACCAGATGGGATCGAGCTGCCTTCTCGCGCACGGACTGGGCACTCCGGTGAGTGACGCAGCGACTTCGTTCCGAATTGAGGTGGAGGGCGACTACAATGTCTTCGTCCGCACGCGCAACTGGACTGCACCGTGGTCCGACAGGCCGACCCCGGGCATATTCACGATAAGCATTGACGGAACTCCACTCGACTGCATTTTCGGAACAGGCTCCGCTCAGTGGCATTGGCAGCACGGCGGCACTGTCCGCCTCGGCGAAGGTCGACACCACCTTTGTGTGCATGACCTCTGCGGTTTCGACGCGCGGTTCGATTCTGTCGTTCTCACTCTGGGGCACAACGCCCCGGTCGAGGACATCGCCAGCTTGAGGCGGCAACTGCTCCATCTTCCGGGTCTTCCGGAGGAAATGGGGAGCTTCGACTTCGTGGTCGTCGGCGGAGGAATTTCAGGGATGTGCGCCGCTCTCTCCGCAGCGAGACTCGGACTGAAAGTGGCGCTGGTTCAGGACCGCAAGGTGTTAGGCGGCAATAACTCGTCCGAAGTCCGGGTGGGTCTCGGAGGCCGCATCAATATAGGACGATATCCGTCGCTCGGCTATCTTCTCAACGAGTTCGCTCCGTCATCCAAGGGCAACGCCCGCTCGAGCGAAATCTACGAGGACGGAAAAAAATTGGACATAGTCCTCAAGGAAAAGAATATCAGTCTCTTCCTCGGCTACCGTGTCACTGGCGCGGAGAAGAGGGATCAGGATCGTCTCTCCGCCGTCGTGGCTACCAATGTGGACGACTACCGTACGATCAGGATTGCGGGGAAATACTTCGCGGACTGCACCGGAGATGCTGTCCTCGGCACTCTCGCCGGTGCGGAATGCGTGATGGGCCGGGAAGCCAGGTCCAAGTATGGCGAGCCGTCCGCGCCCGCAGAAGCCGACGGGGTTACCCTTGGAGCTTCCGTGCAGTGGTATTCGGAGCCTTGCGGTCACCCGTGCAGCTTCCCGGACATTGACTGGGGACTTGACATCGACGAGGAGAGCGTGCAGCGAGTGCGTCGCGGCCAGTGGTATTGGGAAGTCGGGATGGCCGACGACCAGATTCTCGACTGTGAGAAAATCCGCGATTACGGAATGTATGTTGCCTATTCCAACTGGGCATACCTCAAGAACCGCTCACAGTTCAGAGATGAATACGCGGATGCGGAGCTGAAATGGCTGTCGTATTATGCGGGAAAGCGCGAGAGCCGCAGGATTATGGGCGAGTTCGTCCTCACCGAGAACGACCTGAGGAACTTTGTGCTCTACGATGACGGCTGCGTGTCCACCTCCTGGTACATCGACAACCACGAGCCCGACCCGGACAACGCGAAGCGCTATCGCGACCCTTGGCTGAGCTGCGGCCATCTCATTCCGCTCGATTTCTATCCTCTGCCGTTCCGCTGCTTCTACAGCAAGGATATCCGTAATCTCTTCATGGCCGGGCGCGACATCTCCGTGAGCCACGTAGTGCTCGGAACGACCAGGGTGATGCGCACCTGCGCGATGATGGGCGAAGTGGTCGGAATGGCCTGCTCGCTATGCGTAGACGAGGGAATCGACCCACGGGAAATCTACCCGGAGCGCTTCGACAGACTCAAGGAGCTTATGAACCGTGGGACGGGCAATCCGAACCGACCTTATACCCAAGTATATACGCTTATAGATACCACTGCCGAGCGCAGTGAAGAATGCTGAGGAATATGAAGAGACTTACAGAATATCTGATACTGTCCGCTCTGGTGCTGAGTTCCTGCGCGGACAGGCGCGCTGAAGCCTATCTCGATCCGTCAAGACCCGTGGAGGAGAGGGTCGAGGATGCACTCTCCCGTATGACCCGGGAGGAGAAAGTGGCCATACTTCACGCTCAGTCACGCTTCAGCTCCGCCGGAGTGCCGCGTCTCGGCATTCCGGAGCTCTGGTGCACCGACGGGCCACACGGCATCCGGCAGGAAGTCAAGTGGGACAGCTGGACTTCCGCGGGATGGACAAGCGACTCCTGCACCGCATTTCCTGCTCTGACCGCACTCGCAGCCACTTTCGACCCTTCACTTGCCCGCGAATACGGCACAGCAATCGGCGAGGAGGCTCGCTACAGGGGTAAGGACGTGCTTCTGGGACCGGGATGCAATATCTATCGCACACCGCTGTGCGGCAGGAATTTCGAGTATATGGGCGAGGATCCGATGCTGAGTTCGACTATGGTCGTCCCTTACATCGAGGGGGTGCAGGAGCAGGGGGTTGCCGCCTGCGTCAAGCACTTCGCGCTCAATAATCAGGAGCTCCACCGGCATACGACCAATGTCCGTGTCAGCGACAGGGCTCTCCACGAACTCTATCTGCCCGCATTCCGCGCGGCAGTCGAGGATGCCGGTGTCTGGGCGGTGATGGGCTCATATAACCTCTTCGAGGACGAGCATTGCTGCCACAATTCGCGTCTGACCGGGATACTCAAAGACGACTGGGGCTTCGACGGGGTGCTCATCAGTGACTGGGGCGGCACGCACGACACGGCCCAGGCCATTGAGAACGGTCTCGATCTTGAGTTCGGGACATACACCGACGGTCTCACATCCGACAGGGGCAACGCTTACGACCGGTTCCACCTTGCGCAGCCTTATCTGCATCGGCTCGGAAACGGCGAGGCCTCTGAAGAAACGCTGGACGACAAGGCGAAGCGAGTACTCCGCCTGATGATGCGGACTTCTATGTCAGAGGTGCGCTCTTACGGGCGCTTCACTTGCCCGGAGCACTCCGCGACGGCCCGCCGGATAGGTTCGGAGAGCATCGTCCTACTCAAAAACGAGGGCGGAGTGCTGCCGCTTCACTACAGTAAGATACTGGTGGTCGGTGAGAACGCTGTCCGTCAGATGACGCAGGGAGGGGGAAGCTCGTCCCTGAAGACCAAGTACGAGGTGAAACCGCTGGATGGACTCCGCGCAGCTCTGCCTGATGCGGAAATTACCTACGTTCCCGGTTACTCTTCTTCGGGTGAAGCCGATGCGGACGCCGCACTTCACGCCGCCTCGCTGGCCGATGCGGTTATATTCTTCGGAGGTCTCAACAAGGAACGGCACCAGGATGCCGAGAGCTACGACCGTGAAGATTGGACTCTTCCTTACGGTCAGGACTCGCTCATCTTCGCACTGGCCGAAGTCAATCCGAGGCTTGTGGTAGTCAACATCTCCGGCAACGCAGTGGCGATGCCGTGGGCTGACAAGGTCCCCGCCATAGTGCAGAGCTGGTATCTGGGCAGCGAGTCGGGAAACTGTCTCGCCGATGTTCTCACCGCTCGGGTAAACCCGTCAGGCAGGCTTCCGTTCACCATACCTGTCCGCTTCGAAGACGGACCGGTTCGCAGCGCTGAACAATATCCGGGAATTCCGCGCGGCGACGCATCGGACAAGAACACAATCTGGGATGAGGAGTACTCGGAGGATATCTATGTCGGCTACCGCTGGTACGACAAGGCCGGCATCGAGCCGCGCTTCGCTTTCGGGCACGGGCTGAGCTATACCACCTTCGAGTACGGCGAGCCGACCGTCAGAGGCACAAGAGTATCTTTCAGCATCCGCAATACAGGACAGTTCCCCGGCGCTGAAGTGGTCCAGATCTATGTCGGACTGCCGGGCGAGGACCGTCCGCTCAAGGAACTGAAGGCATTCCGGAAAGTCTTCCTCAATGCCGGACAGGCCGGGAAGATCAGCATAACTCTCGACAGGGAGAAACTTATGCAGTATGACGGGGGATGGAAACTCCCTCACGGGGAATACAGGCTCTATATCGGGCCGTCATCCTCGGATATCAGGACCGCAGCAACCATTAAACTGTAATATAATGAGAAAATCAATTCTGCTTCTGAGCGCCATCCTGCTTCTGATCGCGTGCCAGCGAGATCCCGGGGTCTCCGCCGATACGGATGTCAGAGCAGCCATCAGGCTGAGCGTCAGCGAGATACTCTCGTCGTCGGCGAGAATTTCCGTGGAATGTCGCCAGGACGATGTCGTCTCGTGTCTGATTACCCCACCGCAGAAGTGGGAGGGAGAGGCGGCCGAGTATCTATCGATGGACGCTATTGAGAAATGGGACTTTATCTCCGCGAGCGGAAGGGAGTCCGCGCTCGAAGGACAGCTCTTCAGGGGGCTCAGCTCCCGGAGCCGCTACTTCGTCGGGGCCGTGGGACTCGATGCGCAGGGCAAGGTCATCACCGCGCCGGTCTTCACCACATTCGAGACCGTCATGATGTCTGTAGCTCTCTCAGCGCAATACACTGGACGCACCGACGACGGCAGATATGCCTTTGCCGCTTCCATCGTCCCGGACAAATCCACCGCAAGTTATAAGTACATATTTGACGACATCCATATCAAGGCCGGTGCAGATGAAATCCGCAAACTCCTCCTCAGCGATGCCGCAGACGTCCATACTGCAACTGAGCCCGTTGATCTCACGCTCACTTCGGAAGGCAGGAAAGTCGTGGTGGCCGCCCTGCCGTACGATATGGACGGCAATCCTGGCGATGTCGCGATGCTCGTGGCAGCCGGAGAGATGACCCTCGTGTCGGTGGACTTCGGCACACCTGTGGAACTCCCTGCAGTTGACAAGGACGATAAGATATTCGAAGCAGTGGTTGACGCGCCGGCGTCCGGCGAATTCACCGTCACCGTAAACGGGGAGCAGTACGGCTTCCTGCCGTACTCCGGTAATGGAGGCGTGGGCAGCTTCACCGGCAAGGAGGGTATAGCCTACCCGGCAGTAGGATTGGATGCCGCACAGACGGGCACGCGTCCGCTCAGCTACTCCATCTCCAAGGCCGTGGGCAGGATGCAGAAGATTTCCGAAGGCGGCAGCAGGTTCTGGTGCTCGACCGGAGCGGCCGGCAAACTCTTCATCCGCATAGATCTCAGCCACGAGGACGGGATCCCGCGCTACTACTTCCGCATTCCGGAGCCGGAAAATGTGATTCTCCACGAGTCTTTCGATCTCTTCGCCTACTCGGGAGACTATATGAAGCCTGCGAACGGCTGCGCCGTCGCGCTCACTCCTGACGTCGCCGACGGCACGGAGCCGGGAGAAATGCAGGCCTGGAATATGACCAATGCTCAGGGAGCCAACAAGAACGAGGTCGGCTACCAGAAGACCTGGTATGACTATCCGACTCAGGTATCCGGCAAGGTGCTGGCTTCCGAGAGCTATATCCGCAACCGCGATATGAGCGGATGGAAGATACTCAACTGCGGAGAGAAGGTGGGAGCAATCCAGCTGTCGGTCAGCGGCACCGACACCTTCGGCGTGCTTGAAACCCCGGCGCTCACAGCGCTCGAAGGCACGGCCGAGGTGACACTTGAGATTGACATCGCTCGTTTCTCCACCTCTTCCAAGAACAAGATCGCCATCCGCATCGGCGGCGAGGGAACATTCCTCTCTGGAGAGGTGCAGGTAGACGGCAAGGACAGCAAGACTCTGGAAGTGTCCGGGAGCGAATACCAGTTCGGCTACGAGGCTGACGTCTGCCCGCCGTCCAAGAGCAACGGCGCTCTCGACAAGCCTGTCTCCCACTTCAAGTTCAGAATCGGCAATGCCGGTCCGCAGACCACGGTCATCGTGGACGCATCCGTGGGAGCCAATGCCAAGCGGGACAACGCCAGCGCTTCTAGATGTTTCGTTTCAGACTTGAAAATCAGCAGGTAAGTACTATGAAAAAGATTATATCAATACTTCTGGCAAGTTTTCTTGCCACCGCTCTCGCCTCTGCGCAGTCCCTGCTCACCGGCACGGTCAAGGACACGGACGGCATCCCTGTACCCGGAGCGGCAGTGATGATTGAGGGCACCACCGCCGGTACGATGACGGATATGGACGGCAGGTGGTCCCTCAAGGCATCCGAAGGGCAGACGCTGGTCGCCTCCTGCCTCGGATATGCGGACTCCCGCCGAAAGGTCGGCTCTGCAACGGTAATTGACTTTGTCCTCGAAGTCGATGCGGCCTTCCTCGACGAAGTGGTCGTGGTCGGCTACGATGTGCAGAAAAAGGTCAATCTCACCGGAGCTGTTTCGTCGCTCCCCGTTGAGATGATTGAGACCCGTCCGGTCGCCAATGTAGCTAACGCTCTTCAGGGCCTTGCGGCCGGAGTGACGGTGACGAGCCAGTCCGGCAACCCTGGAGCTTCCGGCAGTACGGTGAGAATCAGAGGAATAGGCACGTTCGGAGGGTCGAGCGCATCGCCTCTGGTGCTGATTGACGGAGTACAGGGCAGCATCGATGACGTGGACCCGTCGCAGATTGACAAGATGTCCGTACTCAAGGATGCCGCGTCGTCTTCCATCTACGGTTCGCGCGCGGCCAACGGAGTTATCCTCATCACTACCAAGCGCGCCCCGAAGGACCGCTTCTCGCTCACCTACAGGGGATACACCGGATGGTCCTCCCCGACCGACCTGCCGCAGCTTGTGGGGGCCGAGGACTATATGCGGCTGAGCCGCGAGGCTTCTCTCAACGACGGTGACACGCCTCTCTATTCCGAGGAATATATCGAAAGATATATGGCAAACCACCGCATCGATCCGGATTCGTATCCGATTACCGACTGGCAGAGTAAGGTGCTCAACGGCTCGGGATTTACACAGAATCACGCGATCTCCTTCAACGCCGCCTCCGGCAGGATCCGCAACAGCGCCTCGTTCGGCTACCTCAGCCAGGACGGCATCATCAGGCGTCAGTCCTACAGCCGCTTCGTCTATCGCGACAATATGACCGTCGACGTGCGTGACAACCTTTCGGTGAAGTTTGACATCGCCGGCAATTTCGGAAGACGCAAGGCCGTTCCGCTCGCTTCCAGCCTCTTCAATATGATGAACACCCGTGACCCGCTCATCCTCACCCAGTGGTCCAGCGGAGACTACGCCCCGATGACAGGCGGCTCGACCAACATCCTTCCGGTCACCGACGGGGAGGGAGGTCAGAAGCGTGTGGACAACCTGCGTCTCAACGCGGCGGCCAGCGTGAACTGGTCTCCGTGGAAGTGGCTCACCCTGGAGGGCAAGGTCGCCCCGAGGTTCGTCGTCTCGCACACACATACCTTCGAGGATGTGATCCACTATGCTGCGGACGCTTACGGTACTGAATCCCTCGTGACCAGCCGCCTCTACAACGAGCTCACCGAGTCTCAGACGCAGAACTTCTATATGACCTATCAGACTACGGCAACGCTACGCCGGAAGTTCGCCGACAGGCACGATGTCAAGCTTCTCCTCGGAGCATCGCGCGAGACGATGGGCCAGAGATACTATTCCGCGTCCAGGCAGAGCCTTCCGTACCCGGACTATCCGGTGCTCAACGTGGGGGCTGAGGATGAGACCATGAGCAACGCCGGAACACGCAGCGAGTGGGTGCTCCAGTCATACTTCGGGAGGCTGAACTACAACTACCGCGACCGCTACCTGGTGGAAGGCAACATCCGCTTCGACGGATCCTCGCGCTTTGCCAGCGGCCACCGCTGGGGAATCTTCCCGTCGGTGTCGCTCGGCTGGAGAATCTCTTCAGAGGAGTGGATGAGCGGCATCAGCAACACTCTTACCGAACTGAAGCTCCGAGGCTCCTATGGGCAGCTCGGCAACCAGAACATAAGCTCCTCCAACTATCCGTTCGCCGAACAGCTTGCAATGGACGTGTACTCCGTCAATGACGTCCTTGTTCCTATCGCCTACCGCAACTCCCTTGCCAACGAAGACATCACCTGGGAGACCTCCGAGATGTATGACGTCGGTCTCGACGCCACGCTCTGGAACAAACTCAGCCTTACCGCGGACTTCTATGTCAAGAATACACACGGGATTCTGATGACGCTCAACATCCCTCTCTCTACCGGCCTTTCCGCTCCATACCAGAATGCGGGTGAGGTGCGCAATCTGGGCTGGGAGCTCGCCGCCGGCTACCACGACACATTCGGGGACTTCCGCTTCGGGATTGATGCCAATATCTCCGATGTGATTAACACCATCACGGATATGAACGGCCAGTACGAGAGCCACAGCGGCGGCATCATCCGCAATCAGGAGGGTTCTTCAGTCAACTCTCTCTACGGACTTAAGTGCATCGGGATGGCTCGCACACAGGCGCAGGCCGACTGGGTGAATATGAATCTGAGACAGTACGGCACCGACATAATGCCCGGAGATCTCATCTATGCGGACTCGGATGGCGACGGTGTCGTGACCGATGCCGACAAGACGATAATCGGCAGCGCCATTCCGCGCTACACCTACGGTGCAACCCTCTCCATCGGATGGAAAGGTCTCAACTTCAGCGCATTCCTGCAGGGCGTGGGCAAGGTGGACTCCTACCTGAGCTCCTACTATGTTCAGCCTTGCATCAACGGCGGCACCTTCCGCAAGGAGCATCTCGACCGCTGGACAGCCGACACCCCGGACGGCTTATACCCGAGGATGTCCTACAAGAGCGAACACAACCGCAAGATCTCCTCGTTCTGGATGAGAAGCGCGGCCTACCTCCGACTGAAGAATGTCAGCCTGAGCTGGACGCTGCCGCAGAAATGGCTGGGGAGCGCAGCGAAGGGCGTCACTCTCTTCGCCACCGCGGAGAACTTGCTGACATTCACCAATTTCTACCAAGGCTACGACCCCGAGGTGGGCTACGATCCCAATGGCTCCAACGGAGTCTCTCTCGGTGCGGTCGCGGACAACTACCCACAGGTCAAGACCTACACCCTCGGTGTTGAACTCAAATTCTAAGGCAATATGAAAAAGACAATAATGGTTCTTCTCGCACTTGTATCACTGCTGGGATGCAGCCTTGACAAGTCTCCGCTCAATGGACCTTCCACCATCGGCTTCCCGTCTTCGGAGGAAGAGGCGCTCGCCGGCACATACGCTGCCTACCGGGCTGTGGCCACCAACTACGGTCACCTCACCGCTGGCTGGTGGAGGACGATAGATTGCATCACGGACATAGGGACCGGAAGAATCTCCAGCTCGGCCCGCAGGCAGCTGACCACCTCCACTATCTCCACCGAGAACTCCTGGATAGTGCAGTTCTACAAGCGCTCCTACATTGCCATTGGCCGCGCCAACTTCGTTCTGGATGGCCTCGACAATCTCTCGGACAAGGTGCCGGAGGAGATTCTCAGGGAGCTCAAGGCGGAGCTGCTGTGCATACGCGCTTTCTGCTACGACCAGCTCGTCCAGTACTACGGTGGTGTCCCTTACATCGACCACGGGCTTTCGCTCAAGGATATGTCCTACCCGCGTATGGATAAGGATAAACTCATCGCGCAGATTCTCTCTGAGCTCGACGACTCCTTGCTGGACGCGCTCCCGGAGCGCCGTGCCACCTCCGAAGGCACTGCACGCTTCAGTCGCACGGCCGCATATATGCTCAAGGCGCGAATCTATCTCAACTATGCCACTGCGGATAACGGATATTGGGAAAAGGCTGCCGAGTATGCCGACAAGGCTATCGCGCTTGCCGAGGCCAACGGGCATAGACTCGCCGAATACGACCTCACCCGCTATGCCACAGCCGCAGACGGAGAACCGAACTGCAGTCTCTTCTCCTACGCCGGGCAGTATGACGACGAGTGGATCTGGTCTCACCAGTACAACGAGCTCACGACTGACCTTCTGACCATAAATGTATATTACACGGCTCCGCGTACCCTCAACGGGGCCTCGTGGATGGGACCTACGCAGGCATTCATTGACGCAATCCAGTGCACCGACGGCCTCCCGATCACCGAGTCTCCGCTCTACGACTGGCAGAACCCGTGGAAGAACCGCGACCCGCGGCTCGACCTTTTCTGCGTGAGGGACGACTCAAGGACTATGGGGGTCGAGTACTCCCTCGACATCACCAAGGAGAAGGTGACTGACTATGTGTCCGGAACCGCCATCACCAATTCCAACGTGGTCGGCAACAAGAGCGAGTACGGCCCGAACGGCTCTATGGGTCCCGGCGGATACCTATGGAGAAAGGGCTACGATCAGGCGTTCTACGGAGCGATTACGGGAGGCTCCCGAGAGCAGACCAAGGACGCGATTAACAACGGCGTCTTCCGCCTGAGTGAACTCTATCTCATCGCCGCCGAAGCGAAGATTGAGCTCGGGAAGGACCTGGACGTCGCCCGTGAATACATCAGCCGCATCCGCCGCCGCGCGGGGATGCCGGATGTGAGCGCCACCTCACAGAGCGGGCTGCGCACCGCCCTGCGCTATGAGAGGATGGTTGAGCTCTGCAACGAGGGCTTCCGCTGGTTCGACCTGCGCCGCTGGGGCATCGCAGAGAAAGCGATGAACCGGGACGTGATGGCTCCGGGACAGTCCTCGGCAGCGGCTCCGAGGAACTTCATCTCCAACGCCAAGCCTACGATAGACGAGGACTGCATTGTAAGCTACGACGGCACGACATGGAACGGCGCCAAGAGCAACCTCCGCAAATTCAGCACCTATGTGTTCAAGGTCGGGAAAGACGAACTCTGGCCGATTCCGAAGTCCGAACTCGACGCCAACGGGGCGATGACCCCTGCGGACCAGAATCCAGGGTATTAAGACAAATCATTTAAAATACACGAGATATGAAAACAGAAAAACAGACCAAAGTGTACGAGTGTCCGAATGCAGTATGTGTAGAACTTGAGCAGGAATACTGCATTGCGAACAGCAAAGTGGACAGTAGTCAATTTGATGACTTTGACGAAACCGACTATTCTTTTGGAATATGAAACGTCTTGCATTGTTGCTGCTGTCAATGCTCCCTCTGTCCCTCTCCTGCGGGAAGGACACGGGGTTGCTTGACCTCAGCGGAATCGAGGATCCGGTGACGGGGCGCATCGTCTGGTCGGATGGCTCGCCGGTTGCGGGCATTCAGGTCAGCGACGGCTTCACCATCGTCCGGACAGGCGCGGACGGCAGCTATTCCATCGGAGAACGTAACGTATATGCCCAGTGGGTATATTACAGCATCCCCGCCGATGCCGCCGTCACAACTGGCGCTAACGGCCTGCCTTGTTTTTACAGCAGGCTGGAGAACGGACGGACGGTCTATGACTTCACCCTCGAGAAGGCTGCGGTCGAGAAGGAGTTCCGCCTGCTTGCTATCGGCGACCCGCAGGTAAGGGCCTCCAACAACGGAATCGCCCGCTTCAACTCCGAGACTGCGCCTGACATCCGGGACTATGTGAAGTCAAAGGCCGGGGATATGCCAACCTATGCCGTGGCTCTGGGAGACCTTGTCCACAACGAGTGGAATCTCTACCCGGAGGTCACGGAGATGCTCTCCGAGAAGAACCTGGGCGTACCTTGCTTTCAGG
>CAVJHI010000049.1:0-11857 GCA_963649415.1 bacterium
AAACAGTTTCGCTTTTTTCATAAGCAAATACCTTTAATTAAACATTGTTATACTAACCACTATATATATCTAGTATGTCGTCTCGCTCCCGGGCCGGACGCTGCTGTGTTGAAGTCCTTGCCCGCGCCCTGCACTAACAAACGGGCGTTTTTGAAAGCGAAATGCGATGCAAAATTACCATATTATTTCACATTTGCAAATCTTCTAACTCTTGATGGATAGGGAGTTAGTTGCGTGGATTGTTGCAAAATTGCGGAATTTGGTAAAAAAATTAAAAATTTCACGCCCAAAAACTTTCGAAATAAAAGCAAATTTTGGCATTTTTCCAAAAATTCGGATAAATAAAAAATTATAAAAAATTTTAAGAAGCACCCCGCGGGCCGGCGCTTCGAAGTCGGCTTAGTCCGAATTGTTGTACATCCGGTTGACCCAGAGACGCAGGAATTTGTCGGGAATGGAATTTTCCCGCAGGGATTGGCCGGGTGTCATTTCCCGCGGAGGCAGCGGGTGAGGGTGTTGCGGTGGACGCCGTAGCGCTTGGCGATGGCGGTTTTGGAGATGCCGCCGGAGAGCTGGGCGCGCACCTCGTCGAGATTGTCCATTACTCTGGAGACCTTCGGGGTCATCCCGCAGGGGCGTCCAAGCCGGATGCCTGCAGACTTCTTGGCGGCTAGGGCTTCGCGGGTGCGCTGCGAGATGAGGTTGCGCTCTATCTCGGCGGCCAGCCCGAATGCGAAGGCTATTATCTTGGAGTTGATGCTGTCGGAGAGTTCGAAGTTGTCCTTGATGGAGTGGATGCGGATGCCGCGGCGGGAGCAGTAATTGAGTATTGACATTATCATCAAGAGGTTACGCCCCAGCCGAGAGAGCTCCGTGCAGATGATTTCGTCTCCGTTTCTCATCCTGCGCATCGCGCGCCCGAGGCTGCGTTTCTCCCAGTCCACGGTGCCGGAGACCGATTCCGTCACCCATTTGCCGATATTTATCCCCCTCGCACCGCACCAGTTCCTGATTTCGAATTCCTGACTTTCGCGGGTCTGCATCTGCGTGCTGACCCTGATGTAAGCATAGACCGTCATAGTTCTCTTATTTATAAGGTATTACGGTCGCAAAGATAGCTCTAATGTCTCTAGGCTTGCCTGCGGGCTGCGGCGGCGCGGGCGAAATGCGAGAAGTATTTTTCGGACGGCTTGATTGCTTCCGGGTCGTCAGAGAGGAATTCCTCGCAGAAGAGGTCGCGGCTGCGGAGGAGTTCGCGCAGCATAGAGGATCTGCCGGCAGGGGGTGTGTCTGCGCCTTTGCGCCCCACAGCGATGGTAAGGTCGATGAGGTCGAGCGCACGGATAAACGCCTGCATCGCGAGCTGGGCGTTACCTTTCTGCTTCCATTTGCCGGTACGGCCCACCTCGCTGTAGATATTCGCCATCTGCTCCATCAGCGGCATTTCAGCCCATCTCTCTGCATCTGGCTTTTTCGGTAGGTTAACGGTCATACAATCAGGGATTTAACAATATTTCGGATTCGTTCGCGGATAGCAGGGTCTTCCACATCGCGGCTGCGGTTGTCCCTCCGGGGGGAGATATTGATTATGGAATCAAATTCTATAAAATCTTCTCCTTCCATCCCGGGATAAAGGTTTATTCCCCACAAGGACTCCTGCTCCGAGCCTTCCAGTATGAGCTGCTGCTCAAGATCTGCTTGAAACTCTGCGCTGATGGCCAGAATATTTTTGTCAATATCCACGACGGCTTTGACCATGTCGCCGTAGAACTCTTGCGCAATCTCGGACAGGTGCGCTTAGCTGATTGGTGCGGTAAGGATTTCCATAAGGTGCAAATTGACAAAAAAGTTTGGATTTAAGCAAGAGCCGCCCGCACAATCAAACGCCCGTTTGTTAGTGCAGGCGCGGGCAAGGACTTCAACACAGCAGCGTCCGGCCCGGGAGCGAGACGACATACTAGATATATATAGTGGTTAGTATAACAATGTTTAATTAAAGGTATTTGCTTATGAAAAAAGCGAAACTGTTTCTTGGCGTCCTGTCATTGTTTTTGGCAGTGTCCGTGTCAGCGCAGAATCTGACTGTCACGGGTACCATCACGGACGCATCGACAGGCGAAGGTATCCCATTCGCTTCAGTAATGGTGAAGGGCACCCTCACAGGAGCATCTTCCGATGCTTACGGTGTCTATTCAATCAGCGCTCCATCATCCGCAACCCTTCAGTTCTCAGCTGTGGGTTACACTTCCAAGGATGTTGCAGTAGCTGGTAAGTCAACGGTCAATGTCGTTCTCGACGTAGATGCCGAGTTCCTCGACGAGACCATCGTGGTCGCCTACGGTACGGCCACCAAGAGTTCGTTCACCGGCTCGGCCGCAATGGTAAAGAGCGAGACCATCGAGAAGAGGGTTTCCACCAATGTGACCAACGCTCTCGCCGGCACGACTCCGGGTGTACAGATGATCTCCTCTTCAGGAGACCCTGCATCCAACGGTTCATCCATCCGCATCCGCGGTATCGGCTCAATGAGCGCCAGCAGCGCACCTCTTTATGTGGTGGACGGTATGCCTTACAACGGCTCCATCTCCGACATCAACCCTAACGACGTAGAGTCCATCTCCGTCCTCAAGGATGCATCCGCCAGCGCCATCTACGGTGCCCGCGGTGCCAACGGTGTCGTCCTCATCACCACAAAGAAGGCCAACAACAATACCCCTAATGTGAAGTTCGACGCCAAGTGGGGCTCCAACTCCCGCCTTATCCCGCAGTACGACGTAATCAGCGATCCTGCAGAATATTACGAGACCTGGTACAAGCTCCTCTACAACAAGTCATACTACGCAGGCAAGTCAGTTGCCGAGTCCTATGCCGATGCCGACAAGAACCTCTACGACCGCAACAACGGCGGTCTCGGATACAAGGTTTACACCGTTCCTGAGGGACAGAACCTTATCGGCCGCAACTTCAAGATCAACCCTAACGCCACCCTCGGCTACGATGACGGCACATATTACTATACTCCGGACAACTGGTACGACGAAGCATTCCACAACTCATTCCGTCAGGAGTATAATGTATCCGCCAGCGGCAACAAGGACGGCCTCTCCTACTACGGCAGCGTAGGTTACCTCAACGACGGAGGTATCATCAACAACTCCAACTACAAGCGCTACACCGCCCGCATCAACGCTGACTATCAGGCAAAGAGCTGGCTCAAGTTCTCTACCAACATCAGCTACGCACACTCAGACTACTCATCTCCTGGTTCATACGGCTACGGTTCATCAGGCAATATCTTCTACATTGCCAACATGATCGGCCCTATCTATCCTCTCTATGTCCGTGCCAGCGGCACCCACGAGATTATTGAGGAGAACGGCGTGAAGAAGTACGATGCCAACAATACCAACTTCAAGCGTCCTTCCATCGTCGGCAACGCGGTTCGCGACAACGAGCTCGACCTCAACCAGTACTACACCGATGTCATCACCGGTAAGTGGGGAGTAGTCGTCACTCCGTTCAAGGGATTTGACCTCAGCGCCAACATCGGCGTGATGAGCGACAACACCCGCTACAACGGATACTCAAGCCCGTTCGGCTCATCCAGCAGCACCGACGGTTATGTAGCAGTATCAAGCAGCAGGGCATTCACTGTCAACAACCAGTATCTTGCATCCTACAAGACTGACTTCGGCGGCAGCAAGCACCACTTCGACGTCCTCGTCGGATTCGAAATGTACAAGCTCCTCAGCCAGAGCCTTTCAGGAGCCAACGACCATATGTTCAACCCGTACATCGGCGAGCTCAACAATGCAGACGGCACCAAGAGCAAGAGTGTGGCTTCAAGCTCTACCAGCTATCTGACCGAGGGTATCCTCTCCAGGGCTCAGTACGACTACGACGGCAGGTACTTCATCAGCGCTTCATTCCGCCGCGACGCTTCTTCACGCTTCGCACCTGGTCACCGCTGGGGTAACTTCGGCAGCATCGGCGGCGCATGGCTCGTGTCCAAGGAGAACTTTATGAGCGATGTTGACTGGGTCGATATGCTCAAGTTCAAGGCCAGCTACGGTGTGCAGGGTAACGACAACCTCGGAAGCTACTTCCCATACACTGACCAGTACTCCCACTCCTACAACGAGGAGACCGGCGAATATTCCCTCAACCTTGAGTATAAGGGTAACGAGGACCTCACCTGGGAGTCTTCACACTCATTCAATGTAGGTGCTGACTTCGAACTCTTCGACGGATGGTTCAACGGTAGTGTCGAACTCTTCGACCGCATCACTTCAGACCTCCTCTATTCTAAGGATGTCCCTCTTTCTTCCGGCAATCCTACCGGCGCAATTCCAGTCAATGTGGGTTCCATCAGCAACAAGGGCGTTGAGCTCATTCTCGACGGCGGCATCATCCGCACCAAGAATGTAAACTGGGACTGGAACATCAACCTCAGCCACTATAAGAATACGATTCTCTCTCTCGATGAGAGCGTATCCGAGGAAGGCATCAAGGGCAGCACCCGCATCTACAGGGTGGGCGGTTCCCTCTACGAGTCCTATGTCCGCAAGTATGCTGGAGTTGACCACGAGACCGGTAAGGCCCTCTACTACAAGAAAGTCGAGGACGAGGACGGCAACTGGACCGGCGAGACCACCACGACCAGCGTCTTCACCGAAGCTGACCAGTTCGAGTGCGGCACCACCCTGCCTAAGGTTTATGGCGGTTTCGGCACCTCCCTCAGGGTTTACAACTTCGACTTCTCCGTGCAGTGCTCATTCCAGCTCGGAGGCAAGTACTACGACGGTACATATCAGTCCCTTATGCTCACCCAGTCATCCGCGGGAAACAACATCCACAAGGATATCCTCAACGCCTGGTCTGAGGACAACAAGGACAGCAATATCCCTCGTCTTGACGGTGACGCAACAGTTGGACAGACTGCTGTCGACAGGTTCTTCGTAAGCTCCAACTACCTGAGCGTCAATAATGTAACCCTCGGATATACTTTCCCTGCCAATGTAGCCAAGAAGCTCGGCCTCGGCAGCCTAAGGATTTACGCCGCCGGCGAGAATCTCGCAGTGCTTGCAGCCCGCAAGGGTATCGACCCTCGCTACTCTATGGGTATCGGCTCATATACTTCCGGCTCCGGCCTCAACTCCGGCTCATACTCCGCAATGCGCAACATCACCGGAGGTATCACTCTCACTTTCTAACGATTAAAACGGAATTACAATGAAACACTCCATATATTATTCAGTAATTGCTCTCACGGGGGTACTGACACTGGGAGCTTGCTCAGATATCGACCTCGTCGAGCCGCAGGGCGGCACCATGCTTGCCAAGCAGCTTGAGGAAACGACTTCCGTTCTCCCTGCAAGGGCCGATGCCACATTCTCCGGAATGTACTTCAAACTCGGTGACCCGCTCTCATTCGGCAAGTTCTCTTCATCCCGTCCGGACGACTTCAGCTTCGTGATGATGGCGTTCTCCAACGACCTTGAGGCCGCCGATATAGTGGGCCAGGACAACAACTACAACTGGTTCTCAACCTGCTCCGAGCTCACTTCCCGCAACGCCGACTATGCCAACCCGTACATCCGCTACCGCGGTGTGTATGACGAGGTTTCAAGGGCCAACGACGTGATCAAGGCTTATGGCGAAATCACCGAGGAGACCTCCGCCGACATCAAATACAAGGTCGCTCAGGCATACGCTGTGCGCGCGTTCTGCTACCTCAACATAGCTCCTTATTTCCAGTTCAGCTATGCTACCTCAGCAGACAAGCCTTGCGTACCTATCGTTACCGAGACCACGACCGACTTCACCAACAACCCGCGCGCAAGCGTCAAGAAGATTTATGACCTCATCATCTCCGACCTTGACTACGCCGTGACCAACCTTGAGGGCTACAAGAGGACAGACAAGTCCAAGATTGACCAGCAGGTTGCATACGGTCTCCGCGCAAGGGCATACCTTTATATGGCAGAGTGGGCGAAAGCCGCCGAGGATGCCGAGAAGGCCGCTGAGGGTTACACCCCTGCAAGCATCGCCGAGGTAAGCGTTCCGTCTTTCTACAACATCGCAGACCACAACTGGCTGTGGGGCTATGATATGACTCTGGATGCCGCCAAGACTTTCCGCTATGCGACTGCATCCGCCTGGATCCGTCCATTCTCAGGCTACAGCTATTCTGCCGGTACAGGTTCTTACTTCTGCATCAACAATCTGCTCTACAACAAGATTGACGACAATGATGTCCGCAAGGGCTGGTGGATCAACGAGAACTACGAGTCTCCGCTTCTTGACGGTCTCACCTGGGGCACCCTCAAGGGACAGCAGATCGCTTCAGAGGCATACACTGTCGAGGGCGAGCTTGTCAAGGAAATCTTCCTCCCTTATACCACTGTCAAGTTCGGTATGTACACCATCGGCGGCACTTCCAACGAGGAGGATTGGCCTTTCATGAGAGTTGAGGAAATGCTCCTCATTCAGGCCGAAGGTCTCATTAAGAGCGGAAAGGTTGCCGAGGGTACCAAGGTCCTCAACGACTTCGTCAGCACCTACCGCTGCCCGGGCTACGATGCCACCACCACCGGCCGTACCATCGAGAACGAGGTATGGTTCCAGAGGAGAGTCGAGCTCTGGGGTGAGGGCTTCTCCAACGCCGATACAAGGCGTCTCAACAAGCCTATGGTCCGCTTCCACGGAAGCAGCAAGGATTCAAGCAACTGGCCTACTGCATTCCGCTTCAATATGACTGCCGACGACGGCTGGTGGCTGCTCCGCTTCTGCACCGATGAGCTCAACACCAACTTCGGTATCGTGGACAACGAGGGCGGCACCCTCCCTGTTGCCGACCAGAATCCGGACCTTCTTGATGGAGTTACAGACTAAACGATTAACACGGAATTAAGATGAAAAAGACATTTAAATATTTGCTTGCGCTCGCCGCACTGTCATTCGCTGCTGCGGCCTGCGTCAAGGAGACGGTTCACGAGGCCGGAGAGCCTGAGGTGGACGGATGCTACGGGGTTTACTTCCCGGCACAGGATTCCGATTTGACTCTTGACCCGGCTGACCCTACCAAGGCTAGCATTTCAGTGGCGCGTACCGTCACGGACGGCGCCATCACCGTGCCTGTAGTTGTGGCCGATACGAGCGGAATCTTCACTGTTTCCGAACTCGCATTCGAGGACGGTCAGAGCGAGTCCAGCATCTCTCTCGAGTTTGACCAGAGTGTAGTCGGCAAGACCTACTATGTGTCATTCAAGATTGATGACCCGCAGTACGCTTCCAAGTACAACAGCAACCCTGTCGCTCTCGATTTAAGAGTGACGAGGGAGAAGTGGAACGAGATTGGAGCCATCGGTTTCGACGAGAATTACTTTTGGATCTTCTCTGTCGCTCAAGACTCCGAGTACGCAGCAATCCTCTACCGCAACGACACGGATCCCTCTATCTTCCGCGTAGAGAATCCGTTCGCAAAGTGGTTCACAAACTTTACCGACGGTGACACCTGGTTTGTCTTCAAGCTTCTCAAGAAGGGCGATGTCATCTGGGAAGGCACCGGATATGAATCCAAGATTACCCTTGATGACCTCGTTTTCTACGATGACTTCAACACCGGTTACACCCACCCTTCCTACAATGCGAAGGTTAATCTCTGCCATCCGTCAGGTTTCAAAGCCTACAAGGACGATCCTGCAGCCTGGGGTGAGTACAACCGTGTGCTCCAGTATCAGCAGAACGGTCTTCCTGCAGCTGTCTCCATAGCTCCTTACTACTATATGAACGGAGTAGGCGGATGGAACGGAGCAGGCGAGCAGAGCATCGTAATTACCTTCCCAGGCGCAGTCCTTACCGACTATAGCATCGATGCCGCCGCCGGAGAGACCGTCAGCGGAGAAGTTCCTGTGGCTTTCGAGCTCGGAACAGATGTCGCAGCCGTCAAGTACTGCATCTATGAGGGCTCGCTCAGTACCGCGGTCGCCAATAAGAACGCCACCGCTATCGGTGACGGCTCAGAGACCAATGCAGTCGATCTCGACATCGAGGCTTCGGCCGCTTCCATCAAGCTTGAGAAGAGCGGTATCTACACTCTCGTCGCAGTCTCATTCGACGACAAGAATGCTGCTCAGGAGAGCTGCTCAGTAGAGTTCAGCTATGTGGCTTCCGGGGACGAGGACGACTATGCGGTCAGCATCACCGCCGGAGTCGAGCTCACCTCAAGGTATGAAGCCCAGGGCTACAGCAAGACCAACTCCATCGCATATTACATCTACGGACAGGCCCTCGCGGACGTCAAGTGCGGTCTTTTCACCAAGGCTCAGCTGGATGCACGCACCCTTGACTCGCTCGTGATGGATGTGCTGGACAGCGACTCTTTAGGAGAGGAGATCATCGGAGAGATCAACGACGGCGGCTACGATAGTCTGATCACGGGTCTGGCTCCTCTCACCGAATATGTCTTCGTCGTATGGGGCAGCAACGGGTACAAGTCAAAGGTCGTGACTTCAAACATCAGCACCGAAGGTCTCGAGCGCGTTAAAATCGGCGAGGGAGACTATCTCTACACCGTATTCTTCGAGGGAACTGATCCCGGACTTGAGCTTTACAGCGATCCGAATTACGAAAACACTATCGTAATTCCGAACTGGGGTTATGGAGTGGATTTTACATTCACCTACGACCCTGAGACCCTCAAGCTTAATGTACCTCTGCAGCCAATCGGCTACACTCATTCTTCATATGGCCCCGTCTATGTAGTCGAGGCTAAAGACTACTTCGAACCGACGGATAAAGGATACGATTCTCTTGTGGACAGCTCCTATGACCCTGAGACCAAGACATTCAAATTCTGCGTAGCTTATGTGGTTAGTGCCGGAAGCTTCGGAGCTGACATTGAGACATTCACTCTCACTACCGATGCCATCACTCTCGCCGCAAACAACGCCAAGGCTAGTTATCGCGCAGGCGATGTTCGCTTCACCGGCAGGAAGTCCATCAACTTCGCTCCATCTTATGTGATTAAGTCTGCTGTCAGCGTCGGCTACAACACCGGCCTCCAGGTTGAGCGCAGCGTCAAGGTCGCTTCTTTCTCTGCAAAGAGCATTGACAAGTCTTCCGTTAAGGTCTCCGAGAAGAAGATTTCCGAGAAGACCACCGTTGAGAACGGAATCTTCAGGATTGCCGAATAAACACTCCCTATAATATCAGAACCCGGCCCTGACATCAAGGTCGGGTTCTCTTAATTTCTATTGATTATGAAGACATTTCAACTTTTGGCCCTTGCCGGCCTGGCGCTTGCTTTCGCGGGCTGCGCAGAGCGTCTCTCCGAAGAGGTCGCTTCGCCTGTGAGCGCGTCTGCCGACAAGATAGTCAACACCCGCGCCGGCGCGCTGGACGATGTCCTGCTCGTTAAGCTGGGCGAAGGCTGCGACGCTTCGCGGCTGGAGGCCGTTGAGGGCGTGCACGGCGTCAGCAGGGCCTTCCAGCCCGAAGAGGGCAAGCAGGAGCTAGAGGCGCGCTTCGGCTTCGACCGCTGGTATCTGGTGCCGGTCGCCGACGGCGAGGACATCGAGGCTCTCGCAGGCAGGCTCTCAGCCGTCGCGGACGTCTGCTCCGTGGAGTACAACTCCGTCTATACCAAGGCCTCCGACGGCATCGTCTATCCTTACGAAGCGTCCGAGTCTCCGAGGATTGCGCTGAGCGCCGCCTCGGCTTCGGGCTCTTCCTTCAACGACCCGTATCTCTCCGATCAGTGGCACTATATCAACAATGGTAACGCTTCCATCGCCACTTCGGTCTATAAGGGAGCCGACATCAATGTCAAGGATGTCTGGAGCGGCCTCACCTCCGGCGACAGCTCCATCATCGTGGCCGTGGTCGATGAGGGCGTGAAATACACCCACCCAGACCTCGCTGCGAATATGTGGACCAACCCCAAGGGCACTGAAGACCTGCACGGCTGGAACTTTGTGGATGACGGCCCTATTAGCTGGGATGCCTCCGGCGACTCCGGCCACGGCACGCACTGCGCCGGTACCATCGCCGCCGTCAACAACAACGGCATCGGAGTCTGCGGCGTGGCCGGCGGCAGCGGCAAGGGTGACGGGGTGAAGATAATGTCCTGCCAGATATTCGACAACGACAGGGGAGGCTCTTCCTATATCGTCGCCAAGGCCATCAAATATGCCGCCGACAACGGCGCGTCCATCATATCCTGCTCCTTTGGCTATACCGGAGGCGCATTTCTCTCCGACAAGGACTACCGCGAGGGCAACGGGGGCAGGAATACCCTGGAATACGATGCTATCAAGTATTTCGAGGCCACTAAGAACAATGACGTGGTTGACGGCGGCATCGCAATCTTCGCCTCGGGCAACGACGGCGACCCTTACGCCACCTATCCGGGGGCGCTCAACGATGTCATCAGCGTGTCTGCTTTCGGTCCGGATTTCCTCCCGGCCTACTACACCAACTACGGCCCAGGCTGCAACATAGTGGCTCCGGGCGGCGAGGCTTACCTCGCTCCGTGGACATCCCGCAAGGGACTCGTGCTCTCGACTATCCCGTCAGAGCTCTACAGCGGCGGCGAATACGGCTATATGCAGGGCACATCTATGGCCTGCCCTCATGTGTCCGGTATCGTGGCTCTCGGCCTTTCCTATGCCAAGAAGCTCGGCAAGCACTACAGCGTCAAGGAGTTCAAGGAGATGATTCTCGCCTCCGCCAACGACTTCGAGACCAAGCTGGCCTCAGCCGGCAAGAAGGATTATGTCTCCGGCGCTCCCGTGTCCATTTCGCTCGCCAACTACCGCAAGCAGATGGGCACCGGCTCCATCGACACCTGGAGGCTTATGATGAAGATAGAGGGCACGCCTTGCCTCACCGCTGCGGCGGGGCAGAACCAGTGGCTCGACCTCTCCGAGTACTTCGGCACCGCGTCGGTCAACCTCACCTATCTCGATATCGAGTGCAGCGATGAGGCAGCCGAGGCCATCGGGCTTGCAGAGAAACCGTACATCAAGTACGGTCGCCTCTACATCCATCCGACCAAGTGCGGCTCTGCCAAGTTCACGGTCAATGCGGTGGGCGGCGGCACCGCTGTCGGCGGCGACGATGCCATCGGCGGTATGGCCATCCACCAGGATGTCTCCGTCATCGTCAGGTCAGTCAAGAGTAAAAATGGAGGATGGTTATGATGAAAAGATTTATCCTTATACTCTCCGTGGCGCTTTTTGCTGCCGTCGGATGCAAGAAAGACAATCCACAGTCGGCCCGGCTCAACATTGAGGGGCAGTGGGAGCTCGTCTCCGCCAGCCTCGGCACCAAGAGCGCCGATGTCGGCGGGCAGACCATCTCCGTCTATATCGAGTTCGCCTCAGGCGGCAAGTTTTCGCTCTGGCAGCAGCTCGGAGCAGGGAGGTTTGACTCGTTCAGCGGCAGCTGGACACTCAGCGGCGACACCCTCAGCGGCAAGTACAGCGACGGCTCCGCCTGGGCCTGCGACTACTCCGTCAAGCTCTCTGATGGCCGCCTCGTCCTCACCACCCTGCCGGACGGCAACGACATCTACACCTACTCCTCCTGCGCCATCCCCGACTCCGCCAAGGAGTAGCCGGCGCGGCGCTTCGACGCTCTCTGCGAGCGATTTTCTACAATTCCCGTTCAGGGCACATGGCGCCTGAGCGTTGTCTGCGCGAGACAGGGCTGAATGCCGAAGACTTTAAGATGTCCGACATTCAGCCCTGTGCTCATTCTACGGCACTGCAGGGCACATTGGGCTGAACGGGAACTGTAAGATTGTGGTAAACATCTGCCCGCCTCTCCGTGTCTACTTTTATGAGAGCATCAG
>CAVJHI010000050.1:0-11615 GCA_963649415.1 bacterium
CCTCAACCCGGTCGCTGATTCTGTCGAAGCGCCCCAGACCCCGCAGGAGCAAGCCCGCCCGGGGCCGCCTAACCCCTCACATAGTGAGGCATGCCGTCAGGGGTGACAATGGAGATTTCGCAGAGGCCCGCGACCTCCCCGTCCACTGTCCAGGCACTCTGGAAGATTAGCTTGTGAACTCCCTGTTTCTCAATGGTATAGCAGTTTGAGCCGCCGTTCTCCAAAAGGCTGCGGATGATTCCGGAGGAGCGCTCGCCGTGGCAGGCGAAAAGATTCTTCCCGATCAGGTTGCCGTGCTTGCTATACTGCGCCACGGCCTTGTCGTTCATATAGATGATGATTCCGTCCCTGTCGCAGACGGTGATGGAGCAGTCGAGCCCGCGCGCCCAGTCCGGCACGCAGGAAGGGTTCAAGCCTGCATTCATAGTCCCGCCGCCGCTTCCAGATACTTCCCGATGGTGGTCTCCAAGCCCATATAGAGCGCATCGCAAATCAGCGCGTGCCCGATGCTGACCTCGTCGGTCCAGGGAATCGTGTTGATGAAATACGCAAGATTCTCCAGCGAAAGGTCGTGTCCGGCGTTGAGACCAAGGCCCAGTTCGCGGGCCTTCTCAGCAGTACGGAGATACGGCTCGATGGCCTTCTCCCTGTCGGCTGCATAGCCTGCGGCATAGGCGGCGGTATAGAGCTCCACCCTGTCGGCCCCGCATCGCTTCGCCCCCTCGGCCATCGCAGGGTCAGGGTCGATGAAAATGGAGGTGCGGATGCCGCGCGACTTGAACGAAGCGCAGATCCGGGAGAGGAAGGCGTAGTTGCGCACTGTATCCCAGCCCGCGTTGGAAGTCAGCGCGTCCGGGGCGTCAGGCACGAGCGTAACCTGATGCGGCACCACCTCGCAGACCAGCGCGCTGAAGCTGCCGGTCGGGTTGCCTTCAATGTTGAATTCTGTCTTGACAGCCGGTCGCAGAGTCCGTACATCCGAATATCTGATGTGCCTCTCGTCCGGGCGCGGGTGCACCGTGATTCCCTCGGCTCCGAAGCGTTCGCAGTCGAGCGCCGCCTTGAGCACATCGGGCATATTGCCGCCGCGCGCATTGCGCAGCAGGGCGATTTTGTTGATATTTACGCTGAGTCTTGCCATATCACAACTTTGCTGCAAAAGTAGCAATAATTATAAAAATGTGCTAAATTTGGCATCCGATATGCGTCTCGCCTATTACATAAAGAAAAAAGGACTCGCGGGCGACCCCCGGCTGGAGAAGATGATTTCCGCGTTGGAGGCCGACGGCTGCGAGGTATATCAGGTGCCGGGGCCCTCGGGTGTCAGGCCGGAGACCGACGCGCTGCTTAGCCTCGGCGGCGACGGGACTCTGCTCTCCGCCGCCAGGATTGCCGTGGCAGCCGACGTGCCGGTGCTTGGAGTCAACTTCGGCAGGCTCGGATTCCTCTCCGAATGCAGGCCGGAAGACCTCCCTGAAGCCCTCCGCAAAGGGGAGCTCCGCGTTGAGGAGAGGGACCTGCTGCAGGTCAGGGCGAGCACGCCGCTGCCTCAGGGATTCTGGCCGCTCGCGCTCAACGAGACCAGCGTCTCGAGGGTGAGCGCCTCGATGCTCGGAGTAGAGCTGGAGATAGACGGCGAGAAGCTGCCGACCTGGTGGGCCGACGGACTGCTCGTCGCAACCAGCACAGGCTCAACCGCTTACTCCCTCAGCGTGGGTGGCCCGGTATGCACTCCCGGCGCCAAAGTGTTCATAGTCGCCCCGATTTCCCCGCACAACCTCAATGTGCGCCCGCTCGTGGTGCCGAATACCTCCCGGATTGCCATCACCCTGCGTTCGCGCGCCGACAGCGCGGTATTCACGGTGGACAACTGCAACTGCCGCATCCCGGCCACTACCCGCATCGAGGTATGCGCCGCGCAGCAGAGCCTGAAGCGGTTGTGCCTGGGCAAATCCAACTTTATCAACGCGTTGCGCAGCCGGCTGCTTTGGGGCGAAGATGTCCGCAATGCCGGCTTGGAAGCCGACGCCAAATAGAATTCTGAGAAATGATTGAAAAAGACAGACTGCCCGTGCACGTCTCGCTGATAATGGACGGCAATGGAAGATGGGCGAAACAGCGCGGCAAGGCAAGGATTTACGGTCACTACGAGGGCGTAGAGAGCGTCCGTGCCGTGATGGAAGCCGCAGTGGAGTGGGGGATTAAGTACATCTCATTCTTCGCCTTTTCCGAGGAGAACTGGGACCGCCCTTCCGACGAGGTCAGTTCGCTGATGGAGCTGATGGGCACGGCTATGGAGAGAGAACTCCCCACATTTCTCAACAACAATATCCGCTTCGTCGTCCTCGGCAACCGCGAGCGCCTCTCCGACCAGCTCAAGTCAAAGATAGACAGTATGATGGATGCCACCAAGGGGGGCACCGCCATGACGATGATACTCTTCCTGAGCTACAGCGGCCGCTGGGATATACTCCAGGCCGCCGAGAGGATGGCACACGATTTGATAAATCACCCCGGTCAGCCGGTCGGGACAGAGGATTTCAGCCGTTATCTCGTCACGGGCGGCATTCCGGACCCGGATCTGCTGATCCGCACCTCCGGAGAAAAGAGGATAAGCAATTATTTGCTCTGGCAGACGGCCTACACCGAATTTGTATTCACCGACACCCTATGGCCGGAC
Organism: bacterium; assembly: GCA_963649415.1. GTDB lineage: Bacteria > Bacteroidota > Bacteroidia > Bacteroidales > UBA932 > Cryptobacteroides. Next base: position 2,681 of record CAVJHI010000050.1, read on the forward strand.
TTCCGCAGGGAGCAGTTCCGAGCCGCGCTCGAGGAGTACGCATCCCGTGACAGGCGGTTCGGAAAAGTCAAATAATTGGAGTATATTTGCGAATTATTATTGAAGATGAAGATAGGACGGATAATTATCGCTTTGACCCTCGCCCTCGTGCCGGTTCTCGCAGCCGCGCAGGAGTCCGGGGTTGAGGTCGATTACAATCATCCCCGCACCTATAAGGTGGGAGGCATTAAGGTTGAGGGCAATACCTACTACCGCGACCAGCAGATTATCTCCCACACGGGGCTCCAAAAAGGTATGGAGGTCACGGTGCCGGGCGAGGACATGTCCAACATAGTAAGGCGCCTGTGGCTGCAGCGCTACTTCGAGGATGTCGCCATCCGCATCGACTCCCTCAGTGCAGAGCGGGACTCCGCCTTCTTCACCATCAGCGTCAAGGAGCGCCCCAGGGTATCCAGCTGGACATTCTCCGGAGTGAAGTCCGGCGAAAGGAAGGACATTCAGGAGAGGGTCAACCTCCGCCGAGGCGGCGAGTTCTCCGAATATGTGGAGAAGACCACCTCCGACATCATCAAGCGCTACTTCGCCGAGAAGGGCTTCCTGCTCTGCGAGGTCAAGGCCGAAGTCGCCAAGGACACGATAATCCGCAACGCCATTAGGGTCAACTTCGTCATCAACAAGGGCCAGAAGATCAAGGTGCGTGACATCAACTTCATCGGCAACGAGCACGTCAAGGACTTCAAGCTCGCCCGCTCGATGAAGAAGACCAAGTCCAACAAGTTCTACAACTTCTTCAACAGCAAGAAGTTCAACGAGAAGGAATACATCAGCGATAAGAAGAACGTCATCAGCGCTTTCAACGAGGCGGGCTACCGCGACGCGAGGCTGGTGCGCGACTCCGTATATTATGTGGCCCCGAACCGCCTCGGCATCGATCTGGTATTCGAGGAGGGCGACAAATACTACTTCCGCGACATCAGCTGGACCGGCAACTCCGTCTATTCGTCCGACGCCCTCAATCAGGTGCTCGCCATCAACAAGGGCGATGTCTATGACCGCGTGACGATGGAGAAGCGCCTCTTCGGCGGCGGCAAGCAGTCCGACTACGACATCTCCAAGCTCTACCGCGACAACGGCTACCTCTTCTTCCAGATCAACCCTGTCGAGACCAATATCCAAAACGACTCCGTCGATGTGGAGATGCGCATCTCCGAGGGCAAGCAGGCCACCATCAACAATGTGATAATCAACGGCAACGACCTCACCAACGAAAAGGTTGTGCGCCGACAGCTCTTCACCCGCCCGGGCTACCTCTTCAGCCAGAGCGACTTCGAGCGCTCAATCCGAGAAATCGCATCCCTGGGCCAGTTCGACGCCGAGGCCATCATGGACCCGGCCAAGGGCTACTCCATCATACCTAACCAGCTCAACAATACGGTTGACCTCACCTACAATGTGACCGAGAAGCCGTCATCCCAGCTGGAAGTCTCCGGAGGCTGGGGCGGCAGGACCTTCGTCGCCACCGTCGGCGTCAGCTTCAACAACTTCTCCACCCACCGCTTCCTCGACAAGAGCGCGTGGAGGCCGGTTCCGCTCGGTGACGCGCAGAACCTCTCTTTCCGCTTCCAGACCAACGGTACCTACTACACCGCACTCTCCGCAAGCTTCACCGAGCCTTGGCTCTTCGGCAAGAAGCCGACCTCGCTCAACCTCGGCGCATATTATACCCGTCAGACCAACTCCTACCTCGCGCTCAATATCCTGAGCCACGACCGCGAGATGGAAGTCTTCGGATTCTCCGCTTCGCTCGGTACCCGTCTGAAGTGGCCTGATAGCTATTTCGTGCTCTACAACGGACTCAACTGGCAGTCCTACAGGCTGACCAACTGGTACTCTGGCTACTTCATCTTCGACAATGGTATCGCCCACAATATCAACTACTCGCTGAGCCTCGTGCGCAACTCCACCGATCAGCAGATATACCCGCGTACCGGTTCGGACTTCTCCTTCTCGCTGCAGCTCACCCCGCCGTTCTCGCTCTTCCGCAAGTACGACTACGACAGCGAAGGCAACAAGGTCGCAGTGGCTAGCTACAAGGATGTCAACTACGACAAATGGTCTTCCGAGAAACGCTACAAGTGGATAGAATACCATAAGTGGAAACTGTCCGGCGCCACCTACACCAAGCTCGTGGGCGATCTCGTCCTGATGACCCGCGCGCAGTTCGGCTACCTCGGATACTACAACCGCAACTGGGGCTACTCCCCGTTCGAGGGCTTCCTACTCGGCGGCGACGGTATGTCCGGCTACAGCACCTACGGCTCCGAAGTCATCGCGCTCCGCGGCTACGAGAACTACTCTCTGACCCCGTACGAGCCGTCCACCTACAACTCCAACGGCTACGCCTACGCCGGCAATGTCTATGACAAGTTCACCGTCGAGCTCCGTTACCCGGTAATCCTCCAGCCGACATCCACCATCTTCGTGCTCACCTTCCTCGAGGGCGGCAACGCGTGGTCTGACATCAGAAAGTTCAATCCTTTCCAGATCAAACGCAGCGCCGGAGTCGGAGTTCGCATCTATCTTCCGATGGTTGGTCTGCTCGGAGTTGACTGGGGCTACGGATTTGACAATACCGACTCAAGCCAGAGGAGCCAGTTCCACTTCGTGATCGGACAACAGTTTTAATTAGAACAATAATTTTAATGAATATTTACAACATGAAAAAGGTTCTTTTGATTACCGCCACGGTACTCTTTACCCTCTCAGCAGCGGCTCAGCCAAAATTTGCGCACGTCAACTTCTCCGAACTCGTACAGCTCAGCCCGGAGGCGGACCAGGCCCGCACGACTATGGCCGCTTCAGAAAAGGAAGCCAACGAGACTTATCAGGCAATGGTCGAGGAGTTCAACACCAAATACAACACCTACAGCTCCAAGGCCAGCACCTGGACTACCGCCATCCGCGAGAGCAAGGAGAAAGAGCTCACCGAGATCCAGCAGCGCATCCAGGAGTTCAGCCAGTCAGTACAGAGCGAGCTCCAGCAGCAGCAGCAGTCTCTGATGGCCCCTATCTACCAGAAGGCGCAGGAGACCGTCAAGGACCTCGCCAAGCAGGGAGGATATGTATATGTGTTTGATGTAAACAGCCTCCTCTACTACGACGACACCCAGAGCACCGACCTCACCCCTGCAGCCCGCAAGGCCCTCGGCATCGCAGAAGACCGCACCATCGAGTCTCTTCAGGCCGAGCTTCAGGCTCAGCAGCAGGCTGCCCAGTCCGCTCAATAGTCAGACATATACTGTAAAGCCCTGCCTTTTCTGGCGGGGCTTTCAGTCTATCTGAAAAACACTACTGAAACTATACCAACTACACATTGCAATGCAACATAAAATCATTGACGCCAAGGATGTGGTGATCAGATTTGCTGGAGATTCGGGTGATGGAATGCAACTCACCGGGTCTCTTTTTGCGGATATGTCAGCCATCTATGGCAACGGACTTTCGACTTTCCCGGATTACCCGGCCGAGATCCGCGCCCCTCACGGCACCGTCTCAGGCGTGTCCGGATTCCAGATCCATATCGGCCACGAAAAGGTCTCCACTCCGGGGGATTTCTGCGACCTGCTAGTGGCGATGAACCCTGCCGCTCTCAAGACCAACGCCAAATGGTGCAAGCGACACGCGATGATCCTGGTGGACCAGGACGCGTTCGACGAGGCGGGCATGAGCAAGGCCGGATTCAAGACCGACGACCCGTTCCGCGAGCTCGGAGTTGACGACAGGACGCTCATCGTAGCCCCTATCACCACCCTGACCCACGAGAGTCTCAAGGACAGCGGAATGGATAATAAGGCCATCCTAAAGTGCAAGAATATGTTCACCCTCGGAATGGCCTGCTTCATCTACAACCGCCCGCTTGACTATATCTTCGGCTACCTCGAGAAGAAATTCGCCAAGAAGCATCCCGAGGTCATCGAGCCCAACAAGAAAGTGCTCAAGGACGGATTCAATTATGCTGCCAACCTGCAGATGATAGCCAACACCTACACCGTCGAGCCTGTCAAGGACCTCAAGAAGGGCACCTACCGCAACATTACCGGCAACCAGGCCACCGCCTGGGGTCTGCTTGCGGCTTCAGAGAAATCCGGACTTCCGCTCTTCTGCGGCTCCTACCCGATCACGCCGGCGACGGCCATCCTCGAGGAGCTCGCCATCCACAAGAGCCTGGGCGCCAAGACCCTGCAGGCCGAGGACGAGATTGCGGGCATCTGCACCGCGATAGGCGCGTCCTTCGCCGGCAACCTCGCAGTTACGACCACCTCCGGCCCGGGTCTCTCGCTGAAGTCCGAGGCTATGGGACTCGCGGTAATGGCGGAGCTTCCGCTCGTCGTTGTCGATGTGCAGCGCGGCGGCCCGTCCACCGGTCTCCCTACCAAGACAGAGCAGTCCGACCTCAATCAGGCGCTCTACGGGCGCAACGGCGAGTGCCCTATGGCAGTCGTCGCAGCGCATTCCCCGGCGCACTGCTTCGATGCTGCATTCAACGCGGCCAAGATTGCGCTTGAGCATATGACCCCTGTCATCCTCCTCTCCGAGGGCTTCCTCGGCAACGGTTCAGAGCCGTGGAGGATACCTGAGATGAAGGATTATCCTGAAATCAAACCTCCGTTCGTGCAGGGCGTCCTCAAAGAAGGCGAGAAATTCAAGCCGTTCCAGCGTGACCCGGAGACCCTCGTGCGCAGCTGGGCAATCCCGGGGCAAAAGGGCTTCGAGCACCGTGTGGGCGGTCTTGAGAAGACCCACGAGGGCGTGCTCTCCACCGACCCTGCCAACCACGCGATGATGGTATCTGAGCGTGCCGAGAAGGTGGCCCGCATCGCCCGCGACATCCCTCAGCTGGAGATGATTCACGGCGCTGAGAGCGGACGGCTGCTCGTCGTCGGCTGGGGCGGCACCTACGGCCACATCTGCGCTGCGGTCAGCGAGATGGACGATGTGTCCTATGTGCATTTCGACTACATCAACCCTCTTCCGTCCAATACCGAGAAGATACTTTCTTCATTTGAGAAGATACTCGTGTGCGAGCTCAACAGCGGCCAGTTCGCCGACTACCTCCGCGCGAAATTCCCTCACCTCGAGATACTTAAGTACAACAAGATTCAGGGTCAGCCGTTCCTCGTGAGCGAGCTGCAGGAAGCAATAAGAAAGGAGTTATAGACTATGGCAACATTGACATTCAAGGACTTCAAGAGCGACCAGGAAGTAAGATGGTGCCCGGGCTGCGGCGACCACGCCGTGCTCGCTGCGCTGCAGAGGGCTCTGCCTAAGGTGAGCCAGGCTCTGAACTACGACAAGGAGCGCTATGTGGTGGTATCCGGCATCGGATGCTCCTCCCGCCTCCCTTATTATATGGATACCTACGGCTTCCACAGCATCCACGGGCGTGCAACCGCCATTTCCACCGGCATCAAGGTGGCCAATCCCTGGCTTACGGTTTGGCAGGCCTGCGGTGACGGCGATGCTCTCGCAATCGGCGGCAACCATTTCATCCACGCCATCAGGCGCAATATCGACATCAACATCATCCTCTTCAACAACCAGATTTACGGTCTGACGAAGGGTCAGTATTCTCCGACTTCCAAGTTCGGCGCGATCACCAAGACCTCGCCGTACGGCACCGTGGAGCACCCGTTCAACCCGGGCGCGCTGGTGCTCGGAGCCAAGGGTACCTTCTTCGCCCGCTCGCTGGACGTGGAACTCAAGCTCAATGAGGACATTATGACTGCCGCCGCTCTGCACGACGGCTGCTCGGTGATGGAGATGCTCACCAACTGCGTGATATTCAACGACGGGGCGCATAGGGACCTCTCCGATCCTGCTGTCAAGGCCGACCATACCATCGTGCTGCACCACGGCGAGAAGATGATTTTTGGCAAGGACCGCGACAAGGGCCTCATCTATGACGGCAAGAAGATTAGGGTCGTGCATATAGGCGAGGGCGGATTTACGGAGGATGATATCCTCGTGCACGATGCCCACACCGACAATATCGGCATCCATATGGCTCTCGCGGAGATGAAGGGCCCGGATTATCCGGTGGCTCTCGGCGTGATCCGCGACGTCAAGGACATCACCTACGATGACGGTGTCCGCGACCAGGTCAAGGAAGTTATGAAGAAATCAAAGATACACTGTGTAGATGACCTCCTGCACAGCGGTTCAACCTGGGAGGTCAAATAACCACATTTAATATGAAGACAAAGGACATAATGGCCCGTCTCCAGGCCAAGTACCCGGGGGAGAATGAGTATCTCCAGGCGGTACAGGAGGTGTTGGAATCCATTGAGGATGTGTACAATCAGCATCCTGAATTCGAGAAGGCCAAGATCGTTGAGAGAATGGTGGAGCCTGACAGGATCTTCACTTTCCGCGTTACCTGGGTCGATGACCGCGGCGAGGTCCAGACCAATACCGGCTACAGAATCCAGTTCAACAGCGCTATCGGTCCATATAAAGGAGGCCTCCGCTTCCACAGGGCGGTTTCTCCGTCCATGCTGAAGTTCCTCGGTTTCGAGCAGACTTTCAAAAACGCTCTTACGACCCTGCCTATGGGCGGTGCGAAGGGCGGCTCGGACTTCGACCCGACCGGCAAGTCCAACGATGAAATTATGCGTTTCTGCCAGGCGTTTATGCTTGAGCTCTGGAACTGCATCGGCCCTGACCAGGATATTCCTGCGGGCGATGTCGGAGTGGGCGGACGCGAGATCGGCTACCTCTACGGAATGTACAAGAAGCTGGCACGCCAGTACAATACCGGCGTCCTGACCGGCAAGGGAGCCACCTGGGGAGGATCCATCCTCCGTCCTGAGGCTACCGGCTACGGCGCTCTCTACTTCACCCACTACCTTCTCGAGAAGGCAGGCAAGGAGCTGAAGGGCTGCAGGATAGCTGTTTCCGGCTTCGGCAATGTGGCCTGGGGCGCCTGCAAGAAGGCTACCGAGCTCGGCGCTAAGGTTATCGCGATTTCAGGTCCTGACGGAGTCTGCGAGATTCCTGACGGCATTACCCCTGAGATGATTGACTATATGCTCGTTATGCGTGCTTCCAACCGCAATATGGTCGAGGATATGGCTACTAAGTTCCCGGACAGGGCGCACTTTACCGCCGGCAAGAAGGCCTGGAGCGTGAAGTGCGACATCGCTCTGCCGTGCGCGTTCCAGAACGAGCTTTCCGAGGACGATGCCAAGGGACTTATCGCGAATGGTACCTGGTGCTGCTGCGAGGTTTCCAATATGGGTTGCCAGCCTGGCGCTATCCACTATTTCCAGAAGCACGGCGTGCTCTTTGCCCCTGGCAAGGCCGTCAATGCGGGCGGAGTTGCTACTTCCGGCCTGGAGATGACTCAGAACGCTTCCCATATCAGTTGGAGCGGCGAGGAGGTGGATGCGAAGCTTCACTACATCATGAAGTCCATCCACGAGGCTTGCGTGAAGTACGGTACCCAGCCTGACGGCAGCGTCGATTATGTCAAGGGCGCCAACATCGCCGGCTTCATGAAGGTCGCCACGGCTATGCTGGAGCAGGGCACGATTTAATATTTATTCAGCAAAGTCTTGCATCTAATCACGGTGAAGGTTTCGGCCTTCACCGTTTTTTTGTGGCGCTGCGGCCCCCGAGCTTGTCGAGGGGCAGAATCCAGGAATATGCCGAAGTTATCCTTACCCTGCGGCACTTCGACGGGGCCCGATTTGCACATCTGCGACTTCTTCATTATCTTGCGGTTTATGAGAAATATTCTGGTTGTCATAGATATGCAGAACGACTTCATCTCCGGCTCGCTGGGCTCGGAGGCGGCCCGCTGCATTGTTCCGCAGGTGGCGGAAGTGATTGATAATTTCGAGGGCGAGGTGTTCGCGACGCTCGACACGCACGGCCCTGACTATTTCAGCACGCTGGAGGGTCAGCGGCTCCCGGTCTCCCATTGCATCAAGGGGACAAGCGGCTGGGAGATAGAGCCTTCCGTCGCCGAGGCGCTGCGCGCAAAGGGTGTGCGGCTAATCGAGAAACGCACTTTCGGCTCAGTTGACCTGCCGGCGGCAATTGCCGGGGCCGATGGCGGTGCCGACCTCAATATTACGCTGATGGGGCTGGATACCGACATCTGCGTGGTCAGCAACGCCCTGTCGCTGAGGATGAACTATCCCGACGCCCGGATAAGCGTGCTCGCAGACTGCTGCGGGGGCAGTTGTCCCGAGGCCCACGCAGCCGCGCTCGCGGTGATGCGCTCCTGCCAGATTGATGTAAAGTAGAAATAGCATTTCCGCCTTGGGGAGCAGGGCACCGCCGAAGCAGTGCAGCTCCCGCCCGACTATGCTCGCACTGGCGCAGATTTATGAAGACAAGTTTGCCGGAGTGACGGATGAGGTGGACTACAGCATCGATGAGGACCCGGCCCAGGACCTCTCCTACATCTCCCTGCAGCTGCTTGAGCTTGAGTCGCTTGAATAATATGGCCGCGCCCGGATTTGGAGGAACGGAATATTATTCTTACCTTTACCAAGTTTAGTTGGTAAACGAAGTGAACGATACCAGATTCAACATATACAGCTATGATTTAACCCCTGAGCGTCTATATTCGGGGTGGGGCACACTGCTATAGCTGTATGTTTGAGAGCTGTACTGCTTTGACAACTGTCCCTAAATCGCTGCCGGCGATGAGCTTGGAGGAGTTCTGCTATAATCGGATGTTTAAGGGCTGCACAAGTTTGAAAACAGCACCTGAATTACCTGCCGCGACATTGGTGTCAAACTGTTATTATTCAATGTTCAACGGTTGTTCACAGTTAAATTATGTAAAGGCGCTATTTACGACAGCTCCCGGCAGTGATTACACAGGTAAGTGGTTGTATTCTGCAGCATCTAATGGAACATTCGT
>CAVJHI010000051.1:0-11252 GCA_963649415.1 bacterium
AACGGGCGCTCAGAAGACGAACTCGGCTGAGCCTGCAGAGCATATTGCCCCCCCCCGATACATAATGCACTGAGTATCAGGAAGATAGATCTAAAGAGGCGCTTGGTTAGCTTAAGCATTGTATTAGTTCAGCGTTGTCTTGCGGCACAATTAGGCCGGAGTACAAAGTTACTAAACGATTTCTGAAATGCAAATAGGATTTAAAAAAAAGGAGAGGACTACCCGTTAAGGAAGGCCCCCTCACCGCGGGAGGCCGCACGCAGGCGGCGGAGCTCCGGCAGGCGGCGCAGGAGAGTCGGGATGTAGCGCAGCGGCACGAGAGACAAGTTCTTTACAGACATAGCTATAAGCTCTAGCAGAGCGGCCGGGGCGCGGAGCGCGAAGGGGCCTCGCGGGTTGCACAGGTGCACCGTAGCTGCTATGCACTTGAGCTTTAGGCGACGCTCTCGCGGGTTCGGGCGGTCAGCGCGGTCGTGCACCGCGTTTGCGGCCGGGACTACTGCGCAGCGCAGGCCGTGACAGTGCAGACGGTCGATGTAGTTGTCATCTTCGCCGTATTGCCTGAATGCCGGGGAGAATCCCCCCACGCGGCGGATTGCCTCGGCTGAGATGAGCCAGTGGGCCGCCATCACGAACGGAACCTCAACTGTTCCCGGGCAGCTGCCGGCCGTCCCGACGCCAGTTTGCCCCCCTTCTGCTCTGCCGCCTGCCTGCCGTTTGCCTGCAGCCTTGAGATAGCGGCCGCATTTGCGCTCGAACTGCCGGTCAAGCGCCCCCGCGGCATCGCGCTGCACAGGGCTAAGTATTCCGTATTCCGGCCTCATCGCCCCGACGAGCAGCGACAGCGTGTCCGGGAAGAGCCAGGCATCCTGGTTGAGCAGATAGACAAAGTCGTAGCCCCGCTCCAGCGCGAGGCGCAGGCCGATATTGTTGGCGGCGCCGAAGCCCGGGTTGTCGCTGCGGCATATGAGTTCTATCTCGGGGTAATGGCCGCGGATGTAATCCTGCGTACCGTCGCCGGAACCGTTGTCCACGACCAGCACATCCGGGCGCACCGAGCTGCCGCGCAGGCTGCCCAGACACCGCTCCACCCACTTCATCGCATTGTAGGTCACGACTATTGCCAGAATTCGGAACATAATGCAAAGATAGCAATTACAAAAAGTGTTTTACATAAATTGTAAATAGCTCTTTCGGACTGCGGCGGGTGAAGATGCTGCGGGTGATGTGGCGGAAGGTGAGGAGTTTAATGCGATTGTCCTCAGTCGGGTGAAGGCGATAGCGGAGCGCTGCCTTGAGGCGCTTGGAACTCTCGGCGGTCCAGACTGCGAGGCCGAGCAGGAAATATCTGAAGAGAGAGCCGCCGCTGAAGAAAATCAACGACCCTCGGACGGCCGCAGGACGCACCGCAGGAGAGATTCTGCTGGCGGTAGTGCGCCATTTATGCACAACGGAGGCGCCGGCATCGACCCAGACAGAGTAACCCTCGCGGCGGGCGAGAGTCGAGAGCGCAATGTCCTCGGGAGTAAAGTAGTAGCGTTCGTCGAACCATCCGAGAGCGCGGAACACATCGGTCTTGATAAGGAAAGCCGCACCTGAGATGTTGGAAGTCGGATAGACCTGCCCGAAAAGCGGGGTCTTGCCGACGGTATCATCAATCGGCTCCTTATGCAGATGCCACTGCTGGAGCGCATAATATCTTGCAGGATAAGGCGGACGGCCGCAGAGCTGAAGCGAGAGGTCGGCATTGAGCAGCCGCGGAGTCACAATCGCCGCATTCTCAGGGAGCCGCGCGAAGTCCGCCACCAACTTCCCTATCACATCCTCGCGGACCTCGGTGTCGTCGTTGAGCACAAAGCAGAAGCGTCCGCGAGCCTGGCGGAGGGCCAGGTTGTTGTTCTCTGAGAAGCCGCGTATCTCCCGGCTCTCGATAAACTGTACCCAGGGGAAGTCGGCCTGCGCCCGCGCGAGATTCTCTTCGGAAAACATATAGGCCACGACCAGGGCCTCAAAAGAGACGGAAGTATGAGCCCGAAGGCTCTCCAGACAAGGGTAGAGGTTGTCCAGTCTGTTCATACAGACTATCACCACGCTCACCTCCGGCCTATCGGCAGCCAAAGCAGCAGGGCCGGAAGCAGGGCCAACGGCAGCCCCCAAAGCAGAACCTGCGGCCTCCATCATATCAGCCCCTCCGGCAAATCCAGGTCAATCACCCGCTTCCCAGGGTCGGCCGAGATGATGAAATCTTCGTGGAGAGGCAGAAGAGCATCTCCCACATAAATACAGAAATTCCCGGGAATCGGCTCGATATCAGTCACTTCACCGACCTTGCGCCCCTTGTCCAGCACGGTCCAGCCGATGATGTCGTCGTCCATTTCGTCCTCGCTCTCCCCCTCTACGAATATCTCACGCCCGACCATCTCCTCTGCATCCTCCAGCGAAGTCACATCGTTGAGATGCAGCACGGCGCGGGACACTCCCTTAGCCTGGATGTCGGAAATAAAGAAAGGAACCGGCAGTTCATCAAAAACGATGAACACCGGTTCCTTGAGGTCAATCTCATCAGCCTCGATGTCGAAAAGTCCCACAAGGAGTCCGCCATCGGTGCCGTTGGACTTGAGAATCTTCGCGATGCGGAGCACGGGAAGAGTTTGCTCTAAATTATGCCTCAGCCGGAGCTTCAGCAGCAGCTTCCTCTGCAGGAGCCTCCGCTTCAGCGGCGGCAGCAGCCTCAGCAGCCTGCTTTGCAGCGAGTTCCTCAGCCTTCTTGCGGAGAGCTTCGGCACGAGCCTCGTTCACCTTTGCCTCTTCAGCCTTGGCAGCCTTGCGAGCCTCGATGTCGCTGTTCTTGATAGCGGACTTCTTGGCTTCGATCTTGGCATCGCGCTGAGCCTTCCAGTCGTTCCACTTCTTATCAGCCTGCTCCTGGGTGAGAGCTCCCTTTGCTACACCGCCGTCGAGGTGGTGGCGAAGGAGTACTCCCTCATAGGAGAGGATGCGGCGAGCGGTAAGGGTCGGCTCTGCACCCAGCTTAAGCCAAGCAAGCGCACGCTCTGAGTTCAGAACGATGGTTGCAGGGTTGGTGTTGGGGTTGTAGGAACCGATCTGCTCGATGAAGCGACCGTCACGAGGTGAACGTGAATCCGCCACTACAATGTGGAAGAATGCGAAATTCTTCTTACCGTGGCGCTGTAAACGAATTTTAACAGCCATTGTGAATCTGTTGTTTAAAGTTAATAACCTAATTTGCCCCTACCCGAGGGACAGACTGCAAAGATAGGTAAAAATTATTTATGTCGCAAATATTTGAGGCCGGGATGATTACGGCTGTTCTGCCCGCGCGGCAGCAGATAGTCCCGGGGAAGGCCGAATCTGCGCAGGCACGGCATCAGCGAGAGCTGGTCGCGGCGCGAGATGTGCAGCACGCAGTGCCACCAGCGCTCGTCCAGGGCAATGACCAGGGGGTCGTTGTGGCGGCGGAAAATGATATTGTTTTCCATCAGCCCGGAGCCTTTCCGCATCCCCTGCAGGTACTGCCAAGCCCATACCCGGAGCAGGTCAAAAGCCGATATGTATTTCATATTGAAGCACATCCGCGCCTCCTGAAACACATCCGTACGGCTCGGGTGCGAGACTCCGCTATACTTCACTCCGGCGGCAGCCTTGATGCGCACGGAGCGGTAGAGAGTGTCATCCAGCAGCTCGATATTGCCGTCTATCCAGAGGGACACATCGTAGTCCGGCAGCAGCTCGTGCGGGTGCATCTTGGGATAGCGCGAGAGCAGTGCAGGCTCGCCGATGCCGCAGTCCAGCTCACGTATCTGCCAGACTCCTACCCGCTCTGCCGCCTTCTCCCCCTTGCCGACAAAGCAGACAAAGTCAAAGTCCGGGTCATTCACGACCGGCTGCAGCAAGGCATCATAAGCGCCTATTATGCAAGTATATATGACAGCTTTCATCGCTCCGGCAGTTTAAAGAAACCTCCCAGCCATTCATCTGTACCCTCAGGCTCGAACGGCACCAGGCCGCTCCAGTGGTAGAACGTATATTCTCCGAAATAGACCCGTCCGTCCACTTCGTAGAAGTCCACCCTCACCTGCGGCATGCCGGCAGAGAGCCTGGAAGCCAGGGCTTTCATCTCCTCAAAGCACTGCGGGCGCTCAGGAGACACGGCAGAATTCGGGTGCCCGTTGCGTATATCCAGCCACCGGTACTCCATATCGAAAAAGTCGAACTTGGTTTCCTCACTCGCACTGGCCCTATCGGACGCCACGAACATAAGCTCAGGTTTGCCGTTGAAACAGAAGAACTTATAGTCCCGCGGCGCAGAGCCGATATACTCTTCGGCAATGATGCGCGGCATGACGCCCCTGTATGCCCATTCTCTATCGCGCCGCCAATAATTGACGCGCAGGCACGCGGCCAGTTTCCTGCAGGCCGCAGCCCGGTCGAACGAGGACTTGTCAGTGCAGACCACGGTGCTCCCGCTATCGTGCGTACATTTGAGCACGAATTTCTCCGGCAACACATCCCAGTCGATATCCTCGATCCGCTCCCAGACCCCGAGAGTCGGGATTATATGCTCCTCCCCTATAAGCGCGGCCACATAAGGTTTCACTTCCGCCTTATCCACCAGCCTGTGATACAAAGGGTTACGGTCGTGCAGCTTCATCCATTGGAGTTTCTCGGTATAGCGGCGCGGCTCCCTAAGATTGAGAGATCTGCCGAAAGCATCGAAGTAGCTGTCTTCCAGCGCAATGCGGTCCGGGAAGCGCTTTCTGCCGAGCTTGCGCGTGACGAAAGCTCTCTCACCCGGAGTGAGAGCGAAGAAAAATACCGCTGCACCCATCGAAGCCCATCCCATAGCAATCACGAGCACCGCTCTCAGCAGCCCGGCAGGCAGCAGGAGATACAGTGCCAGCGGCAGCAGCAGCGAGCAGGCGCTCACTTCCGCGAGCGGCAGCGCCACGGCGCGCAGGAACTTCCCGATCGGGAATCCGCTCAGCTCCCGCACCAGCAAAAGCTTCAGTACCAGCACGGCGAAGTAGATGATAATGAATACAATATACGCCCACTGCGCCGGCGCGCCAAGCTTGAATGCCAGCCAAACGAGCGGCAGGCAGAGATACGACACGAGCCCGGTGACGAGGTAATATTTGCGCAAGCTGCCGACAGCCAAAGTGAGCGTCAGCACAGAGTTGCCCGTGAGGTCAATCATCAGAGCAATCAGCGAGAGCCGCGCGAAATCCGCGGCCATCGGCGGCACCTTCACGAGCCACAGCCCCAGCAGGGCGTCAGCCTCAAAGAGGAAAGGTATAAAGAAAGCGAATATGACGAGATACGAATACTTCGCCCCTTTGCGGACAAGTTCGAAGCAATATTCTCTATCCCCGCCGGCCCAGGACTTGGTAATCTGCGGGTTAAGTGCCGTGAGGAAGTTGGAGACGAACTGCCGGACTAAGTTCTCAATCTGCAGGGCTACTCCGCGGGCGGCATTGAGCGCCACCCCGAAGAAGAGGTTCACCACGAGGTTCGCGCCTTGAGTGTTAAGCACATAGGCGCTCGTCCCGAAGAAGCTCCAACCGGCAAATCCGGACATCTCTCTGACAAGACCCACGTCCCAGACAAGCCGCCCCCGGCTCTCCGGAAAATGCCGCCTGCAGTAGATTGAATATGAGCTTCTTACTATCACTGCAACGGCCAGCATCAGCAGGGCGTAGGTCTCCAGTTTGTCAAAGGCAGAGACATAGAGCAGCAGCGCAACGGAGAGTTTGAGCACCGCTTCGAGGATGCTGATCAGCGCAAACGCGCCCATCCGCTCGTGCGCGATGATGGTGGCGTTGTACGGCACGGCCAAGAGATTGAATATCAGTACTCCGAGCGAACACTGAAGCACTACCATAGCCGCAGCCTCGCGCCCCGGAGGAATCACCATCTTCTCCCTGACGAACCATACGCCCACGGTCTCCACCAGTACCACGACCAGCAGCGCGAGCGCAAGCTGTATGATCAGCCCAGTACAGAACACCCGCCGCAGCCGCTCACTGTCACCCCTTCCGAGCTCGACCGCTATGAAGCGGCTGATGGCCGATGAAATCGATGCCGTGACGAAAGTGAATATAGTCACCGCCCCGCCCACGGCATTATAGACGCCGTAGTCATCGACCCCCAGCGCATCGAGGACGACCCTCGAAGTGAAGAGGCCGATGAGCATCAGCAGCAGCATCCGAAAATACAGCAGGAGAGTATTTTTGGCTATTCTCCTGCTATTATCGGATATTCCTGCCGCTTTCGGAGGCATTGCTTAACCGACTACTATGGTCGGATTGCCGTCACCTCCCTTAAGGTCGTTGTAGAACGCGGCGACGCTCAGCTGCATATAAGGCGTAAGCCAGATGAAGCCGATGCCGCAGAGGATGCAGGAGAGGAGGCCCCAGCCTATGAAGCTGAGATAGAGGTAGAAGAGGTCAAACTTGTGGCCCTTCATCATCTCGCGGCTGCGTGTGCTGGCCTCCCAGGCGGAGATTTCCGGATGTTCTTCCAGGATATACGGAGTCATCGCATAAGCGAAGCTCATTACCAGTCCGGGCACGATAAGCAGGCAGGTCCAGAGCAATACCTTGATGGTCATAAAGAGCATCCCGAGCACCTTGTGGAGGTAGTTGCTGGTTGCGAATGCCCACATATTGGCGGTCACTGCCACATTGCCGGTCTCATACATCAGTTTGGTGGCGTTGGTATATCCTACTCCCAGAGGGCAGAGCACAAATACCATAATCATAGTGCTCACGCCTGACATCAGCAGGCTTCCGATCTGAAACGCAGAGGTTTCAGTCCCCGTCTTGACCAAATCCAGCCCGGAAGTAAAGATGGAGATCAGGAGGTAGATGATAGTCGCCACTATGACCGGGGACCAGTTCTCCTTGAGCCTTGCGAGCGCGGCGTTTTTGTAATACTGATTATCGTGCATAATCTAAAAAGTTAATTCTTGACAAGATAATAATTATTTCCTAAAAATGCCGAAGACGGCGGAGCCGCTGCCGGACATCGAGGCGTAGATGGCCCCGCGATCGTAGAAGCTCTGCTTGAGCTCGGCAATCTGCGGGTGGGCAGCGAATACCGTGGGCTCGAAGTCATTCAGCAGCACCTCTCTCCACTGTTCCACCGGATAGCCCAGCGCCTCGCGCAAAGGCACCCTGCCGGATGCTGGGCGCAGTACAAGTCCTGCATACGCTTCACGCGTGCTGACATGCACTCCGGCCGGGATGGACACCTCCAGCCTGTAACCCTGCAGGCTGATGGGATACGGGGTCAGTTTCTCGCCGCGCCCCTCCCCTATCATCGGGCTGTTATACACGAAGAACGGGCAGTCGGAGCCCAGGCTGGCGGCATACTGCGAGAGCTGTTCCTTAGTCAGGCCGAGCCTGAACATATCGTTGAGCGCACAGAGCACGAACGCCGCGTCGGCGGAGCCGCTTCCAAGCCCCGCACCGACCGGTGCGGTCTTATGGAGGACGAGCTTGAGCGGAGGCAGACCGTAGGTCTCGGAGAGCAGCCTGCAGGCGCGCAGCGAGAGATCGGTCTCACTCGCCCAGTCGCCCCCGATGATCTCGATGTCCGTGGTGTGGCCCTCTCCAGGGAGGATGTCGATGCGGTCACAGATGTCGGGATACGGGTAGAAGAGCGTCTCGAGCTCGTGATAGCCGTCGGGACGCTTCCCGAGCACATTCAGCCCGAGATTTATCTTGACATTAGGATATATTGTCATATATTTCTGCGGCGAGTTCTTCGCTCAGGCGGGAAACAACCGGAGCGAGGAAGGCTATCTTCTGCAGATACTTGGCCTCTTCCTCCGGGATGCCGCGCGAACGCATGTAGAACTGCTCGTCGGCATTGAGGAAGCCCGAGGTGCAGCCGTGCGAGCACTCCACGTCGTCGGCGTAGATTTCGAGCTGCGGCCGGGACTCTGCTTTAGCTGAAGAATCGAGCAGTATGGTATGGTTCTCCTGGTAGGCCTTGGTCTTCTGCGCCCCCGGAGCCACATAGATAAGGCCGTCGAAGAGAGCGCGTGCGTTGCCTCCGACTATCCCCTTGAAGTTCTGGCGGGAAGTGCTACCGCCGGAATTGTGCTTCACGAGCACATTCAGCGAGAGTTTCTCGTCGTTGCGGCAGAGATAGAGCCCGGCGATATCAAGCTCGCAGCCTTCGCCGTCGATGTCCACCTCCATCGAGACCTCCGCGGAAGTCCCCGGAAGCACGACGAGAGTCATCCGCAGGGATTCTCCGGCACTGAGTCTGAGGAGCTGCGGCAGTTCGTCGCGACCTATGACATAGACCTTATCCATCGATGCTCGCGTATCCTTCGTTCTCTATCTGGTCCACGAGTTCACGGCCCGCGGTCTTGACGATGCGCCCGTCCTTGAGGATGTGCACCACATCCGGCACGATATACTCCAGCAGGCGCTGGTAGTGGGTGATGACTATATATGCCGTCTCAGAGGTACGCAGGGCATTGACTCCCTCCGCCACTATGCGCAGCGCATCCACATCGAGCCCGGAATCGGTCTCGTCCAGGATGCTGAGGGTCGGCTCAAGCATCGCCATCTGGAATATCTCGTTGCGCTTCTTCTCGCCTCCGGAGAAGCCCACATTGACTTCGCGGCGCGCAAATTCTCCTTTCATCTTCACGAAATCCATCTTCTCCCTGAGGAGCTTGAGGTACTCGGCCGGCTTAAGTTCCGGCAGTCCCTCGGCCTTGCGGCGAGCGTTGACGGCAGCTTTCATGAAGTTGGTGATACTCACGCCCGGGATTTCCACCGGATACTGGAAGCTCAGGAACATTCCCGCCCAGGAGCGCTCCTCCGGCGACATCGCGAGCAGGTCGCGGCCCTTGAAGAGCACCGTGCCCTCGGTCACATTGTAGCCGGGGCGGCCGGTGAGCACCGCTCCGAGCGTGCTTTTTCCGGCTCCGTTGGGGCCCATCACGGCGTGCACCTCGCCGCTGCGGATGGTCAGGTCAACCCCCTTGAGGATTTCCTTGCCTTCCACGCCCGCGTGCAGGTTGTGTATTTCAAGCAATGGCGTTGTATTATTCATCTTTCTTGTACAGTTTTTTCCACGAAACGAGAGACCATATCCCGTTGATAATGTAGAGCAGGCTCACCACCGGCATCAGGTAGAGGCCGGAGCTGATGTAGAGGGCCAGGTTGCCGACATTGACAATCAGCCAGACAATCCAGCACTGCCAGCATTTCTGCGCGCTGAGATACTGGGCAAACAGGGTCAGCATCAGCACATAAGAGTCGAGCCAGGGGGATGGGTCGGGGGCGAATACGCCCGGCCACTTATCCGGAAGCCAGTCCAGGAGCATTGCCCAGCAGGCCCCGAATACGCAGATGAAGAGCACGAAGCCCGGCCACTGCTCTTTCGTGACGGCGCCGACCTTGAGCCGCGCGGCATCGGAGGCGCTGCGTTCGCTCTCCGCCGGATGCGTCCAGCGGTAATGCCCGAACGCGTTGATGCCCAGCGAAATAGGCTGGAGAATCATCGCGGAGTAGAGGTGCTGGTGCAGGAAAAGTACGAAAAGGAATATATTGTAGATATATCCAATATAGAAATTGTACTTCGAATTGCGACCCGCGAGGAATACGCAGGAGAGTCCAAGCAGCGCAGATATTATTTCAACCCAAGTCATTATCCGACAGAACCTTCAAGTGAAACGGAAAGGAGTTTCTGAGCCTCGACTGCAAACTCCATAGGCAGTCTGGAGAGCACCTCGCGGGCGTAACCGCCCACGATAAGGCCAACCGCATCCTCGGGCTTGATGCCCCTCTGGGTGCAGTAGAAAAGCTGATCCTCGCTAATCTTTGAGGTCGTGGCTTCGTGCTCCACGGTGGAGTCGGGGTTCTGGTTGCGTATCACCGGGAAGGTGTGCGCACCGCAGTTGCTGCCGATGAGCAGGGAGTCGCACTGCGAGAAGTTGCGCGAGCCGTCTGCACCCGGAGCTATGTGCACTAGACCGCGGTAGCTGTTCTCGCTACGGCCGGCGGATATGCCCTTGGAGACGATGCGGCTGCGGGTATTGCGCCCGAGATGTATCATCTTGGTGCCGGTGTCCGCCTGCTGGCAGTGGTTGGTCATCGCTACACTGTAGAACTCCGACGAGGAATAGTCGCCCTTGAGAATAGTGCTCGGATATTTCCAGGTGATAGCGGAGCCCGTCTCCACCTGGGTCCAGCTCAGATGTGAGCCGCTGCCCTTGCAGATGCCTCTCTTGGTGACCAGGTTGAGTATGCCGCCCTTGCCTTCGGCATCGCCGGGATACCAGTTCTGTACAGTGCTGTACTTGACATCGGCGTCCTTCTCCACTATGATTTCAACCACGGCGGCGTGCAGCTGGTGCTCGTCGCGCATCGGCGCGGTGCAGCCTTCCATATAGCTGAGCTGCGATCCTTCGTCGGCGATGATAAGCGTGCGCTCAAACTGGCCAGTGCCAAGGGCGTTGATGCGGAAGTAGCTGGAGAGCTCCATCGGGCACTTTACCCCCTTGGGGACATAGCAGAACGAGCCGTCGGAGAAGACTGCGGAATTAAGCGCGGCATAGAAGTTATCCCCAGAGGGGACCACGGTCGCGAGGTATTTGCGCACGAGCTCAGGGTATTCCTTGACGGCCTCGGAGAAAGAGCAGAATATGACGCCCTTCTCGGCGAGAGTCTTGCGGAAAGTTGTGGTGACACTGACGGAGTCGAATACTGCATCCACGGCCACCTCACTGCGGGGCTTGACGCCAGCGAGAGCCTCCCTCTCGTGGAGGGGAATGCCGAGCTTATCAAAGGTCTCCACGAGGGCCGGGTCTATCTCATCCGGGCGGTCCTCGTCACGCTTGGGAGCGGCCCAGTATATGATGTCCTGGAAGTCAATCTTGGGGAGTTTGAGGTGTCCCCACTGAGGCGGGGTCATCTTAAGCCATTTGCGGTATGCGTCGAGCCGGAAGTCAAGCAGCCACTGCGGCTCGCCCTTCCGCTCGGAGATGAGGCGGATGACCTCCTCGCTCAGCCCCTTGGGCACATACTCCTGCTCGACTTCAGTCACGAAGCCTCCTTCATATTCCCTTTGGGTCAGGTCTTTTAGAATATCATCCATATCTTGGCAAAGATACGAAGATTTGACATAAATTCGAGCGTCAGGAAGTGATAATAAAAAAAGAAGTCCCGGAGATGAATTCATCATCTTCGGGACTTCCGAAAAGCGGC
>CAVJHI010000052.1:0-9778 GCA_963649415.1 bacterium
AACGGGCGCTCAGAAGACGAACTCGGCTGAGCCTGCAGAGCATATTGCCCCCCCCGATACATAATGCACTGAGTATCAGGAAGATAGATCTAAAGAGGCGCTTGGTTAGCTTATGTGCTGCTATGTGGTTGGTCAAAGCTTTTTCCACGGCCCGCCGGGGACAGTGGTTTGCAAATTTAACAATTTATGGACAATTGCAATAGCTTTTCAGGGAAAAATTGTCGGGCGACCCCTCAATGCTTCGACAGGCTCAGCAAATTGCTGATGTCGCTTGGTGTGACTAACAAGTCCGCATCAGCGGACGGAGCGGCGACGGCTTTTGCAGGTGTACCAAAAAAGCATTAAATTCGCGCCCGTATTTTCATCAAGATTATGACTAGAATAAAGTTGGCGTCGATAGCTGCCGTTTTACTTACTCTCGTTTCCTGCTCCAAAGAAAATGCCGTCCCTTCGACAAATCAGCAGGCATCCCCACTTACATTCACCGCAGGCATCGCTTCGGCCGAGGAGACTCCCCAGTCTAAAGTGGCGATAAACATCTACGAGAACGCCTCCAAGGCCAAGGTAGTCTTCACGGAGGGGGACTACATCTATGTGTACAGTAAATATTACACCTGGATTCAATACACAGGGCCCGCGTTAAGCGACCCGTACACTCACACGGTAACCTTAAAGGAAGAGGACCTGAATGACGACGGGACTGTGACATTCACCCTCCCGGCCCTTTCGAACGACCAATACACAGAGCTCAACTTCCTGTCTTACGACAATCTTAACACCATCAGCACGCACGCGGATTACCTCGTCAACGAATCTGAGCCGGACCTTCACATCCAGACCCGTGCAGACGCATTTAACCACATCGTGGCCGGACGCACCCCGCACCTTTCATGGGCCAAGTGCTCTTCGACCGATAAGAATCTGACATTTAAGAACATACTTTCCCTGGTCCGCTACACCGTAAATTCCTCTAATGTGAAGTATGTCGTATTCACAGGAAATGACGGCGAAGGCGTGATAGGAAGTTTCGTCATCAATTTCCGCACAAATAATTATGACATCGCCACCCAGCACACTTCGGCCCGTTCCGATGTCACTCCGGGGACTCCCGGATATATCGCCCTCGCACCGGGGCTCGACCTCAGCAAGGGCTTTACCGTCAATGCTTACGGTGCCGATGACCAGATTCTGTTCTCGTGCCGCAGCGATAAGGAATTCAAGACGACGGCAGGCAAAATCGTGGATCTGGGCGAATTGGATGACAGAGCCAGCCTCTATGCCATGTATCAAGACGGTCAAGACATCCAGATAGGCGGTCTGACATATAACAAATCTACGCACGGCGATGCCACCCTCATCTCGAAAGGCGGACAGATACCACCTCAGGGCGGAGTGTATTTTATTAAAGATGAGGCCAGTGCCGACCTTCTGGTTCCTCAGGACAAGTTGATCCTGATCAGTGACAACATCGCCGGCAAGAGAGCGAAGGTTCATTTCAAAAGCCAATTCTCGGCCTATCAAGCCACAGACATCGCGTTCAAGAACATAGAATTCGACACTCTCTCTGACAAGCCTATCTTCTGTATGGACAAGGGTCAGGTAGGCAATTTCGTCATGGAAGGTTGTAAGGTCACCCTGAACGCTGCGCTTGTCGATATGGCACAGGGCTACAGTATAGATAACCTTATCCTGAGCGGTAACGACTTTATCATAACTGCAGCGGGCAACGGCCTTATCCTCACGGGAGACAAGACTGACGAGTCCAGCGCACTTGAAAATTACGATATCCACGGCAATGCCTTCTGGAGCAGCACCCCTATGGAGTGGCACATAATCAAGTCCGATGTAGGCAAAGGCCTGAGGCTTAAAACCCTGAATCTCTCGGACAATACGTTCTATAATCTCTATTCCGGTGTTTATTCCGACTCCCAGCCTAAGGCATTCGTGATGCTCGGACAGATCCACACATCAGCCACATTCGGAGCGAATATCGTGTACACGGGCACACTCCTTTCTAGCGGTAGCACCCCGGACAATTCTACTCCAATAGTCTATCTGGCAGGATGTTATCTCGACACAGCCGAACTGCCAGCCCAGACCATATTCGAGAACGGTACAAAGACCAAGTGGTACGGCACGTCCGCTCTTATGGGAGGTTCGGCCTTCTTTACGGGGGGAAGCAGCTCCGTCACAGGCTATGTGCGCCTGCATATGACCAACCTCACGGAAGACCCGTTCACCGCGATTGACCTCACTACAGGGAAGTACGAGCTCAAAGAAGCATATAAAGGGTTCGGCGCCACGAGATAACTGTTAAATGGGAAATATTATGGCTAACGAATATATTGCACCACAGCTTACAGAAATAGAGCTCGACTTTAAGAGCAGCATCCTCCGTTCTTCTAACGATGACGCCTATGAGGGCACGACTAACGAAGACTACTCTTACGAAAAATACGAGTGGTAGAAGACTTCTAGAGATAGACAACTCTCAAGTTTCTGAATTCCAACTCCTAAAAAGTTGTATAAAGGGACCGGCCAACTGCTTAAATTGACCGGCCCCGAGCTGAATACTCCGCAATCCATGCCTACTGGTTCCTCACGCAGCGAATCGGGAGGGAGAGAGATTGTACTTCCTCCAAGTCTTCCACTGTTCCGGAGCCGGAACGAGATTGAGACTGAGCCCGGTATAATTGGTGAGGGTATAGCCTTCCTGGACTGGCCACTGAGCCTTCGAATAGTCCGCTGTCCCATCTGTGCGGCTGAGCACATGTCTCCACTTGTATCCGAGATAATCATCGACATAATTTATGTCAGAAAGAGTATTTCCATATCCGGTAACAACATCTATTATTGGGGACATACTCATTGTAGCTATATGCCAACCCTCAGGGCAAATCTGCTTGTTAGTTGTTATGTCCGCGTTTTTATCGCCCGCCTGTGCAATATATCCGTCAGCTCCGTTCACATTGCCCCACAGATTTCTATCTTCTCCCTTCACGATCTGCGGATTCACAGAGCCTCCGGCATAGTTGAAAGTACCTTCCGAATCAGTATGAAGTGTGGATGTGACAATTGTTTGGGCGATATTAATTGAGTTTTATACACTGTCCCTCTCCGGCTGCAAATCTAAAAAAAATAAACGCAAACTTTTTCCCGAAGAAATTTAACTTTTTTTATCAAAATCACCATCTTTCGACAAAGAGCCACGAGATTTTCACTAAAAATCGGCAGTTTAGGGATGCTTTCAATTTATATTTGAAATTCCAGCCATTATTGGTTAATTTTGTCCCGCTTAGAACATAAAAGATATGAAATACCTTGTACGTGCGATTAAATATTTTGTCTATCTGTGGGTTATACTGGCGCTAATCATCGCTATACTGATGGTGGCGGGGTTCGTGGAGAAGGACATCTCCAAGGTATTCCAGCACGGATACGCCTCGCTGTGGCAGATTGCGGCGATGATGGCCGTGTTCGCGGCTATTTACCCGAGATTCGGATTCTCCGCTCGCACGGCGCACTTCCTCGGCACTCCGGAGGAGGCCGAGGCGGCGCTCGCCAGAGTAATGGAGCTGCACGGCTACAAGCTGGAGAAGGATGAGAACGGAGTGAAGAGCTATATCAGGCGCTCCCCTGTCGCTAGGATGGTGAAGATGTGGGAAGACCGCATCACCGTCACCCACACGCTCGCGGGGCTGGAGATGGAAGGTCTCACCAAGGATATGGTGCGGATAGTCTCCGGAGTCGAGGCCGCTAGCCGCGGTGAAGATGCTTAGCAGCAGCGTCCAGAGCCTCGTAGAACTCCTCGCCGTAGCGCTCTGAAAGCGGCTTTTTCAGGAACTGGTACACCCTTATGTGCTCCCTGCGCCCCTTCTCGAAGGCATCGGCGCAGATTTCCCAGCGGTGCAAGTTGAGAGCCTGGCCTCCGCCGGTGAGTTTCGTCACGCGTATCGGATAGAGCGAGCAGGACACAGGCTTGCGCAAGCCCCGCATCTCGATGGAGCATAGGCACTCCCCTTCCGGCCCGAAGTGGCAGTAGGCGCACTCGCAGGAGTCCGGCACGAGCGGGGTGACAATGTCGCCGTCGCGGTCAATCTCGAAGAATCCCTTGCTCTCCGCCGCCTCCCGGCCCTGCGGGCGCATAAGGTCCTTGAACTCAGGATAATCCCGCTCCACGCTCTCGGTCTCTTCCTCCTCCATCGGAGCGCCGCTGTCGCCGATGATGCAGCACGCCCCGCGGCACTTACCGTAGTCGCAGGCGAAATATTCCTCCACCACATCCTCCGAGACGAGGATGTCTCCTATCTGGATGATTGTCCCGAATTTACCCTTTCCCATCAGATTATGACATATTCCACATCCGCGCCGTCACGAAGCTGCGAGAGAATCGCCCGTATGCTGTCGGCGGTCACGGAGTTGACGGCATCCTTGTAGCCGGTCACGAGGTCCTTGCCCTCGCTGAAGCGTGAGAGCACCTTGTCAGTCAGCTCGCGGGAGTCCTGGAGCGACTCGGAGTAACGGTTGAGCAGCTCCGCCTTGTAGGCCTTGAGGTCGGCCGCGGAGACTTCAATCTCGCCCAGCGAAGCGAGCACGGGTCGAATCGCCGAGAGCATCTTGAGCGGGTCGGCAGGCGATACCGAGAGCGGAAGCCCGCCGCGGCACGGACGGCAGTTGATATAGAGCGACACCCTCTCCATCGGAAAGAGCTCCACCTCCTCGCTCACCTCCACGGTCGCGCCGCAGTCGGCTAGGGCGCGGGTGAGCTCCTTGCGGAGCACGGCAGCCGCCAACTTGAAGGACATATAATTGTCCATATTATATGGAAGCGCTGCGGACATCCCGACATTGACGCCAATCTCGCCACCCCCCACGAGGCCCGGGCCGGACTCCACTATGTAGGTCACGGAGCCGGAGGCGAGGCGGCTGCTGATGTGCGGGCGCTGCGCGAACTTCTTCTGCGTGCGGAATCCCACCAGCGTACGGCAGAGTTCCCTCTTGAGGGCTTCCTCGTCGAGGTCGCCGGTCAGGACGAGCAGGCCGTCGTTGACCTTAGAGAAAAGGGACTCGAAATACTGCTCGGCCCGCTCCGGGAGGTCGTCGCCGAGATTGGAGATGTACTTGCGCTCCGTGTAGAAGTAGCTTGGGCGCATAATGCTGTCCATCAGCGAGTTGACATCCCTCGGAGAGAGAGCTTCCATATCTATTCGCAGGGCTTCGCCCCGCTTGTAGTATTCAAAATCTGCCTTGTTGGGGGTGCGCTTGTCGGCTATGGAGAGCAGGGAGCGCATAAGCAGGTGGAGCTTGGACTTGGGCGCAATGCCGCTGATGCGCAGGTCGGAGATGTCGGCCCGCTCGCTCATCGTGATGCCGTTGGCCTCGAGCATTGCCCTGAAATCCCTGCCGCTGAGGCCAGCCACATTGCTCAAGGCCAGCATATCGCCCACGAATGCGCCCTCGCCGCTGCGCAGCTCCGGCACGGCGGCCACTCCCCCGCGTAGCATCAGGGCGTATTGGAATTCTCCCTTGACGGAGGTCTTCTTATAAAGGACACGGATGCCGTTGGAGAATGTCCAAAGCTTCCCGCCGGAAATCGGCTCCGTGGTCTCGCTGCGGAGTTTGACTTTCTTGCTCGGCACAAAGAGGCTCAGCGTGTCGCCGAAGTCCTCCTTGTATGCCAGCTCTTCCGTCCCGACGGCCGCCCAGGCACGGTTGAAACTCTCGCGCATCGTCTCTCTGTCGGCCCCGATGTCAGGGGTGTCGTAGCGGAGGGTAAGGTTGCGGGCGGAGTCGAGCAGGGCCCCGACATAGGTGTTGAAAAGCTCCAGATCCTTCTGCGGAGGCAGACTGCGAGCCGCCATCACGCTGCCGGCGGAAGTTGCCGGCGCGAGCGATGCGCCGTAAAGGTAGGAGGAAATGCAGCGCTGCATATATTCCCGGTTGGAGACGAGCCGTCCACCGGCTTCGCGCTTGGACTCGGAAATGAGCTTGGACTTGGCGTCCTGATATTCTGCGAGGCTTGCTCCCTCCCTGTCGAGCGAGGAGAGCACGGAGGCGAACTCCGCCGTGGCTTCGTCCAATCGGCCGGAAGATGTGAAGAGGGAGAACATATATCTCTCATCCTCAGCGCTTTCGGAACTGTCTTGATAGCGGAAGCGGATGTCGGCGAGCGGGATATCCTCGCTTCGGAAAGCCTTCTCGACCCTGCGGCAGACTATGCTGCCGAGTATGTCGGCGTAGGCCCTCGCAATCAGAGGCTGGAGGGAGTTCATCTGCTCGCGCGGGAAGCGCTTGGCGCTGAATATCGCGTGAATGGACGCCACATCGGCGGTGGAGTTGACGGTGGTGCGGAGCACAAGGGTGTCGCGCGGAGTCCAGCGGTAGTCCAGCTCTCCGTCATCGGGATAGAGACGCATCACGGTCATAGAGAGGAGGTTCATCCTCTCCTTGATTTTGTCGGGCTTGATGTCTCCGCTCACCACTATCGCCTGCGGCTCTCGGGAGCGCGCGGCTATGTCCATCAGCATCAGCAGGGTACTGTCGGCCACGCTCTGATCGTGGGTCGGAATGTCCGGAAAGGAGAAGAGGGTAGCTCCGGCGCGGCTGGAGATATAGCCGTCGGAGGAGTAGCCTGCGCCGTTGTCGGAGAGGAAGCGGTAAGGCTTACGCGAGCCGAAATGCGGCAGGGAGTCGAGTGCGGCGCGGTCGGCAATATCGTCACAGGCGGACTTGCGCACCAGCGCGAAATCCGCGAATCCTTTCTCCGCAGAGTTGGTGACCAAATAGTATTCTATCCCGTTCGGAAGCTTCCCGAGGGATATCTCTTTCGGCACGCTAAGGGACGAAATCGCCTGCGCCTGCATCATACACAGGAAGAGCAGCGCAAGGCTTATCTTGAAACGCCTCTCCATAATAATCGGTACTAACTTTACAAAAATACGGAATTTTTATTACATTTGCGTTTGCTCAAAAATAAAAGAATATAAACAGCAATATTATCATGAAGAAAATCATCGCATCCATTGCATTGGCACTCATCGCATTATGTTCCATGAGCGCACAGGATCTGGCACAGATCACGGAGATTTACAACAACGGCGCGGCAGCGCTGTCAGCAGGAGACAAGAGCGGAGCTCTCAAGTCGTTTGAGCAGGCATATGAGCTCGCCACCGCCCTCGGAGAGGACGGAGCCGAGGTTGCCGCCAACTGCAAGGGTGTGATTCCTGACCTCTATCTCTCCATCGCCAAGGACCTCGCCAAGGCATCCGACTACGACGGAGCCATCGCAGGCCTCAACACAGCCATCGAGGCAGCCGGCAAGTTCTCCGACGACGGAGTGGCAGCCCAGGCGGCTGAGCTCATCCCTCAGATCACCATGCAGAAGGCCGGTTCGCTGCTCAACGCCAAGAAGTACGCCGAGGCAGCAGAGGTCTATAAGCAGATCGTCGATGCAGACGCCACCAACGGAGTAGCCGCCCTGCGTCTCGGTATGGCCCTCAACGGAGCCGGAGATGCCGAGGGAGCCAAGGCAGCTTTCGAACAGGCCGCAGCCAACGGGCAGGAGAAGTCAGCCAAGAGCCAGCTCTCCAAGATCAACCTCAAGGAGGCCGTAGCTGCACTCAAGGCCAAGGACTACAGCAAGGCAGTCAGCGCCGCTATGAAGTGCTGCGAATACGGCGAGAACGCCCAGGCATACCAGATTGCAGGCCAGGCTTCACAGATGGCAAACAAGGCAAACGACGCCATCAAGTACTATGAGAAGTACCTCGAGCTCGCACCTACCGCTAAGAACTCCACCCAGATAGCCTACATCGTCGGCACTCTCTACCAGGGGGCCAAGAACAACGCCAAGGCCAAGGAGTTCTACGCAAAGGCCGTCAGCGACCCTAAGTACGGCGCAGAGGCGCAGAAGATGCTCAACGCACTCAAGTAATGCAGAGCCTCGAACTTCTCGCTCCGGCAAGAAATAAGGAAATCGGCATCGCGGCCATCGACTGCGGTGCCGATGCCGTATATATAGGGGGGCCCGACTTCGGCGCGCGCAAGGCCGCCGGCAACAGCGTCGAGGACATAGCGGAGCTCTGCAGCTACGCCCACAGCTTCGGGGCGAGAGTCTTCGTCACCTTCAACACCACCCTCCGCGACGACGAGCTCCAGGAAGCTCACGCTCAGATGCTTAAGGCTCAGGAAGCCGGGGCGGACGCTTTCATCATCAGGGACACCCGCATCTGCTCCTGGGAGGACATCACGGTGCCGCTCCACGCCTCGACGCAGTGCGCGATTCGCGACCCGGAGAGGGCCGCGGAGTTTGAAAAGGCGGGCTGCGCACGCATCATCCTGGAGCGGGAGCTCTCGCTGGAAGTCATCCGCGAAATATGCCGCAGGGTGAGCTGCGAGGTCGAGTTCTTCGTCCACGGAGCCATCTGCGTGTGCTACAGCGGAGTGTGCCGGCTCTCCGAGAAGATAGACGGGCGGAGCGCGGACCGGGGCGAATGTATCCAGGCCTGCCGCTCGCTCTACGACCTTGCGGATGAGAGCGGAAAGGTGCTCGTGCGTGGCAAGGCGCTGCTCTCCCTCAAGGACTACCGGCTGAGGGACAGGCTCTCAGACCTGGCGGAAGCCGGGGTGAGTTCGTTCAAAATCGAAGGCCGACTCAAGAACGCCTCCTATGTCAAAAATGTAGTGAGGGAATACGATCTGGCCCTCAACGAGCTGATTTCCAGACATCCGGACCTCTACTGCCGCGCCTCATTCGGACGGATACGCGGAGGTTTCGCTCCTGACAGCAGCAAGACATTCAACCGCGGCTACACCGAGCTCTACATCGACGGCAAGCGGGGACAGTGGTCCTCGATGGACGCCCCCAAGTCAATGGGCGAAGCGGTGGGCACGGTAAGACGCATCCTCCGCAGCAAAGGCCGTATGGAGGTCAGCATCAAACCCTTGAAAGACAGTCTTATGCTCCGCAATGGCGACGGCTTCGCCTTCGTGAGCGGCGAGGGCATCACAGGCTTCAGGGGCGATGTGTGCGAGGGGCTGCGGATCATCTGCAAGGATGTCCCGGGCCTGCGCGAAGGCACGACCCTCTACCGCAACATCAGCGCGGAATTCGAGCGCGAACTCGAGACGCAGCCGTGCCACAGGGAGCTGGCGGTGCGTCTCAGCGTGCGCATCAGGGGTAAATTCAACATCGAGCTCCACGCGGAGAGCGAGGACGGGCGCAGCCTGGACTCCAGCTTCAGCGCCGATGTGGAGACCGCGGAGAATCGCGATCGTGCGCTCGCAATGATACGCGAGCAACTGTCCAAGCGGAGCGGAGTCTATAACTTCAGCGTGAGCGGGATAGAAGCCGGGCCTGCAGTGCCTCTGCTCAGCGCATCGGTCATCAATTCCATGCGCCGCCTCACCGCCTCGGACCTCGACTCACTGCCGTGCTGCACCAGACCTCTTGCCCGCGGGCACAAGCCGGAGAGCTTCCCCTCCCCTGCCGCCGCAAGGGAGGGAGAACTTATGCGCAGCCGCTACTGCATCCGCTACGAGTTGGGGCTCTGCCCGAGGCTTCAGGGCGCAAAGCCTACAGGGAAACTGTATCTTCTCAACAACGGCCGCCGCTTCGCGCTGGGCTTCGACTGCGCAGCCTGCGAGATGACCGTCAGCGAGGACTAGAACTTCACGACAGGGCGAATTTGCGCGCCGCAATATCGCATCGGATCGTACTTGGCATCTTCAACGAATGTATTGAAGCCTAATTTTGCAGGCTGGTCATCCTTATTGTGGA
>CAVJHI010000053.1:0-9323 GCA_963649415.1 bacterium
TGCATCGCCGCGGCGGGCAAGGATCTCACCAAGGTCAGGAACCTCAAGATTACCGGCAATATCAATGCGCGCGACTTCGCGGTAATGCGCTACAAGATGTCTCTTCTCGGAGCCCTCAACCTCAAAGAGGTCAATATCGTCAAGGGTGACGGAGGCAGTCTCGGAGAGGATGAAGGTTATAATGGTGCCGGAGATCTAGAGATCCCAGAAAGTGCATTAGAATCAAAGAAGACACTCATTAGTTTTGTCTTTCCGGACAAACTCAGGGTTATCAAAAGTGGAGCCTTTTGTGATTGTTCTAATTTAAGCGGGTCGCTTGTTTTGCCTGAAGGTCTAGAAGATATCGAGAAGGCTGCATTCCGAAGCTGTACAAGTCTTACCGGCACACTGTCTCTACCTTCCACTTTAAAAAAGATAGGCAGAAAGAAAGGATATATCGGTTATTGGGATGGCGTTTTCGCAGGTTGCGGTTTTGTATGCAAACTCGTGCTTCCAGAAGGATTGGAAGAAATTGGAATGGGTACATTCAGAGAGTGCAAGGGCTTATATGGCGAACTGAAACTACCTGAAGGACTGCAGCTTATAGGAGAACAGGCTTTCCAGGCTTGTATCAATCTTACGGGATCTTTGGAAATTCCTCAAGGAGTGACCGAAATACCTAACGATTGTTTCGAGAACACCGGCTTGAACGGCAACCTTATTCTCCACAACGGCATCACGGCAATTGGGGCCAGTGCATTCTCAAATTCAGGATTTAAGGGAGAACTCAATCTTCCGGAAGAGCTGGAAGTTATCAGCAACAATGTATTCTATGGATGCGACTTCTCCGGCAAGCTCGTGCTTCCTGACGGGATCAGAACCATCGGAGACAAAGCGTTCGCCTACAACTGGCGCCTCTCCGGAGTGGTGGAAATCCCTGAAAATGTACTTTCAATCGGTGCAGGCGCATTCGCGAAATGTCACAGCATAGAAGGAGTCATCTTCCCGGAAGGACTCGAGTCCATCCGCTATGAAGGCTCATGGAACGATGACGGCGGAGCGTTCCAGGACTGCTTCGGCCTCAACAAGATAGTCTGCAAGGGCACGATTCCTCCATACATCCAGGACGGAGCGTTCAACGGCGTGGCCAAGGACAACTTCACCGTGGAAGTGCCGGAAGATGCAGTTATCACCTATCAGAACGAACCGGGCTGGAGCGACTTCAAGCGCATCTCCGCGTACCGCAACCTGGTGATACGTCCAAGCGTAGCCACCGCTCTCAACACCAGCGTCAGCCGCGAGCTTGTGCTCAATGCCGACGAGGAATGGACGGTGGAGAGCCAGCCGGACTGGGTGACTCTCAGCCAGACCGAGGGCAAGGGCAAGACCGAACTCACTCTGACTTTCTCCCAGATGCCGTCTGGGGCCGACCGCGAAGGCAAGATAGTCTTCAAACTCAAGGACAAGGACTATCGCACCACCTGCACCATCACCCAGTACGACTACGAATACGCAGAGGATGAGATGGTGACTCTCCAGTCAGCGAGCAAGGGAGGCGGCATCAACATAGTGCTGCTCGGCGACGGCTACAACGCCAAGGAGGTTTCTGACGGAGACCTTTTGAAGGACATCAAGGAGGCGATGGGACATTTCTTCAGCATCGAGCCGTACAAGACCTATAAGGACTACTTCAATGTCTATACAGGCATCGCAGTCTCCACCGAATCCGGAATCGGAAGCGTCAACACCATCATCTACAACCGCTTCAATACCTCCGCCAAGGGAGGAGTCACGCTGAGCGGACGCAACGGCGAGAGCGACTTCAACGAGATCTTCAAGTACGCCCTCAACGCCCCGACAGTCACCTCCGACAATCTCTGCCAGACCCTCATCATAATGATTCCGAACACCTCGGACTACGGCGGCATCTGCTATATGTATGACGACGGCAGCGCC
Source organism: bacterium (assembly GCA_963649415.1). GTDB lineage: Bacteria > Bacteroidota > Bacteroidia > Bacteroidales > UBA932 > Cryptobacteroides. Next base: position 1,936 of record CAVJHI010000053.1, read on the forward strand.
ATCGCCTATTGCCCTAAGAGCAACTATGGCTACCCTCTCGACTTCCGCGGAGTAATCCAGCACGAGGCTGGCGGACACGGCTTCGGCAAGCTCGGTGACGAGTACATCTATCACAACGCCTTCATCGACGCCTGCTCCTGCAGCTGCTGCGGGCATGTATTCGAGTTCAACGGGGCCAAATCGCTCGGTTGGTACGACAACCTCTCGCTCTCCGGCAAGCTGAGCGAAGTGCCGTGGAAGCACCTGCTATTCCACGAGAAGTACAAACAGATCGTGGATATCTACGAGGGAGGGTTCATGCACTCCCGCGGAGTTTACCGCTCCGAGTACAACAGCTGTATGAACAACGATATCCCTTACTACAGCACCGTCAGCCGCGAGTCCATCGTCAAGAGGATCAAGGCTTACGCGGGCGAGGAGTACAGGTTCGAGGATTTCGTGGCCAACGACAATATCGAGAATCTCCCGGAAACGGCAGTCGCCACCAAGGGAGTCGCGGCCGCGAAGAGCTACCCTCACGCCTCACACCAGCACGCGCCGGTATTTATGGGTAAACGTCCAATCATCAAATAAGGTACTGCTATGAAGAAACCATTATATTTATTCGCCATTCTGCTGCTTGCGGCCTGCTCGAAGTTCAGCGGGGTTGAGGATGACCCGACGGTCGTGAAGTTCAACCTTGTCTATCCTTCGCAGACCAAAGCCAGCGCCAATGCGTTCGAGAGCGGGGACATCACCGGCATCTATATGACCGAATACGCGAGCGGGGTCGCCTCCCCTCTCCAGGTCTCCGGCAATGCGGTCAACAATGCCGCAATCACCTTTGACGGCGCCTCCTGGACGAGCAATCCCAAGCTCTTCTGGGACAAGGGAGTCAAGTACGACGTGTATGGCTACTACCCTTACGGCAAGCCGGTTTCAGTGGATGACTATAGCTTCAGTGTGGCCGCCGACCAGTCCACAAAAGAGGGGGATGGAACTCTCGACGGCTACGAAGCTTCAGACTTCCTCTGGGCCAAGACCGAGGGCGTGGCCTACCCGGATGTGGTCAATCTCACTTTCAGCCACAAGATGAGCCGCTTCGTGGTCAAGCTCGTCAAGGGCTCAGATTTCGAGGGAGACATACCTGACGATGTGGTGGTCAAAGTTCACTCCACAGTCCCGGACGCGCTCATCGACCTGAGCAGCGGCGCGGTGGTCAAGGACAACTACGGTACCGCCGCCACGATCACGATGAAGAAGGAAGGTACGAGCACATTCTCCGCCATCCTGGTGCCTCAGAGGATCGAGAACAAACAGCCTCTCGTAGAAATCATCACCAACAATGTCTCCTACCTCGTGGAGAGCCGCTTTGTCTTCAAGTCCGGAGTCCAGCACACAATAAGCATCACTCTTACCAGCGACCCTGCCAAGGTCAAGATCGACATCGGCGGCGAAATCAACGGCTGGAACTAGCACTCTGTGCGCCAATCATCTATCGGGAGATCCTCACGGGTCTCCCGATATTGTTTTGAGAGGTATCAGTCGCAGTAGATTATCTCGGTGGAGCCGTCTTTGGTGATGGAGATGCTCTGGGAGCGGGAGACAGTGATTGCGGTAAGGGAAGGATTGTTGCTGCAGTCGAGAGTCTTGAGGGCAGTGCATCGGCTCACGTCGAGGGTCTTGAGGGCGCAACGGGAGAGATAGGCCGCCTCCAGGAGCTGATTGCCGCTCAAATCGAGGCTCACAAGCTGCGCACAAGACTGGCAGTAGAGCATCGTGAGCGCAGGATTGCCCCTGAGGTCCAGGGATGCGAGCGGGTTGCTGTCGCAGCAAAGCATCTTGAGGGCAGGATTGCCCCTGAGGTCCAGGGAAGTCAGCACCTGCCCCGGCAACTGAAGCGTCTCCAGCGCGGAGAACATATGTATTCCATGGAGCGAAGCTATACCGGAATATGAAGCCTTGTCGATATTGATTTCGTTCACGACAGCGGCCTCGGCGAGCGAGACGAAGGAGTCATAATCCGTATCGAACTTATCCACCAGGTAACGCTCGAATACTGCATCGGAAATCTTGGGAGTATAAACTATCTCGACATTGGCCGGGATATAGAGGCGCTGGCCCTTGTTGATACCGTCAATCTCCTGCCCCTCAAGAAGATATAAAGTCTTCAGCGTCGAGCACATACAATGGAGCGACTTCACGGCCGGGTTGAGATTGAGGTCGAGCGAGACGAGCTGACAGCCGTCGGCGTTGAGAGAAGTCAGTGCCGGGTTGTATCTGAGGTCAAGAGCAGTCACGGCGCTCCCTTCGCAGTCGAGCACTTCAAGTTTGGAGAGCAGATAGACCTTGGTCGCATCGCGCAGCTTGCCGCCGACATACAGCCGCTTGATGCTGCGCAACTTATTGACAGTATTGTCAATGGATAGCGCGCTTCCACCGATGCGGATCTCCTCCAGTGAGCCAAGACCCTCGTAATCCAAAGAAGCGATGGCAGTATTCGACAAATCCAGGCTGCGCAGCGCAGTCTCCTCAGGCAAAGAGAGGCTCTGAACCGGATTGGAGGAAATGTTCAGCTCTTCCAGAGAGGAGCCAAAGACTATGGAAGTCAATTTGTTGCAGGAGAGATCAAACGAAGCGAGCTTGGGATTGCCGGAGAGGTCCGCCGAACTAAGGCTGCCGCTTCCCCCGCGGCCCGAACTTGAAGTCCCCACACAGCGCAGGGTGGTCAGATTGGCGAATTGCGACAGCCCGTCAAGGCTTGCGACATCGTCAGAGCAGATGTCGATGCCGGTCACTGCGGCGGCCTCCTCCACGCTCAGCATCCCATCGGAATCGCTATCCCAGGCAGACACCAGATAAGCCTGCAGGGCCGCGTCCTTCAGCACCACCGGAAGGCGCAAGCTGCGCTCCTCGCCATAGACCGTCCCCTTACCGTTGATGGCGTATGGACGGAAATAGTAGGTCTCTCCCGTGGTCAGACCGGTAATATCCACTTTATGCGTACCGTATTCCGAGCTGTCCACTGTCTTGCCGGCGCCGTCGATGCCGGGTCCGCTCTCAGTCCCCCAGCAGACGCCGCAGACATACATAGTCCCGCTGAACTGCTCAGTCACGCTGTATTCGCAACTGACGGTCGAGCCGTCTTTGACGCTGAGGGTAAGCGGACCGATATCGGGCAGCTGCTGGTCGATTTCGAAAGTGGAGAGCTCAGACTGCAGGCTATCGCCGCCCCCGTCGATATACGAGCGGTAGTAATACTTCACCCCGAATGTCAGCCCCGGCATCTGGCAGGAAAATTTGCCGGCCTGACAGAGCTCCGCCTCATAAATACCCATCTCTGAAGTATTTAGCCCGAAGAGGAAACCGCAACCCAGGATATTGTCACTTCTGGAAACCTCGCATGAGAGCACCACAGCCGTCCCATCCGGCTCGGCTGAAACGCCGAGTATGGACGGTGCGCCGAACTGCCCTGCGTCGGGGTCCTTGATACAGGACACAAGCGCGAGAAAGAGGAGCGGGGACAGCAGTTGGCGGACTTTCATATATCACAAATTTAATCAATCTATTTTGAAAATACTCGAAATGAACTAAAGTGAACTTGATGCAACGCCCCGCTTTACCTATATTTGTCAATTATGGAGAACAATCAGAGGAAATCCATTCCGGAACTCTCATATCTGCTTTCCGAAGTCCAGCGCCACTATGGCAGGCGCCTGGCCACTTCGACCGACTTCGAGGCCCTGTCAGTGGTCATCGAGCACGAGTCCGGCGAGCTGCTGTCGTCATCCACCCTCAAGCGTCTCTGGGGTTATGTGACGATGAAGCCTAACCCGCGCCAGTCCACTCTGGATGTCCTCTCGAGATTCATCGGCAAGAGAGATTTCTACACTTTCTGTAAGGAAATCCGCGACAACGGCCTCTACGAATCCCGCTTCTTCTCCTCCAAGATGATAGTTTCCTCCGACCTGAAGCCCGGCACAGATATCATCATCGGCTGGGCTCCCAACCGTCTCGTACACCTGAAGTATGAGGGGGAGGACAGTTTCGTCGTGACCGCCTCAGAGAACTCCAAATTGCTCACCGGCGACCGCTTCATCGCCACCGGCTTCGCTCTAGGCTATCCGCTCTTCATCCCGAAGATTCTGCGCAAGGGGGAATATACCCCTTCCTACATCGCCGGCGCCGCCAACGGCCTCAGCAGCATAGAAGTAGTCGAGGTTCAATAGCCTGCATCCCTTATCTCGGAAGTAATCTGCTCATAGGCCGCATCCACGGCCCGTTGCTCGCGTGCGCGTCTGATGTCCGGAAGCAGGGCGTAGAATGCAATCCCGCAAGAGAGAGTCAGCGCCAGAGCCGCGGCTATCATCACCCTGTGCAGGCGGTATTTGCGTCCCAGCGCGGCGCGCACTTCAGTGATGTCGGCATAGCGTTCGTCTCTATCATCCCGGAGGCAGACGGCGGCAATCCGCGGACAGGCGCCCAACGCCTGCATTATTCTCCCCAGAGAATAGATGTCGCTCCTGCTGTCCAGGCTCTCACCCCGCCTCTGTTCCGGCGAAGCGTAGTCAAGCGTGCCGGCTGGATTCTTCAGCACCGCATAGTCGTCAGTGTCCGACAGGCCAAAGTCTATCAGTTTGACATTCTGGCTGTTAGCCGTGATAAGAATATTGCCCGGCTTGAGGTCGCGGTGGATTATCTGCCGACAGTGGATGTATTCCAGGGCATCGCAGAGCTGGTCAATCAGTTTCCGCACGGGCAGTTTCGCCCCGTGGTCGAGGAGCGCCTGCAGGCTCTCCCCCTCCACCCACTGCAGCACGATGCAGTTGCCCTGCCCGGGAAGCGTGATGAAGTCAAGGGTCCGGCAGATGTTGGGATGGTCGAGATGGCAGCCGATCTCATATTCCTTTTCGAGCATCCCCTCATAGAAGGGGTCGCCGATGTATGCGGGTTTCAGGGATTTGAACGCAACTCGTTTGCCGTCAAGCACTCCCGTACTGAGCACGGTGTAGCCGGACTGCGATACATAGACCTCGCGGAGCTCGTCAGGCCCTGACGGCGCGAGTTCGTCAATCGAAGAGAAGAATGCCGATGACTGTTCCATATTCAATTATCCCTACCAAATATAGTGATTATCACGATAAATTGGTAAATTTGCTATGATGAGAATGGCCCCGGGCATATTTCTGCCGCTCCTGGCACTGCTCTCCTGCTCTTCGGCGCAGGAGGAACGGACCGTGCAGGAATACGACAGCAGCCTGAACTGCCTCAACGGCACCTGTGTCGTGTCGCTGGAGGGACGCTACGGGCTCGTGGACAGCACGGGACGGGAGATTCTGCCGGCCATCTACGATGAACTCTACTACCTTACCGATGAACTGTCAGCCGCCTTCTCGGGAGGAGAATGTGAATTCTTCGACCGCTCGGGGCGCAGGCTCGCGGCCTCGCAGGCCCTGCCCGGCACAGATGCCGACGGGCTTCTCGCCCTCTACCGCGAGCTCCGCGAGGGAAGCAGGGCGCTGTGGGACAATATATTGGAGAAATATTCCCGCTTTCACGACTACTGCCGCTCAGCAGACGCAAACGCAGAGCAGGCCGCGCTGATGGCAGAGGATATACGGGAATCGCTGCGCCTCGCCACCGCTCCGATGGAGAAAGACCAGCAGGCAAGATTTGAAGCTGTAGGGAGATGAAAAGGATAATTACTACCCTACTTTGTCTTGCAGCCGCGGTGCTTGCGGCCCGGGCCCAGAGCTTCTCGGAAGTGAAGCGCGACAAGGCGTACATCTACGCCGAGCAGGCCGCCGCATCCGCCCGCGAAGCGGACAGTCTGGCGCTGCTCAGTCTGAGCGGGAAACTCTCACAAAGCCTTGATCTGCCGTATTCTGCAGAAGTCAAGGGGGCGCTGATGGGCAGCTACTGCGAAGACCTCCGCAGGGAGTCAGGGATGCTCTCCTCGAGCGGCCGGAGCGGGATCAGCGTGCTGCGATACATCCGCCGGGACGACACGGAACGCATATTCGCTCGCCGGCGCGACAAAGTCAAGGAAATGCTGACGATAGCGGATGGGGCGGAGCAGAAAGGCCAGACTGATGTGGCCCTGCGCTACTATTCCTGGGCCGCATCCCTGATGAAAAGCCTACCGCCACTGGACGCCGCAGCGATAGCGGACGCGGAGAGCCGCAGAGACGCGGTGCTGGACGGACTTAGCGTCTCGTTCGACAGGCAGAACAAGTACGACCGCACCCTGGTCGAGCTGACATTCAAATACAAAGGCCGCCCGGTCCGCAATATAGACTACTGTTTCTACGACGGGCAGCGCTGGAGCGGGGTGCTCTCGGCAAAGGACGGCAAGGGTTTCATCGAGGTGAGGGAAAACTCGCGCATCGAGGATTACCGCATCCGCTACGAAGTGACCCCGGCAAGGCTCCAGCACATCTTCCGCGAAGTAACGGCGGTGGAAGAGGCATTCAAGCCTGCTGACGGCAGCCCCGCGCAGATAGTGCAGAGGTCTGAGCCTCAGAAGATTGACCTCAGCGCAGTAAAAAAGAAAGTCCTCTCGGTTATGTCCCGCGAAGAGTACGCCTCCGCACCGGACACACTACAGGCGAGCCTCACCCCTGTAGTCTTCACGGCAGCCTATGAAGAGGTCATCACTCGCATCTGCAGGAGCATTTCCGCAGGCGGCACCGACGATATCTCAGACTGCTTCACGCCGGAGGGCTACGACATCTACAGGCGGCTGATTTCCTACGGCAACGCCAGGCTTCTCAATTTCGATTCACTCCAATTCTACGCCCTCGGCGACGAGGTGTATTGCCGCAGCGTGCCGATGGCGTTCTCGTTCAAGGGAGGCGGCCGGCGGTTTGTGGAGGATATAGTGTTCATATTCAACGGGGAAGGCAAGATTTGCAACCTCACATTCGCCCTCTCCGGAGATGTTGTCAGGGATATCGTTGCCCACGACAACTGGACCGAGGAGGCCCGCATCATTATCACCGCTTTCCTCGAGAACTACAAGACGGCCTATGCCCTCAAACGCCACGACTACATCTCCTCCATCTTCGACGAGGATGCGCTGATCATCACGGGACGCGTACTCAAGAATGTCAAGGGTCCCAACGAATACAGCAACAACCGCTATGTTTCGCTCACGCGGCACAACAAGGAGAGCTATATGAAGCAGCTCGCCCGGGTGTTCGCAAGCCAGGAGTTCATCAATATCCAGTTCTCCGACTGCGAGGTAGTCAAACTCGGCAAGGGCGAGCAGCTCTTCGGCATAAAGATACGGCAGGAATACTGCTCGGCGACCTATTCCGACACGGGCTACCTCTTCATCCTGGTGGACCTGCGCGATTACCGACAGCCTGTCATCCATGTGCGCACCTGGCAGGATGCGCCGGACAAGG
>CAVJHI010000054.1:0-8596 GCA_963649415.1 bacterium
GGCTTCGACCTCGGGTACGGCCTGGTCGGCTTTCCGCAACGCTTCCGTGATTCCGCTCTCCTCCAGACGGGGAGATGTCGGACTCGGATGGCAGAGCTGGGCTCCGCAGGGAGCTGCCAGCAAAAACTACAACCTCGGCTCTGCGTTCAGAATAGGCGAGCGCTTCGGCCTCGCAGTCGGCGCGGCCTACCAGAGCGGAGAGTCCTACAGCAGGGCTGACGAGACCGGCAAGGCGTCGGGGACTTTCACGCCGGCTGATATCGTGGTCGGCGGAGGCCTCGGCTTCGAAATCATCGACGGTCTCGCGCTCGGAGTCAATGTGAGATATGCTTCGCAGAAACTCGCTAAAGACGCATCCTACACGGCCATCGCCGGCGACGCGTTCGTGACATATAGGCTCAAGTCGCTCAATATCAGCGCAGGAGTGTCTTCTCTCGGCACTTCCGTCAAGGGCGCGGACGGCACTTCATATTCGCTTCCGACTTCGGCCACGCTCGGTCTTGACTGGACTGTCGGATTTGCTGAAGTGCACGCGCTGAAGCTCGATGCCGACGCAGACTATTTCTTCAGCGGAGCTCTCGGCGCTGCGGCCGGATTTGAGTATTCGTTCAGGGATATGCTCTTCGCACGCGCAGGCTATCACTACGGCAGCGAGACCTCTCCCCTGCCGTCCTTCGCCTCTGCGGGCCTCGGCGTGAAGTTCGCGGGATTCAGCGTCAACGCCGCCTACCTCCTCGCCTCCGAAGCCCTCGCGGGGACGCTAACAATCGGTCTGGGATATAGTTTCTAGTTCAGACCCGGCGCTTAGGCAAGCTCAGCGACTGCGGTGCGGTTCCAGAATTTCCGGTCCCAAGCCGGCGGTTCCGAGTTTGTCGAGGGATGGGACTTGTCGAGGGACGGGGCCGTAACTCAGCGGCAGCTCTCCCAGAAGCCGGCGCCGAAGTAGCTGTAGCGGGAATTGTCGGGATTGACCACAACCTGCTCGATAACTATCTCAGGGTCAATCATCACGATGCGGAGAGTGTGCTTGCCCGGAGCCACGCCCAGATCGACGGAGAGCCAGCGCATATTGTCGAAAACCTCATCGTGGCGAGGCAGCCGCTTGCCGTCCTGCCAGCCGCTCAGCAGAAGCTTCTCATACTCCGGCAGCGGCTTGAGCACCTTGGACACGGCCAGATTGGACTCGGTATATTCCCCGAACTCGTCGTGCAGGCCCTGACGCGCGTCGATGGTCTGCATCGGAAGGTCATCGACCTGCACCCCAATCCGCAGCCCGCGTGCAGGGTAGATATCCTGAGTCGGGAGTATGCCTATAGCCACCTTGCTGCCGCTAAGGTCAATCTCATATTCGAGGGCGGCGCCGCCGGACAGCGCCGATGCCGCCGTCACATTGCTGCTGCCCATACATCCCTTGCCGCGCCCGAGGTCAGGCAGGAATATCCACTCCGCCTGCGCCCCGGCGCTCTTGGACTTGTAGTCCCAGGCCGGAATTGAATACTCGTCGGTAGGCTTCACCGTGATATCGCTCTCCGCCTTGAGCCCGAGAGCGAGCGGGTTGTAGTTCTTGTCAGGTATGTACCAGTGGGTGTATCCGATATGGTTGTCCTGCATCATTCCGCGCCACTTGCCGCCCGAGATGCCCTCGTTGTAGTGTTCGGTGAGGCGTTTGTCCTTGAGCATCAGCGCCTCGACGGAGAGGCTGTCGCCCAGGGTAGCATAATTGTAGATCTGCGCCACGCCCGCGCTTCCCACCGCCGGGTAATAAACCAGCTGGTAGAACGCGTCCTGCATCTCCTCCGGGAGTTCCGCCCTGAGGTTCTCGCAACGGGTCACCAGCGACTGCCAGAGGGCGCTCGTGCGCATCATCTCCTCCTCGTTGAAGATGCCCGGGTACTGCACCTCAGCCTTGCGCCAGAGGTTGTACTTGGTGTATTTGGCTATGATGTCGGCCACTTCGACGGCATACTTCTCCCCGAAAATGCTCGCTGCGAAGTTCTCCAGATAAGCCTGCTCGTCGCCCGGCTGCACCGCATCCGGGTTCCAGGCATAGTTCATAATGAAGTCGATAGGCACCTCCTTAGGCTTGAGGTCGCCCACATTGATGATCCAGATTCTGTCGATGCCGGAGCGATATGCCAGGCCCAGCTGCTCGCGCAGCTTAGGTATGGTGGTCGTGGTGACCCAGCGGTCGTTCCACGGGCCCCCGTTCATATCGATGTGGTAGTACAGGCCAAGCCCGCCGGAGCGCTTGCGCTCGCTTTCGGTGCCGATACGGCGGATGTAGCCCCAGTTATTGTCACAGAAGAGCAGCGTCACATCGTCCGGCACGGTGAAACCGGCATCGTAGTAACGCTGCACCTCAGTGAAAATCGCCCAGAGCTGCGGGGTCTCGCTCGCCTTGCGGCCCGTCACCTTGCTGATGATGCGCCTCTGGCTCTTGACCACCTTGCCCAGCGTCTTGATATTGTCGGCATCGTTGCCCGTACCCATAGCCACATCGCCGTCGCCCCTCATTCCGATAGTGACTACTTTATCGTAGTCCCTGGAGTTCCGGATGCCCTCCTCGAAGAACTTGTCCAGCCGCTTCGCATTGATGGCATAGTCCCACGGGCCGACCTGCTCGCGGCGGCTGCCGTATTCCTTGTGGGCGCGCATCATCGGCTCGTGGTGCGAGGTACCCATCACGATGCCCATCCTGTCTGCGAGTTCCGGGCAGAGAGGGTCGTCTTCGTTGAAGCTGCTTGCCCACATCGCCGGCCAGAAATAATTGGCCTTGAGGCGCAGCAGGAGCTCGAAAATGTGGCTGTATGCCTTGGAATTGATGCCCCCGAAATGCTCGGTACACCAGCCGCCGAAGGACGGCCACTCGTCGTTGATGAAAATGCCGCGGTAGCGTACCGCCGGCTCGCCGTCAGTGTAGGTGCCGCCGCTGACGAAGAGTTCATCGTGCTTCTGAATCGGGGCATCGGCCATCCAGTACCACGGCGACACGCCGATCTGACGGCTGAGTTCGTATATGCCGTAGATGGTGCCGCGCTTGTCGGAACCGAGGATTACGAGCTTGCCGTTGTCCGGAAAGATGAGATACTGTTCCCATTTGCCCTTGATGCTCGCGGCCTGGGCCGGATAGAGCTTTGCGAGCTCGCTCTTGCCCACCGTGGCCACGATTACCGGCGCATTGGTGCTGCCAGTCACGGCCTTGAGGTCGGCGCGCAGGTTATTCACAGCCATCTTGACTCCCTCCCATTCGCCCGGAGCATAGGTCACGGTGTCGACGCTGTGCGTCAGGCAGAGGGCTGTGTCGCCCTGACGGGTAAAACTAATAAACTGAGGAGCTGCAGTCGCGGTGAGCGAGGCTGTCAGCGCTATGGCTAACGGGAACAGTATCTTTTTCATTATGGTCGTTTAAAATTCCATTTACTATTATCGCTCGACGGATCGAACTTGCCGAGTGTCGGGGTGCTGTCGCCGATGGAGATGAGGGCGTATTTCTCATCCGTTCCCGGCACGCACTTAGGCATGATGCGGTAGCTGCCGTCGGTGAGCTGTTCGATGCGCCAGAGCTGCTCCGGCGCGCCGGTAAACTTCGGCACAGCAACCACTTCCGCGTCTGCGGTGGCGGCGAGAGCGCGCTCCGTGCCCTCGATGGTGATCTTGTAGTAAGGCGCTCCGAGGTAGCCGCCCTCGTCAGGCACTGCGGTAATCGTCCACTTCTGGTGAGGGCGGAACATATAGTCGCCGATGCGGATATCGATCTCTCCCTCAGGCCAGCTGCCGATTACATCCTCGAGTTTCTGGTCCTCCACGATGACTTCAGGCTCGTCGTCCTTCATCCAGAAGCCGCGCATTCCGCCTGCCATTCTCTGGAAGTCCACTGCCAGCTCTAGGGCATAGCCGCGGCGCACGGACTCGATTTCGTAGGTCCCGTCGCGGAAGAGTTCGCCGGCCACAGGCCAGTCGTTGACCCAGAGCAGCGGACGGATACCGAGCACGCTGCGTCCGCTACGGTTGAGGTCGGCCTCGAAGTGGCAGGACATCTTCTCGACACCCTCCTCCTCGATGTAGCGTCCGAAATGTCCCGGACCTGTCACCCTGCCGTGCGCGGCGAGCACCATCTTACCGCCGCCGCGGAGCATGTCGCGGCCCACATTGTCGATGTACGGACCGGTCACATTGCGGGAGCGGCCCACCACTATATTATAGGTGGAATTGGCGCCGTCGCAGCAGGTGCCGTGCGTGCCGAGCAGGTAGTACCAGCCGTTGCGGTACATCAGGGTCGTGGCCTCGCAGTCAATAGCAACATTTACAGGCTCATTACCCTCCACGCGCGCGCCGGTCTCAGGGTCGAGCTCGACGATGCGGATAAATCCGAAATAAGTGCCGTAGGTGAGCCAGAGCCGCCCGGTGGTCGGGTCGAGCAGAAGCCCGGCGTCGATGGCGTCGCAGTCCTCATCTTCGAGCGAGCAGGCCACCTCGATCGGGTCGCTGTACTGGAAGTCAGGTGAATTAGGGTCGAGGGTCTTGTTCCACATTGTGAGAACCTTGCCGGCGTGCCCGCCGCCGAGGCCACCGCCCGTGGCACTGTAGGCGATGAGATAACGGTCGCCTATCTTGATGGCATCAGGCGCCGCACCGCGGCCGGGGCGCACGGCACCGCTGTTCCAGGTCCAGCCGTCCTCGGAGATGAGGCCGCCGCCACCGGTGCCGAAGGTGTAATACTTGCCGTCGCAGTACATAATGGTGGACGGGTCGTGGATGAACGGCTTTCCCGCGCGGGAAGTGCTGCTCTGCGCATTGGCTGCGGCTGAGACGAGCAGCAGGGAGGCAATTGTGCCGAGGATTATCTTATTATTCATAGCTAATCTTGATGTTTGTGACAGGTTTGCCGTCAGAGTCGATGAAACGGAGACAGAAGTCGCTCATTCCCGGGCCGTTGATTACGGCACCGCAGACGATGTTTCTGCCTTTCTTGAGGGTCAGGCGCTTGGAGACGCAGTCGTCCATTACCATACGCCTGTCGCCGGAGAGGAGCACGGCTTCCTCGCCGTTGAGCCACCACTGCGATGCAGAGTTGGAGCCCACGGCCATCCTCACGCCTTCCATATCCTCCGGGCAGTCAATCACGGTCACAGCCCAGAAGATAACGCCATAGACATCGGTCTTAAGGTTGCTCGCGAAGCGGAAGAGCTTGACGTTGAAGAGTTTGCTATCGAATGCGTGCCATACGAGCTTCTTGCCGTCCACCTTGACCTTGGCGCCGTTCTTAGGTACGGTGCCGAATTTGCCGGGGAACTTGTCGGCGGAGATGTTCTCGCGAAGATAGCTATCGGTGAAGACAGTGTTGCTGCGATTTGGCTTGCTGATCGGTTCGAGCAGCAGCCATCTGCGGATGAATCCGTCTTCGTCCGGGGACATTGCCTCACGGGTGGAAGCGGTGAAGTAATTTTCAAGGGCGGTGCTGCCCTCCTGGGCGCTCGCCAGCGTTCCGCTGAGGCAGAGTGCGACTGCAAGCAGGGAAGCCGTGATGATTTTCTTTAACATATTTATTACCAATTCATTCTGTAGTTATCGCTCAGGCGAGGAGCAGGTCGGTGACGAAGTAGAATTCGCCGTCGCTGGCGGATCCCTAGGCCATACGGGTGCCGTCGTAGGCGCATTGCCAGGCGAAGAGTCCCTTGGACGGGCCGTCCTTGTGCATCATATAGTGCTTGGACCATCTCCAGATGCGGTCGAACATTTCCTGCTTGTCGAGCTGGACGGCTATCATCATTCCGTAGGACTGGCCCTCGGTGCGGACATCGTTGTTCTTGACATCGGCGACATAGGCCATGTCGCCCTCGACTTCGTGGTAGGAGCGACGCTCGCTCTCGAATACTTCACGGTAGGCGGCTTCAATCTTGGCGGCAATCTCTTCGTCGGAGTAGCCTAGCTCCTTGAAGTAGTTGCGGTATTGAGGCTGGTGAGCCGTGCAGCTCTGACAGATTGCGCCGGCTATCAGGGCTGATGCGAGGAGGATTTGTTTTGCTGCGGTCATTGATTTGTGTTTTGCTTTGGTGTTTTGTGCAAAGATATCTACGGCCCGGGGAAAATCCCCAATCCGCGTGTTACATGTTGTTTTGTCAATCGTTCTTTTTCCCGATTCACCCCCTCGACGGGCTCGCGGGCCGCAGCTTGTCGAAGCATCACGCGCCTAGACGGGCTCGCAGCGCACCCTGCACCGCGCGCGGGCGACCTATCATTTTACGACTAATCCAGCCGAAAAACCACCGATTCGGCAGCAAATGGCAGTTTTCGTAAAAAAATTTATGCTTTTTAAAATTCTTTACTAACTTTGCCGCCCGAAAATTTGGTTAAGCCTTTTTAAGCCTCAAACGGAGGCGGCAAAAATAGAGTTTATAGTGGTTACGAGCAACCTTATCAGAAGCACTGTCACTCCCAGCACACAAGATGGAAGCAGACGATGCGGTTTATTTATCCGGGCGGCCCTGACGCTCACAGTCCTGCTCAGCGCAGGCAGCCTCGGCGCGCAGACCATCGCCGTCAAAAGCAATATCCTCTGCGACCTCTCCGCCACCCTCAACGCCGGAGTCGAGTACCGGTTCGCCCCCAAGTGGACAGCGGACCTCGGCGGCAGTCTCAACGCCTGGACATTCAAGGACAACAAAAAGTGGAAGAACTGGATTCTCCAGCCGGAAGCGAGGTACTGGCTCTGCGACGCCTGGGCCGGACACTTCCTCGCCGTGCACGCGCAGGGCGGCCAGTTCAATATAGGAGGCATCGACTCCTCCCTCAAGATTCTCGGCACTGACTTCAGCGTCCTCAAGGACCGCCGCTATCAGGGCTGGCTGGCAGGGCTCGGAGTGGGCTACGGCTACGCCTGGATCCTCAGCGAGCACTGGAACCTCGAAGCCGAGGCCGGGCTCGGATGGACCCGCTGCTGGTACGACACCTTCCGCTGCGCCGGCTGCGGCAAGAAAGTCGCCACTGACAACATTCACGACTGGTTCGGCCCGACCAAACTCGCCGTAAGCATCGTTTATCTCTTCTAAGCACGCAGAATTATGGACATCAAGACAATCAGCGCATCCCTCATACTTCTGCTCGGCGCCGCCTTCGCCGCGGGCGCACAGAAGATCGACTCCGTCAGCGCAAGCGACGCACGCCTCAGCCGCGACGGCTCCTCAGTGGTCGTGGACATGAAGCTCGACCTCTCCGCAATGAAGCTCAAGAGCACCCGTGCAGTGCTCCTCACACCTTATATAGTAAGCGGCAGCGACTCGCTCGCCCTGCCTTCAGTGGGCATCTACGGCCGCCAGCGCTACTACTATTATCTCCGCAAGGACTCCGACATGATCTCCGGCAAGGACGAGACCACCCTCCGCGACGACAGCCGCGAGGACCTCATCCCCTACCACACCACAGCCAAGTACTATGACTGGATGAACGGCTGCGAGCTCATCCTCGTGCGCAGGGACTACTCCTGCTGCGAGAGCGTGACCGGGCAGCAGGAAGAGAACCTCCTCCACCGCGCCCTCTATGTCCCTGCGAAGCCGACGACTCCTGGAGTACGCTATGTCAGCCCGAGCGCAGAGGTAGTCAAGACCCGCGAGGTCAACGGCAGGGCCAATGTGATCTTCCCGGTCAACAAGGTCACCATCTACCCTAATTTGGAGAACAATGCCGCCGAGCTGGGCAAAATCCGCGCAAGCATCGACTCCATCAGGCTGGACAAGGACATCACTGTCACCAGCATCAGCCTCAAGGGCTACGCTTCCCCGGAGGGGCGCTACAGCAGCAACGAACGCCTGGCGAGCGGCCGTACCGACGCCATCCGCGACTACATCCTCAGCTTCGCCGACTTCGACAGGAGCATAATGCACACCGACTGTGTGCCTGAGGACTGGGACGGATTCATCGCTTGGCTGCAGGAGAGCAGTCTGAGCGAGAAGGACAGGATGCTCGAGATTGCCACATCCGAGACCTTTACCCCTGATCAGAAGGAGCAGAAGCTCCGCAGACTGGCACCTAAGGCCTATGCGGGCATCGTCAAGGAACTCTTCCCTACCCTGCGCCGCACCGAATACCGCATCGACTACGCCATCCGCAGCTTCTCCAACCCTAAGGAAATCCTCGAGATAATGAAGACCCAGCCCAACAAGCTCTCAATGCAGGAGTTCTTCCTCGCGGCGAGCAGCCTCCAGCCGGGCAGCGAGGAGTTCAACGAGGTGTTCGAGACCGCAGCGAGGATCTATCCTGACGACCCTGTGGCCAACCTCAACGCAGCTTCCGCAGCCATCGAGCGCGACGAGCTGAAGCGCGCCGCACGCCACCTCGAAAAGGCGGGCGAGGGCGGCGAGGCAGCCTGGGCGAGAGGAGTGCTCTCAGCCCGCAATGAGCAGTGGGCCGAGGCCGCAGCACAGTTCCGCAAGGCCGCCGGGCTCGGCATCGAGGGCGCAGCCGAAGCCGCCGCCAGCTATGAGACTTATCTAAACGAAGTAAATTCAACAAACAATCAATAATCATTCATTCAATTATGAAAGCAAACAAAATCGTAATTGCAGCTCTCGCGCTCGCAGCGCTTGCAGCGTGCAGCAAG
>CAVJHI010000055.1:0-8565 GCA_963649415.1 bacterium
AGCTGTTCTGGCAGATGACAGCGCCATTGTCGGCAGCATATTTTATGGCTCTGACCGTTCCGGCAATACCGCTTGACGCGTTCGCGTCTGCAAGGGTTCCGACCGTCTGAAGCGTCATGATGCGGACGCCGTCGCCATTCCCCGAGCCGCCGGCTATGCCGTTGACGCCCTTTCCGTTGTTATTGACTGCCGCAATGGTTCCGGCGACATGAGTACCGTGGGTAAGAGAGGGTGACCACACGATTGACGCATTGCCGCCGACAAAGTTATATCCATAGATATCATCCACATAGCCGTTGCCGTCGTCATCGACTCCCTCGACGCCGTAAAGTTCCGCCGTATTCACCCACATATTGTCCGCAAGGTCTTCGTGGTCATACTTTACGCCCTGGTCGATAACGGCAACTATCACATCGGAATTACCCTGGCAGAGACTCCAGGCAGCCCAGACATTCGCATCCGCGCCGCAAAGAGATGACTTTCCAAGGACATCTCCCGTGTTGTTGTAATGCCACTGCTTCAGCGCTTCGTCCCTGTTCTCATTGAAAGGGAACTCAAAATCTCTTGATACGGACTCCGAATATGATGACTTCGTCTCCGGGCCTTCAGCGCCTGATGCTTCATCGACATTGATTTCAGAGGGGAACTCCACGACATCGACTACGCCGGTCGCTTCAAGAAGCTGCACGATTTCGTCACTGGAAGAATTACCGTCAAACTTTGCGAGATACCAGCGGTCAAGCCCCTCCCGCCTCGTCCTGCCCTCAAACCGAGTATCGGCCGGGAACAGGCGCTCCATCTTGAAAGCTCCGCGGGACGAGAAGGCATCAATTACCTTTTCTGAAGGGACGGTATAAGTGGACGGAGCTTTTGTCTCCGGACAATCTTCTTTGAGTTTGAGGATGAACTCCCCGTTATCCGGCAGAACGCTACCGATAACGGCGAGACCCGGGTTCTCCTTAGATTCAACTGCTCCTCCGATGTCATCATTCAAACTGCAAGATGACAGCAGAGCACAAAAAACCAGCAGCTTCTCAATATTCTGAATACTTGATTTCCGCATGGAAAAATACACTACTAATAATAACCAATGCAAATATAGATTTTATATTTATACGGTTTAGACAAAATCATTATTTGAGGTGACAATTTCATAAAAAGCAAACAATTTTTGTAACTTCGCGGAGCAATGGAAACGGGGTTATTAGCATATACGCTCTGCGCTGGAGGTTACATTTTCGAAGTAATTCTTTTAGGTCTGCTTCTTTCTACGCATCTTTTCGAAAGGGAGCGCAGCAAATTGTCAGTTTTCCGGCTGTTCGGCGCCTTGGTCCTCTTTATGGATGCGTTTGCGACAATAGCCGCAATACTGCTATCACAATATTCGAGCTGGGACAGCGGAGCGGACGGCATCTCAAGAGCCATCGACGGCTTTGTATTTCTTTTTGTCTATCTGGCCGGAGAGACCCTGATACAGGGACGGGCTCCGTCCTGGAAAATGTCGTTATTATTCGGAACGCCATACCTGGCGATATTCGTATGGCAAATATTCGACAGCGGACATTCGCTCCTTGCCGGATGTTTCATAGCGGCAATCAACCTGATATTCTACTGCTATATGGTGTGCGCGACCTATGTCCATGACCGTAAATTGAAAGAGAAATACTCGAATTTTGACGGGCATACGGCAAAATGGTTTTTGATAATTGCATTTATGACAATGACGGATATGGTCTTCTGGTTCATGCCTGCCCTGTCCGGAATCAGGAGCTACTGGCTCGGATTGCTCTACACGGCCGCAATGGCTATGACATGGGCAGCCTTTGCATCATGCGTCATCAAGCAGAAAGAATCCGGTGACAGCAGCCTGGACACGGCCAAGACGGACTCTTCCGCAGAAAGCAAGACAGAAGAAAGCATCTCGAATCTTGCCGCAAGCCTGCAGGAGCTGATGGAAAAGGAAAAGATCTACCTGCATTCCGATCTGACGCTCGAATCTATAGCGCAGTCCCTGAACACGAACAGCACCTATGTCTATAAGTGCCTGCACGATGAGCTTGGAATGTCGTTTTACGAATATATCAACGGCAAAAGAATTGACTATTCCAAAACTCTGCTTTCGGGGACGGACGAGAAGATAGAATCCATCGCCATACAATCGGGTTTCAACTCATCCAGAGCCTTCCTCCGCGTTTTCAAGCAAATCACAGGAAAGACCCCCACTTCGTGGCGAAGCAGCAATAGCTAGGGGAATCGGGGATGTCCGCTGAGCTCCGGGGAAACGCCGGCGAAAAATTTTACAATTTACATTCAGGAGAAAGTGCCCCACAGAGCCGTAGAACACAGTCGGGCTTTTAGTATTAAAATCAGAAGACTATCCCTTCGCCTTTGTAGAAGTCGAGGAGGCGGGTCTGGAAGAGGCACTCGTAGCGAGCCTTCAGGTGCTCGGACTCAGCCTGGAGCCAGCTGTTCTTGGCATCGTTGTAGTCGGTGACACTGGCCTTGCCATTGAGGTATTTCTGCTCCGTGAGAGAATAGTGCTGCTCCGCGCTGAGGGCAGACTCCGCGCTGCTGGAATACTTTGCCTGAGAAGCCACTGCGTTGTAGTAGGCCTGCTGTATCTCCTTGTAGAGGCTCTTCTTGACGCTCTCGAGCTGCAGCTCCATATTACTGCGGTTAATCCGTGCGATGCGGACCGAGTTGCGCGTGGAGAAGCGGGAGAATATCGGCACGCTGAGCGAGAGCCCGACATACTGGCTGAAGTTGTTGCGCAGCTGCTCGCCGAAGCTCGGGGAGCTCACATTGGAAGTCGTGTAGTAGTTGGTGCCGATGCCGCCGCTCAGCGAGAGGCTCGGCAGGTAGCTGCCTCGCGCCTTGTCGATGCTGATGCCCGCAGACTCGAGCTGAATCTGCGCCGCCTGCACCGCCGGGCGTACCTCCAGCGCCGTCGCATAAATCTCCTCCGGAGTCATAAGCAGCTGAAGCTCAAGAGATGACACATCGGGGTTCACGATCTCGAAGCCCTCCGGTGAAGGGAGTTCCAGCAGCTGTGTGAGGTTGAGCTCGTGTTGGAGTTGGTGTAGGTGTTGTCTGCGGTAAGTCCGCGCCCGAAGGAGAAGTTCTCCGAAGCCGAGGCGCTCACGCCCGGCAGGAAGCGGCTCTTGGCAGTATTGAGTTCTATCTCTTTCTGCTGCACGCCGAGCGCGCTCTGCTGGACACTGAGGTTGTGCTCAAGTGCGTAGTCGATACAGTCCTGAAGACTCCACGGCGCGTCCTGGGCCGGGAGAGGCAGGGCGTAGAGGGCCAAAATACCCGCTGCGGCAAGGATTCCCGTTCTCATATTATTCTCCCTTTATGACCTTGGGCCCGCGCACTTTGTCGCCCGTCTTGAGGCCGGATTTGATTTCGATATTGACTCCGTCACTGAGGCCGGTGGTCACCGCGGTGCGGACATATTCCTGCTCCGCGCCCTTGAGATAGACATAACTGTCGTTGCCGTCAAATTCGAGGCAGCTCTCCGGGACGGAGACGACATCCTTCGCCTCCTGGAGCACGACTTCCGCATTGGCACTGTAGCCGGAGCGTATCTTGTATTGGTCATTGACTTTGACTGCCGCCTTGATTTCGAACTGGTTGGCACCGTTGCTCTCCACCGCCTTCGGGGAGATGTACTCGAGGGTGGCTTCGGAGCTGTAGTCAGGCAGCGCGCCGATGGTGATGAGGATGTTCATCCCCTCGGAGAGCAGGCCCACTTCGGTCTCGTCTATGTTGCCGTCGAAGATGAGGTCGGACATATTGGCGACCGTCGCCACCGTGGTGCCGTCGTTCATCGTGTTGGCCTGGATCACCGAGTTGCCGACCTTGACCGGGATGTCAAGGATGAGGCCTGCGGTTGCCTGCTTTGCCTAGAAGTCCGCATCAGCGAACCGGCCGGCCGCGACTCCCCCTAGAACACCTCCGGCGCCTTCTCCTCAAGCGGGGCGGCTACTTCGAGTTCGAGATGCTTTGAGAACTCGCAGCCGCAGAAGGTCTGGTTGTAGAATCCCTGCTCGCGGATAATCTCCCCGCGGCGCGGCTGCAGACCGCCCTTGCGCCAGTTCTGGGGCCACCAGATCAGCGGCTCCGAATCCGGAAAAGTCTCGTTGATGAGGTTGCAGGCCCATGCGCCGGCGTTGTTGACCTGGTCCACATTTTTCCAGCGCGATGAGGCGAGGGAGGTGGTCATCACCCTGAGGCCGTGCGCCGATGCCCAGGCTGCAGCCCTGAATAGGCGGAAGCGGAAACACTTCACGCACCTCGCGCCGCGCTCCGGCAGGTCCTCCAGACCGGCGGCGATGTTGAGCCACGCCTCGTGGTCGTATTCATCCTCGTACATCTCCACGCCCAGCGAATCGCAGTAGCGCCGCAGCTCATCGCGCCTGTGCTTGTATTCTTCCTCCGGGCAGATGTTGGAGTTGCTGAAAAACACGACAGGCGTTATGCCGTTGGAGAGCATACATTCTATTATTGCGCCGCTGCAAGGTGCGCAGCAGGCGTGCAGGAGCACTTTGTCCGCTCCGCCTGGAACTGTCAGCTGAAGCATTATTCTATTGACTTGATGTCTATCAGGTTGTTAAGTATCGCGTACACGGTCAGGCCCGCCACCGTCTTGATACCTGTCTTGCGCGTGATGTTCTTGCGGTGCGAGATGACGGTGTTGACGGATATATGGTGCTTGTCGGCGATTTCCTTGTTTATCATTCCGTGGGCCACGCTCACGAGGATTTCCTTCTCCCTGTCGGAGAGTTCTGCTCCCCTGTCATCGGCGTCCTCGGCAGGCTTCGGCTCGATGTCGCTGCGCAGCGGGTTCTCGAGCAGGTGCACCATCGGCACAAGGATGTTGTCCTCGATGTAGGTGTGCGAGCGGAGATCGTTCTGAAGGTTGAATATAAATGTGAGCAGAGCGATGCGGCCGTCGTCGTCGCACTCGTGCGGGAGCGACTTCATCACGAGGCTCTTGAGGTCGGAGAGCTTCTCGTCGATGTTGGAGTGGTTCTCCTCAAAGTCGTCGATGCTGAATGACGGGTCCTGACGCCCGAGGATGAGGTTGCGCACATACGGTATCACCTTGCCCTCCTCGAACTCGAAGTGGGAACGGAGCTCGCGCTTGTATTCGGTAAAGAAATCCCAAATCACCTGCTGCTGAGGCTTCTGGCACGGCTCAATGAGCTTCTCGATGGACAAGGCCATCGATTCGAGCGCCTTTTTGAGGTAATAGTCGTGGGAGGAATGGAGGTAGCGCAGCACATCCGCGACGCTGCATCTTCTGAGTTCGCCGGCCTGCGGGACGAAGTCCGGAGAGGTATATACCCGGCAGAGCAATATGGCAGTGTCGGAGTCAATCCCGTGCTGCACACAGACTTCCGAAACCGTCCGCTCGCCGAAACTGCCCACCACCCCGAGGCGGGAGAGCACCATCAGCAGGCCGGGGTTCTGCTCGACCAGCTCAGATGCTTTCATATTTACGGAAAACAACTCCATATCCCCGCAAATATAAATAAAATACAGCTAAACTAAAAATAAATGTTAGTCAGAGGGGCTTGTGTGCCTTATTGGCGGCCGGCGGCCTTGGGGGAGGAAGATGCCTTACGGCAGAATTCGCAGGCGCTGCACCCGCGGCAAGAGTCGCAGCCGTGGCAGCTGGAGCCGCCCCCGCCGCAGTGACCGTTATGGAAATAGGTCCGCAGGGCCAGGGCAAGCAGCGCCAGCACCAATACAAGAATTATGATTGAAGCTAAGTTCATCTTACATAATCAATCCCGCCACTAGGTATGCGAGCAGCGCACAGACATAAGCCACGAGGCACTGGAAACCCACCATAGCCCAGGCACGCCCCTTTCCAAGCTCCCTGCGTACGGCGGCGATGGCTGCGACGCACGGGGTGTAGAGTAGGCAAAACGCCAGCATCGGCACTGCCGTAATCGGGGTCAGGGCGGATGCAACTCCGAGCACCTGAAGCGTGGAGACGACGCTCTCTTTGGCGAGGAATCCGGTAATAAGCGCAGTGACTATCCTCCAGTCGCCGAGGCCTATAGGGTTGAATATCGGGGCGATAAGACCGGCGATGGCAGCCAGCATGCTGTCCTGCGCATCGACGAGGTGGAGCCTGAAGTCGAAGGACTGCAGAAACCAGATGACGATGGAGGCGATAAATATTACCGTAAACGCCCTCTGCAGGAAGTCTTTAGTCTTGTCCCAGAGCAGGTGGCCGACATTCTTCGCGCCCGGCAGGCGGTAGTTCGGGAGTTCAAGCACAAACGGAGCCGGCTCGCCGGAATGAGGCAGAGCCTTAGCGCAGAGTGCAACAATTATTCCCACCAATATGGCTGATAGATAGAGTATTACAAGTGCGAGACCTCCGTGTCCCGGGAAAAAGGCACTGGTCAGGAAGGCGTAGATCGGGATCTTGGCCGAGCAGCTCATAAACGGGGTCAAGAGTACCGTCATCTTCCTGTCTCGAGCGGAGGAAAGGGTGCGGGTAGCCATCACTGCAGGCACGGAGCAGCCGAAGCCGATGAGCAGAGGCACGATGCTTCGCCCGCTCAGACCCAGGCGGCGGAGTAGCTTGTCGCTGACGAAGGCGATGCGTGCCATATAGCCGCTATCCTCAAGCAGGGAGAGGAAGAAGAAAAGAATGATGATAATAGGCACGAAGCTGACCACACTGCCCACGCCACCGAAGATACCGTCGGTGACGAGGCCCCGCACTGCCGGCGAGACATCGAGCTTCTCCATCCCGGCATCGCACACTCGAGCAAGGGCGTCTATGCCGCTTTGGAGCAGATCCTGAAGCGGAGCGCCGAGCACATCAATCGAGAGCCAGATGACCATCGAGATGACTACCAGGAATATAGGTATGGCGGTGAATTTGCCGGTAAGCACCTTGTCGATGGCGCGGCTGCGGCGGTATTCCTTGCTCTCGTGCGGCTTGACCACCGTCCGCTTGCATAACTTGCTTATAAACGAGAACCGCATATCAGCCATCGCCGCGCAGCGGTCGAGCCCCCTCTCCTGCTCCATCTGGCAGATGATGTGCTCAATCATTTCCTTTTCGTTGTCGCTGAGCTGGAGGGCGGAGACTATGGCCTCGTCGCCTTCCACGATTCTGCTTGCGGCGAAGCGAAGAGGGATTCCGGCTCTCTGCGCGTGGTCTTCCACGAGATGCATTATGCCGTGCAGGCAGCGGTGGACTGCTCCGCCGTATTCGTCCGGGTGGCAGAAGTCCTGACGCACAGGCTTCTCCTGGTATTTGGCGATGTGCACCGCGTGCTCGATGAGCTCCTCGATGCCTTCGTTTTTGGCTGCGGAGATAGGCACGACAGGAAGACCGAGTATCTGCTCCATCTCGTTGACATTGATGGAGCCGCCGTTGCCGCGCACCTCATCCATCATATTGAGGGCCAGCACCATAGGCACATCAAGCTCCATCAACTGCATCGTCAGGTAGAGGTTGCGCTCGATGTTGCCGGCATCGACGATGTTGATGATGCCTTTCGGCTTCTCGTCGAGGATGAACTGGCGGGAGACTATCTCTTCGGAGGAATATGGGGAGAGGGAATAAATCCCCGGGAGGTCAGTGACACGAGTCTCCGGGTAACCCCTTATGACTCCATCCTTGCGGTCGACCGTCACACCTGGGAAGTTGCCGACGTGCTGATTGGCGCCGGTGAGTTGATTGAAAAGCGTGGTCTTGCCGCAGTTCTGGTTGCCTGCAAGGGCGAAACTGAGGATGGTTTCTTTGGGGAGCGGATCTTCGTGTCCCGTGTGGTATTTGCCGCCTTCGCCGAGGCCCGGATGGGCGCTCTCGCCGATGTAGAGCCAGTCATCGCTGACAGCCGGGGCTTCGGGGGCGTTGTCATTGACTTGAGAAATCTCGATTTTGGCTGCGTCGGCTTTGCGGAGAGTGAGGGTGTAGCCGTTGATGAGGAGTTCCATCGGGTCACCGAGGGGAGCGTATTTGGTCAGTTTGACCTCCTGCCCCGGTATCATACCCATATCGAGGAAATGCTGGCGCAGCGAGCCTTCGCCGCCTACTGTCCTGATCAGTGCCGTACCGCCGATTGCGAGTTTGTCAAGAGTCATCGGATAATGTGCTTTGCTTGATTTTCGGCTGCAAAGTTCGGCATTAGGCGATTGGTGGTCAATCCCAATTATTTGGGATTTGGGAGGCATACAAAAAAAGTGAAGCGGAGCCTTTCAGCTTCGCTTCATTGTGCGGACGGTGAGACTCGAACTCACACAGGCCAACGCCCACTACCCCCTCAAAGTAGCGTGTCTACCATTTCACCACGTCCGCAATACTTTGGGACTGCAAATTTACGCAGATTTCTTTTAAATGCAACACTCTGGGCAAAATTTCTTCAAAAAAGTTATTCGGCGTGCCGGTCCGGAGGCCAACTGATTTCACCAACCGGCCAGCATCAATCCTAAAGCGCTCCTGGCCGGGCGAAGCCTCACATTTTTCTGCAGTGACTGGCCGGGCGAAAGTAGAGCAGAGGCCAGTACGATGAGGATTGCCGCGGCCAC
>CAVJHI010000056.1:0-3355 GCA_963649415.1 bacterium
CCGTAGCTTGCCATATCTTACCTCCTATGTTGTATGCGATTTGCGCTTTTCTTCGTTGTTGAGCACTGCCACGAGGGCAGAGCCATTCGCCTGGAGCGTGCCAGTCACCTTGACATTGACCTCGCTCTGCGCCCAGTCCTGCGAGGAGCTGCTTGATGAGTAGCTCGACGAGGCAACCGATGCGGTCGCACTCGATGACGAGTAGTTGCCGCTTGCTACGTTGCTCAGGCCGGCCTTGACCGCCGTACCGAGCGCAATGAGGGCGGCACCTGCCGCCATGGCAACGTATGGGTTGAGGCTCTCAAAGGCCGCCTTAAGGCCCAAGGTGGCGATGCCCGCCTCCACCGCAATCTTACCCACCGCGATGGCCATATCGCCGAAGGCGCTGACGGCGGAGTTGCGGAAGTTCTCCCATGCGTCGCCGCCCGTAGCGAGGTCACCGAGAAGCTGCCCTATCGTGCTGCCTATGCTCTCGACCGAGGATGAGATGAGCGAGTTGAGCTGAGTGGTGAAATTCATCACCTGCTCCTTGTCAAGCTCCACGCCGATGCCTATCTTGAGGTCGCCGAAGGTCTTGATGAAGCCCTCGTCCACGCTCTTGGCGAACTCCTCCCAAGCGGTAGGACCGAAGGACCGCGTGAGGGTCTCTGCCCCGATGTCCGTTGCAGGATTGCTGAGTGTCGTAGGGAGCTTGATGTCCGATGTACTGAGGTCGAGCGACTTCATACCCTCGTAAGACGCCTTCAGAGCATCGACCGCGTCCTTCTCTTTCTGCGCGGCCGCGGCCGCAGCAGTCATCGATGTGTTGATGGAAGTCTTGCGCTCCAGGAGTTCGCGCAGGGCGTTGTCCCACCCCTGCGTCACCTGTAGGGCCTGAGCGACGGCCGCGTTCTCGGCGTTGACCGCTTCGACACTTGATGAAGACTGGGCATTAATGGCACGCATCAGCGTGGCCCGCTCGTTGTAAAGCGTACGCAGACCGCTGACGGTCTTCGTCACCACCTTCCCATCGACGTCCAGATAGCTGAACTCTCCACCGCCCTCGTACTGGAGCTTGATGAGCCGCTCCACCTCAAGGAGGGACTCCATCTGCTCCTTCGTGGATCGGGACTTGTCGTAAGCCTCGAGCTTGTTCTTCGCGATGGCCGCGGTGAGTGCGGCCTGCACCTGCTGCTCGTCAGAGATCTTGCGCTCCACCTCATAGAGTTGGTTGGCATATTTCTCAGCCTCCCCCGCAGCCGGAGCCGCCTGGGCCTGTTTTATCGCGGCGGTCATGGCCGCGCCACCCGTGAAGAACATTCCTGGAGTGACATTGCCTTTGAAAAGATTGCTGAGACCGAAGGCCAGAATGCTTATAAAGTCGGTGGCCATGGTGGCAAGGCCCTTCTTCGCCTCGGCCATGGCCGTAGCCGTGCCCGCGCCGAGCTCCTCGCGCGCATCACGCATAGACTGCCGATAGGTGTCGATATAGGTCTGCGTGGCGGCGTCGATGTTGGCGCCCTGGATAGTGTTCTTGAACGCAGTTGCCTCGGCGTTAAGCAGCTTGAAAGCGCTGACCGCGGCACCGATGCCTATACCGGCTATGGCCGTGGAGGCAGCGCCGACATTCTTGAGGATGCCGGCAAATGCCTGGGCGCCGGTGCTCCCCGTCTGCTCGAGCTTCTGCCCGAGACCACGGAGCGCGCCGGCCATCTGATTTATCTTGTCAGTCGGGATGCCGAGAGCATCGCTCAGCTTAGATGACACCTGGTCCGAGACCTTCGCAAAGTCCTGGAAATTCTGCTTGGACTCCTTTACCTTGGAGTTAAATTGCTTGGTGTCTGCCGTGACCCTGACTTGGGTCTCCGCGTGTTTCGATGCCATCAGCCTTGAATTTTAGATAGAAATTTCTGAACTTCCACAGCTCTCTCCTCATCAGAGAGGGAGTCGAGCCGCTGTATCTCCTCCTGTTCCTCGCTCGCAGGGTCCTCGTCCCAAGGCATCCTCCAGAACTTGCGCGGATCCGCGATGCGGTCCTGTCGTCTGAGCTGAAGATTGAAAAGCCTCAGTGCCGCGCCCCTCACAAGCTCGCCGATGTGCATCCTGCCGTGCTCCTCGTCCTCGCGGAAGGCACTCATAGCCTCCCAGAACTCGCCCGGACGCATCGTGTAGAAGTCATCGCGGGACAGGTGGAGCAGACCGAAGGCCCAGCCTCGCACCTGCCCGATGTAGAGAGCAGGAGCGGGGCCGCTATCGGCTATGCTTTTTTTTTCTCCTCTGCGGCAGGTTTCGCCGGAGTAGACTGGCGGACGTAGATGGCGAGGAACTCACCGATAGCGGCGTACGAGGCGGACGCCCCGATGCTCTCAGCGGTGTAGTCGCTCTCTCTGCCGTCCAGGCGCTCGCCCTCGTTGATGCACGCGGCCATCAGGCCCGCCACATCGGACGGACGGAGCTGCGCGAGGTTTGCCAGGGCGGACATGTCGTTCTGCCCTGACGCCTCGAGATAGCTCACGAGCGCGTTCCAGTTGCACTCCACACGGACCCTCTGGCCGTTGAGGTCAAGGTAGTCAGCCCTCATACTAAGCAGTTACCTTGGCGAACTCTCCAGAGCTCTGGAGGTCGAGTGAGATGGTGGTGTCGGATGTAGGGTCAGCGGAGCTGCTCTCGCTGAAGCCTGTGATGATGGCGTTGCCACCGTAGGTGTCGCCGTCCGAGCAGACGTACTTGACGGCGATGATAGCCTCGCTGCCCTTCTTCAGCGCGAGCGCCATGACCTCATCGCGGTCGAGCTTGGTAGTCTCGCCTGTGGCGCTGACGGTCGAGAGGGCGGAGATCTTGAAGGTCACGTCATGGCCGGTGACCACGCGTTGAGTCTCGCCCTTGTCGTCTTTGGTGATGGACTCCTTGATTTTTGCGCTGATGGAGAGATCCTCCTGGGTGCGTCCAACGATAGTCTTACCACCGAGCTGGATGCCAATGTTATAACCGAGTATCATAACGTAACTATTTAAATTGCAATATGTTAAAATTCATTTCAATCTGCCACACACCCTCCGTGCAGGTCTTGTTATAGCCGGTGTAGGTGGATGTATAGCCTTGGTCCATCATCATCAGAGCGTCCTCTATCTTCGTCCAGAGGCCGTCCAATTCGTCGAAGTCCTTGCCGAACAGCCGGACCGTTGCGTCGGCGGAGTAGCGGTAGACGCCGTCCTTCGTGTAGTAGGGAGTGACGTCCATATCGTAGACAGCATAAGGGTAGCTCTCAGTCTCAGCCTCGCTGAGATAGAACTTCACGAGCGGCGACACCAGCTCGACAATCTTCTCTCCTATGCTCTCTTTCATTTCAGTAGTTCTTAAATTCGTCTTGATATCT
>CAVJHI010000056.1:4094-8216 GCA_963649415.1 bacterium
GCCGATGCTCTGACCGAGCTTCTGAAGCTCGACCTGAGTGTCGAGGTCTCCTATCCTAATAGTCGTCTCCATCGTGCCAGGACCGATATGGCCGGAGCAGGTTGGTAGACGCCTTCGGGAGGGTCTCCACGCTGTCGACAGGGTTGTTCAGGATCGCCGCCGCGTGCAGGAGGACAGCTGCGCGGATGTCGTAGTCCACGCTCTCCATACCTGCCTTGTAGACAATCACAACCTCGCTTCCGGCCACGTCATCAGAAAAGGTAATGACGCGGCCCTCGCGAGTGTAGGAATCCATCTCCTTGCCATCGACCTTGACACCGAGGACCTCGATGACGGGGCCCTCGGGCAAAGTCAGGGAACGGGATAGGGAGGTGGTGAACGTTATGAGCGAAGGCGCGATGAGCTTGCCGATGAAATGCTCCGCCGCTCTCACGGCAGCCATCAGCTTGTCCTGAAGCTCGCCATCGAGAGAGTCGCTGGTGAGCCTGATGTGATTTCTAAAGTCCGCCACGCTCGGGCAGAGCTCATCGAAGCATATCGCGCGCTTGATCATGTCAGTGGAGATTAGGCGTTGGTCGTGATGTCCTTGATAGCCACGAAGCTCTTAGGCTCTGCGACGAGGACGTCGTTCCAGGCATTGATGGTGAGGACAACCTCTCCAGTAGTGGCCTTGGTGTAAGGGTCGATGACGAGGTCAAGACCGCCCCACTCGCCGATGTAGAGGTCGGCGAAGTTACCGAAGATCATCGCGGAGCACTTGCTTGCCGTGGTGCCCTTGGTGAGGTTCGACGGAACGAGGTTGGACCACTCGCACTTGTAACCGTTGGTCATGCCGCCCTCGATGAGGTAACGGCCGTTGCTGGATGTGCGCTCGAGAGTCTTCATGTCGCCTACGACCTTGGCGTTGGTGAGATAGCCGAGGTTGCCGCGATTGGCGTTCACGCTGTTGATGCGGGACTCCATAGCTACGATGGCCTTCCAAGAGATAGCGCCACCGTTGGTGCCAATAGCCTGGAGGTTGCCGTTAGCGTCGTTGCAGTACTCGAGGATACCCTTAGGGGAGTTGCCTGTTCCATCGCCGCAGATAGCCGCAGCCTCGATGAGGTTGGCGTGAGCCTCGGTCATGCGAGTGAGCAGGAAGTTCTCGACATCAAGGGAAGTCTGACGGAGGAGGTCCTTGGTGAAGGATGTGCTGACGAAGTTGCGGTGAGGAGTCATCTCAGCGCGAGCGAACGCAGCCTTCTTAACTGGGGATTCAGCGCCCTCAGCACCCCAACCTGCCGCAATCTGAGCGGAGGTGATGACAGGGAGTGTGCCAACGAGTCCTGTGAGGACGGTAGCGCCGAGCTGGGAGATGACGAGCTTCTCTTTCAGGATCTCGACATAGCGGTTCGGCATGGTCTCACCGATCACCTTGCCGTCAACGCCTGCGCTCTGGCCGGCGATGTCGCGGAGGATGAAGGTAGGGATGACCGTACCAGCCTGCGAAAGGCCGAGTCTGCGATACTCCTCTGCACCTGCCTCGGCGGCTTCGAGCTCAAGGCCGGAGAGGTTGTTCTCCGTCATTTCGCGGAGGAACTTGACAAGGCTGAAGCGCTTGTTCTGAGCTTTGGCGTGGTCGCGGAACTTGTCCTCGGCGGCTCTCTGCTCTGCCTCCTCAAGCTGATTGGCGGCATCGAGTTCGGCGGTGAGAGCTTTGAGCTCAGCGGACACCTTCTCGACAGCCTCGACATTAGTGGCGTCAATGCCCTTAGCCTCAGCGATCTTGGCACTGAGGTCTTTGCGGATTTCTGCAATTTTTCTCATGATATTGAGGTTTTAAAGTTAACTAAGCAAGGCTGCCCTTGCGATAATTTCATTCAGGGACAGAGCAGTCGCAGCGGCAGCGCGGCGTTCCTGCTCGTTATCTTCTTTCACAGGTTCCTCGACCTTAACCGTGTCAACCTGCTTTCTGAGCTCTTCCATCTCGGCCTCGTTGCTTTCCTGCACGAAGCTCTTCTTCAAGGCGTTCGGATTGGCAGGGATGTTCACGACCGACACCTCAAGGAGCTGCTGACCTGCATAGTAGTAGGTCGGAGTCTTGCCGTCGATGCTCTCCTCGCCTTTGCCCCAGGAGCCCTTGCCGAGGGGCAGGAAGCCGACGGAGACAGCCTTGAGCGAGCCGAACAGGACCTTCTTGTAGATCTTGTCCGCAAGTTCGTTGATGTCGGCAGGTTCGAACTCGATGTCGACCATGAGCTTGCCATCCTCGACATAGGCGCGTCCCTTGCCGATGACGTTGTCAGGGTTCTCGGTATCATCCCAACCTCCGTACACCTTGTGCTGATAGCCGATGATGCCGTTGGTGTTGAATCTGGACAGGTCCCAACCGCTCTGGTTGAGGACCGTTCCGGCGCTGTCGCGGGAGCCGTCCGATGCGACGAAGGTCACCTTGCGGCTATCCCCTTCGCTCTTGCGGATCTCGGGCGCGTCAATCTGTCTGAAAAGTATATTGCCCATAACTCTTTAGATTTCAGTGTTGTTGTCGTTGTCCTCGCTCTCGCCCTCCTTGGCCTCATTTGCCGGATAGAGGAAGGCGTCGAGGCCTTCGGCGTAAGGCAGACCCTCGAGCTGACGGACCTCGTTGCGTGTCATATAGCCATCCAGGATGGCATTGTGATAGTAGGCCGAGCGGGCGGCGGTGTCGCCGCGAAGCAGCCCGTCAAGCACGAACTTGACATCGTATTTGCCGATCTCGTCCGAGAAGAAGAGCTTGCTCTCCAGCTCGACCTCGATAGCCTTGATGACAGGCCGGAGGGAGTACTGCACGAACTGTATCGTCTGATGTTCGATGTTGCTGAAGGTCGCGTGCGAGAGTTCTGCCACCATGTGTGGCGGGATGTTGAGAATCCTGCACACGTCCTGGATGGACAGGGTCTCACTCTGGATGAGCTGCGCCGCCACAGGGTCGACGCTCAACTGATTGTACTTGATGCCATACTCCAGGAGCGGAGTCTCGAAGTTCTGCATCGCGCTCTTGATGTGCGACGTGAACGCCCGGTACTCGTCATCGCCGAGGTGCCCATCAGTCTCCATGATGGCCCTGATGTTGCCGCCCTTGCGATAGAACTCCGCGGCGAACTTCTCGGTCGCGAGGGACTTGCCAAGCGCGGCGGCATTGTAGAGCACCGGGTTGACGCCCTTGATGCCGTCGAGCGAGATCTCCATGAAGTGCAGCACATCCTCGTCCGGGTAGGTGCCGTTGAGGCGCTGGAGGTCGGTGTCGGAGAACACTATCTGGTACCACTTGCGGCCGCCCGAGATGGTGACGCGTACACCCGACGGGTGCGCCTGATGAAGCGCCCTCGGTATGCCTGCGCTGTCGCGCTCGATGAGCGCATAGGCGTTGCCCCATCCCTTGACCCAGGTGGTGATGACACGCCAGAAGGCGTTGGCATTGGTATAGGCGTTCGGCCGGACGTTGATAAGGCGGAAGGCCGGATGCTCGATGTCCTCGACCATGCCGTGCGCTCCCGGAGCGAGCACGACCTTCGGCAGGGACGCGATGTTTTCGGAAATGAGGCGCAGGCCGGAGAAGAAGGCGGTGTTCTTCAACGCGAGGTTGTTGTCGACCGGCACGCCGAAGTCAAGCAGGTCACCCTGACGGGCGATGTCGGCGATGCCGCCACCGTCGGTCAGGCCTACGGTGACGCCGCGCTTCTGCGCTCCCCGGAAGAGGGAGCGGAAGGAAAAGCCTGATGTTCTGCTCTTTGCCATTGACGTCTGCTTTCTATACAAGATGCCGCAAAATACGAAAATAGTTCGCAAAAGCGGTGGAAAATTTTCCACTCTTGCGAACTATCGTTGGAATTGGCGTAAAATGACGCTATCGGTGCTTGTCGCGGTCCTTGCGGAAGGCCTCGTAGCTTCGGTAGCGTGGCTCCCCGAACTCCTGGAGGTAGCGCTCGTTGAGCTTCTGGAACACCTGCTCGTAGGTGACTGTCGGGTCGTTCCGGCGGGACTCCGCCAGCTCTGCCCAGAAGAGGGCGATGAAGCCCTTGCGGGTGATCATCTGGTATAGCTCGTTGTCAATCGTCCTCATAGGCTAAGCACTCTGAGTGTGTGGTCGGTGTATATCTCCTT
>CAVJHI010000057.1:0-8054 GCA_963649415.1 bacterium
TAGGAATCCCCTCTATGTCACATATCACGACAAGGAGTGGGGAGTTCCCGTGCACGATGACCGTCTCCTTTTCGAGATGCTGATTCTTGAAGGCTTTCAGGCGGGGCTTTCCTGGGAGTGCGTGCTGAACAAGAGAGAGGCGTTCAGACGGGCTTTCGACGGGTTTGACTGGGAGAAGGTCGCGAGGTATGGCGACGACAAGATTGAAGCTTTGATGGCGGATAGCGGCATCGTCCGCAACTCTCTCAAAATAAAGGCCGCGATAAGCAACGCCCGAGCTTTTATCGCCGTCCGTTCGGAGTTCGGCTCATTTGATGCCTTTATATGGAATTTCACCGAAGGAAAGACTGTCTATGAAATAGGCAAAGCAAGTTCTCCCCTATCGGACCGGATTTCAAAAGAGCTGAAAACGAGAGGGATGAAGTTCGTGGGCACGACCATAATCTATGCCTTCCTCCAGGCCATTGGCGTTATCAATTCGCACGAGGACGGCTGCTTCCTCTATCCGGGCCAATAATTCCGTAAGCGCCGCGTATAGACAAGACAAATACACTCATACTCTGTGTCTATGGAAGATATCTATTCTAGAATCCTGCGGAGGAACTCGTCTGGGGAGATGGCCGGTATTTCGGACAACTTGAAATCGTGAATGTTTCTTGTGACAATCACATCGCATCCGCCTTCAGCCGCCGACTGCACCTGAAGCGCGTCCTCGATGTCACTCATCTGGCTCTCAAGCATTTTTGCAATATGCTCCGGGAGGGATGGCAGAACCTTGACTATGTCGACGAGTTCGCTGATTATGGTTTTCTTCGCTGCCGGGGTCATATTCTTTAGCACATACGCTATTGTCGGAACAGAAAGTGCCGACATATATAGTTCTACCGTACCGTTGTCTCCGAGACTGAGGATGGTAGCGGCATTTTGGGCGAAAGAAAGATTATCCCGCGACACAATGGTGTCAAGCAGGATGTTAGTGTCAAGAAAAACTCTCATCGCGACAGAATGTATGCAAGCCTCTCGTCCTGTTCGACTTCCTCCGGCGTAAACTTCACTGCTCCCATCAGTCTCTTCACTTTCGGAGAGATTGTCGGGCTCGCTACTTTCGGGAACTCCAGAGATTCCAGCGAACGATGCTTCTGTACGATTCTGAAACCGTCATTTGTCTCAATGATGTCGAACTCGGTCTTGTTGTCGTACTTCTTAGCCTTGATGATTTTAGCCGGAATGATCAGCGCCTTGCTGTTGCCTATCTGAACCAATGTGTGAGCCATAATCTATAGTTTTCACAAAGATATAAATATTATAACAAAAATACGATTTATTATAACATTTTATAGAATTTTTCTCCCAAAAAGAATTTATCCTGGACGGTAGTTATATGAAGTCAGCAACCGCAGGCTCGTGCCCCGGCCCTGTCCTAGAACTGGAAATAGATGAATGCCTGGAGGTCGGCGGTGATGAACTGATAGACGACAAAGACGACGGCTACGACCACCAGCGCCATCACCGGCA
The DNA here is from genome assembly GCA_963649415.1 of bacterium. GTDB lineage: Bacteria > Bacteroidota > Bacteroidia > Bacteroidales > UBA932 > Cryptobacteroides. The sequence continues at coordinate 1,516 of CAVJHI010000057.1, forward strand.
GCGGCAGCAGGGCGAAATTGAGCCTGTACCAGCGCTTCCAGCGGGACGGCAGCCAGTGGATGACCATACCCGCGACCACGAGCGCGAAGACCCTCCAGTATTCCCCGCAAATCTGCGGAATCAGCTCCCACTTCCAAGCCGAGCCGATCTGATGCACCATATCCCGGGCCGTCCGCCACGCCACCTCGTTGGCCGAAGCAGGGTCGAGGTTGCTGCCGCTGCGGAAGAAGAGACGGGTGAATGTGATGAAGACGAATGTCTGCGCCACGCCCCAGATGTGCCCGAGCCTGAGGCACCCCCGCCCTCCGCAGAGATGATAGACAAACCTTATCGCCGTGCCCAGCCAGAGCGCCGCCGCCCAGACGAAAAGCAGGGTCCATACCGGCGCCGGAGCGAAGATGCACAGTGCCCCGAGCCCGAGAGTCAAGACACTGATACAGAGCATCCTGAGAGGCCACGGCATATCCTTCCAGAACTGGTAGGCAATCAGCCCGATGCCGTTGAGCCCGCCCCAGATGATGAAATTCCACGACGCACCGTGCCACATTCCGCCCAGCAGCATCGTGATGAAACGGTTGATGTTGGCGAGAATCTTCTTCTTGCGCTCAGGCCGCAGCCACGCCACCAGCCCCAGCACCCCCGCGATGCAGAGGAATACCAGCGACACATACCACTGCCCGGAGAGAATCACGGCGATTATGGCGAAGAGAATTATCCAGAAATATGTCCCGAAAGTGGCGTTGCGGTTGCCGCCGAGTGGAATGTAGAGGTAGGACTTGAGCCAGCGGCTCAGCGACATATGCCACCTGCGCCAGAAGTCCTGCGGGTTGGAGGCCTTGTAGGGGGAGTTGAAGTTCTGGGGGAGGTAGAATCCCATCAGCATCGCCACGCCTATCGCGATGTCGGTGTAGCCGGAAAAGTCGGCATAGACCTGGAGCGAATAGCCGAAGAGTGCCGTGAGGTTCTCGAATCCGGTAAATAGCAGCGGGTTCTCGAACACGCGGTCGATGAAATTGACGGCTATGTAGTCGCTCAGTATTATCTTCTTGGCCAGGCCGTTGAGTATCCAGAACACCGCCACCCCGAACTGCCTGCGCCCGAGGAAGAACGGCTTGTAGAGCTGCGGGATGAACTCGCTCGCCCTCACGATCGGGCCCGCCACGAGCTGCGGGAAGAAGCTGACGTAGAAGCCGAAGTCGAGGATGTTCCGCACCGGCTTCACATCGCCCCTATAGACATCCACCGTGTAGCTGATGACCTGGAAGATGAAGAACGAGATGCCCACCGGCAGCACGATGCTGTCCACCCGGAAGAGTTCCCGGCCGGCCAGCGCGTTGCCCAGAGTCCCGAATATGTCCGTCACCCTCAGTTCGATACCCGTCAGAGAGTGCAGGAAGTCGGCGAAGAAATAGCTGTACTTGAAGTAGCAGAGCAGCATCAGGTCGATGCAGACGCTCAGCACCAGCCAGGCCTTCTTGCGTCCCTGAGTCGATGCCGATGCAATCCGCCGCGCAATCAGGAAGTCCGAGCAGGTGACGAATATCAATATCAGCACCGACAGCCCGCTGGTCTTGAAGTAGAAGAGCAGACTGACGAAGAAGAGGAAACTGTTGCGCAGCAGCCGCCTGTTGCCGATCAGGGCAAACACGGCATAGACGATGGCGAAGAACGCCCAGAAATAGAACTGGGTGAAGAGCAGCGGGGAGTTCGGGTCAAATGAGAACAGCCTGCGCAGAAATACCTGTATGAGGGATAGGTCCATCTATCGGGAAGCGGATTTTTTGTCCGACATCATAGCCTCGAAGAAGAGGTCGCCGAGCAGTGTGTAGCCCTCGTCGGTGAAGTGTAGCCTGTCCGGTTTGGCAAGCCCGGCCGCGAGCCACTTCTCCACCGAATGTACCTCGCCCATCACGCCGTAGAGGTCCCAGACGGCGGCCCCGTACTCGGCGGCGAGCTCTGTCATCGCCTTGCGCACCGCGGCGGCGTTCATATTGTAGGTCATCCCCCGGCGGATGTAGCGGTAGCTGTCGTTGTTGGTGATAAATATCAGGGCGCAGTCAGGCGACACCTTGTGTATCAGGGAGATAAGCCTGCGGTAATTGCTCTTGAACTTTTCCGGGCTGAACTCCGACGCCTTGCAGGCGGAGTCGTTGATGCCGAGCGCGAGGATGGCCAGGTCCGGCTTCACCATATAAAGGTCGCGCTCCAGGTCCTTGCACTGGTCCATCCAGGAAGTCACCTTGGCCCCGTTGACTCCGGATGCGAAATAGTTGACCCCCGGCCGCCCGCTCATAGGGTAGAAGCCGTTGAGGGTGAAGCTTTCCCCCTCCGGAATATTGAGCACAAGCGTCACGGTATCAGCCTTTTGCGGAAGTTCGAAAAGGTAGGCTTCGTACTCGTCCACCCTGCAGTCGAGTGTGTCGGTACCGCTCACCAGGCGCGGCACCACCATCTCCGAAGAGGCGTAGCCCAGCACGCGGAGCTTCCTGAAAGACCAGAGGGAGTCGGAGTCGGGGCTGATGTTGAAGCTCACCGAAGCGCTTGAGTCATAGGTCCTTGCGCCGAAGCCGGTGATGCCGTAGCGCGGCTTCTCCAGCTTGGAGTTGCGGGTCAGCATCGGCGCCTCCCATTCCCCGGTCGAGGAGATGTTGTAGCTCTTGTCGGAGTTGGTCTGGCAGAGCCTCCGCGGGAAGAGGAAGCCGCGGTCGCCGCGCAGCGTGACGGAGTCTATGTCGCGCATTATCCGGTTGGGGAAGAATGCAGCCTGCACATGCGAACCGCCTACGTGCCAGATGTTTACATTGCCTTCGCCCGTGGCGTTGAGGCTGTCCAGCTTCGCATATAAACGGTCCATCGCCTCGCGGGAAGCGGGATATGTGAGCTTCGATTTTTCCGCGTGGACGCAGTCCGGCAGCACCCTCGCCTGCAGGGGCAGGACGGCGCTGAACAGCAATATGCTAAAGATTATTCTTTTTTCTCCAAAGATACCAGTCATAATAGAGCAGGAAACTATCGTTGAACATTTCACCCACACGCACGGAACCCCTCGGCGTGAAGTGTACATAATCCGAACCGGCGAGCGGCGGGGTGGAGCTGACCCAGTCCACCATCGAGCCGTTGCCTCCCATCGCGCCGTAGAGGTCCCAGTACGCGGCACCGGCTTCGTTGGCGGCAGTGCGCAGAGAGTCCACGAGCGAGGGCAGGTGAGGGTAGGTCTGCCTCTTGCCCTTGACGGTGGTGGACATATCGGACGGGCCGATGAATATGAATGCGGCGTCCGGGGCGAGCCCCCGCAGATGCTCAATCTGCCGGCGCACCGAGGCGGCGTAGTTCGAAATGGCTTTGTTTTTATTGAGATACGGCACCGTGTTGCCTCCGTACTGGAGCAGGATAAGGCGCACATTCTCAGCCTCATAGAAGCTTCGCAGCTGAGCGGAGGACATCGCGGTGAAGACGAGGCCGGAGCAGCCCCGCATCGCTACATTGTCCATACGGACGCCAGTGTCCTGGTCGAGCAGCACGCCATACACGTCGCCGCTTCCGGAGAGGGTGATGCTGGCGCGCGAACTGCTGTCCGGGAGCTCGAACACGGCTCGGGTGAGAGGCGCCGTGGCGCTGATTCTCTGCGACTTGCCTCCGCAGCGGACGGTCAGGCTGTCATCGGAATTGCCGGCAAGGACGGTGAGCCGGTTGAAATGGAGCTGCCCTTTCCCGCGGCTGCGTACCGGGTAGAATGTAAATCGCGCCGTTGTGTCGAGGCGCACCAAATCCCCGTACGGGCCGAATTTTCGCAGGCCTTCCGGCCTTTCGGCATAGACCATAATGTGCTCAGGCTCAACATCTCCCGAGACGGCCATCGCTGGTGTGAAGTACCTGCGGAGCGGGAGCATTCCCTGCCCGTCGCCGCCGAAACGGCTCTGCAGGGCGGAGCGGATCGTGGCGGTGATTCGGTCTTCCTCTATCTGCGAATCGCCGTAATGCACTATGCGAAGCGGGTTTACACGGGCGGAATCCAAAGCCTCGAAGAGGCTGTCGAAGAAGTGCAGGTCGCCGTCCGGGAGGTAGAAGCGTGCCGGGTCGGAGGCGAAGAATTCCTCGTAGCGATCGCCCTCGGCATCGAGCGCGGCCTGGTGGCGGAGTTCAAGCAGTTCTTCGGGGGAGAGCCTCTCCGGCTCAGGTTCAGCTCCTGAGAGTACCTCCGGGACGGAAGGGAAGCGGAGCGTGAGCGGCCCTGCCTTCAGCTCCCCGTTCGGGAAGACGCTGCATAGCAGGGCGAGCATCGCGATTATGCTCAATATGAATATAAGTATCTGTGTGCGTTTCATTTATCTTTCCAGACTTTGAGATATTCCTGCAGTGCCCACATCTCGTCGCGGTAGCGGGCTGCGTGGGAGAAGTCGAGGTCGGCGGCGGATTTCTTCATCCTGCGGCGGTCCTCCTCGATGAGCTTTTCCACTTGTTCGCGGGACATCGAGCGGATGACCGGGTCCTGGAGCACGGCGGCGAGGTCGGCCTTGATGTGGCCTTCGGCGAAGGCGGAGCCGTCTTCACGCAGGGCGGCGTGGCCGAAGCCCACACTGATGCGGCCCTTGCCGAGGTCGGAAGGGTTCGGCACATAGACCGGGGAGTCGTAGGAGTTGGCGGCGCTGACCCTGCCGGTCGTGCCTCCGGCGAGGCTCTTGGCCAGCACATTGTGCCGCACCTGCACCTGCGTCGGGGTTATATGGTGGAACTCGTTGTATTCTATCTGTTTGCGCCGGCGGCGGTTGGTCTCGCGGATGGTCTCCTCCATCGACGGGGTCACGGAGTCGGCATACATTATCACGAGGCCGTTGACGTTGCGGGCGGCGCGGCCTGCTGTCTGCGTCAGGGCCCTGCCGGTGCGGAGGAACCCTTCCTTGTCGGCGTCGAGGATTGCCACGAGCGAGACGGATGGGATGTCCAGGCCCTCGCGCAGCAGGTTCACTCCCACCAGCACGTCGAAGAGGCCGGTCTTGAAGTCCTCGATGATTTCCACGCGCTCGGCGGTATCGACATCGGAGTGGATGTAGCGCACCCTGATCCCGATGCGGCGCAGGTATTCGTCCAATTCCTCGGCCATCCGCTTGGTGAGGGTGGTGACGAGGACGCGCTCGTCGTTCTCGGAGCGCTTGCGTATCTCTTCCACGAGGTCGTCCACCTGGTTTTTGGTCGGGCGAACCTCGATCGGCGGGTCGAGCAGGCCGGTCGGCCTTACTACCTGTTCCACGACGAGGCCGCCGGATTTCTCCAGTTCGTAGTCCGCCGGGGTGGCGCTCACATAGACCTTCTGGCCCGTGATGGCTTCGAATTCCTCGAACTTGAGCGGACGGTTGTCGGCGGCGGCGGGAAGCCGGAAGCCGTAGTCGATGAGCACGGATTTGCGCGAATGGTCGCCTCCGTACATCGCCCGCACCTGCGGGAGGGTGACGTGGCTCTCGTCCACGAAGGTGATGAAGTCCTTTGGGAAATAGTCTATCAGGCAGAACGGCCTCTGCCCCTCGCGGCGGCCGTCGAAGTAGCGGGAATAGTTCTCGATGCCGGGGCAGTAGCCCATTTCCTTGATCATCTCGAGATCGTATTCCACCCTCTGTTTGAGGCGTTTGGCTTCGAGTTCGCGGCCCGCGTCGCAGAATGCCTGCATCTGCCGCACGAGGTCGTCCTGGATGTGGGAGACGGCGGCGGCGCTGCGCTCCTTGGTGGTGACGAAATTGTTGGCCGGGTAGATGCTGATCTCGTCGAGGTCTTCGATGTGCGCGCCGGTCACGGGGTCTATAAGGCTCAGAGAGTCAATCTCATCGCCGAAGAATTCTATCCTTACGGCATCGTCGGCGCCGCTGAGGAACACGTCCACGGTGTCGCCCCTGACCCTGAAGGAGCCGCGCTTGAATTCGCCTTCGGTGCGGTTGTAGAGCCCCTCCACGAGGCGGTAGAGCAGGCCGGTGAGGCTGCGGGTCTCGCCCCGGCGGACGGTGACGGTCTGGGAGTGGAAGTCCTCAGGGTTGCCGATGCCGTAGAGGCAGGAGACGGAGGAGATGACGATGACATCCCTTCTGCCTGACATCAAGGCACTTGCGGCGCTGAGTCGCAGCTTCTCGATGCGGTCGTTGATGCTGAGGTCCTTCTCGATGTAGGTGTCGCTGGAGGGGATGTAGGCCTCCGGTTGGTAGTAGTCGTAGTAGGAGACGAAGTACTCGACGGCGTTGTCCGGGAAGAAGGATTTGAACTCGCCGTAGAGCTGGGCTGCGAGGGTCTTGTTGTGGCTGAGTATCAGGGCGGGACGCTGCAGACGCTGGATGACGTTGGCCATCGTGAAAGTCTTTCCTGAGCCGGTGACGCCGAGCAGGGTGACGTCGCGCACGCCGGAGTCGAGCGCAGAGCAGAGCTGCTCTATCGCCTCTGGCTGATCGCCCGACGGGCTGTATTCCGACTGCAGGTTGAATTTCATCGCTTTGTGTCGCCTGGGTTGTTTCTTGGGTTGCCTGTTTTGCTGCTTTTGTCGCTTCTGCTTCCGGGGCCGC
>CAVJHI010000058.1:0-8030 GCA_963649415.1 bacterium
TAGTATAACAATGTTTAATTAAAGGTATTTGCTTATGAAAAAAGCGAAACTGTTTTTCAGCGCGATTTTAGCGCTTGCGGCAGTGTCACTTTCCGCACAGAACGTGAAGGTGACGGGTACTGTCACAGATGCCTCCAACGGGGAGCCGGTGATCGGTGCCGCCGTGCAGCTCAAGGGCAGCGCGAGCACCTACACGCTCTCTGACAATCAGGGAGGATTCAGCATTTCCGTTCCGTCCGACGGCTCTCTTGCCATCAGCTGTATGGGTTATCTCCCGGCCGAGGTCGCAGTCAACGGAAGAAAAAACATCTCCATCGCCCTGAGGCCTGATGCCCAGGTGCTCGAAGACGTAGTGGTCGTGGCCTACGGTACGCAGAAGCGCGAGGCAGTGACCGGTTCAGTATCATCCGTCAAGGGTCAGACCCTTGCCTCAGCCCCTGTGACATCAGTGGACAAGATGCTCTCAGGTAAGCTCGCGGGCGTGCAGATCTCGATGTCCACCGGCCAGCCGGGCGCAGCATCGCAGATCCGCGTGCGCGGTACATCATCCATCAACGCAAGCAACGCTCCTCTCTGGGTAGTCGACGGTATTCCAATCGTCTCCGGCGGCACCTCCGAGATGACCAACTCATCATCATCCCTCACCGTCATCAACCCTAACGATATCGAGAGCATCACCGTCCTCAAGGACGCAGCAGCCGCAGCGGTCTATGGATCACGCGCAGCCAACGGCGTCATCCTCGTCACCACCAAGAGCGGCAAGGAAGGGCAGGCCCAGTTCGACGCGCGCGCCAAGTACGGCGTATCCTGGCTCCAGAGCGACAGCGGGTTCCGTATGATGACCTCCAGCGAGCTCCTCACCTACCAGAGAGACGCAATCCGCAACGCCGGGATGGACCCTGACGACCCTACAGGCACGTACTACCGCCCGATGTCCCTCCTCGACGGCGAGCAGACCAACTGGATGGACCACTTCACCAGACTCGGCAAGCTTCAGGAGTACGAGATCAGCGCGAGAGGCGGCAACAACCGCGCAAAATACTTCTCATCAGTATCTTACCACAAGAACGAGGGCGTTTACTACGGGGTTGACTACTCCAAGTTCCAGGCCCGCGTCAATGCCGACTACAAGCTTCTCAATAATCTCGAGACCGGAGTCCGCGTCAACGCGGCATACACCGACCAGAACGATATCCCGATGCAGAGCCTCTACTACGCCAACCCGGCGTGGGCAGGCCTGAGCCTCCTTCCGTGGTACGAGAAATATGACGAGAACGGAGACTTCAACACCGGCATCGCATCCAACTCCAACCAGAACCCTCGCGCCACTGCCGCATACGACGACCAGTGGTCCAAGACCTACCGCGCCAGCGGCACCTACTCCATCAGATGGGAGCCTGTCAAGAACCTCGTCATCGAAAGCAAAAACAACGCCGACGTTGCGTTCACGCAGGACAGAAGGTACTGGTCACCAAAGTCTCACCCGAAGCAGGGCGGCACCGGCACTCTCCAGACCACCAAGAGCCAGTTCGTGGATCTCACAACCTCCAACACCATCAACTACTCCAACATCTTCGGCGGATACCATTCAGTCAGAGCGCTCGTAGGACAGGAGGCCAACAAGTATGCCTACGAATACTCCTACACCTATGCTCCGGGCGTGGATCCCGAGATCCCGTACATCAACACCGCAGATCAGGCACAGACCGAGGCTGAAGTAGGCTACACCAAGAGCTCGCTGCTCTCATTCTTCGGAATCCTCGACTACAGCTACGACAACAAGTACTTCGCACAGCTGACCGCCCGCGAGGACGGAAGCTCTCTCTTCGGAGAGAACAAGAAGTGGGGTTTCTTCTGGTCTGCATCCGCATCCTGGAACCTCAACCGCGAGAAGTGGCTCTCATCATACCGCTGGCTCGACCTTCTCAAGATTCGCGCAAGCTACGGCGTCAACGGTAACAACGGCATCTCCGCATATCAGGCATACGGTGTCTATTCATCTTCCACCTACAACGGAATGGTCGGAATGCTGCCTAGCCAGCCGTCCAACCAGGGACTCTCCTGGGAGAAGAACGGCACCTGGAATATCGGTGTGGACTACGGATTCCTCGGCCGCATCAGGGGTAATGTGGATGTTTACAGCCGCGTGACCACCGATATGCTCCTCGACAAGAAAGTACCTCAGACCACCGGTTTCAGCACCAACTTCATGAACGCCGGCTCGATGAAGAACGACGGAGTAGAGTTCCAGATTGATGCTGACATCATCTCCACCAGCGATATGCTCTGGACAGTTGGCGGCAACATCGCCTACAACAAGACCGAAATCCTCGACCTTGCAGGCGACGAGAAGATTGAAGCCGCTTCCTATATGCACTACGTAGTGGGAATGTCACGCTACTCCTACTATCTGACCGACTACTACGGAGTCAACCCTACCAACGGCGAGGCCCTCTTCGTGACCAAGGACGGCACCCTCACCAGCAACGCCTCTGCGGCACGCAAGATTTACGCGGGCTCACCTGAGCCTAAGTTTATCGGTGGATTCAACACCAGCTTCACCTGGAAGGGCCTTTCTGCCAGCGCATACTTCGACTTCAGGGCAGGCAACAAGGTATTCCTTGTCAACGAGTGGAGCTACCTCAACTCAGACGGCTCAGAGATGACGATGAACCAGATGGCCTCTTCCAACAACTACTGGAAGAAGCCGGGCGACACCGCCTGCCAGCCTAAGCCGGTTGCAGGACAGTCAGTAAGCAACGACGCCACCCTCAGCACCCGCTGGCTCGCCAATGGCAGCTACCTAAGGGTCAAGGACGTGACCATCTCCTACTCTCTCCAGGAGAGGGCGCTCCGCAAGCTCAAAGTCAAGGGACTTCGCTTCTATGTCAGCGGCCTCAACCTCTACTGCTTCAACGATGTCAACTTCTGGGATCCCGAGCAGGGCGTTACCGGTTCAACTGCCGGCGGTTACCCTCTCACCAAGTCATTCGTCGGAGGTATAGAATTATCATTCTAAATTATGAAGATTATGAAGAAATATATATCAGTGATTTCAGCGGTCCTCGCGCTCGGCTGCCTGAGCGGATGCAGCGACTTCCTCACCGAGGAGCCGATACTCGCCCAGAGCAACGAGTTGACACTCTCTACCCTGGACGGTATCAACAAGGCAGTAGCGGGTGCATACTCCCCGCTCGCCGCCACCACCTGGTACGGAGCCAGCTTCATCATCTACAACGAGATGAAGACCTCCAACGGCAAGAAATACTTCAACAGCGACTGGGACACGGGACGTCTGACCGACGTCTACAACATCAACTACTCCGAGTCCTCCACCTACGGCCTCTGGGCATACGGATACTATGTGATCTCCGCAGTCAACAACGCTATGGACGCTCTTCCTAACGTGGAGGGCGACGAGCAGACCAAGAACAACATCAAGGCCGAGGCCCTCTTCCTGCGCGCACTCGCACACTTCGACCTCGTCAGGACTTATGCTCAGCCATATAGCTATACGGCCGACGCAAGCCACGACGGAGTGCCTGTAGTGCTCCATACCGACCCGGCAGGACAGCCGGCACGCGAGAGTGTGGCGAATGTCTATAAGCAGATTGTCGCCGACCTCAGCGAGGCCGAGTCCATCATCGACCCGAGCTATGTAAGGAGCGGCGTCACCGATGCCAAGTCAGCAGTCTCCATCTATGCCATCCAGGCTTTCCTCAGCAGGGCTTACCTCTATATGGGAGAGTGGCAGAAAGCTGCGGACTATGCGACCAAGGTTATTGACAGCAAAAAGTACACCCTCTGGACGGCAAGCGAGCTTAAGGACGCGGCCTGCTACAAGGAGAATGTGCCTAAGGGCGGAGAAGTAATCTTCGAGGTTTACGGCATCAAGTCCAACTCATACGACGGCTACCACGACGGTATCTCCCCGATGACCAGCCCAAGCGGCTACGGCGATGCAGGTGCAGCGGCGGACCTCTATGATTCTTATGAAGAGTCAGATGTGCGCGGGACCCTCTTCCAGGAGAAGGACGATGTGGTATGGACAGCCAAATATGCAGGCAAGGGTCTAGGAACCCCTGACGTAAACAACACCATCGTCTTCAGACTCTCAGAGATGTATCTCAACCGTGCCGAAGCCATCATCGAAGGTGCTAGCGTTGCGGGTGTGACTGCAGCTGATGACCTCAAGGCAATCGCAGAGAGCAGAGGCGCAAGCACTCAGGTCGCCACAAGGACCGGAGTCTATACCGAGCGCAATAAGGAGCTCGCCTGGGAGGGCCACCTCTGGTTTGACCTTGCAAGAACAGGCAGGGATATGACCCGCACTGACTTCATCGGCGACAAAAATGCCCAGGAAGTCAAGAAGGGCGACTACAGGTGGGCGATGCCTATCCCTCAGAGGGAGTACGGAGTCAACCCTAACCTGACCCACAACCCTGGTTACACCAACTAATGATTAGGAGGATAAATGATGAAAAACATACTTAAATATATCGCAGGAGCGGCTGCAGTGGCAGCCCTTGCAGGGTGCAGCCTCAACCCGCTCCCGTCTTTCGACGATGCCGATGCTTTCGTAGCGCTCGACAAAACCAAAATCTCAGTCAATGAAGATGCGGGGACTGTCTCAATCCCTATGACCATCGCCTCCACCACCGCCAAGAAGACCGTTGTATCCTATGAGCTTATAGACGGGGCCAGCGACGATGACCAGAACCCTGCGAAGCAGGGCGTCAACTATGAGGGCGCCGACGAGTCTGCAGTGGTATCGTTCGACGGCGAGGCCCGCACAGGCAGCATCGTGGTCAACATCAAGGAGTTAGCAGGGACCTACACCGGCGACCTCTCGTTCAGAGTCAAACTCGTCTCTGCCACCGGACTGAACCTCGGTGCCGACTCCGAGTGCACGATTACCATCGCCGATAAGGACCACCCTCTTGCATCTATCCTCGGCAAGTACAAGGCTACCGCCGAAGACAAGGGCAATGGCTCCTGCGAGTGGGAACTTACCCTGTCCAAGGACAGCAAGGATGTCTCCATCGTCTGGATTGACTACATCTGCCCGTTTGCGGCAAGCTACCCATCTATGACCTGGGATGTCTATGGTATTGTCTCTGACGACCTCAAGACCATCACGATACCTTGCGGACAGAAGCCAGGTGCCATGTACGCCGCCGATGATCCGTTCACCTTCATCTGGTTCAACTACGACTCCGGATATTATACGAGGGAATCAGGCAATGTCACAATGACCTCCACCGAAGAGGGAGTATTCACCACAGAAGACGGTATGGGCTTTGTGAGCACCGACTATGTATGGAAAGGCGCCATGCTCCTGAAGGGAACCGCAAAATGGACAAAAGAATAATTGATTAAAGCGATGAAAAAAATATTGACATTCATATCAGCGGCAGCTCTGCTCGTGGCCTGCAACGATATCTACGGCCCGACTGAGGCTCCGACCCCGGAGGTGAAGTCCGACGGCATCAGCATCGCCGTCAGCGAGGTGAAGGACAGTTCCGTCACTTTCACCCTCACCCCGAAGAGCGAATCCGCATATTACTCTTACCTCGTTGACCAAAGCGCCGAGGTGGAGAAAATCGACTCAAGCAAGCTCTACTCAATGTCCTACAAGAGCGTCTCTCAGGGCATCGTGAAGTATGCCGACGAGAGTTCCAAGACTATCACGGTCAAAGGTCTCGCTCCTAACACTCCGTATGTCATCTATGCAGTGGCAGGCAGCACCACGGGCATCCCGTCCAAAGTCGCAGCCGAGACCTTCAAGACCTCCGACAAAGTAGCTCCAAAAGTCGCAAAAGCCAGCGCAAAGGACAGCACTGTAGTCCTGACCTACAACGAGGCCATCGTCATGGGTAGCGGCGAAGTGACCGTCAAGTACTACGCCATCAACACCAGCAATATCGATAAGGGCACTCCTGAGGGAGAAGTCAAGGCCGAAGTCGAAGTGAAGGGCGCAGACGTCACCATCAGTTTCGATGTCCCGAAGGGCGCTTACTACTCAATAGATGTGGCCGCAGGCGCGGTCAAAGACCTTGCAGGCAACGATTGCGCTCCGATCTTCTCGGCTCTCGCTTATGATTCTGAAGAAGGCGATGTCGTCGGCAGCGGGGTCTACGGCCAGCGTGACCTCGGCAGCTTCACCATCGGCGATGCCGATCAGGAGATGCTTACCTCCGCTTCAAGCCCTGTGACCGCCGATCTGGGCGCAGATTACGGCTACGGCTATACCAACAAGAAAGCCGAAGTCTATCTCTCCTACGGCAATGACAGCAAGGTGACCAGCTTCCTGCTCACTGCAGGCTCCGACTACGGCTACTCTTCCAAGTCCGGCAAGCTTATGTTCTTCCTCCCTGAGGAGCCTGTGAGAGGCAACGCGGTAGCGATTGAAGTCCCTGAGGGAGCGTTCGAAGACATCTATGGCAACCCTAACGAAGCTTGGGAAGCCGAGCTCCTCTATGCCTACGAGTACACCGAGGAGACCGTAATCGGCACCTACACTTCCGCCTACAAGTCAGCCTACGGATCAGAATACAACGGAGGCGGCACCGATGTCATCGCCAAGAGCGACGACGAGACCAAGGGCAACATTATGATTACCTCATTCTGCGGCGAGACACTCGAGAAGCCAATATATGCGAACTGGAATCCGCAGACCGGAGAGATTACCATCCCTGCCCTTTCATACTGCTACAGCTACACCGACGAAGGGGTCGATTATGACACATATCTCAGCTGGGCGAACAGCAACGGAGCTTACAGTGCAAAGAAAGCGATAGTGCTTCAGATGCCTAAGGCAGGCACAATCCAGAACACGGAATGGTTCGGATTCCTGGCCTGTGTCGGCTCAAAGCCAGCCGGCTGGGATAATGTGGCTTCCTCATACGTGGCCGTGAAAAGTGATGGCGGCAGCAGCTCAAGCGCAGTCAAGTCTGCGCTCGTCCGCAAGCCTCTCTCCACGCTTGTAAAAGAAGAGAAATAATCCATTTCAACTAGAGAGAACTGCTTCGGCTCCGGTCGGAGCAGTTTTTTTGCATTTAATGAAAATATGAAGAAGATATTTTTTGCGCTGGTGGCCTGTCTTGCAGGCTTCGGCACCGCGGCACAGGATTTCGAACCTACCAGCACCTGGCCCTACATCTACGAAGACTTCGCCGACGGCAAACTGATGATGAACACCGGCAAGGTCGTGGAAGGCAAGTACAACATCTGCCTCAGCAACGGCAGCGTGCATTTCATCGAGGGTAACCTCGTCAAGCAGGCTTCAGCGGTCGAGGTAACCTCCGTGCAGATTGGTCAGGATGTCTATGTCAACGCGGCAGGGCAGATGATGAAGGTGGTGGCCAAGTCCGACAAGGGAGTAGTCGCCGAGGGATGCAGCATCGATCTCGCACGCCTCAACGAGACAGGCGGGGCCTACGGCTCGTCTTCGAGCTCCAACGCCACGACGGCGCTCAGCTCGCTGGAAGGCATTGGAGGCACGCGGAGCAATATGAACCATATGGAGCTCAAGGCCTCCAAGAGCGACGGCAAGACTCTGCCGCTCATCAGCAAGTACTACCTCGTCTATGGAGGCAAGGTCGTATTCGCCGGGAAGCGCGATGTGGAGTCACAGCCCGGAGTGGACAAGACTGAGCTCAAGGCATTCCTCAAGTCCCACAAGATCAAATGGCGCAAACCGGAGTCGCTTATAGTGCTTGTGGATTTCCTCTCCGAAAAATAATAGTATATTTGTAGCCTTGCAAAACGAATTATGAAACACAATCTCATACTTGCCGCGGCAGCGGCATCATTGCTGCTGAACGGACTCTACTCCTGCACGGAGCGCATCCCTGTGGCCGAAGAGTCGGCAGTGACGCAGGCGGAAGCAACAGAGTCCTCAGCCTACAGGCAGGGCGTCATCAACGTCCTCTTCAGCGAAGACCTCACCGAAGCCATCGAGCGCGACCTCGCTGCGGGCGGAGTCGTGACCAAAGCATCGTCCCCGGAGCTGTCGGGGCTATACGAGA
>CAVJHI010000059.1:0-7942 GCA_963649415.1 bacterium
GTGACGTGCCACATCGCACCGTCACCCCACTCCATAGGGTATTTTTTGCCGCCGAGGATGAGGCAGAGGCTATCTCCCCACTCGGTCCAGTATTTAATAGCGAATCGTACTTCCATAAACGGCCGCAAAATTACAATTTTTTGAACTCAATGCCGAATCCGCCGCCCGGAGCCATCCTGAGATGGAGGCTATCGGAGGCTGCGACTTTCTGGCGACTAATGGTATATGCCTGAGGATTAGTTAGATAGTGCGCGTCGGGAGCATCGGCGTAGATTACCGCCTCGAAGTCCCCGGAGCCGAGGAAGTCCAGGGCGATGTCAAACTCGCGCGCCTGCTCGTCGGTCACGCCGCCGCAGAACCACTGTCCGTCTTTCTTCGCCTTGCGGGCCACGATGATGTAGTCGCCCGGCTCGGCATCGAGATAGCGGCTCTCGCTCCAGTCCACCGCCACATCTTTGATGAACTGGAACGCGTCCATAAAGCGGGAGTAGTGCTCAGGCGTGTCCGCAGCCATCTGCAGAGGGGAGTACATCGTGAGGTAGAGGCCCAGCTGGTTGGCAATCGTGGCGTTGACATGCGAGTCGTTGCCGCACCACTCCTTGAGATTCTGCTCGAATATGCCCGGGGTGAAGTCCATCGGACCGCCGTTGAGACGGGTGAACGGAAGTATGGTTACATGCTTTGGTTCGGTGCCTCCAAATGCCTGATACTCAGTACCTCGCGCAGACTCGTTGCCGATGAGGTTAGGGTAGGTGCGGCAGAGTCCGGTAGGGCGTACGGCCTCGTGGGCGTTGACCATGATATGATGCTTCGCGGCCTCGGTGACGGCGTAGAGGTAGTGGTTGACCATCCACTGCCCGTAGTGGTATTCGCCGCGCGGGATGATGTCGCCCACATAGCCCGACTTTACGGCGTCGTAGCCGTATTTGTTCATCAGGCTGTAGGCCGTCTCCATATGTCGCTCGTAGTTGCGCACGGACGATGATGTCTCGTGGTGCATTATCAGCTTGATGCCCTTGGAGCGGGCGTAGCTGTTGAGCGCCTCAATATCGAAGTCAGGGTAAGGGGTCACGAAATCGAAGACATAGTCCTTGCTGCAGTTGGCCCAGTCTTCCCAGCCTATGTTCCAGCCCTCCACCAGCAGCGCATCGAAGCCGTTGTCGGCTGCGAAGTCGATGTAGGTGCGCACGCGCTCGTTGTTAGCGCTGTGGCGGCCGTTAGGCGTGGCCTTGGTATAGTCGAAACTGTCGAGCTTGACTGAAGGGACATCGGTGTAGGCCCAGCTGCCCTTGCCGGCAATCATCTCCCACCAGACGCCCATATATTTCACAGGGTGTATCCAACTCACATCCTCGAGGGCGCAAGGCTCGTTGAGGTTGAGCACCAGACGGCTCGCGAGCTGCGCTTCGGCCGAGGTGGTCACCTGCACCGTTCTCCACGGGGTCTTGCACGGGGTCTGCATATAGCCCTTCCAGCCCTGTGCGTCAGGGGTCAGCCAGGCGCGCAGCTTGTGCGTCTTTCCGTCCACGAGCAGGCTCATGCACGGATAGTTGACGAGCGCTGCCTCGTGGATATTGATATACAGACCCTCGTCTGTCTTCATCTGCAGCGAGGTCTGCACTCCCGAGGTGCTGAAGAATGTCTGGGAACTGTTGCCGCAGGTCTGCTCCTTGAAGTGTGAGCTGATCTCGGAGAGCCGGCACTCGCCGTACTGGTATTCCTGGGTGTCGTAGTCGCCCGGAATCCACCAGCTGTAGTGATCGCCTGCCATTGCGAACTCTGTAAGTTCCTCTTTGATAACGAAATATACAAGAGGCTGCTCGGATGGGAACTCATACCTGAATCCCAGACCGTCGTCGAAGAGGCGGAAGCGCACATTCATCAGACGCCCGCTCCCGCTCTGGCGGAGCTTCACCAGCAGTTCGTTGTAATGGTTGCGGATCTGCGACTCTTCGCCCCATACCGGCTCCCACACCTCATCGAGGCTGTCGGTTTCTGTGCCCACGAGTTCGAAGCCTTCGGCGAGGGAGTAGCCCGGCTGCGCATCGCCTTTGGTAATTTTATCTCCTTCTATATCAATCTTCTCGGCCTTGACCGTGCCGCGCACATCGAAGCCCAGGCGGCTAGGGAGCACCACTTCGGCGCCCTCGCGCTGCAGGGAATACTGCGGCACTCCGCCCTCGACGGAGAAAGCCAGTCGGAGTTTGCCGTCCGGGGACTGGAGAGCGGCGCTCTCGCTGAACTCAGGCTGTTGTGCGGTGCAGGCGCAGAGGAGGGCCGCAGCCGCTAAGAGGAGTGGATATCTTTTCATTTGAATTCTATTATTATGCTGGATTTTGCAGGGACTGTATATCCTTCCGGAGCGAAAGTGGAGCCGTCAACTACATTGCGGCCAGTGCCCTTGAGACTGCCGCTAATCTCGGCATAGCTCTCCCACGGCAGGGTGCGCGGGGTGGAGTTGTTGTTGAGATAGACAAACACGGCTTCGCTCTCCGTGTAGCGGAAGTAGGCGTAGGTGTTGTCGCGGCTTATGAAGTGCAGGGTCTTGCCGTGCTGTACGGCATCGGACCCCTTCCTCCACTGGAAGAGGGTGCTGCAGTAGTCGTGCAGGTCCTTGCGGACAGGCTCGGAAGCCCAGCCGAGAGGGAACATTGCCCTCAGACCGCCGTGACCCTGCGAGAGGTCGTCGGAGAGGAGCAGAAGCTCGTCGCCCGCGAATATCTGCGGTATGCCGCGTAGCGTCGCCATCAAGGTCATCACGAGCTTTACCTTGTCCGGATTCGCTCCGGCCGCATCGCCGATGCGCTCGGTGTCGTGGTTGCCGGGGAATATCAGAAGGTTCTGAGGGTTATTGAGATAGAAGTCGTTGGCCACGGAGTCATAGACTTTGGTGATGCCCTCGTTCCAGCTTTCGCCGTCGGAGTTGATGCTCCCGCGGACGGCGTCCATCAGGCAGAAATCCATAATCGACGGCAGGTTGGAGTCGAAACCGTCCCTGTTTGGGTTATTGTCCTGCCAGTAAGCCACTTGCGGCACATTGGAGGACCATACTTCACCTACTATGTTGTAGTTTGGATATTCGTCCATCACGGCCTTGCACCACTCGGACATCGGGACTTTCTCGTTGTACGGATAGGTGTCCACCCTCAGTCCGTCGAGGTCGGCCCATTCCGTCCACCAGATAGTCCACTGCTTGAAGTACTGGAGAAGGTATGGGTTGTCGAGGTTCATATCCACCATCGAGGTGTCGAACCAGCCTCCGACCATATTCTCGCGGTCGATTTCGGCGCAGTATGGGTCGTTCTGCGCAGAGAACGCGCAGTTGGAGTGGGTGTATGATGGCCACTGATGTACCCAGTCGGCAAAAGGCAGGTCGGCCATCCACCAGTGGCGGTCGCCGCAGTGGTTGGTGACGATGTCCATCACTATGCCGAGGCCCTTGCTGTGCGCGGCGCGTACCATCTGGCGGTAGGTCCAGTTGCTGCCGAAGCGCGGGTCGATTTTATAATAATTTGTGCAGGCGTAGCCGTGGTAGGAAGATTCCGGCTCGTTGTCCTCGAGCAGCGGGGTGTTCCAAATGGCGGTCATCCCGAGTCCGGCTATGTAGTCGAGGCTCTCCTCTATGCCGCGGATATCGCCTCCGTGGCGGCCGAAGAATGCCTTGTAGTCAGCCTTTTCGGTAGTGCAGGAGCTGTTGTCGTTGCTGCTGTCGGCATTGACGAAGCGGTCCGGCATTATCAGATAGATGGCGTCCGATGTGTCGAAGCCCTTCCTCTCTGCAGAGCCCTCGCGGCGAGCGGAAATCTCGTAAGGCACGCAGAAACTCTCCCCGTCCCGCGTGAAGCGGAGGGAATATTTGCCCGGGGCGGCATTCTCCTGGATGCTCACATCCACGAAGAGATAATTGGGGCTCTCCGCCTTGTGTACCCCGCTGACTTTCACGCCCTTGCCTCCCTCGATAGAGACGGTATAGGAGCTGATCTCCTCCCCGTTCACCATTATCTGGAGAGGGGTTTTCATCCCCGTCCACCAGCAGGGCGGCTCGATGTGCGCGATGCGGTCGGAGGCGCTGCTGATGCTCCACGCCCACGGAGCCTCCAGCTGCACGCTCACCTTGACGGAGTCGTCTCCGAGGCTGCGGGTAAACACGATGGTGTTGTCATCGGTGGAGAGAAGTTCATAGTCCCCCAGGCCGGCTTGCAGCGCTGGATGGGCGTGCTTGACGGTATTGAGATAACGATAGAATTCGGTAAATGAATTGCTTTTCCACGCCGGAATCGGGTCTTTTTCGAAGAAGGCGAAACGGTGGTCGTAGCCGATGTCCTGCCCGGTGTAGATGAGCGGCTGCGCGTTAGGCAGGGTCCAGCAGAGCACAGCCATTGCCTGCCAGGCGTCACCCATCCTCTCGAATTCGGTGCCGGACCACGAATTCTCGTCGTGGTTGGAGGTGAAGCTGAGCCTCATCGCATCGGACGGGTATTCGGCGGCGTTCCAGTCGATGTATTCGCTCAGCTGTGCGGCGCCGGCCTTGCCCTGGGCTATGTCGTTGAGCAGATGGTGCAGCTTCCAGGCATAAGTGGCGTCGAATCCGGCCCTGTGCAGCCAGGCTTCCTCGCCCTCCGCGAGGAAGTAAAGGGTGCGGCCGTAGCTGGAGCGCAGCGCGGCGATGGTCGGAGTCCAGAAGTCTTCAGGCACCTTGTAGGCCACATCGCAGCGGAATCCGTCCACGCCCCTGTCGAGCCAGAAGCGCATACATTTCACCATCTCGGTGCGCATATCCTGATTGTCGTAATTGAGCTTCGCGATATCTGTCCAGTCGTATTCCACGATGGTCTTGCCGTCCTCGCCGCGCACATACCAGTCGGCAGGCTTCTCTGTCACCCACGGATGGTCGGGAGCGGTGTGGTTGGCGACCCAGTCCAGCACCACCTTGAAGCCCAGGGAGTGTGCCTCCGCGAGGAAGGCGTCGAAGTCCTCGAGAGTACCGAACTCAGGGTTGATGTCGCAGTAGTCGCGGACAGCATAGTAGGAGCCGAGGCTGCCCTTGCGGCCCTCGATACCGATGGGATACGGAGGCATCACCCACACGATATCCACTCCTTCTTCCCTGATAATCGGGAGCAGCTTCTGCGCCGCCGCGAAAGTTCCTTCCGGGGTCAGCTGACGCACATTGAGTTCATATACAGTTGCGTCCCTGAGGGAAGCGCTATCCTGCTGAGGGACAGCCTTCTGCGCGCAGGAGGCAAGCAGCGCGAGAAGCGGGATTAGTCTGAGTAAATGTTTCATTTGCAGATGGTATTATTGGAGGAACACCGCGGAAGCTCTCGCTCCGAGCGTGAGTTTGCTGCCCTTGACGGCGACGGAGCCCCTGACGGCTATAGCATTGTCGAGATTATCTGCGGCGAGGGTGACGCTCTCCTTTCCGCTGCCGAAGTTGTGCACAACCAGCACCTTCTGTCCCTCATAGCTTCTGTACCAGGCAGATATGGCCGAGTTTGAAGCGACTTCGGAGCAGTAGTCAAAGCTCCCCTTGGCGAGGGAGACATAGCGGTCGCGCAGCTCGCCGAACTCTCGGTAAACGCTCAGCACGGACTCGCTGTCCTCGCTCTGGCTCTCCACGGAGATGTCGGAAGTAAGCATCGAAGAGTCGATTTTGCCGCCCAGCTTGCCGGAAGCGAGGCCGGAGCCGCTCGCAGTCCACATTATCGGGGTGCGGACATATTCGTCGCCGCCGGACTTGCTGCCCCAGTAGCCGAGCTCCTCGCCCTGATAGATATACGGCTGGCCGCCCGCCGTGAGCAGTACCGCCGCGGCGAGTTTCATCTTCTCCCTGTCCTTGCCGAGGTCGTTGCCGGCCCGGTCTTCGTCGTGGTTGGAGAGTTTGGTGGCCTCGATATAGTCTGAGCGGTATTTGGCGTATTCCTTGGTGTAGCCCTGTATGGTGCCTACGAAGCCGTTGCCGTTGCCGGAGTTGATGGCCTCCTTGAGCGTCCACCAGAAGCTGAACTCGAAGAACGCAGGCAGGCCCTTGTAGTAAGGCGCCACGGCGCTGGCGTCGCTGAAGTGCTCGCCGACCATATAGATGTCGCCGCTGCCGCCCGCAGCCTTGTAGCTTGCGTTGCAGCGGTCGTAGAATTTCTTAAGGAAGGTAGGGTTCTCGTCAGAGCTTGCGTTGTGATAGATGTGCTTGATGGCATCGAGCCTGAAACCGTCCACGCCCATCCCTATCCACTTGTCCGCGCTCTCGCACACTGCCTTGAACGCAGGAGAGTTCTCGCAGCTGGAGGCCGTGCCGTAGTTGAGGTCGGCGAAGTACGAGGTCCACATATGGGAGTGGTACATCGTGGTGTTCATCCCCGGCAGCAGGATGTCCTGGCTGTCGGAGTTGGAAAGCTTCAGCGGAGTGCCCCATTCCAGCTGGTTCTTGCCGGTCGGAGCGCCGTACTTGTAGCTGCCCCACTCTTTCTGGCTGGTCCTCACCAGCACGCCCCAGGAGGTCTGCAGCTCAAGCGAAAGGGTGCACAGTCCCGAGCCCGCACTGCGGAACTCTTCCATCTGCCCGTCGCCGTAGTAGAGCCAGATGCCGGCCTTGGAGCCGCTGTTGCTCACCTCTCCGGTCTGCTCCACCTTGAGGGTGGAAGGCTTGCCGGAGGAGTCGAGGGCGAGGGTGAACTTTAGCTTCTGAGCCCCGTCGCCGCCGCTTACCGCCGGGAACCACTGCCCGGAGTCATAGCCGCCCGCGCCTTCGGTGGCGATCATCGCAATCTTGCCCGCCTTAATGTCGGCGCGCGGGTCGTCGGAGAATATATAATAGTCGCGGTACTCGCTGTCCGCGCTCTTTTTCGCATCGAGAAACCAAGGATGGTCCTTGGAAGTATGGTTCAGCACATAGTCAAGATAGATCTTGATGCCCTTCGCGTGTGCCGCGCTGACAAGGGACTTGAAATCCTCCTCCGTGCCGTAGTCGGGGTTGACGCTCGAGTAGTCGAGCACGTCGTAGCCGTGATAGGAGGAAGCTTTGTGGATAGGTGAGAGCCAGAGTGCCTGGACTCCCATCTGCTTGAGGTAGTCAAGCTTGGATTCGATTCCCCTGAAGTCCCCGCAGCCGTCGCCGTCGCTGTCGGCGAATGAATACACGAGCAGCTGGTAGGTAATTCCGCTCTCGCCTGTCCTTTCGGGCGTTTCCGGCTCCGGAGCCGGACCCGGATCGGGGGTGGCGGAATTCTTATTGCAGCCCGCAAGGAGCGCAAGTGCAAGAATGAAACTGAGGAAAGGAAATTTTTTCATATTCGAAAATAAAAAAACAGATGCACCCGGCACGTAGGCTCAGGTGCATCTGTAAATAGAGAGTCAATTACTTGATTTCACCAGTCCCGGCGTTGAAGTCGAGGGTCACGGTCTGACCCGCGGTGCAGGCGACGCGCGTCTGGTCGTCACCGGTGCCGCGATATACGATCTTGCCATCGAGGATGATGAACTCACGGGTCCACCAGTCGGTGGTGGCGATGGAAGAAGCCACATACATGCGGACCTCACCGGCAGCAGGGAGCGCGATGCTGGCTGTCTGGCCGCTGTTGGTGAAGAGAGCGCCCTCCAGGCCTTCGCTCCAGCCGCCGAAGCAGTCGCCGATACCGTAGATGCGGGCCTCCTCCACGTGGAGCTTCTCGTTCTTGAGATCGATGTGGATGAGGTAGAGACCGTCCTTGTCAACGACGCAGTTGTTGCTTTCAACGGTGAAGCCGTCGTTGTTGGTCTGTGAGCAGAATTCCTTGCCGTTCCACTCCTTTGCAGGGCAGAACTTGAACGGAGAGCCGGCCTTGATGTAGCGGACTGTCCAGAACTGGCCTTCTGCACTGTGCACAGGGACGAGGTCCACGATGCCGGTGCTGCTCCAGTCCCAATTGCCGAAGTCTGCGCCAATCATATACATCGTCTCAGGGAA
>CAVJHI010000060.1:0-7939 GCA_963649415.1 bacterium
CGGCCCTGCGCTTCGTCCCGATAGACAAGAAGGCCTCCAAGGGCTACAGAAAGCTTAAAGCTTCGACAATCCTATAAAACCGTTATAATGAAGCGTTCAATCTTCTTTGCGGGGCTGCTGCTCCTAGCACTCTCCTGCCAAAGCCAGAAGTCCGGCGATGCGCCGGCCAGCCCGGAGCAGGCTTTCATCCATCCGGGCATTCTTCATACTACAGAAGACTTGGCTCGTATCAAATCATTGGTAGACAATAAAATAGAGCCTGCATTCGGCTCGTACGGGCTGTTGAGCTCCGATCCCAAGGCTTCGTCTGACTATCAGATACAGGGACCGTTCGAAATCATATCCCGGGCCGATGAGTACGGCTGGACCAAGAAGCCTTGCGAAGACGACTTCAACGCCGCCTACTACAACGCCCTGATGTGGACAATCACCGGCGAGACAGCACACGCCGACAAGGCGATGGAGATAATCAGGAAATATTCCGCCGTACTGCGCAAGATCACTCCGCGCGACGACCCCTTGTGCGCCGGACTGCAGGGCTTCATCATAGTCAATGCCGCCGAGCTGATGCGCTGTACCTACCCTGCCTCCGAATACGAGGGCGGATGGACCGATGACGACACCCGCGAGGCGGAGACGATGCTGCGCGAGGCGTTCATCCCGGTATTCACGAAGTTCCACGCCACCCCGGCCTACACCAACGGCAACTGGGGGCTCTCCGTGCTCAAGGGGATGATCGGAATGGCGGTGTTCCTAGACGACGAAGATATGTACCGGGAAGCCGTGGACCGCTACCTTGAAGAGGGCTACGACAACGGTTCGCTTCCCAACTACACAGCTCCGTCCGGGCAGCTTCAGGAGAGCGGGCGCGACCAGGCGCACTGTATGCTCGGGCTCGGCTGCATGGCCGAAATCTGCGAGGTCGCCTGGCATCAAGGCGAGGACATCTACTCGGCTCTGGACAACCGTCTGATGACGGCCTACGAATACCTTTCCCGCTACAATCTGGGCGATGACAATGTCCCGTTCTTCACCTGGAAAGACAAGACCGGCAAATACAGCGACTGGACCGCAATCAGCACCAAGGCCCGCGGACAGTTCCGTTCCGTATTCGAGATAGCCTACGCGCACTACGCGGGCAGGATGGGCCTCAGCATGCCTTATACCGCCAAGGTGCTCGACCAGATCCGCCCGGAAGGCAAGGGCTGGACCTGCGACCATCCGGGCTTCGGCTCGCTGCTCTTCTGGAGGAACGGCAAGCAGATTTACCACGCCGGTTGGATCGACTTCAACAAGAACGGCCGCAAGGACACCTACGAAGACCCGTCCGCGCCGGAGGACGCCAGGATCAGGAACCTCCTCTCGCAGATGACCTTCGAGGAGAAGACCTGCCAGATGGTGACCCTCTACGGTACCGGGCGCGTGCTCAAGGACAATCTGCCGACGCCGGACTGGTACAATGAAATATGGAAGGACGGAGTGGGCAACATCGACGAGGAGCACAACGGAGTGCATCACGAGACCTCCGTCTATGCCTCCGACTTCCGCAAGCACGTGTATGCTCTGCACACTATTCAGAAATGGTTTGTGGAGGAGACCAGGCTCGGAATCCCGGTGGACTTCACCAACGAGGGAATACGCGGCCTGTGCAGTATGGGCGCGACCTACTTCCCGGCGCAGTGCGGGCAGGGCTCGACCTGGGACAGGGAGCTGATCCGCCGCATCGGCGAGGTGGAGGCCGAGGAGGCCTGCCTGCTCGGATACACCAACATATATTCCCCTATACTTGACCTCGCGCAGGACCCGCGCTGGGGGCGCTGCGTGGAGACCTACGGCGAAGACCCGTACCTCGTGGGACAGCTCGGCAAGGAGATGATCCTCGCTCTCCAGAAGGGCGGAGTGGTATCGACCCCGAAGCATTTCGCGGTGTACAGCATCCCTGTGGGAGGCCGCGACGGCAAGACCCGCACAGACCCGAAGGTCGCTCCGCGCGAGATGCGCACACTCTATCTCGAGCCGTTCCGCGTCGCTTTCACTGAGGCCGGGGCACTCGGCACGATGAGCTCCTACAACGACTACGACGGAGTCCCGGTGAGCGGCAGCAGCTGGTTCCTTACCGACCTGCTGCGAGGGCAGTGGGGCTTCGAGGGCTATGTGGTGTCCGACAGCGAGGCTGTGGAATATCTCTCCGACAAGCACAAGGTCGCCGAGTCCTATGAAGACGGAGTGGCTCAGTGTGTCAACGCAGGTCTCAATATCCGCACCAATTTCCACGCGCCGGAGTCCTTCGTGCTTCCGCTCAGGGACGCGGTGGCCCACGGCAAGATAACGATGAAGACCATAGACGAAAGGGTCGCCGATATACTCCGCGTGAAGTTCCGCCTGGGTCTTTTCGACAGCCCGTACAGGGGCGACGGGGAGCTTGCACTTCAGCGCGTACACGGCTCTGAGGCTCAGGAGCTTTGCCTGCGTGCTGCGAGGGAGTCTATGGTCCTTCTCAAGAACGAAGGCAATCTGCTCCCGCTCTCCAAGTCCACAAGGAGCATCGCCGTCATCGGGCCTAACGCCAACGAGCGCAAACAGCTCATCTCCCGCTACGGACCGGTCGGAGCGCCGCTGAAGACGGTGCTCGAGGGCGTGCGCGAACTTCTCCCGGGGAGCAGCGTAAGCTATGCCAAGGGCTGCGAAATCGTGGACCCTCACTTCCCGGAGAGCGAACTTATGAGCTTCGAGAAGACTTCGGAAGAAAAGAAACTGCTCGACGAGGCAGTCAGGACTGCCAGGGCGGCCGATGCCGTCATCCTGGTGCTCGGAGGCAGTGAACTTACCGTGCGCGAGGAGCGCTCCCGCACCAGCCTGGATCTGCCCGGCAGGCAGCAGGAGCTGATGGAGAGAGTGGTCGCTACCGGCAAGCCTGTGGTGCTCGTGCTGCTCGACGGCAGGGCCGCGACCATCAACTGGGCCGATAAATATGTCCCGGCCATCCTGCACGGCTGGTTCCCGGGCGAATTCTGCGGACAGGCAGTGGCGGAGACCATCTTCGGCGACAACAATCCTGGCGGCAAGCTGACCGTCACCTTCCCGAAGAGCGTCGGGCAGATTCCGTTTGCATTTCCGTTCAAGCCGGGCTCCGATGAGCCTTGCAAAACCTCCGTCTGGGGTGCTCTCTACCCGTTCGGTCACGGCCTGAGCTACACCACATTCGAGTATTCCGGCCTCTCGGTCTCTCCTGAGGAGCAAAACGCCAAGGGCAATATTACTGTCAGCTGCACCGTTACCAACAGCGGTTCCTGCGCTGGGGACGAGGTCGTCCAGCTCTACATCAACGACGAGGTGAGCAGTGTTACCACCTACACTAAGGTGCTCCGCGGCTTCGAGCGTGTGAGCCTCCAGCCGGGCGAGAGCCGTCAGGTCAGCTTCACCCTCACCCCGCAGGACCTCGGTCTCTGGGATAAGGATATGAAGTTCACCGTCGAGCCGGGAAGTTTCGAAGTTCTGGTCGGAGCATCTTCCGCCGACATAAGGCTCAGGGGTTCGTTTGTCATCAGGTAATATGCGCAGACCGATACTCATCCTAATCTCCCTCCTCCTGCTATCACCCCTCCCTGCCGGGGCGCAGGGGGACTATGTCGACAAGGTCAATCCCTTCGTGGACAGCCACCGTTCGCGCTGGTTCTTCTTCGATTCGGCGTCCCTCCCCTTCGGGATGGTGAGCCTTAGCCCCGACACCGGCACGGCACATTCCTGGGGTTCGGGCTATCTCTACGACTCCCTGCACGTCCGCTGCTTCAGCCATATCCACAACTGGCAGATGTCGGGAGTCGCCGTGATGCCGACCACCGGCGAGTTCAAGGGGCATATGGGGATGGACGCTTACCGCTCCGCATTCAGCCACGAGGGTGAAATCGCGAAACCGGGCTACCACCGCATACATCTCGACGACTACGGCATCACCGCTGAACTGACGGCGACCCTGCGCGTGGGCCTGCACCGCTACACCTATCCTGCCGACCCGGGAAGCAGCGTCATCTTCGACAACGGGGCCTTTCTCGCCCACGGGCCGACCTCATATTCAGAGGTCTGGATGGTAGATGACCATACTGTCGCGGGCTGGGAGATAATGGCGGCGACGGGCCGCAGGCCGAAGGACACTCCGGTCTATTTCTGGGCCGAGCTCTCGAAACCTGCACGGGAAGTCATCTGCTGGCGCGAGGGAGAAATCGTGAAATCAGGCTCACCCGCAAGGGTTTCCGGCAAGGATGCCGGGCTCGCGCTGAGGTTCGGCACCGCCGAAGGGGAGCAGGTGCTGATGAAAGTGGCGATATCCTTCACGAGCGTGGAGAACGCCCGTGCCAATATGCTCGCGGAGCTGCCGGGCTGGGACTTCGACTCCGTAAGGCAGGCTGCCGCGGATGAGTGGAACTCCAAGCTCGGGCGCATCGATGTGCAGGGCGGCACCGTGGAGCAGCAGGTAAAACTGTACACCGACCTTTGGCATTCGCTGCTCGGGCGGCACATCGTCAGCGATGCCGACGGGCACTATATGGATTTGACTGGAGCATACCCGGTGGTGCGGCAGATTCCGCTCGGTGCCGACGGCAAGCCGCTCTACAACCACCACAACTTCGACGCGTGGTGGGGCAGCCACTGGTCGCTGGACATACTCTGGACGCTCGTGTACCCGGAAATCGTGGACGACTTCTGCAACACAATGCTAGACTACTACCGCAACGGAGGGCTGATTCCGCGCGGGCCGTCAGGGGGCAATTATACCTATGTGATGATAGGCGACCCTGCGGTGAGCTTCTTCGCCGCCGCCTACAACAAGGGCATCCGGGGCTATGATGCGCGCCTTGCATATGAAGGGCTGCGCAAAAATGCGTTTCGCGGCGGAATCCGCGATCACGCCGGCTACGACCACGCCTCTGATGCAGTTTCGGGCGGGATGAGCTGGTATGAGGATAAGGGCTATGTGCCGGACGGCCGCCCGGGGCTCAGTGCGATGCACACCACCGGAGCGTCAATGACCCTGGAGTACGCCTATCAGGACTGGTGCCTCGCGCAGCTGGCCAAAGCCCTGGGGGAAGTTGACGATTATGAATTCTTTATAAAGCGTTCGCGGAACTACCGCAATGTTTGGGACCCCTCGGTAGGCTATATGAACGCCCGCGATACTTCGGGACGGTTCTTCACCGAGTTCGACCCGCTGGAAATCTCCGAGAAGGACGGCTTCTGCGAGAGCAACGCCGCCATATATTCCCACTATGTGCCCCACGACATCCCTGGCCTGATGGAACTCTTCGGCGGCCGGGAGGAATATGTGCGCCGTCTCGACGAGCAGTTCCGCTTGAGCGAGCCGAACGGATTCTTCCGCTCCACCGACCCTGCCTTCAAGCAGTACAACTGGACCGATTACGGCAACCAGCCGGGCACCGGGATGGCACACCTGTTCAACCGCGCCGGCGCCCCGTGGCTCAGCCAGAAGTGGGTGCGCAAGGTCAAGGCCGCCTACGCTGACATCAGCCCTTACGGCGGCTACCGCGATGATGAGGACCAGGGGCAGATGGGCGCACTTGGCGTACTGATGGCAATCGGCCTCTTCGAGGTGGACGGCGGCTGCAGCACCGCTCCGGCCTACGAGCTGACTTCCCCTGTCTTCGACAAGGTCACTATAAGCCTCAACCCCGACTACTACCCCGGCGGGAAGTTCGAGATAATCACCCGCCACAATTCGGAAAAGAATATGTACATCCGCCGCGCGACCCTCAACGGCAAGGCTTGGAACGAGTGCTGCATTCCGCACTCGACGCTGGTCGGCGGAGGAAGTCTGATACTTGATATGGGCGCACGCCCCAACCGCAAATGGGGCGTAAATACTTACACGAAATGAAAAGATTGATTACACTCTGCGTCGCACTGGCGCTCGGCCTGACAGCTCAGGCGGAAACGGTCAAAATCTTCACTCCAGACGGCAGGGGCGAGATGACTCTCGACGACAGCCGCGGACACATCGAATATAGCGTCAGCTGGGACGGGCGCACGATAATAAGCCCTTCGAGTCTTGGCCTGGAGGTCGGAAAGAGTCTGATGGAGGGCCTCCGCATAGCCGAAGTGAGGGACCTGGGTGAGGTCTCCGAGAACTGGAAGCCGGTCTATGGCGAGCGCGCGGAAATCCCTGACCATTACCATCTTATAGAGGTGGATGCCGCCCTCGGGCAGGGCAGGGCATTTACGCTCGTAGTACGCGCCTACGACGAGGGCATCGCATTCCGCTACCGCATCGGAGGCGGAGCGTATATCAAGATTACTGACGAATACACCGAATATACCCTCCCGGAAGGCACTCTCGCCTATTTCACTCCGAGGGCGCAGACGGCCTATTCGCTTCTGCCGCTCAAGGACTGGCCGGGCGACGGGCAGTCCGACAGACCTCTGCTGCTGAAACTCCCCTGGGGAGGGTATGCCTGCCTCGCCGAAGCGGAGGTGGTGGATTATGTGCGCACCAAATATTGCCTCTCTGACAAGCCGAATACCATAAGGGCGGCGATGTACGGCCCGGTGGAAGACGTCGCCCCATACGAAACTCCGTGGAGAATGGTGATGTATGGGGAGAATGCCGGAGACATCCTGGAGCACAACTATCTCTTCTACAACCTTAACCCGCCCTGCGCGATAGAAGACCCTTCCTGGATCAGGCCGGGCAAGGTGATGCGCGAGGTGAGCCTCTCCACTGAGGGCGGACTCGCCCTGGTGGACTTCGCGGTGAAGCGCAATCTACAGTACATACTCTTCGACGCGGGCTGGTACGGGCACGAGTACGACAAGTCGTCCGACGCCACCACGGTGACCATCGACCCGCGCCGCAACCCCGACCCGAATGCGCTCGACCTGCAGAAAGTCATAGACTACGGCCGCTCCAGGGGCATAGGAGTCATACTCTATGTCAACCAGCGCGCGCTGCAGCAGCAGCTCGACGAGATCCTGCCTCTCTACAAGTCCTGGGGCGTGGCGGGCATCAAGTTCGGATTCGTGCAGGTTGGCTCGCAGGTTTGGACGAAGTGGATGCACGAAGCCGTGCGCAAATGCGCGAAATACGGGCTGATGGTGGATATCCACGATGAATACAGACCAACGGGAGTCAGCCGCACCTGGCCTAACCTTATGACGCAGGAGGGAGTCCGCGGCAACGAGGAGTTCCCGGACGCATTCAACAACACCGTGCTGCCGTTCACCCGCTTCGTGGCGGGGCCTGCGGACTACACAATCTGCTACTACAGGCAGGATTTCGGGAGGATTGCCGACAGGGACAAGGACGCGCACGGCGTGCCGCGCTCAAGGGTCATACAGACCACCCCTGCGCACCAGCTGGCGCTCGCCGCGGTCTATTACAGTCCGCTCCAGCTGCTCTATTGGTATGACAAGCCGTCCGACTGCCGGGACGAGCCGGAGCTGAAGTTCTTTGACGATGTCTATACCGTCTGGGACGACACCCGCGTGCTTGAGGGAGAGCCTGGAGAATATATTACCGTAGCGCGCCGCCACGGTGAGGAGTGGTTTATCGGCTCCATTGCCAACGCGGGCAGGAAAGCGGAGATTTCACTCGGCTTCCTGCCTGAGGGCAAGTACATCGCGGAAATCTACACCGACGGCGACTCCTCCATCCCTACCCGCACCAAAGTCCGCGTCTCCAAATACCGCGTCAGCTCAAAAGATATTCTGAAGTTCAATCTCCGCAGCAGCGGCGGTGCAGCCATCAGGCTCATCCCCGATACCGGCGTTGACAAGGCGGTCCGTAACTACCGCCGTCAGGAGTTATAGCGATTATAGAAAAATTGACTATTTTTACATCACTTATGCGAAAGTTGATTCTGTCTATTGTGGCGGCATCCCTGAGCCTGCTTCCAGCCTGCGCCCAGCGCAGCTCGTTCCGTCCCGGTGA
>CAVJHI010000061.1:0-7804 GCA_963649415.1 bacterium
CATCGAGCGAGGTGAGGGAGTTGTTGCTGGCATTGAGGGTTTCCAGATTGGTGAAGCGCTCGATGCCGGTGAGAGAGGTAAGGCCTGAATTGCTACAGTCGATTTGCTTGACGGATTCGGCTTCAGCGGCTGAGATTTCTCCGTCTCCATCTTCGTCAAACTTCGCTATGCAGAAGGCTTTGAACTTGGACTCAGCGAAATCAGGGGCCATCGGGACATAGCTGGTAGTGATGTCGTTGTTGCCGTCGGAGATGCAGAGGGATACATTTGCGGAGCAAGTGCCCTTGAAAAATGCTTCCTTGAGGGCTTTGCCGCTGACGGTCACGGAGATAAAGCCGTTGTCGGCTGTAATGGACTCGATGCCGAGCTGGAAAAACTCCGGTGCGGATTTGGTGATTGTATAGACTGCGTTCATCGTGATGTCGCTACTGCCGGTGCTGCTCCAAAGGTCGGCAATCTGGTCTGCGGCGCTTGCAGGCTTGAGCTGATAGTCTAATACCGCCGTGCCGCCGGTAATGACGGTACCGTCGTCGGTGTATGTCATCACGGCCTTGCCATCGGAGTATTTAGGCACATATGTGATGGACTGGATGCGGGAGAGAATGGCGCTGATTTGCTTCTGCATCTCATCCATGCTCTGCTGAATAGAGGAAATCGTAGTCTTGATGCTCTTGATATCGTTCTCGCAGGCGCTGACGCGGCTGGCAAGCGATGAGATTGTCGCGTTGATTTCGGAAAATTTGTCCGAGATTTCCCCGCCAAGCTTGCCGTTGGCGATGGAGTTGATAGCCTCATCGATGGCAGCTTTGTAGGCAGCGGTGATTTCCGTTTTCTGCGCGGCCAGGTCGGCCTTCAGCTGCTCTATAGACGCAGAGTTTTTGGCTATGGCAGCATTAACAGTGTCAAGTTGCGCGGTCAGTTCTTTGAAATTGTCAGACTCTGTGTTTTCAAGAGCATTTATTTTAGCTTCGAGCTCCTTTTTTTGCGTGGCGAGCTGACCTTCCAGACCGGTCTGGAGCGCGGTGAGTTTGCCGTCCATCTGCGAAATTGTGTAGTAGCCTGTTAGCTGCTCGTTGACCCAGTTCTTAAGGGAGTTCTCGCTGGCTGAGATGGCCGCGTTGAGCTCGTCCTTAGTCGCAAAGTTTGTCATTATCTCCTCTATCTCGGCGTTGATCGCTTCAACCTGTGACTGAATGGTTGCCACGATGCCGGCGGTGGCGTTATACTGGTCAAGGGTGGCGAAGGTTGCGCTCGCCCAGTCTTTGGTGCTCTGAATCACACCGTTGACATAGGCCTTGAGCTCTTCTATCTGCTTCTGCAGGTCGGCGTCCTTGGCCTGAAGGAGGGCGATGGCGCTTTCGAGTTCGGAGTCGGTCTTCTCTAGTTCTGCGGCCTGGCCCTGCAGCGCTGTGATGTAGCTCTGCAGGGCGCTGTCGGTGTTCTGCAGGGAGGTGATGGAGGTCTGGATGGACTTGATCTGGCCTTCGATGGTCTGAATCCTGTCGGACTTCAGTTCGTCAATCTGACCTTGAAGGTTCTCGATGTCAGAGGTCTTGGCGCAGCCGGCAAGTACCAGGGCGGCAGCCGCAAGTAGGGTTGTAAATTTTGAAAAATGTTTCATATTATTTGGTTTTTTGATTATTTGTCAGGTGTTCGGCGAAAAGTCTATCGGCGCTTAGGCTGCCGGCGGGTTGTCACACGGCAAAGCGTCCCGGGCGGAGGGCCGTCGGGCTATAAAGTGTGTTGTAAAAGAATAGTTTGAAGCTACGCGGAAAAGGCAATGAGAGGTTATTTTGCCCCCCCCGTTTAGTATTTAACTTATTGATATAGAATAGATTAACTATTTTCATCGTTAAAAATTAGTTCCGCTTCTTCATCTGTCCCGGCTTTCGGGCCGGCTTCAAGGCGTAAAGTTAGCAAATTTACACCGCAAAGCAAATCCCGGAATTCCTTATCTTTGCCTTATGAAGGGAAATATAAATTCCTCCGAAAGGATGATTGAGACTATCAGGGAGTTCGGGATTATACCGTTCTTCCGGAGCGGCGTGCCGGGCTGGTCCATCGAAGAGCTGACTGCGCCCGACTGCTGGTTCTACACCTCGGACGAGCTTGGCCCGTGGGACTGGAAGATTGATGCCGTCCGCGAGGGGGACATCGCCTACGGGAAATTCCTCTCCGGCAAGGCCGCTTTCGCCACCGTGGAGTGGTACAGACATCTGATGAATTGCCGCAGAGCCAATCCGCGATACCGCGTGGCACTGGGAGAACCTTTCCCCGCGAAGACCAGAAGCGAAGCCCTGATGCAGCTACTCTCCCCCATCGCGCTCGAAGCGGTCAGGGAGAACGGTTCGCTGGAGACGGCGGAGCTCAGGCGAATCTGCGGGGAACGCCTCTCCGACAGCCAGGTCAAGTCCCTGGGAGACAATTACAAAGCCCTGCTAAAACCGGCCGTAAAGAAAAATGTGATGGACTCCGTGCTGCAGTTTCTGGAAATGGGTTCCTGGGTCATCATCGGCGACATCCGGCGCGTGTACCGCGGGCCGAATCTGGAATACAAGGGCTGGCAGCGCAGCTCCATTACGACCCCCGACGCGCTCTTCGGCACTTCAAGGCAATCGGCAGAGCAGCCGTTCTGGGCCGCAAACATTGAGAACGACGCCGCAGACCCCATCACGGTGGACTGCACCCCCGAGGAATCCGGGCAACTCCTCCGCGACCACATCGCCGGCTTCTTTCCAGAGGCCGGAGCTTCCATTACGCGATTTATGTAACGGAATATACCTATAGCTTGCGCTTTTTGTAGGATTCTATGCAGGCCGGGATAATGCGCTGGTAATCAGGGTCCTCAAAAAGGCTGGAGGTGATTATGAAATCAGCCGTGCTGCGGTTGGTGGCGAACGGGATGTTGTAGAGCGAAGCCAGGCGCACCAGGCCCATCACATCGTTCTGGTGGCCCTGCATGATGAGGTTGTCGCAGAAAAATACCAGCATATCGATTGACCCCTCGGCAATCATCGCCCCGATTTCAAAGTCGCCTCCGAGCGGGCCGCTGAGTTTGCAGATGACTTCCGGGACCTCATCTCCAAGCACTTTGGAGAGAGTCTCTCTGACGAGCCTGCCGGTGGTCCCGGTGCAGTAGAGCCGGCAGTTCTTGAGAACGCCTGCATTGAATTTTACCCAGCTCATCAGTTCCGCCTTGCGGGAGTCGTGAGCGACAAGTGCAATGTCTTTAATCATAGTCGGAGTATTTAACCGCGCTAATTTAGTAAAATTACTTCTTAGCTTAATCCCGATTCCGCCGGGACGGGCAATTTGCCCTAAAACTTCTTGCGAAGTTTCAGAAAAAGTTTCATCTTTGCCTAATGAATTTGAAACTTTTTCTAATTGACGGTCACGCGCTGATTTTTAAGATGTACTACGCCTTCCTCGGCCGGCCGATGGTCAATTCCAAGGGGGCGGACACCTCCATATTGTTCGGATTTACCAAGTATCTGCTGGAGCTCATCGACCGCGAGAAGCCCACGCATGTCGCTGTCAGCTTCGACCCGCCGGGAGGCACCTTCCGCAACAAACTCTACCCGCTCTACAAGGCCAACCGCAGCGAAACCCCTCAGCTTGTGATAGATGCGCTCGAGCCGCTGACCCTCATAGTGCGCTCGCTCGACATCCCGGTGCTGATGGTCTCCGGCTTCGAGGCCGACGATGTGATCGGCACGGCGGCCAAGCGCTTCGCAGCCGAAGGGTTCGAGGTGTATATGGTGACCCCGGACAAGGATTACGGGCAGCTCGTCGCCCCGCACATCTACCAGTACAAGCCGGGCAAATCCGGCACTGACAACGAAATCCTCGACGAGGCGGCCGTCTGCGCCAAGTGGAACATAGCCTCCACCGCCCAGGTCAGGGACATCCTGACGCTCTGCGGCGACACTGCCGACAATGTGCCGGGAGTGCAGGGCGTAGGCCCGGTGGGAGCGGCAAAACTGCTCGCCAAATACGGTTCAACCGAAGGAATATATGCTCATATAGAAGAACTTACACCGCGTCAGAAGGAAATGTTCCGGGCCGCCGAAGCGCATATCAAACTCTCCGAAGAACTGGTGACGATACGCACCGATGTGCCGCTGGACGTCAAGGCCGAAGATATGCTTTTCGCACCGGACGACACCCCGGCGCTCGACGCCCTGCTGAACGAATACGAAATGCCGTCCCTGCGCCGCCTGCTGAGTAAACTTAGCATCGGGGCGCCAGAGCGCAGCGAAGCCCCGACAAGGCAGGCCGAGACGCTGGAAGCGGAGATGCTGCCGGTCGTGGAATTCATCCCTGTCGCACAGAAAGAGAAGAGGATGTCGCTATGCCTTAGCGACGGCACTCTCTGGGCGGCGGCAGGCGGGGCCAAGTGCGCGAGCGGAGCTCCGGAAGAATTCCGCAGCGTCCTGGAAGACAGCGGTATAGTAAAAATCGGAGCAGATGTCAAATCCACTATGAACTCCCTCGCTCTGTCGGGCATCCGCCTCGACGGCAGAATAGAGGATGTGGAACTGATGCACTACCTGCTCAACCCGGAGCGCAGCCACAAATTCGAGACTCTCTCCGGCAGCTACCTCGGGGTGGACCTCTCCGCCGGCGAGCCTCAGGCGGAAGCCTCCCTCTTCGACGACGCACCGCAGTCCGCGGGCCCGGATATGGGTAAATCAACGCTTGCCCTGCTGCGGCTCAGCGAGATTCTTAACCGCGAAATCGACAGTACGGAAGGCCTGCGACGGCTCTACGACGAGATTGAGGAGCCGCTCATCGGGGTGCTCTCCAGGATGGAAATCGCCGGAGTCAAGGTGGATCTCGACTCCCTCTCCGACTTCGCCGCAATGCTTCGCAGCCGTATGGCGGAGCGCGAGGCCCAGGTGCGCGAACTCGCCGGGGAGAGTGAGCTTAACGTCTCATCTCCCAAGCAGATAGGCACGGTTATATTCGAGAAGCTCGCCCTCGACCCCAAGGCCAAAAAGCCGCGCTCCGGCAACTGGCCGACCGACGAGCAGACCCTGCAGGAGCTCGCCGACCGCAGCCCTATCATCGACGCGATACTCGACTACCGCGGGCTGCGCAAACTGCTCTCGACCTACATCGAGCCGTTCGCAGGCTACATCTCGCCGCGCGACGGCCGCGTGCACACCACCTTCAACCAGGCCCTGACCTCCACCGGCCGCCTCTCATCCTCCAATCCCAACCTGCAGAACATCCCCGTCCGCACCGACCTCGGCCGCGAAATCCGGCGCGCCTTCGTCGCGGGCGAGCCGGGCAGCGTGATGATGTCGGCCGACTATTCCCAGATAGAGCTGCGCCTGATGGCGCATTTCAGCGGCGACGAGCACCTCGTCAGCGCGTTCCGTGAAGGACTCGACATCCACGCCGCCACCGCCGCCAAGATATTCGGGGTCAGCGTCGAAGAAGTCACTCCGGACCAGAGGCGGGTCGCCAAGACCGCCAACTTCGGCATAATGTACGGCATCTCAGCTTTCGGCCTGAGCCAGAGGCTGCGCTGCCCGCGGCAGGAAGCCAGGAAAATAATCGACGACTACTTCGCCACCTTCCCTACCATACGGCGCTATATCGATGACACTCTGACCGCTGCAAGGCGCGACGGCTTCGTCGAGACGCTCTTCGGGCGCAGGAGATATATCGCCGACATCAACTCCTCCAACGCCACCGTCCGCTCCCTTGCCGAGCGCAATGCCGTCAACGCCCCTATCCAGGGCAGCGCCGCCGACATCATCAAACTAGCGATGATCGGCGTGGACCGCAGACTGCGCGAGGAGGGACTCAAATCCCGGATGGTACTCCAGATCCACGACGAACTCCTGCTCGAAGTGCCCGCCGACGAGACGGACAGGGTGCGGGGAATCCTAGTCGGGGAGATGGAGAATGTGGTCAAACTTTCCGTTCCACTTACAGTAGAATGCAATTATGGCAAAAACTGGCTCGACGCCCACTGATGAACTCGTACGCCGCGCGATAATCGGCGACGGCACGGCATTCACGGAACTCTGGGACACCAATATAGATGCGCTCAAGGCCTACCTCGCCGGCACGATAAAACAGCTCGACGCCTTCTACATCGACGACATCTGCTCGCGCAGCTTCGAGAAGGCATTCAGGCAGATACGCAGCTACGACCCTTCCAAGAGCCTCTTCTCCACCTGGCTCAAGGCAATCGCTCGCAACACCGCCCTCGACACCATCGAGGCCGAAAACCGCAACCAGCGCAAGCTCGTCTCCATCGACGACAACCCCACCACAGGCATCGCCATCGAGACCATCGGCGACGCCGAGGCCACCCCGTTGGAGAACATCATCAAGGACGAGGACGCCGAGAAGCTCCAGACGAGCATCGACGCCCTGCCGGAACTCTACCGCGACATCGCCCGCCGCCGCCTGCTGGACGGCCTGCAGTACAAGGAGATAGCCGAGGAGTTCGGGATGGAGCTCAACACCGTGCGCACCCGCATCCGCAGGGCCAAGGCGCTTATAGACGAGATGAAATCATCTGAATGACAATGGACTACACAAAACTGACTGAACTCTACAAGGAGTGGAATTCCAAGATAAACGTGATCTCCCGCAAGGATATGGACAATATCTACTCTCATCACGTCCTGCATTCGCTCGCGATAGCCGAATACCTGCGCCGCTTCTACCCCGAGGGGGTTTGGAAGGGCGAGAGCGTGCTGGATGTCGGCACCGGCGGAGGCTTCCCGGGCATCCCGCTGGCATTGGAATTCCCTGATACTCAATTCACTCTCTGCGACTCGATTGGCAAGAAGATTACCGTCGCGAGCGCCGTGTCGGAGGGCCTGGGACTTGGGAATGTACGCTGCGTCAACGCGCGGGCCGAATCCCTGCCGGAGACCTACGACTGGGTGGTCTCCCGGGCCGTGACCTCGCTGGACAAATTCTACCCCTGGGTCAAGGGCAAATTCCGCCGGAGCATCCTCTACCTCAAGGGAGGCGATGTCAATGCCGAAATCTCAGAAATGCTGCACAGATGCGGCCTGAAGCCCGATTGCGTGCGCTGCTGGAAGATATCCGACTGGCTTGAGGACGATTATTTCGCAGAAAAATTTGTAATTGAGATAGGAAAATCTTATCTTTGCCCTCCCAAATCCGAATAATTAAAAAAGAATAAGATAATGAAAAGGACATTTCAACCGTCAAATCGCAAGAGAGTCAACAAGCACGGCTTCCGCGAGCGTATGAGCACCGCCAACGGCCGCAGGGTACTTGCGTCCCGCCGCGCTCACGGCCGCAGCAGGCTTACCGTCTCTTCAGAGGACCGCTACTAATAGCGACTCCCCCAGACCTATAATCGCCGACCCATCCCGGGCCGGCGATTTTGGCGTTTGGGAAGCGCCGGCACGGTCGCTGAGAGAGTCGAAGAGCCCGCCCTTGCCGCCACCGTCCCGCTCGTCCATGACGGGCCGCTCTTGACGGGAGAGTATAAACATTTTTCACAAGCTTGTTATAAACAGACTTGTTAAAAATATTGGTTCGCCGGGGGGAGAGTGAGGCGGACAAACCTGCCCGTCCAAATCGGCCGTACCAATCAGCCGGCCCAATCGTCAAATCAGCCCAGACCAATCAGCCCGGCGCAATCAGCTTTTCCTATATTCCGACGGGGTCATGCCGGTGTGGGCCTTGAAGAAGCGGTAGAAGGTGGTCTGGTTGGGGAAGTTGAGATCCCAGACTATCGTCTTGATGCTCAGGTCGGAATACTTCAGCATATTCTTCGCCTCCACAATCACGAAAGAGTCTA
>CAVJHI010000062.1:0-7309 GCA_963649415.1 bacterium
GGCTTGCTCCTGCGGGGTCTGGGGCGCTTCGACAGAATCAGCGACCGGGTTGAGGGCCCCGGGCGGGTCGAGGGGCAGATAGCCTAATTGCCGAGCTCGTCGAGGGCCCCGGGCGGGCAGTTTTCACGAAGAGACGACATAGCCGGCGACCTCCTGCGCCCCTGCAGACGGACCGGCTCTGCACTACCCCTTTTTAAAACCCGGGTAACGCAGGCTCGCCCCCGCCACAGGCCCCTGTAGGGCATTCTCCAATGTCACCTCTTCGTGAGTTTCGGCGGTAACGGTAAGAGTCTCCGCGTTGACGTCGAGGGCAATAGCGGCGGGAGCAGACCGACGGATGCCGCCCACCTTTAATTTACCATTATAAAGGGATTTTCGGAATTTTTGACTACATTTGCGTTTCAATGCTGAAGGGCTGCGGGCCCTCCGGCAGCGCAGTTGACGGAAATAAATAATATAACAATACACAAAATGAAGAAGTTAACTCTTTTCCTCTCAATCGCCGCGATGACGGCTTTCGTTGCTTGTAACAACAATAACACCGCAGCCGGCAGCGCAGAAGCAGCCAAGGCAGGCGAAAGTGCGGCCCCGGCCGGCTCCATTGTTTATTTCAACATGGACCGCGTGCTGAACGAGTACGATATGGCTAATGACCTCCGCAGCGTGGTCGAGACCAAGGTAGGCAGCATCAACCAGGAGGTTACCCGCCGCGGCAACAAGCTCGAGAAGGACATCAAGGCATTCCAGGACAAGATCAACAAGGGACTTCTTACCCAGTCCGTGGCTCAGACCCAGAACGAGAAGCTCGCCAGGCAGCAGAACGATTTCCAGAACTATGCCGCCCAGAAGCAGCAGGAAATCGCTGAGGAGCAGCAGGTTATGATGAACCAGATCGCCGACGCCATCAACAGCTACATCAAGGAGTTCAATGCTGAAAAGGGTTATGCGATGATCCTCACCACCCAGGGCGACATCCTTCCTATGCCGGTCGTTACCGCCGACGAGAGCCTCGACATCACCGACGAGCTGCTCGAGGGGCTCAACGCCGCTTATGTCAAGACCAAGGGCCAGAAAGCCGAATAAGCCTTGAGGATTGCAATACTGTCCTGTTTCTACCCCTTTCGCGGAGGTATCGCCCAGTTCAACGCAAACATCCTGACAGAGCTGGGGAAGTCGCACGAAGTGCGCGCATTCAACTTCAGCAGGCAGTATCCGTCTATCCTCTTCCCGGGGAAGACGCAATATGTGACAGAAGACGATGAGGCCGTATCCGTAGAGTCTGAGGCTCTGCTGGATACGGTCAATCCTTTTTCCTGGAGGCGTACCGCCGGGGCCATCGGCGCGTGGGCTCCGGACCTGCTGATAGTCCGCTACTGGATGTCCTGGTTTGCACCGTCGCTGGGCTATGTGGCCTCGCATCTCCCCAAGAGCTGCAAGGTGATAGCCATAATGGACAATGTAATCCCGCACGAACCGCACTTCTTCGACGCCCCGCTGACGAAATATTTCCTGCGCCGGGTGGACGGCTGCGTCACGCTCTGCCGGGAAGTCGCCGACGACCTGCTCCGTCTAAAAAAGGACGCAGTCTATACCGTGATTCCGCATCCGGTCTATGACCACTTCGGAGCTAGGCTCCCGAAAGAGGAGGCCGAGAAGAAGCTCGGAGTCCGCAGCGGCAGCCGCAATATCCTCTTTTTCGGGCTCATACGCGAATACAAGGGTCTGGACATCCTGATTGAAGCGTTCAGCCGCCTGGACGACAGCTACCAGCTGATCATCGCCGGCGAACCTTACGGGCCGTTCGATAAATACCAGAAGCTCATCGACGCGAGCCCCAACTCCAAACGCATCTACATCTTCCCGAATTATATCCGCGACGCCGAAGTCAAGACTTTCTTCTCGGCGGCGGATGTGGCGGTGCTCCCTTACCGCAGCGCCACCCAGAGCGGCATCAGTGCCATCTCCAACCACTTCGAGCTGCCGATGATAGTGACCGATGTCGGAGGCCTCAAGGAGACGATAGGCGCGGCGGGCGCGGGAATGGTGTGCAGCGAATGTACTCCGGAGTGCGTCAGCGCCGCCATCAGGAAGTATTTTGAAGAGCCGCAGCTCCGCGAGAGCTACATCGGCGGCATCAGGGCGCTCAACGCCAAACTGAGCTGGAACGGATTCTGCAAGAATCTGATAGAATTTGCCGAGCGAATAGAGAAATGAAGAAAATATTCACAATACTGACACTGCTCTGCGTGCTGCAGCTTACCGCCTGCGCGCAGTGGTACCTTTTCCCGGGCAAGAAAAAGAAAGCCGAGACCGAGAAGAAAGAAGTCCCGGTCGAGGTGGCACCCGTCACCGAAGCGGCCGACAGCACCGTCACCGGGCTCGTGGAAGCCGGACAGGATGCCGAATGTGACCTTTGGTACTACGATGCCCCGTCAGAAATAAGCGTCAGCCTCATCCTCCCCCTCAAATCCGCTAGCGGGAGCCCGAGCGCAAATTTTACCGAGATGTATTCCGGGGCGCTGCTTGCGCTGCGCGACCTCGGGCGGGACGGTACCCGCGTGAATCTCAGAGTGATAGACTCCACAGCCGAGGAGCTTGATGAGAGCGTCTTGAGCGGAAGCGATGTCATAATCGGCCCAGTCGGATATAAGGAAATAGTGGCCGCGCTGCCCATCTGTGGGCTCAAGATGCTGGTCTCTCCGCTGGAGCCAAGGACCGCTGCGCTTGCTGAGCAGGGCGACAATGTTATACAGTCTCCGGTGCCGTGGGCGAGGCAGATTGACGAGATGCTCGACTGGCTGCAGGAAGACCTCCGCCTCGGCGACGAGGTCATCGTGCTCAGGGAGTCTTCCGTGGCAGAGCCGGGAGAGCAGAGCGCATACCTTCTGTCCAAGCTTCAGGAAAGGGGCGTCATCTATAAGCCTATGCAGTCCCTTGACGAGCTGAATGGCGAGGACGGATTCAAGGTCCTCGGGAGCCAAAGCAAATACCGCATCCTCATAGCCTCCGACAATGACAGCTTCATCAGCTCGTCCGTCAGGAGCACCGGCATAGCAGCCGAGCTCCACGGCGACATCGTGCTTTACAGCACCTCCAAAGTACGCAACTGCGTCGGGCCGGATGTGCTCGACCTCTACAACGCCGAGACCCGCCTGACTGCCGCCTACTATGTAGACTATGACTCGCAGGCGGTCAAGGACTTCGTCCTGAGCTACCGTGCCCTCTACGGCGGCGAGCCGGGTTCATTCGCCTTTCAGGGCTACGACACCGTGCATTATTTTGTCAAGATGTGCAGGGAATACGGACGTCTGTGGCATATGCGGCTTCCGGACAGCAGCGAGCGCGGTTTGCAGTCGGACTTCAGGTTTGAGAGCGAAAACGGAAATGGCCGGATCAATCAAGCCGTGCGCCGCGTAATCTACGGCAAAGATTTGTCAGTGAGCCTCCTGTAACAGCGCTTCGGCGTTGGCTATGGCGGCTTCGGTGACGGTCGCGCCACTTAGCAGGCGGGCGATTTCGGAGACTCTCTCCTGACCGTCAATTCTGTGGATAGAGGATATTGTGCGCCCTTCCGGGGTGACTTCTTTCGTGACTACATAGTGCGCATCGCCCTTGGCGGCGACCTGCGGCAGGTGGGTAATGGAGAATACCTGCATGCTGCGTCCCATCCGGCATATCATCTGACCCATACGGTCCGCGACGCTGCCGCTGACGCCGGTATCTATCTCGTCGAAAATCATCGTTGGCATCCCAGTGAATCCGGCCATCTCCGCCTTGAGGCAGAGCATGATGCGCGACATTTCGCCGCCGGATGCAACCTTGGAGAGCTCCTGCAGCCCGCGCCCTGTCGATGAGAAGAGGAAGCTGACAGAGTCGCTGCCGACCGCTGAGGCGGGACCGTCCTCGACCCTTACTTCGAAGCTTGCCCTTTCCAGCTCCAGGAATCGCAGGGACTTGATTATCGAGTCCGCAAGCTCGGGAGCGGCCGCCTTGCGCGCCTTGGAGAGAGCAGCACAAACCTCCGCGAACTCCGCGAAGAGTTTCTTCTCGCGACTTTCGAGAGCGGAAATCTGCTCCTCGACGGCGGAAGTGCCTTCCATAGCACCTGCGTAGGAGTCGCGCTTTGCGATGAGCTCGTCTATGCTGTCGCAGCCGTGTTTCTTGAGCAGCGAATAGAGCAGCGACATCCGATCCTCCACCGCTTCCAGCCTCTCAGGAGAGAGGTCCACGCGGGAGAGCAGGGTGTCCAGCTCGGAATTGATGTCTTCGACCTCCAGCCTTGCGGATTCGAGCCTGGAGACCAGTTCCGGAACTTCGGAGAGGTACTGCGCTATGCGCTCCAGCTGCCTTCCGGCTTCCTTGAGCGAGGATGCCACACCCAGTGTGTCATCCTCCGGAGCCAGCAGGCTGCCGGCCGCGGAGAGGCTTTCCATAATCTGCTCGGCATTGGCGAGCCCCCTATGCTCTTCTTCGAGAGCTTCGAGTTCGCCGCTGACGAGTTTGGCGTCCTCCAGCTGGCGAAGCTGAGCTGCGTTGTACTCTCTGTCGGCTTCGAGACGCGAGAGCTTCTCCCTGAGGGAAGAGAGTTCAGACTTGACCGAGCGCAGCTCGCCCCAGAGTCTGCGGGACTCTTTGAGACGCTCGGCAT
The DNA here is from genome assembly GCA_963649415.1 of bacterium. Taxonomy (GTDB): domain Bacteria; phylum Bacteroidota; class Bacteroidia; order Bacteroidales; family UBA932; genus Cryptobacteroides. The sequence continues at coordinate 4,649 of CAVJHI010000062.1, forward strand.
TGCTTGCGAAACTGTCCAGCACCGAGAGCTGGAAGCCTCTGTCGGAGAGCAGCAGGCTCCTGTGCTGGGAATGTATGTCTATCAGCAGCGGCGACAGCCTCTGAAGCAGAGAGGTCTGCACCGGGCAGTCATTGACGAAGCTTCTCGAGCGGCCCGAGGCGGATATGACCCTGCGTATCACAAGGGCGTCGCCGTCAGAGTCAAGTTCTTCTTCCGAGAGAATATTGTCCACGGCTTCGCCGCCCCGGTCGAATTCGGCCTCGACCACGCAGGAGGAAGCCCCTTCCGAGAGCATCGAAGCGTCGGTTTTAACCCCGAAGAGCAGCGAGAGCGCCCCGAGCAGGATGGACTTGCCGGCGCCGGTCTGACCGGTAATAATGACCAAACCCTCCGGAAAATCAATATCCAGAGAGTCTATGAGAATATAGTTCCTGATATGAAGGGAACGGAGCACAGGCTTGCGGGAGGCCTATTTCTCTCCGACCGTGTCTTCTTGAGCTACCCTATAGTAGAGTTCACCGTTCTCGAATTCGGAGATGGCCACAAGGTCAGGCTTAGGCTGACGCTCATAATACTTGGAGATTTCGATCTGCTCCTTGTTCTCGAACACTTCGTCCATGGTGTCGCGCTCTCCGGTACGGAAGTCCTCAAGCTTCTTGGCGAGTTCCTTCTTCTCGGCGAGGGATATCTGGTTTGCCCTCTTGGAGAGGATTACCACTGTTTCGTAGATGTTGCCGGTAGGCTGCGCGAGGTACTTGATGTCGCGCGTGATGGTGTTTGTAGGTATTTTCTTTTCCATACTTCTATTACCGAAGTTCTTCCGTATAAAGTTTCAAATATTTCCTTTCACTTTTGCATAGAGGGAATCGAGCTCCTTGCGGTGGTCGGAGTCCGGGTATTCGCCGATGAAGTTCAGGTAGTCGTCCACGAATACCAGATATCTCTCTTTCTGCTTGGACTTTACGCTGAGGGCTGCATATTTGTAGGATGACATCGCCGAGTAGTAGAGGATTTCCTCGCGATAGACATTGTCGGCATCGTCCTTGAGTATGTTCTTGAATGCCACGCGGGACGCCTTGTAGTCCTCCATCTTGTAGTAGATGCGGGCGTTCTCGTAAGCCTTGCGGTCCAAGCGCTCCCCGAGTTCCTGCAGCATATGGTGACAGATCTCGGCATTCGCGCCCTGCGGGTTGTCGGCAAGATATTCGCCGATGGCGTTGATGGCGGTGTAGGTCGGGGTCTGGTCAAGCTCGTAGCGGAGCGTGGCCTTGTAGAGGCAATCGACCCTGAGGAACTCGGCGCTCTCGGCAAACGGGCTTCGCGGGCAGTTGTCGAGGAACTGCTTGAAGTTTGTCTCGGCCGTGTAGTAGTCCTTGTTGGAATAGTTGCTCAAGCCCCAGTAGTAGCGCACCGTGTCGTCGCGCTCCGTGCCGTTGGTAAGCAGGGCGAGCGACTCGAATATGGCAGCCGCGCGGGTGTATTTGCCCTTGTTGAAGTAGTCGAACGCCGCATTGTACTTCAGGTCCACATCGCTGCTTTCGAGCACGATGTCATACTGCGACTTGCAGCCTGCGAGCAGGACTGCGGCGAATGTGAGAGCGATTAAGAATCTTTTCATCCTTTCAAATATTTTTCTGCCTCAAGCGCGGCGCGGCAACCGGATGCGGCGGCGTTGATGGCCTGACGGTAACGCGGATCCTGGACATCCCCGGCGGCGAAGACGCCCTCCACATTGGTGCGTCCGCTGACCCCGTCCGTAACGATATATCCCTCAGAATCAGTCTCTACCCACTTTGAGAAGAGCTCCGAAACCGGGTGGTGGCCTATCGCCAGGAAGAACCCGTCCACCTTGATATCAAAAATCTCGCCATCTTTTCTGACGAGCCTCGCTCCCGTGACTCCGCCCTCGTCGCCGAGCACTTCCTGAGTGTTGCAGTTCCAAAGGATTTCGATGTTTTCGGTCTTGCGGACCCGCTCCTGCATCGCTTCCGACGCGCGGAGTACATCCCTGCGGACTATCATATAGACCTTGCGGCAGAGTCCGGCGAGATAGGTGGCCTCTTCGCAGGCGGTATCGCCTCCGCCGACCACAGCTACATCCTTGCGGCGGTAGAAGAAGCCGTCGCAGGTGGCGCAGGCAGACACTCCGAGCCCACGGAATTTCTGCTCGGACGGCAGCCCCAGGTAACGCGCGGTCGCGCCGGTGGCTATTATCACGCTGTCGGCTTCAATCTGCTTTTCAGAATCTATCGTGAGCCTTAGCGGACGCACGCCGAAGTCCACTTCGGTGACGGTCCCGCGACGGATGTCGGCTCCGAGTTTCACGGCCTGCTCGCGCATCCCGCTCATCAGGACATTGGCATCGACTCCGCCCGGGAAGCCGGGGAAATTCTCCACCATCGTGGTGGTGGTAAGCTGCCCGCCCGGCTCCATTCCCTCATAGAGGACGGGGCTCAGAGCGGCGCGTGAGGCATAGATTGCAGCCGTGTAGCCGGCGGGGCCGCCGCCGACAATCAGGCATCTGACATGTTCGTTATTGTCCATAGACTACAAAAATAGTCATTTTCCCGCAGATGCCGCCGATATTTTCGGAAAAGTTCCTGCGGCGTGCGGCCCGGGGGCCCTCGGCAGGCTCGGCAATCAGGCTATCTGCCCCTCGAC
>CAVJHI010000063.1:0-7111 GCA_963649415.1 bacterium
AGAGTCCCTATACCTTATAATATAAAGCGGTCAAGTGCGGCGGCACCGCCCTCAGAGTATGCTGGAGTAGGATAGACGAAAAAAGAATAAAAAAATTACACAACCCCTCACTATTGTGTAAGAAATTGTGTAAGTTTCTTGTAACCACCTGATTATCAGGCTATACTGCGGAGGGTGAGGGATTAGCCACGCTGCGCGTGACTTTTCCCTCGGTCTCCGCGAATAAAGCAAACGGGCGGGCAGGGATGCCCTATCCCTCACTCTCAGGGATTTCGTCGCTGCGCTCCGACATCCCTCCCCGCCTGCGGCGGGGCTATGCAAAGCACAAAAAAATCAGCGTTCAAGCAAGCTTGACGCTGATTTTCTGTGCTTTGCGGAGAGTGAGGGATTCGAACCCCCGAACCCGTTAAGGTCAACAGTTTTCAAGACTGCCGCCATCAACCACTCGGCCAACTCTCCTTCCCGATTGGGACTGCAAATTTAGACAAAATCCGCCGATATGCAAAAATTTAAGTTAAAAAGTTGCCGGGCGGAACTGTTAATCAAATACAAGGACTACTTGCCGGAGGAGGCGGGCTTCTCCTCACCGGACTTCTCGCCACCGGAGAAAAACCTCCACTGGAAGAGCAGCAGATAGAACGCTCCGACGGTCACGCAGGAGTCGGCGAAATTGAAGACCGGGCTGAAGAATATTACCTTCTCCCCGCTGCGAATCAGAGGAAAGTAGAACATATCCACCACCTTGCCGAACATAAACGGGGCATAGTCCCAGATGAGGCCGTAGAAGAGGCAGTCGATGATATTGCCGATGGCGCCGGCGGTAATCATCGTCAGCCCCACGAGCACGCCCGTCGGGGTATTGCCCTTCTTAATCAGGGAATGTATCCACCATATCAGAGCGGCGCTCAGGCAGATGCGGAAGAGCGAGAGCAGGAACTTGCCCACTCCGCCGCCGAAACTCATCCCGAAAGCCATGCCCTCGTTCTCCACGAAGCACAGCCTGCACCATTCGCCTATCAAGTAAATCTGCTCCCCGAGGTCCATATTAGTCTTGACCAGATACTTAATTATCTGGTCTATGACTACCAACCCCACTCCCAGCAGGGTAAGTCCAGCTCCTTTGGAAAGCTTCATTACTTGCCCTTGGACATCTTCTCCTTGGCCTCGACGGTAAGGGTAGCGTGCGGCACGAGTCTGAGCCTCTCCTTAGGAATCAGCTTGCCCGTGGCACGGCAGATGCCGTAGGTCTTGTTCTCGATGCGTCCGAGAGCGGCCTCAAGGTTCTGGATAAACTTGTACTGCCTCTGGGCCATATGGCTGGCCTCCTCCTTGGAGAGCTGGTTGGCACCGTCGTCCTCTACCGTCTTGAACGATGGGGATGTGTCTTCTATATCGTTGGTGCCGTTGTGCAGTACAACCTCCCTCAGGGTGTTGTACTCAGCCTTGGCCTTGGCCAGTTTCTCTTCGATGATGGCTTTGAACTCCGCAAGTTCCGCATCGGAATAGCGGGTCTTCTCCGTTACAGGAGCATTCTTTACTTCGTCCGTCATGGTTAAATAGGTTTATAAATGTTTGCTAACGAATATTTTGATGGAAGTATCGCCCCACTCGACCATTGCCGCTTGTGCAGGGGCCTCGGCGAGAGGCTTCAGCGAGAGCGAAAGCGAGAGGGTCTGGGCGGCGACATAGTCCGAATACTCAGAAAGTGCCGCGCCTATCTCCTCTGAGGCGCTTCCTTCAGCGTAAATCACGGTATCGATCCTGTCCGTCACCTCGAATCCGCTTTCCTTGCGGAGGTTCTGGATAGGATGGATGAGCTCCCTCGCCACTCCCTCACGGATGAGTTCAGGGGTCTGGACAATGTCCAAAGCGAGGGTCAGAGTGCCTTCGGTGGCGACGAGCCAGCCCGGCATATCCTCGGAGCTGATCTCATAGTCGCCCTTGCGGAGCACGACGTCTCCGCCCGAAAGGGCAAGTGTGTATTCCTGCTCGGCGCGCTCGATGGCTGCAATCTCTTCCTGGGAGAGGGTCTGGAACGCGGCTGCGATCTCCTTCATCCGCTTGCCGTAGAGTTTGCCGAGGGTCTTGAAGTTCGGCTTTATCTTCTTGGTGATGATGCCGGTGGTGTCGTGCAAGAACTCTATATCCTTGACATTCACCTCGGTAAGGAAGATATTGCGAACTCTCTGGATGTGCTCCTTGACGGTATCGTCCATCACAGGCACAAGCACCTTGGCGAGAGGCTTGCGGACATTGATGCCGACCTTCTTGCGGAGCGCGAGCACCATTGACGAAGCCTTCTGCGCGAATTCCATACTCTCTTCAAGTCCCTTGTCCACAAGCGTTTCGTCGCACTGCGGCATACTCTCGAAGTGCACTGACTGCGTGCCCGGCACGAGGTCTGTCCAAAGCCTGTCCATAAAGAACGGAGCGATAGGAGCGGCGAGCAGAGCCACGCTGCGGAGAGCCTCGTAGAGGGTCTGGTAGGCGGAGAGCTTGTCCTCGCTCATACCGGCGCCCCAGAGACGCTTCTTATTGAGGCGGATGTACCAGTTGCTGAGGTCGTCGCAGACGAAATCCTGCACCAGACGGCCTGCAGTGGTGATATCGTAGTCCTCATAAGCCGCGAGCACGGACTTGATGAGGGTGTTGAGACGGCTGATGATCCAGCGGTCAAACATAGGCCTGTGCTCATAAGGCACTGCCTCTGCTGCCGGGTCGAACTTGTCTATATTGGCGTAGAGCGCGAATACCGAATAGGAATTGTAGAGCGTGCCGAAGAACTTGCGGCGCACCTCCTCCACTCCGGACTCGTCGAACTTGAGGTTGTCCCACGGCTGGGCATTGGTCATCATATACCAACGGAGCGCGTCCGGACCGAACTTGTCGAGAGCCTTGAACGGATCGACGGCGTTGCCGAGGCGCTTGCTCATCTTGTTGCCCTCCTTGTCGAGCACGAGGCCGTTGGAAATCACGCGCTTGAATGCTGCCGTGCCGCTCACCATCGTGTGGATGGCGTGCAGGGTGTAGAACCACCCGCGGGTCTGGTCCACGCCCTCGGCGATGAAGTCCGCGGTGCAGCCGAAGTCAGGGCTGTCCTTGCCGCGGAGGCCGGTCTGGGCATACGGCATTGAGCCGGAGTCGAACCAAACATCGATGAGGTCGGTCTCGCGGACCATCTTCTTTCCTGACGGGCTGACGAGGTAGATGTTATCCACATAAGGGCGGTGCAGGTCAATTCTGTCATAATTGGCCTTGCTCATATCTTCAGGGTCGAAGCCCTTGTCGCGCAGCGGGTTAGAGCTCATCACCCCGGCCTCTACCGCCTTGTCGATTTCGGCATAGAGTTCCTTGAGGGAACCGATGCATATCTCCTCCCTGCCGTCTTCGGTGCGCCAGATCGGGAGCGGGGTGCCCCAGTAGCGGCTACGGCTGAGGTTCCAGTCCTGGATGTTCTCCAGCCACTTTCCGAAACGGCCCGTGCCGGTGGATTCCGGCTTCCAGGTGATGCTGTCGTTGAGTTCCATCATCTTCTCGCGGACAGCGGTGGTCTTGATGAACCAGCTGTTGAGCGGGTAGTAGAGCACCGGCTTGTCGGTACGCCAGCAGTGCGGGTATGAGTGGACTTTCTTCTCGATGCGGAAGACCTTGCCCTGCGCCTTCATCATCACGCAGAGGTCGATGTCGAGGGTCGTGGCATCCGCCGGGAGAGTGTCGTCGTAGGCATTCTTCACATAACGGCCGGCCCATTCACGGTATTCAGGAGCGACCCTCTCGGCGGCGTAGGCCGGGTCGAGGTCCTCGATACGGCAGAAACGGCCCTTGGTATCCACCTGAGCCTGAGGGGCTCCGTCGCGGTCAATCACCATCAGCGCAGGCACGCCGGCAGCCTTGGCCACACGGGCGTCGTCAGCGCCGAAGGTCGGGGCAATGTGCACGATGCCGGTACCCTCCTCCGTGGAAACATAGTCGCCGGAAATTACCCGGAAAGCGCCCTCGTCTGGGCGGAACCACGGAATCAGCTGCTCGTAGCGCATACCTACAAGGGTAGAACCCTTGAACGAGCCGGGCAGCACCTCGTACGGAATCTTGTCGCCAAAGAGCGTGCCCACCAGAGCCTGAGCCACAATGTAGGTGGCAGGGGCGCCGGTGTATGGATTGGAAGACTTAACCTTCACATAGTCAATGTCCGGGCCGACGCAGAGCGCGGTATTGGACGGCAGGGTCCACGGAGTGGTGGTCCAGGCGAGGAAGTAGAGTCCCTCCTCCCCTATTACCTTGAACTGGGCGGTGCAGGTGGTGTCCTTGACATCGCGGTAGCAGCCCGGCTGGTTGAGTTCGTGACTGCTGAGTCCCGTGCCGGCTGCAGGGGAATACGGCTGGATGCTCTTGCCCTTGTAGAGCAGGCCCTTGCCGTAAATGTCCTTGAGCAGATACCAGAGAGTCTCGATATAGCGGTTGTCGTAGGTGATGTAAGGGTCATCCATATCGACCCAGTAGCCTATGCGCTCGGTGAGGGTGCGCCACTCGGCGGTGTATTTCATCACCTCCTCGCGGCAGCAGCGGTTGTACTCCTCGACACTTATCTTCTTGCCGATATCCTCCTTGGTGATGCCGAGCTTCTTCTCGACACCGAGCTCCACCGGGAGTCCGTGGGTGTCCCAGCCCGCGCGGCGACGCACCTTGTAGCCGGTCTGTGTCTTGTAGCGGCAGACCGCGTCCTTGATGGAGCGCGCCATCACATGGTGAATACCGGGCATACCGTTGGCGGAAGGCGGGCCCTCGAAGAATATGAACTCCGGCGCTCCCTCCCTCAGGGCGAGCGACTTGCCGAATGCATCCATACTCTTCCATCTCTTCAGGACCTCGTCGGCAGCGGCCACGAGATCAAGTCCGCCATACTCTTTGAATATCATAATTTTTACTAATTTTGCGTTTATACCGGTGCGGGCCCACGGGCAGAAGGCAAGCCCCGGAACAATTCGCAAAGTTAATTAAAAATTAAGACGAATAAAAACTTATGGCCATCATAGACATCATACTGCTGATATGTTTCGTTCCTGCAATCGTTTACGGAATTCGCAAAGGTTTCGTAAAGCAGGTTGTGGAGATCGTGGCGATAGTCGTGGGAGCGTGGGCGGCGTTCCGCTTCTCCTCCCGGCTCAGCGTGTGGCTCGCTCAGTATCTCACTCTGGACGAGGGGCTGCTGCGGATTATCAGTTTCGTCATCATCGTTCTTCTGGCGGTGCTGCTGCTGGGGCTGGTGGGTTCGCTGCTGACGCGGCTGCTCAAGCTGGTGTTCCTCGGATGGCTCAACGGCCTGCTGGGCCTGGTCTTCGGCGTGCTTAAGGTCGCCCTTGTCCTCGGGCTGCTGATAATGGTGTTCGAGGGCATCAACTCCACCGTCGGGCTGGTGGAGCCTGAGAGTCTGAACGATGCCGTAGTCTATCAGGCGCTCAAGAATCTGGCATCCGATATTTTCCCGTTCCTCAAGTCGTTCGTTGCCGAGGCTGGAAGCGGGCTGAATTTAACAATATAGACTTATGGGCAGAATTATTCTTATCGAGACATCGACCGCCCTGTGCTCAGTCGCCCTTGCGGACGGCGGCAGGATTGCGGCAAGCAGGGAGAGCGACACTCCCAAGTCCCACGCGGCCATGACCGCGCCTTTCGTCAAGGAAGTTCTTGATTCGCAGGGACTTGAAGTTAGCAACTGCGATGCGGTGTGCGTCAGCGCCGGACCGGGCTCATACACCGGCCTGAGGGTCGGCGTGTCCACTGCCAAGGGGCTTTGCTTCGCGGCCGGGATTCCTCTGCTGTCAGTCGGCACTCTCGACATTCTGGCCCGCCAGGCCATAGAGCGCGGGCTTCCGGAAGGGTGCAGAGCCATCGTGCCGATGGTTGACGCCCGCAGGATGGAGGTCTATACGGCCGTATTCTCCCCTGAAGGCAGGCGTGAAAGCGAGGTCGAGCCGCGCATCATAGACTCCGGCAGCTTCAGCGAACTGCTTGCCGAGGGGCCGGTGGTATTTATCGGCGATGCGGCGCAGAAATGCTCCGGCGTCATCGAGTCTCCGAATGCCGTGTTCGTGCAGGAGTACCCGCGCGCTTCAGCGATGCTCGTGCCGGCGCAGGAGGCGCTGGAGAAGGGAGAAATCCGGGACTGCGCATACTTCGAGCCGTTCTACCTCAAGCAGTTCGTGGCGACGGTGAGCAAGAAAAACCTATTCTGATATGGAATATTCCGAACTTAGAAGCCTGATAGTCGCGGTACTGATGTTCTGCGTGCCGATACTGGCGGCAATCATCGACAAGCGTGCCAAGGCGAAGAAACGCAGCCCGCAGGTAAATGCGGAGCCGATAGATTTTGAAGAACTGGAGCGGCGCCGGCAGGCGGCAGCGGAAGGCACGAGGTCGATTGTCCGCGGGCCGGCTGCATCTTCCGGGACCACTTCAGCCCCGGAGGCTGCGGATGATCCGTGGGCGACAATAATCTACGGCTCAAGCCCGGCGGCTCCGGAACCGGCGGCAGCTCCCGTGACTGAAGTTGCTAATAATCAGGCAGCCGCTCAGCCGGTGGCCGTCAAATCCCGGCCGGCGCAGAAGCAGGCGAAGGCCGCGAAGGCCGCCAAGTCCGGGCAGTACCCGACAGCCGAAGAGATCAAGAAGGACTGCAAGAAACTTATCCTCTACTCCGAAATCCTTAAGCCCAAATTCGACGAGCGGGATTAGATTAAGTGCAGAAAATTTCTGTTTTCGGGGGTAAATTTATCTTTCTTATCTATCGCGGTTTTGTCGGGCCGCATTTATGCTTACCTTGCGGGCAATCCTCGGAGTTTCTGGCCGGTCAACTGCTGAACTTCAAGCTCCAGCACACGGACGAGTCGCAGTGGGAAACGGACCATGTGGTGTCTGAGTATCAGATGATTGAAAAAAGGACCGGGGAAGTTGCACCTCCGACAATTTCTTGTATATTTGCAGAGTTGGGGAGGTTCAGCAAGCCGCTCTCCGAATGCAGCAGCGACAGGGACGCGCTCTTCTATATGATACAACACGGGAGGGTGTTGGAAGAGCTGCCCGGCGAGCTGGAGCACAGGCCATACGCCGAAGC
>CAVJHI010000064.1:0-6751 GCA_963649415.1 bacterium
AGTTCTTCTGCTCCTGACGGCTGTTCTCGCTGTTGTAGATGGAGCCGAACTTATAGGTCGGGGTAAACTGGTAGGAGTTGGTGAAGTTGATGTCGCTGGAGAACTCCGTCCTGAAATTCAGTCCCTTGAGGATGCTGAAGTCGAGGTAGATGTTGGAGCGGACACCGGACTTGTTGTTGCTGTTTTCGAGCAGGTTGGCAAGGCCGATAGGGTTGCTCTGCGCGAAGTTGGCGTCTTCCGGACCGTCATATCCGCCGTCGATGGAGCGGGCGGACACTGCCGGAGACTGCTTGAGGGCTACCTGGATGAGACCCTCGGAGTTACCGGCGAGGGCGTTGACGTTCTGCACGGAGTGGCTGGCTGCGATGCTTGCGCCGATCTTGAGCCACTTGCGGGCGTTGATGTCGATATTGGTCCTGAGGTTGTAGCGCTCGAAGCCTGAGCCGTAGGCGATACCGTCCTGGTTGAGGTAGCCGCCGGTCACGGCGTAGGTCACCTTGTCGCTGCCTCCCGTGATGGAGAGGTTGTACTGCTGCATAAGCGCGTTCTTGAAGAGCTCGCGCTGCCAGTCGGTACCTGCGGTGAGCGCGCTAGGGTTGGCGTATTCGTCGCGTTGGGTTGCGCCCCTGAGTGAGGCGTAGGTATTGTACATCTCGGCGTATGTCGGGAAATCCATCAGGTCCAGATACTTAGGCATGGTCTGGAGGCCGGCCTGGGCGTCGAAGGTGATGCTGGTCTGTCCCTCGCGGCCGCGCTTGGTCGTGATGAGGATGACACCGTTGGCACCCTGGGCACCGTAGATGGCGGTGGCTGAGGCATCCTTGAGGATGTCCATGCTTTCGATATCGTTAGGGTTGATGGATGAGAGGGCGTTGTCGGTGCTGGACCCCGTCTGCGCGTCGATAACCACACCGTCGATGACGATGATAGGTTCGTTGGACGAGTTGAGGGAGTTGACACCGCGGATACGGATGGAAGTACCGCCGCCCGGCATACCTGAGTTCTGTGTCATCTGCACACCTGCCGCACGGCCCTGGAGGACCTGGTCGGCCGATGTAGGGATGGACCGCGAGATGGCGTCGCTGCCCACTGAAGCGACGGAACCGGTAAGGTCGCGCTTCTTGATGGTGGAGTATCCGATTGCGACCGCTTCCTCAAGCACGGTGGAATCATCGTCGAGAGTGACATTGATTACCGACCTGCGGCCTACGGCCTCTTTCTTTTCCCTGTATCCCAGACAGCTGAACACGAGCGTCTGACTCTCGGACGCGCTGATGGCGTATGAGCCGTTGACATCCGTGGTCACAGCGGTCTGAGTGCCGTCGATCATCACGACAGCTCCGATTATGGGTTCACCGGCCGCGTCGGTGACAGTGCCTTTGACACTTCGGCCCTGCGCTCCCGCCGTGAGTGACATCACGAGCATTAGCGCCGCTCCGAGCAGCCATTTCCCACAGTCTTTTGTAACTAAATTTCGCATAAAGTGACTTCAGTTGAAAATTTGTGATTGGTTAGTTGTTTGTTGTGGTTATGTCGGGAAACATATTTTTCAATGTTGCAAATTTCGCAAATGTATGTTAATAGAATGTTTTTGAACGAAACATCTGCGTAAATTTTTGAAACACGCTTTGGAATTTTGATACAATTCCGTGAGATTTTGTAAAATCGGTGTGTTATGTTACAATTTCGACAAAAAATGTCTCAAAAACTCGGCGCCCGTATCAAAACAGAAAAACTATGAACTATATCCCGAAGTCCGAACCAGGGAAAGAGAGTAATTTTGTACCGTGAATTTATGTACCGGGAAACACATGATTATCACACAAAACTAATTTACAAACTCGACTTTATGAAGAAGAAGTTATCAGTGCTTGCACTTGTGGGTGCGACGCTGCTTGGCTGCCTCTCCTGCCAGAAGCAGGACATCTACGAGGAGTTCGAAAAACCGACGGACGTGGTCAACCCGAACCCGCCTCTCCCGCCGGTGGACTTCACCAAGGCCAGTCTCGGCGAACTTGCCGCAAAGCAGGGTTTCCTCCTCGGCACAGCATTCACGCACAGCGAATATTTCCAGAACGATTCAGTTCCTAAAATCCTGAAGAAAGAATTCACTTCAGTGACCATAGGCAACGAGATGAAGCACGATGCCATCGTCTCCGCTTCAGGCAAGCTGAAGTTCGACACTGCCGACGAGATGGCCCTCTGGGCCGCAGAGGCCGATACCAAGCTCTATGGCCACGTGCTCGGCTGGCATCAGCAGCAGAACGTTACCTATCTGCAGGGACTCGTTGACAAGGCTGCCGCCGACAATACGGCTTCCGTGTTCCAGTCCAACTGGAACTTCGAGGCCGGCTCTCTCGAGTCCTATACAGCTTCAGGCTTTGAAGCTACCAATGCTTATATCGATGTCTTCGCCGGCGACTGGGCTGCCAAGGCCATCGCTGACGATGCCACTCTCGCGTTTACCGCCGGCATCGAAGCCGACAAGGCTTACAGCATCTCCTTCTGGGCCAAGGCCGGCTCCGAGGGCGGCAGCATTTCGCTCCTTTCCGGCGACAAGCAGAGCGCCAAGACTGCCGTTGACGCAGGCTGGGCCAAGTATTCAGTCGCCCTCAAGACCAAGTCTGTCGGCGCCGACTACTCCTACCAGCTTACTGCTTCAAATGGTGTCTGCATCGACAATATCCGCGTGACGGAGACAGTCATCGAGGAGGAGTCCGCAGGCGGCAACTACATCAACCCTAAGGCTATCGACGGCGGTATCGACTTCGAGTCATATGCGGCCGAGACTCCGGGCGCCGACCTCGTCTCCACCTACGGCTGGAGCCAGTGCAACGGCGCCGCCTCCGTCAGCGTTTCAGCCGAGAAGGCCAACAGCGGCAAGCTCAGCCTCAAAATGGACAATTCCGACGACCACTGCTCCAATGGCTGGGACATTCAGGTCATCACGCCTAAGTACGCTGTGGAGGCCGGCAAGACCTACCGCATCGCCTGGTACGGAATGGCCAATGTGGAGGCCGATCTCCAGATCGATATCCGAGAGGACGGCGCTACCAAGGATTACAAGAACTCCAAATGGGGGCAGTATGACAAATTCGGTCCAAGCTGGGCCTACTTCTATATCGACTACACCGTGGAGGCCGGCTCGGAGCTGAGCATCGGATTCTATGGCGGTACCGCCGCCGCCTGCTACTACATCGATGACTTCCAGATCTTCGAGGCCATCTACGACGGCGACTATACCAATTATATAGACAAGACCAACCTGCTCGTCGGCGGTGACTTCGAGACCGAAGGCGCGTATGGCATCTGGAACGGTTCCGACTATGCTTCTGTGGTATCCCGCAACGAGCCTGAAATCGGTTCCAACAAAGACGCCGTGCACTCCGCACTGCACGCTCTCGTGGTGGACAACACCACCACCGGCTACACCGGAGGCGATGCCTGGCATATCCAGGTGGCTTTCAACAACAAGATTGAGGTCACAGGCGCGCAGTCCTACCGCTTCGGCTTCTGGGCCAAGTCTCCGGACGGTGCCGATACCATCCAGGCCGAACTCAAATGGGATGACGGCACTACCAACTACAAGCAGATATCAGGCATCACCGACAAGTGGTCATTCCTCTATCTCGACGCCGTGGCTCCTGATACTGCTACCGAGGTTCAGATTGTGTTCGACTGCGCTTATGCCGCAGGTACATATCATGTCGATGATGTGCAGTTCTACCCGACCCCTGTCGAGAGCTGCATCGAGGCTTCATCCGTCGTGGACGACGGCGACTTCGAGGCTTATGCCGACGCTGCGGCTATGGTTACGGCGGGCTGGCAGGTCAACGGTCCCGACTATGTAACAATCGTTTCTGACACTCACCACGGCAAGGCTGCCGTTAGGATGGACAATTCCGACGACCACTGCTCCAATGCCTGGGACATCCAGCTCGTCTCCAAGAAATACACCGTAGAGGCCGGCAAGACCTACCGCATTGCTTGGCAGGGCAAGGCCGATGCCGCTGATGTGGATCTCCAGATCGACATCCGTGGCGGTGCCGAAACAGAGTGGAAGAGCTCGGCTTACGGCAACTACGACAAGCTCGGCACCGACTGGACCGCACAGTCTTACGACTACACGACCGCTGAAGACCAGACCGAAATTCAGGTCGGATTCTACGGCGGTGGCTCAGCCAATGTGATTACCATCGACTGCTTCCAGATCTACCCTGTCGAGGCTTCCGCAGCAGCCAAGAAGGCAGCTATGGGCTACGGCAAGTACTTCGCGTGGACTCGCCCTGCGGCGAGAGTGGTCAGGCCTATGGCCGCCGAGTTCGAATCTACCACTAAGCTTGACGGAGAGCTCGCCGAGGACGCTCTCGGCTACGCCTACAAGAGCTGGGTATATCAGATGGTGGAGCACTTCGACGTATATGGCTGGGATGTTATGAACGAGGTCCTCACCGAGGACGGCTCATTCCGCAACGCCACCAATACCACCGGCGACAACATCTTCATCTGGGGTACCTACTTCGGAGGAAGCAAGAACTTCACCGACAAGGCGTTCGCTTATGCTACCGACGCTCTCAAGCTCTACGGCAAGACCGCAGACCTCTATATCAACGACTACAACATCGAGACTTCAGCAGCCAAGCGCGCCGCTCTCTGCGAATATGCCAAGAACAACGCGCAGGTTACCGGCGTAGGCACTCAGATGCACCTTGATATGGCTACCGAAGGCCTTGAGGAGAAGATTGCAGCTTCGCTCACCGAACTCGCCGCCACCGGCAAGAAGGTCCGCATCTCCGAGCTCGACATCAAGTGCACCGACCTCGATGCACAGGCTTCGCTCTACAAATACATCTTCGAGAAGTACATAGAGCTCGTGCCTGAGGCTCAGCGCGGAGGCATCACCATCTGGGGTATCAACGACAAGGATTCCTGGGTTGGCGAGGACAACCAGCCGCTGCTCTGGTCAGGCAACAAGTACAACAAGAAGGCCGCGTACGAATCCATCTATGTCTATCTCTGCGAACTCGCAGGAATAGATCCTTATCAGGAAGAGGAGGAGTAGCAGCTCTACAAATAATCAAGACCGGCCGGGAAGCAACTCCGGCCGGTCTTTTTTTTAATACCTGTATGTCTTCAGCAGCTGCGCCCCGACCTCGCCGAACGGGATGCGCAGGTGGCGGCCCTGATGGTCCTCGTCGCCGTTGAGCCGGCGCAGGCTGTGCATCGTGGTCCCGTCGGAGATTTCATCGATGCTGAGGATCCCGATATGCCCCTTGCCGTCCGACGGAGTCATCGTGGCGACGCAGGAAGTCCCGAGGAAGAGCAGCCCCTCATCATCCATATCTATAATAAGGAATGCCCCCTCGCCCCAATTCTCCGGGCTGTTGTGCACCGGGCACCAGGAGATCGTCCCGTCGTGGCGGCAGGTGAAATGCACGCCCTTGATGTCAATCTCCGCCTGCGGGTGGTCCTTGTCTGTCAGCACTCCGTAAACCTTGCCTTCCGCCTGCTTGCGGGCGATGAGCGGCAGGTATTCGTCGAGCAGCTTGTACGCCTTGACGATAGGGGCGGAATCATTGTCTATTGAGAATGGGGAGAATCCCAGCGCAGAATGCCTGCCCAGCGCGTAGAACACCCGCGCGCAGTTGTCCCGGCTCTGGCGTATCTCCGGAACGAAGAGCTGGTTGTCCTCCCTTGAATATTTTGCAATCCAATCCGGGAAGCCAGGGTCGTAGATGTCAGGGGAAATCAGGTCGATGGCCGGGGCCTCGGCCTTCCAGATGTCCATAAGGTGGTCCAGCGGCCCGGCGGCAGGGTATTCGCCCGGCTTGCGCCCGCGGGAATTGAGGGCCGTGTTTACATACATAGGTATATTGTATTCCGCCTTTCCGGCCTTGGCCACCGCTCCGGCGTAGCGGGCGTAGTATGTGGCCTGGAAACGCTCCTGCGTGTAGAGGTCATCGCCCTTCCACTTGCCTTTCTTCCAGGCTTTCTGGGCTGCCTTGCCGAACTCGCGCGCCCCGCCCAGCAGGCCTATCTCGTTCTCCACCTGCACCATAAGCACTGTCCCGGTCTCGGAGTCGCTCTCGCGCAGGTGCTTCATCAGAGCCGCGAACGCCTTGCAGTCGGCCTTGAGGGATTCCTTGCAGAATGCGGAAATGATCTCCTGCACATCGCCGTTCTGCGACTGGGCGAGGGTGAACCTGCTGCCGAAGCCTTGCTTGACCCAGGACGGGGTGTAGCAGGACATGCTGTTTTTCCAGGTGCCGAACCAGAGGAGCACCAGGTGCAGGTCGTTGGCTCTCGCGCTACTCAGCAGATAGTCAACTGAACTGAAGTCGAACTTGCCCTCCTGCGGCTCTATGAGCTCCCAATAGACCGGCGCGAGGACGGTGTTGAGCCCCGCGGCGCGCATCTGCGCCCAACTGCCGCGCGAGTCCATATATTCTCCGCTGGAAGCGCTCGAGTTGGCGAGTTCGCCGCCGAGGATAATGAACGGCTCGCCGTGCAGCATCAGCTGCGTGGCCCGGGAATTCTTGACAAGTTTGACCGGCTGCGCACCGGCGGTGACGGCGAGCAGAGCCGCAGCTAGAAGAGTGAGGAATCGTCTCATATCGTTGGTTATAGTTTGTGTAAAGATAGTCATTATTTCCCGTTCGGGCACAAAAAAACGGAGGCCGCTGCCGGTCTCCGCTCTGTGCTCCCTTAGGGGCTCGAACCCTAGACACCCTGATTAAGAGTCAGGTGCTCT
>CAVJHI010000065.1:0-6703 GCA_963649415.1 bacterium
GCTGCGCTTATGGCGACCACGGGTGACGCAAGCTCGAAGTCCGTTTCCCTTAAAAACGCAGTCGGCTACATCAAGGTAACCCCTCAGTTCGCCTGCAAGAAAATAAGCCTCGAGAGCAAGTCTTCCGACGACGCTCTTTCCGGCACTGGCGAAATCACCTTTGATGCATCCGGAAACCCTACTCTGAGTGCCACTTCAGGCAGCAGCAAGGTCAGCATCTCAGGCAGTCTCGAGGCCGGCAAGACTTATTATATCGCCGTGCTCCCTGTCGAACTGAAAAGCGGCTTCAAGCTCATTTTCAAGATGAGCGACGACAGCGAGAGATACCGCGAGAGCGGCAGCAACGTGCTAAGTGTCGCGAAGAATGAGCCAAGCAACCTCGGTTCCATTAATGTGACCGATATCATCAAGAATCTCGCAAATGGAGAAACCGCCAACTGCTATCTCATACAGAATTCCGGCAAATACAGGTTCCCGACTGTTAAGGGCAATTCCTCCACCTCGGTCGGTGAAGTGGCAAGCGCAGCGGTTCTTTGGGAATCCTTCGGCACTACGACAGCGCCGCAAGTCGGAGACCTCATTTCCTCCGTTTCCTACAGCGATGGCTACATAACTTTCTCGACTCCCGACACTTTCGCACAGGGCAACGCAGTCATCGCGGCTAAGGATGCAGATGGAACCATTCTCTGGTCCTGGCATATCTGGTGCGCTTCGGAAGGCTGGAATGAGCAGACATATAGGAAGGATAGTGCAGGTCCTACAGGTAAAAAAGGAAACAATTTAGGCTATAGTTTATACAAAAATATGATGGACCGCAATCTCGGTGCGATTTCGACATCGGGTGTCGGAGCCTTCGGTCTTTTATATCAGTGGGGCAGGAAGGATCCGTTCCTCGGCGCCGCTTCGGTCAGCAGTGCCTCCGAGGTGGCCAGTTCTACCGGAACGTGGCCTGCTTTTATTTTTAATAATAAGATCACCCAGGAAGTGGCTGCCAAGAATCCGATGGCAATGTATGGCAGCTTCTATATGGATCAAAGTACTGTCGATAGGCCGGATAATTATTTGGAAGACGGAAGCTGGTCTGGCAGCAAGACGATTTACGATCCTTGTCCTGCCGGATGGAGAGTTCCTGACGGAGGAAGTGGCGGATTCTGGGCTACAGCAATAAACGGAACAACTGGCAAGAATGGGAATTGTTACGGATTCAAATCATATCTTGCAATGGGTTTCTTATACCCGATAGCGGGCTATAAGGAGAATGGTACGTTGGCAGACGCTAATGCACACGGCTATTACTGGTCAGTCAACGTCCCAGCTGTAGACGGTTCATCCGACACATCCGATGCCGCCAAGGCTTACCTTTTCAAATTTGGCACAGATGGGTCTTACGAGACTGCCGCCATCGCTCCCCGCGCTTACGGAATGTCCGTCCGTTGTAGCAGATAATAATTACTTGTCTCTACAAAGGCGATGAACAAGAGGCCGGCCCGAAAGTGATTTCGGACCGGCCTCTTATCTTGAATCGCGTTTTTTCGGTAAATTTGCAAAAACACGCGTGAAATATGGACCAGCCGAAGATAGAGAGGATGCTGCGCCTGATGAAGATGATGTCGGGCAATATAGACTACACCATTGAGGAGCTTGCGGAGCGGCTCGACACGTCCGCCAGGACCATCTACCGCTACATCGACACCTTCAAGGAGGCCGGCTTCACCGTCACCAAGCTCTGCGCCAACACCTACAAGCTCGCGGAGATGCCGCAGACCGCGCCTGACTTCGACAAGCTGATGTATTTCAGCGAGGAGGAGTCCTACCTGGTCAACTCCCTGCTCGACGCCCTCGTGCCCACCAACGCCCTCAAGCGCGGCATCAAGGACAAGCTGGCCGTCGTCGTGGACTCCACCGCCATTGCCAATTATGTGGACCGCCGCAGCAACGCCGCCAGCGTGCAGAACCTCGCCCGCGCCGCGCAGGAGAAGAAAAAGGCGGTCCTGAAGAGCTACGAGTCCGGCAACTCGCACACCATCCGCGACCGCCTCGTGGAGCCGTACGGATTTACCTCTGACTATATCGATGTCTGCGCCTATGACCTGGAGGCCGGGCAGAACAAGATTTTCAAAATCCAGCGAATGCAGCAGGTCGAGGTCCTGGACGAGCCTTGGGAGGCCGAGGCTGAGCACCGGCGGCAGAAGATGGACATATTCCGGATGAGCGGCAGCGGGGTAGGGCGCATCCGCTGGCAGATGAGCGTAATGGCTAAGAACCTGCTGCTCGAGGAATATCCCCTCGCGGAGAAGGACCTGAGGCGCAGCGGCAGCAGCTGGATACTCGACACCGAGCTCTGCAACTGGGCCGGCGCCTGCCGCTTCTATGTGGGCTTGGCCGGCGAAATCCGCATCCTGGACAGCCCCGACTTCGAGGAGTATGTCAAGAATTATATCAGAAAGAATCTGATTACTTCCATACCGTAATTGAAGCGGTGCCCAGCTTAAATTCCTGAAAGGCTCAGCGTGTAGCTGCCGGCTTCGTATTCTTTGGATTCTGTCTCGCCCGGGAGAGTGACGGAAGCGGTGGCTCCCTCAGGTATGGTGAAGTTCCATATCCAGTTGTCGCCCTCATATTTCCACTCGCTCCTGATGAGGCCGGCCGCGGACTTATATTCGGCATTCACGAAGCCCAGTCTCCTGTCAGGGAGAGGCTTCATGATGATGTGCTTGAAGCCTGGCTGAGCAGTGTCGGCGGAGATTCCGGCAACGCTTTTCCATATCCACTCGCACACTACGCCGTAGGCATAATGGTTGAAACTGTTCATGCCCTTAGGCCCCATGCCGTTCTCCAGCGTATAGGAGTTCCAGCGCTCCCAGATGGTTGTGGCCCCGTTATCGATGGAATAGAGCCAGCTCGGGTTCTTGCGCTGGAAGAGAAGTTCGTAGGCGACATCGGCCATTCCGTTCTCGGTGAGTGTAGGCATAATGATGGAAGTGCCGAGGAAGCCGGTCTGGAGGCAACCGCCGTGGTCTTCGAAATTCTTGCGCAGACGCTCTTTGAGAGCTTCCTTCGCCTCGCCTTCCACCAGATTGTTTCTGAGCGCGAAGAGGGCAGGGGTCTGCATTGTATTGAGGATGGCCAGTTTGAAGCTGCCGTCGGAATTAAGGAAATTCTCCCGGAGATAATCGACAGCCGCTTTCTGCATTTCGCCGTACTTGTCGGCATCCCGGCCCGTAGCCGCAGCCATATCCCTCATCATGCCGGCATTGGAAGCCCAATAGCAGGCACTCAGATAATTCCAGTACACATATGCCTCGGGAAGAGTTTTATAGCGGCGGCCATAGATGCTTCCGCCGTGAGACTCAAGCGGTTCGTAGCTCAGCCAGTCACCCCACTGGAAGTTGCCGTTCTCGGCGGAGAGAGTCTTGTGGTCGTATTTAGTCTCATAGATATGGTCCATCAGTTTCTCCATCGCAGCCCAGTTTTCCTCCACTATCTCAGTGTCGTTGAACTGCTTCCATACTACCCAAGGCACGATGATGCCGGCATCAGACCAGCCGAGGCGCATCATTGAATGCGGCTCGGAGCCATACTGGGCGAGGGGAGCGACGCCGCCGAAGCCGCCGCGCGGGTCCTGGGTGTCCCTCATATCCCTCATCCATTTGTGGAAGAAGAGCCGGGTGTCGGCGAAGAAACTGCCGGTCTCGGAGAACACCTGCGTGTCGGCTGTCCAGCCAAGGCGCTCGTTGCGCTGCGGACAGTCGGTAGGCACGGAGAGATAATTGGAGCGCTGCCCCCAGACAGTATTGGATATCAGCTTGTTGATGAGTTCGTTGCCAGTGGTGATGACTCCGGTCTCCATATTCTCGGTAATGGAAGTCACAGGGACTGACCTGATGCTGCCGATCGTGACATCGGCGCTCGCCGTGACGGAGATGAAGCGGTAGCCGAAGAAGGTGCAGGTCGGTATAAATGATACCGGCTTGTCAGAAGCGGCGAAGGTGTAGGTCAATCTCATTCCCGTGTCGGGGGTGCGGAGATTGAGGCGGTGCACGCTTCCCTCAGGGCCGTCCATCCCGCGGCTTTGGGCTCCGTTGCCGTCGTTGAGCAACTCGGCCGGGAGGCAGGTGAGGACGGTGCCTTCAGCGGCGTTGAAGACGAACGAAGGCACAGCGGCAGCATTCTGCCCGAAGTCCACGACGAGCTTCTCGCCGGGATGGAGCACAATCTCGTCGCCGTCCTTGTATTCGCTCTTAATGACCACTGTGCCGTATGCGTCGTCAGTCGCCCCACTCACTGTCTCCCAACTGTACATCCTGACAGGTGCAATGGCCAGGTCCTCGCGGAGATAGACTTCAGCTCCATTGGTCGGCAGGATTTCCCCGTTGAATTCGGTATTGAGCTCCGGCGCGGAGAGCTTCTCGGGAGTGGCGTAGCCCGGAAGTTCGCGGGCGTCATACTCCTCACCGTCGAAGATGGCAGCATGCTTGACGGGGCCTGCCACACCGGCAAGCCAGTCACTGGTGTTGGTGCCGTAGAGTTTGGTGCTGCCGTCCGAAAATTTTAGCTCCAACACCCCTCGGAATGCGGTCTTGCGGCCGATCATCCCATTGTTTCCCGACGGAGTGATTATCTTGTCGGCCCACCAGCCCGGAGTCAGCTGGGCGGCAAAAACATTGTCCGCGCCCTTTCCGGTCGCGATGAGGCCGGTGATGTCGTAGGTAAACGAACGCTTGGTCTTGGCGTAGTGCGTGAAACCCGGCTTGAGTACTTCGCGGCCTACGCTCTGACCGTTGACATAGAGCTCATAGACTCCGAGTCCGCTGGTCATCCATTTGGCTGACACCACTTTACGCTCATTCTTTAGCGTGGAGACAAACCAGCTCGACCCATCGGCGGCCCTCTCGTTGGACGATGTTATCCTCCCGGTGACCACAGGCGCGTCGGCCGCTGAGATCCATTGCGAGACGCCCCACGCCTCGGCTTCCAGCGCTTCGGTCAGTGTGGCGCATTCAGAATTCCCGGCCACGCAGGAAGCGAGCGTCAGCGACGCCGTCGCACTCAGGAGAAGATTGATGATAAGTTGCAGTTGCATATTTGTTGGTA
Organism: bacterium; assembly: GCA_963649415.1. GTDB lineage: Bacteria > Bacteroidota > Bacteroidia > Bacteroidales > UBA932 > Cryptobacteroides. Next base: position 5,095 of record CAVJHI010000065.1, read on the forward strand.
TTTTGTGGTTTTGGTTGTCGTGTTGTTCCTTGACGGGCGGGCGTCAAATCTTCCGTCCGCCTGCGACCTTGAGTTTAGAATACGCCCTTTCGGCCTTCTGAAGCGCCTTCTCCACCGTCTCGTCGGTAGCGAGGATGACGCCTACGCGGCGGTGGCCCTTGATTTCCGGCTTGCCGAAGAAGCGGACCTGAACCCCCGGCTCCTCGAGCACCTTGTCCACATCCTGGAACTCATATTCGCAGGTATCGCCTTCGACGACGATTGCCTTGGAGGCTGACGGCCCGTAGAAGCGCACCTCCGGGACGGGCAGGCCAAGCACCGCCCTGGCGTGAAGAGCAAACTCCGAGAGGTCCTGAGAAATCATGGTCACCATCCCGGTGTCGTGCGGCCGAGGCGAAACTTCACTGAAAATCACATCCTCACCCTTTACAAAAAGCTCCACTCCGAATATTCCGTAGCCACCCAAGGCGGCGGTAATCTTGCCCGCAATCTCCTGGGCCTTCTTCTCCGCAGCCGGGCTCATCCCCTGAGGCTGCCAGGACTCACGATAATCCCCGTCCACCTGATGATGGCCCACAGGCTTGAGGAAGGTTGTCCCAGCGCAATGGCGCACTGTCAGGAGGGTGATTTCGTAGTCAAAATCCACAAAGCCTTCCACGATAACCTTGCCTTCGCCGGCACGGCCTCCCTCCTGCGACATCTTCCAGGCCCGGGAGATCTGCGACTCGTCCCTGACTATGCTCTGTCCGTGGCCGGAAGAACTCATTACCGGCTTCACGACGCAGGGAAATCCGATCCGGGACACCGCCGCCCGGAACTCGTCCTCGCTCCGGGCGAACTCGTAGGGCGAGGTCGGAAGAGCGAGCTCCTCCGCCGCAAGGCGCCTGATTCCCTCGCGGTTCATCGTCAGGAAAGTCGCGTTGGCGGTAGGGATGACCGTGTAGCCTTTCTTCTCAAGTTCTACCAGCTTCGGAGTGGCGATAGCCTCGACTTCCGGGATAACGAGATCCGGCTTCTCCTCCTCAATCATAGCCGAGAGCGCCTCGCCGTCAAGCATCGAGAGCACGTGCGAGGACTGCGCCACCTGCATAGCAGGAGCGTTGGGATATTTGTCCACGGCCACCACGTGCACGCCGTAGCGCTCAAGTTCGATAGCGATTTCTTTCCCCAGCTCTCCAGCTCCGCAGAGAACCGCCTTTTTCCCGACAGGGGTGAATGGATTACCAATCTTTGACATATTGTGTTTAATTACTCAATCATCTTATTATGCAATGGCAGAAATGGCTCGGGCCGCAGCTTACCGCCGGTATTGCGCCGGGTCGATAGGGCAGAGCGAGCTGACCTTCTTGCCGCGGGCGAGGGCGTAGGCTATCTCGCGGGCCGTGCTCTGCCCGATGTAGCCGCCGGGGTTCACCACGAAGACCTCGTCCGCCATATCGATCTTGGAGAGATGCATCTCGTCCAGCATCTCCTTCGTCCCGGGCGTCCACACCTCCTCGTCGCCGCTGTGCCCGAAAAGCCCCACGGAGATGACGATATTGCCCTCGAGGGTAAGACGCTTCTGCGCCTCCAGGAACTCCTCCTTGAATCGCGTACTCCCGCACAGGGT
>CAVJHI010000066.1:0-5818 GCA_963649415.1 bacterium
TTTGATATTTCTTCCAAAAGGCCGGGAAGCTCGGAGAGCGGGCCAAGAAGCCAAAAGAGGGTGGCCAAAAAGTCGATTTTTGGCCACCCTCCCTTAATGATATAGCGGTAAACGCTGTTCTGCTATTCCCAGCCCGGGTTGTTCTTGAGTTCCTTGCCGTTAGTCAGGGAATTGAGCCAGGAGAGCGGAATCGGCCTGAGGCTGTACTTGGCGTTGGTGGCAGCGCTGAGGTCGGTCTTGATGGAGCCGCCGTAGATGTTGGTAACATCCCAGTTGTACTCGAGCACCCTCTCCGCGAGCTTGCCGGTACGGCTCAGGTCGTTCCAGCGCGGAGCCTCTCCGAAGAGCTCGAGAGCCCTCTCGTCAAGAATATTGTCGAGCGTGAGGGTGCCGGAATAGAGCGGCAGGCCGGCCTCTTTGGCATTCTTCGCAGCTCTCTCGCGAACCTTGTTGATATACTTGAGGGCGCCCGCATTGTCGCCGAGCTTGACACAAGCCTCCGCGGCGATGAGATAGGTCTCCGCAAGACGGGCAAGATAGATGTCTCTGCTGCCATAGGAAACGGTACCTGAGGAGTTGTACTGGGTGTTGGAATCCTTGAACTTCCATACAGGCAGCCAGGCTCGGGATGAGGAGTTGCCGCTCTGGAAACCGGTGATGTAGTAGTCGTCGTTACCGGCATCCTTATAGGACTTCTCGGCGAGCGAGCCGGTCGGATAGTTGTAGATGTAACGGCCCTCGTCGATGGCGGCGCTCTTCTCGGCTGCAGTGTAGGTGTGGTTATTATCGAAACTTACGGCAGAGCCTGAGAGCTTCGAGTAAGTCTTTCCGTCCTGAGGCACAGGGAAGAGAAGCACAGGATCGCCCTCAGGCACAGTGCCCTTCTTGTTGGTGCTCTGGAAATAGTTGACACCATAAGTGCGGCCGTCGATGGAAGTGGAAGCATCGCCGTTGTAAGGGGACATAAATGTCACCTCGGCACGGTGGTCTTTCTTCCAGTCGAAGAGGAGGTAGGCATACTTGGTCGGCATAACGGATGCCCAGTCGTTGCAGTAGATTGAGGAGAATGCGATGTCCTGCCACCCTTCCCTGTAGACGAAGAGGTAGTACTCGCTCCAGATATTGGTGTATGCGCCGGCGGCATTATTGAAGTTGACGCAGAAGATGATCTCGTCGTTGACCTCATTGCTCTGGCGATGAACCATTGCATAGTCGTCAAGCAGCTTGTGCCCCGAATTGCCGATTACATTCTCGGCATCGGCGAGAGCGGCCTTGAAATCAGCATCACCCTTGCCGTAGCTCTGATATCCGCGGGTGAGATAGACAAGCGAGCGGAGATGCAGGGCGGCCGCCTTGGACACTCTTCCGTACTCGGAAGCCGGCTGCTTCATAGGCAGTTCGGAATCCAGTACATCCTGAAGATCCTTGAGAATCTGGTCGTAGAAGAGTTCCGGACCGTCCAGCTGCGAGGTCGTGGAGGCAGAGGTCGGCTCGGAGAGGATGAGTGGGCCCTGGCCGAAATTCTTGACGATTTCGAAGAGTATAAGCGCGCGGAGGTATTTCACCTCTGCGACCCTCTTGGCAATCAGAGCCGGGTCCATACCCTCCCGCGGGTCGGTCTCGGTGGTTATCACAGAAGCGGAGCGGTCAATGGCCGCGTTGACGTTCTTCAGAGAAGAATAGAGAGTGTTCCAGTAGGAGCTCACGGTAGCATTGTCGTTGTAGAAAGTGACATACTGGTTGAGCTGATTGGTGGCATCGCCGTTGTTCTGAGTGGAAATGTCGGTTCCGAGCTGGGTAAGGGAGTACCAGGTCGTCGAATTGTATATTGAGGTGAGGCTGTTGTATGCTCCCCTGACGAGGTTCTCGTACCCTGTCGGGGTAGCGAAATACGCCTCCGCAGACTGGGATGAGATATTCTTCTCATCGAGGAATGACGAGCAGGAGGTAGCCGCCGCCATTGCAAGCACTGCACTGATAAGGATATATCTTGTCTTCATATTCATAGATAATTAAAATCCAACATTAACTCCGAACAGGATGTTCATCGTCATAAAGTCGGTGCTGTTGATACCGGTGTTCATCTGCTCAGGGTTGAAGCAGTACTTGTCACACCAGATGTAAGGGTTCTGCACGGTGGCGTAAATTCTGAGGTTGCTGAGTTTCACCTTGTCGAGCAACTTGCGGTCGAAGGTATAGCCGAGAGAGGCGTAGTTGAACTTCACGAAATCGGTGCTTGACAGACGGTGAGATGAAGTGGCCTTGGTCTCGTTATTGCTCCAGGTTGCACTGCGATAGTTGGAATATGAACCCTGACTGCCAGGCCAGTGACGCTCGTTGGAAGGGTTCTCCGGTGTCCAGTAGTCTCCGCGGAGGTTGTTGAAGTTCTGGGTATTGCCCTCGAGCGCGAATGAGATGTAGTACTGGTTCCTCATCCTCGCGCCGCTCTGGAAACTCATCTGTACCGAGAGGTCGAAGTTCTTGTACCTGAAAGTGTTGGTCATACCTCCTGTCCAGTCCGGAGTCTTCTTGCCGTCGATGAAGCGGTCCGCATCGGTAATCTTGCCGTCGCCGTTGCGGTCATAAGGCTTGTACTGACCAGGGGTGCAGCCGTACTTGGCGGCCTCCTCCTTCTCGTCGAGCTGCCAGATGCCGATGGTCTCGAGGTTGTAGTTGATATCGATAGGCTGGCCGATAATCCAGAGGTTCTTGTAGTCACCCTCCATCCCCGCGAGAGACTCTCCATATACGGAGAGGTCCTCCTTGTACTGCAGATCGACGATGCGGTTGCGGTTGTAGGCGAAGTTGAGCTGGGTGGTCCAGGAGAAGTCGCGAGTACGGATGTTCTCGGTATTGAGCAATACCTCGACGCCGGAGTTGCGTACCGAACCCACATTTGCCTTGACAGAAGTGTAACCCGTGGTAGATGGGATTGCCTTGCTCATGATGAGGTCGGTGGTGAGACGGTTGTAGTAGTCCACGCTACCGGAAATCCTGTCCTTGAGGAAACCGAAGTCCACGCCGACATTGATTTCGCTTGTCCGCTCCCAACCGAGATCCATATTACGGAGGTTGTTAGGCACATAGGCCGTGGAGGTAGTGGAGCCGAAGCTGTAGTACTTCACGCCGCTGATGGAGCCTTCGGTCTGATAAGGGGAGACATTGTCGTTACCGGTCTGACCGTAGCTGACACGCAACTTGAGGTTGTTCATCCAGTCGATATCCTTCATAAAATCCTCCTGGTTCACTCTCCACGCGAGGGCTACAGAAGGGAATGCACCCCACTTGTGGCCGTCGGCGAGTTTGGACGAGCCGTCATAGCGCACGCTTGCGGAAATGTAGTACTTGTCGGCATAGATGTAGTTAGCCCTCATCATATAAGACATAAGGCTGTACTTGGAGTAGCTGGAGGTAGAAGAATTGGACTTGGCGCCGCCCTGAAGATTGTACCAGAGGGAATTGTAGCTGAGTCCGTTGCCTATTCCCTTGAGGGCTTCATATTCGTTCTGGGCCATGGAGAAGATGCCGGTGATATCGAAGCGGTGAGCGCCGATTTCGCGGGCATATGTCACCTGGTTGTCCCATACCCAGTCCGTAGTGGAATTCTTGGCATAGTTGCTGGTAGGGTCGTTTGTACCCTTGTTGGCCTTGGTATAACGGCCTCTGTACTGGCCGATTTCAGCTATCTTGATGTTCGGGGAGAACATCGTCTTGACCGACAAGCCCTTTAAAGGAAGGATCTCGAGGAACGCGTTACCGAACACATTATAGGTCTTGGTCTCGTTGAATTCGTTCTCACCTGTCACGAGGGCATTGTACTGACCGTTGGAGTATGCCCACTCCTCCTCGCCGGTGACGAGATTGGTCGGGTGGTAGGTAGGACGCAGACGGATGGCATCCTGAAGGAGGTCGGAGTTACCGGTGTTGCGGTCGGAATAGGTGCCGTACATATTGACTCCGAACCTGATGTAATCCACAGGTTTCACATCGACCGCCGCCCTCACATTGTAACGGGAGTAGTCCTGAGGATCGATCATACCGTCCTCGAAGTAGTAGCCCGTAGAGAGGGAGTAGGTAGCCTTGTCGCTGCCGCCGGACGCGGATACGGTATGGTTAGTCATCATCGCCGGATGGGAGATGGCGTCAACCCAGTCGAAGTAGTTGCCGTCTTCGATGGCCTTGAGTTCGGAAGCCGTGAATATCTTGTCGTCCGAAGTATATTCATTGGTCTTCTTGTTGCGCTTGGCTTCGCGGGCAATCTGTACATACTCATCCCCGGACATCATATCAGGCATATTGGTGTACTGACGCACGCCGACATAGCCGCTATAGTCTATCTTGACATCGCCGGCCTTGCCGCGCTTGGTAGTGACAAGCACTACGCCGTTGGTCGCACGGGAACCGTAGATTGCGGTTGAGGATGCATCCTTGAGGATGTCTATACGCTCTATATCGTCAGGGTTGATGCTGGAGAGCGACGCTCCCTGCACACCGTCCACTACCACGAGAGGAGAGGTGCTGCCGCTGATGGTATTGAGACCTCTGATGAGGATGTTGTACTCGCCGCCCGGCTTGCTGTTGGAGCGCTGAATCTGTACGCCCGGGAGGACTCCCTGCATTGCTCCCACTGCATCTGTAAGACCGCCCCGGACGAGGTTGTCATTGGATACCGAACCGACTGAACCGGTGAGGTCAATCTTCTTGACGGAGCCATAACCGATTACTACCGTCTCTTCGAGGAGAGTCGAGTCCTCTGCAAGGACGATGTTGAGGTTTCTGGCGGAGCCGACCTTGATTGTCTGATCAACATAGCCGATGCAGGATACGGAGATGCTTGCGCCCTCCTTGACGGAGATGCTAAAAGTGCCGTCCAAGCCCGAGGACACGCCATTGCTGGTTCCGGTCTCGATTACTGCAGCCCCCGGGACAGGGCTGCCCTGAGAGTCCACTACTCTACCGGTGACATTGCGCTGGGCAAACGCATCCGTGCAGAGAAGCAGCAGCGCCGCAGAGACGAGCGCCGTCAGGCTTTTCTTGATGAAAATCTTCATTCTTAATTGTTTTTTGGAAGTGTTAAAATTTTGTGTTTAAAGACTCTTCAATCTCACGAGCGCCTCAAGATAGTAGTAGTCGGCGTAGCTGATGGAGGCGTCGATTTCGTAGCCGACCGGAAGGTTGCCGGTGGCGTGAAGCAGGAAAGCGGAGCACTGATCTCCAGCCCTGTACGGGGCTGCAGAGAGGGTTTTGAGGGTATTCTCCGCTACGGAGAGGCAGCGTTCCGCCTCTTCCTGAGGCAGGTAGCCTTGCAGCTCGATCAGCGCCGAAGCTACTATAGCGGCGGCCGAGCAATCTTTAGGCTGGTCGGCAAGCTGCTCGCCGGCATCGAAGTCCCAGTAAGGGATGCCGTCCTCCGGCAGACGCTTCAGATAGGTGTCCAGAGCCTTGCAGGCGGTGTCGAGGAAGCGCTGGTCGCGTGTGAAGCGGTAGGCCATCGTGAAGCCATATACAGCCCAGGCCTGCCCGCGCGCCCACATCGTGTCGTCCTTCCAGCCCTGATGGGTGTGTCCCTCAAGGAACTCGCCGCTGTCCGGGTCGAAGACCATCACGTGGTAGGTGCTCCCGTCCTCGCGGAACTGGTATTTCATCGTGGTCTCGGCGTGCTTGAAGGCGATGTCGTAGAGGTCCTTGCGGTCGCAAAGCTCCGCCACGCGGAAGAGCAGCTCGAGGTTGAGCATATTGTCGATGATGGTGTTGTGCCTCCACCCCATCGTCTCCACCATATTAGGCCAGGAAAGAATGCTCCCGACCGTCGGGTTGT
>CAVJHI010000067.1:0-5664 GCA_963649415.1 bacterium
GACCGCGCCGGAGGGCAAGCATTACATTTGCGGGCTGTCTGCGCAAAATCTACAATTCGCGTTCAGCCTAGTGTGCCCTGCAGGGCCGTAGAACTATGACAAGGCTGAATGCCGATCGACTTTAAGTCTTCGACATTCAGCCCAATCCTATCCTGACATCGTTCTGCGGCCATCTGGCCTGAACGGGAATTGTAGAAATAAAAGAAGTTGGGAGAAGGGTGCACGGGGCGCCCCGGGGATGTTGTCCGAGGCTTAGAGCCCCGCGGGCGGGGAGTTGTCCCGGGGCGTATTTTGTCTACGCCCCGGACAACTCTCCGGCCGCTCTGGCCCCTGCGAGCCGCTTGCGGCTCGCTTTACTTCTCTAACCCCAGTCGGCTAGCGCCGACAGCCCCTTCCAGGGGCGCACCGCCGTCTGCTTCGCAGCCGGCGGGCGGCTCCGCTGCTTCGATTTCTTTGAAATCTCGCTGACGCTCCGCCGCGCCGCTCAAGCGTCTTGTTAGGCAAGCCGGGCAACGGCAGCAATATGCAAGTCACGCGGCCGCAGGCCTCACTGCCTCTCCGCTATCCACCGCAGCGCGTCCTCGAGCGGGGTGTCGCTGCGGAAGTCGGGTTCAATCGGGTCGTCGCAGAAGACTTCGCCGGTCCTTGCCACATCGCAACCGGTCGTTATCAGAAGCGTATAGCCGTCCTCAAGAGGCAGGACGATATTGGCACTGGCATAGCCGGCGGTCGGCGCGCCGAAAGTCCGGACATTGTCCAATCCCCGGAAACAGAGCAATGTGGCTTCTCCGGAACTGCCGGTTCCGCTGTCAGTTAGGACAGCAATCGGCAGAGAGGCAGGCAGTTTCTTCACCCCGGCCGGAGAGAGCCCCGCCATCTTGACGATGTACTCCAGCGAAACCGGAGCCGTGCGTTTGCGGCTCTTGAAACGGAGAACGATTCCCTCTGGGATCAGCGGAGAAACGGCCGCAATCATCGGGTACATATTCCCGCCGCCGTTACCCCGGAGATCCAGCACGGCGCCGTCAGCATCAGGATGTTCCTGCAGGAAATCCAGCACCGTATGGATGTAAGTCGAATCCGGAACCTTGACGCCGGAATGGGCCGGCAGCGCTATGCGGATGACATTCCCCTCCAGCAGCTCAGCCTCAGGCAGCTTCTCGACATAGGAAACGGTATCCCTGACGGGAGGTACAAGTCGGGAATGCTTTCCGCCGGCAACGGCAGCGGCTCGGGAAACGGCATCGTGCGCCTCCGCCATAGAAGCCGGGCTCTCAGCCAGGACGGACTTCCTGCATTCCTCCCAGTCCGGGGAGTCGGCATAGAGAGCCTGCCTGTCAAGCTGCTTCACGCAGTAGCGCACATAGCCCTCCGGAGTACTCTGAAATCCGCAGCCCGTGAGCGCGATGGCAAGTGAGAGAATCAAATACTTTTTCATATCGCAGCACGCATTCGCATATATGGATGTCCGAAAAACAGCATCTGCCCGGCCGGGCGGAAGCCCGCGGCAGAATAATATTCTGCAACCCGAGGATGCTCGGTGTCAACTATCAGGCTCGCCTGCCGCAAACCCTGCAGCCTGCCCTGCCTGAAGGCATCCCGTATCAGGAGGTGCCCCGTCCTGTCGCTGACGCCGCAGTGCTCGAAACTCCTGCCCCGCCATTCGGGAAGTACGGCGAGAGTATCCAGATAGTACTCCCCCGGGAAACATTCCGGCTCCTGAGAAACAGTCGCATCAACCCCCAGACTCTTGCCCCAGTCGCCCCAGGTACGGTCCCTCATAGAGAGGTATTCTGCCCCCGGATAGGCGGTCAGAGACCCGGTAGGGATGCCGTCCACCGTGGAAATCCTGGTTCTGCCCCAGAAGTAGAGCGTGTCCTCCCGGCAGCAGATGGGGATAAACGCCTCAATCGCTTCCTGGAGAGTGAGCTGACGGCCGTCAAAATCCATCACGGCGTCAAGGCTTCCGGGCGAAAACACATCGTAGCCCATCGCCGCAACTATGTTCCGGGCGATGAAAGCCGCATCTGACGGCCCAGCATCGCGGATGTCGAATATCATATCCAATTTTTTAGAATGTGTGCAAGCGCATCGTACTCGATAAGGAAGCCGTCGTGGCCGAAGGCGGAGCTAATCTGAGCATATTCGGCATCCGGGAGCATCGCGGCGAGCTCGCGGCCGGACTCGGTCGGGAAGAGGCAGTCGCTGTCGATATTCAGCACCAGGCAGTGCGCCCTGACGCGGGAAAGCGCCGCGGCCACTCCTCCCCTGCCACGCCCGACATTGTGACTGTCAAGGGCATAGGTCAGGTACCAGTAGCTGTAGGCATCGAAGCGGTCCGCGAGCTTGCGGCCCTGATAGCGCTGATATGAAGCGGCCCTGTCGGCAAAGAGTGCGTCCCCATCAGGCTCGGTCTGGGTCCTGACATAGCCCTCATAAGTCCTGTAGGAGAGCATCGCAATGGCGCGGGCGCACTCCAGCCCTTTCCTGCCGCCCTCCAGTGAAGCGGCCTCGGTGAAACTCGAATCGGCGCGCAGAGCCATCCTCTGCGCCTCGTTGTAGGCAGTAAGGTAAGGGGAGCATTTCGCCTCGGTGGCAAGGAAGACGGCCTTCTCGATAACGGAAGGCTCCATCACAGCCCACTCATAGGCCTGAAATCCTCCGATGGACGGCCCCACAAGCAGGTCTATCTTATCGATTCCCAGATGTTTGCGTACAAGGATATTGGCATTCACCATATCCCGCACCGTGGTACGCGGGAACGACATCAGGTACGCTTTGCCGGAGGCGTCCGGAGATGCCGGCCCGGCCGAGCCGTAAGGCGAGCAGAGCATATTCACGCACACCACGAAATAGCGGTCAGTATCGATCAGTTTGCCGCTTCCCACCATCTGCGGCCACCAGTCTTCCGGGTCGGAATTGGCGGTCAGCGCGTGGCATATCCAGATTACCTTCTCCCCCTCGCGGCGAGCGTGGTCCGAGCAGTGGAATACAATCCGCATCGTGGAAAGGCTCTCCCCCGCCTCGAAGCGGAACGGCTCGGAAATATTCAGTTCACAGAATTTCATCTCAATCAAATAGGCCGGCGGAAGCCCATCTCCCGCCCGGGCACGAATCGCGAATTTCGCTCACTATTGTGAGAAATGCAAATTTTGGAATATGGAATTTATGGAGTAATTTCGCGAGTTAAAAATCCTGGAAGTATGAAGGTCATCAAGTTCGGCGGCACATCGGTAGGCAGTCCGAAGAGTCTGCGCAGCGTCAAGTCAATAATCGAATCGCAGACGGAAACGGTCATCGTAGTGGTGTCCGCGCTCGGGGGCGTCACCGACAGTCTGGTCCGCACCTCCCGGCTCGCCGAAGGTGGCGACAGCTCGTACCTAACTCTGCTTCAGGAGATTAGAGAGCGGCATTTCAGCATGTGCGACGAGATGGTGGAGGACGCCGGAGCGCGCTCCATCCTCAAGGGCCGCCTCAGCGAGCTTCTCGACCGTCTCAGCGACATCTGCAAGGGCGTCTATATGCTCCGCGTGCTGCCGCGCAAGGCCGAGGACGAGATACTCAGCTTCGGCGAGAGGCTCTCCTCGCTTATAGTGACCGAAGTCGTGAAGGGTGCGAAGCTCTATGACCCTCTGCAGTTTATCCTCACCGAGAGGAGCGGCCGCATCAATAGGGCCGACACCGAGAGCTCCTACCCGCTTATCCGCGAGGCATTCTCGCTCTACCGCGGCGGAGACGAAGTGGCCATCGTGCCGGGATTCATCTCCACCGACAGGGACAGCGGCGACATTACCAACCTCGGCAGGGGCGGCTCCGACTACACGGCGAGCCTGCTCGCAGCGGCGCTGGACGCCGATTCGCTTGAAATCTGGACCGACGTGGACGGATTCATGACCGCCGACCCGCGCATCATCCGCACCTCCTACACGATAGACGAGATGAGCTACGACGAGGCGATGGAGCTCTGCAACTTCGGAGCCAAGGTCATCTACCCGCCTACCCTCTACGCAGTCTGCAGGAAGAACATTCCGATAATAATAAAGAACACCTTCAACCCGGACGCTCCCGGCACCACCATTCACCGTGACTGCCCCGGCGGCGGCAGAATCGTGAGGGGCATCTCCTCCATCGACGACATCTGCCTCATCACCCTGAGCGGCAACTCGATGGTCGGAGTGGTCGGAGTGGATAGCAGGATATTTTCCGCCCTCGCCTCAGAAGGCATCAGCGCGTTCCTCGTATCGCAGTCAGCATCCGAGACCGGCATTTCCATCGGCGTCAGCAAGGCCGACGCAGACCTGGCGGCGCGGGTGCTTGACGAGGTATTCAGCGCAGAAATCGCCAGCGGAGCCATCGACGCAGTCAAGGTGGAGCGCGAACTCGCGGCCGTGGCAGTGGTCGGAGAGAATATGAAGCACAGCGCCGGTATCGCCGGCAAGCTCTTCGGCATCCTCGGACGCAACGGGGTCAGCGTGCTCGCCTGCGCCCAGGGCTCGTCCGCCAACAACATCTCCTTCGTAGTGGAGCGCCGCTTCCTGCGCAAGACCCTCAATGTCATCCACGACGGCTTCTTCCTCTCTGAATATCAAGAGCTTAATCTCTTCATCTGCGGAGTCGGCACGGTCGGCGGGCAGCTGCTCGGTCAGATAGCGCAGCAGAGGGAGAAACTGATGCGCGAGCGCAACCTCAAAATCAACATAGTAGGCATTGCGCGCAGCACGGTCGGAGCTTTCGACCGCGGCGGGATCGATCCTGCAGCCTGGCAGGAAGCCCTCAAGGGCGGCATAGCGATAGACCCGCAGCGCCTCAGGGACGAGGTGATCGGGATGAACATATTCAACTCCGTATTCGTGGACTGCACCGCCAGCCCGCAGGTCGCCTCCCTCTACGAGGACTTCTTCAACCACGGAATTTCAGTCGTGGCAGCCAACAAGATAGCCGCCTCCTCCGACTACGCGATGTACCGCCGCCTTAAGGAGATGGCCCTCCGCAAGGGGGTCAAGTTCCTCTTCGAGACCAATGTGGGCGCCGGCCTCCCTATCATCAGCACAATCAACGACCTCTGCAACAGCGGAGACCGCATTCTCAAGCTCGAAGCGGTGCTCAGCGGCACTCTCAACTTCATCTTCAACACCCTCTCCGCCGAAGTGCCGTTCAGCCGAACGGTCAGGATGGCTATGGAGCAGGGATTCGCAGAGCCCGACCCTCGCATCGACCTTTCCGGCAAGGATGTAATCCGTAAACTGGTGATACTCAGCCGCGAAGCCGGCTACGAAGTCAGCCAGGAAGATGTCGAGGCCGAACTCTTCATCCCGCAGGACTTCTTCAGCTGCAGCCAGGAAGAATTCTGGCAGAAGCTGCCGAGCCTCGACGAAGACTTCGAGTGCAGGCGCCGCAGCCTGGAGGAGAGGCACCTGAGATGGAGGTTCGTAGCCGAAATGAACGGGGGCAAGTGCCGCGTGTCGCTCCGCGAAGTGGGCAGCGACAGCCCGGCCTGGTCGCTGGACGGCTCCAACAACATAATCCTGCTCACCACAGAGCGTTACGCGCCGCACCCGATGATCATCCGGGGCTACGGTGCCGGAGCCGGAGTGACGGCGGCAGGAGTCTTTGCAGACATAATGAGAATAGCAAACATCTAGAATATCATGAAGACAGCGATAG
>CAVJHI010000068.1:0-5403 GCA_963649415.1 bacterium
TCTAGCCCCAGTCGGCTTGCGCAGACAGCCCCTTCCTGGGGCACACCGACTCCGGCTTCGCCTCCGTCGGGCGGCTCCGCTGCTTCGATTTCTTCGAAATCTCGCTGACGCGGCTTTGTTAGTCAAATCAGGCAGTGTTAGCATTGCGCGTGCTCGAACAGGTTGTGGAGGGGTCGGTGTCGGAGACCCTAAGCACCCGCGCTTGATAGCGGGCGGGGCCCACAAGCGAAGCGCAGTGGGAGGGGGAGCGAAGCGACGGTCTTCCGGCATCGACCCCCTCTACTACAAAAAGCAGCACGCGTCCGCGCCGGCTACCGCTGATGCGGACTTCGCCGAAACTCACGAAGAGGTGACATACCAGAATGCCCTACAGGGGCCTGTGGCAGGGTCCGTCCTGCGTTACCCCGGTTTTAAAAGGGGGTAGTGCAGAGCCGGGCCGTCTGCAGGGGCGTAGGAGGCCGCCGGCTATGTCGTCTCTTCGTGAAAGCAGCTCGCTACCTCGTCGGTATCAACAAGTAAACAATTTTTTATCTTTGCGGTATGGAATATCTGTCAAAGGAACGCTACGATGAGATTGCCTCGGAGCTCGACCGGCTCATCAATGTGGAATATCCGAGGATCAAGGACGACCTCTCGGAGGCTCGCGCGCAGGGCGACCTGAGCGAGAACGCCGGCTACCGAGCCGCGCGCCGTGCTCAGGGCAAGGCCATAAGCCGCATCCGCTTCCTGCAGAAGGTGCTCCAGTTCTCCCGCGTCATCGACACCGGCGCCCTGCCGAAAGACAAGATTTCGCTCCTCAGCAAGGTCTCGTTCACCAACCTCAAGACCGGGGTCAGTCTGACCTATACCATAGTGAGCCCTCACGAGATGAATCTCGAAGCCGGCAAAATCTCGCTCAAATCCCCGATCGGCGCGGCCCTGATGGACCATAAGGTTGGCGATATCGTCGATGTGACCGCCCCCTCCGGCACCTTCCAGCTCCGCATCGACGGCGTCACCCAGCCGTAATTGGTCTCCGGCATCGATCCCTCCACGAGCTGTTCGTGTTGGCGTATTGATTCGGCTGCCTGTTTTGCCCCGACAATAAAGCGAAAAAGCCTCCCACAAGGGAGGCTTTGGAGGGTGCGATGTGGGGCTCGAACCCACGACAACCAGAACCACAATCTGGTGCTCTACCAACTGAACTAATCGCACCGTGTTCAATCTGAGCGGAACACTTCCGCCGGATAGGTCTGCAAAGATACGAAGAATTTTTGTCTATGCAAGAGTCCGTGCCCCAAAAAAGATTATCTTTGCAAGACTAAACACCGCAATATGTCAAAAGAGATAAAGTTTTCCCTCGTTTACAGGGATATGTGGCAGTCCTCCGGCAAATATCAGCCGCGAGTTGACCAGCTTGTGAGGGTGGCTCCGGCCATCATCGATATGGGTTGCTTTGACCGCGTGGAGACCAACGGCGGCGCGTTCGAGCAGGTAAACCTCCTCTACGGTGAGAATCCTAACATCTCCGTCCGCAAGTGGACGGCACCGTTCCATCAGGCCGGCATCCAGACCCATATGCTCGAGAGGGGGCTCAACGCCCTGCGCATGAACCCGGTACCTGCCGACGTGCGCGAACTGATGTTTAAGGTCAAGAAGGCCCAGGGCACGGACATCGCCCGTTCGTTCTGCGGACTCAACGACCACCGCAATCTCAAGCTCTCCATCGAGTATGCCAAGAAAGCGGGGATGATTTCCCAGGCAGCGCTCTCCATTACCAATTCTCCGGTACACACGGTCGAATATTACCTCGGAGTCGCCAGCCACCTTGTGGAATACGGTGCCGATGAGATCTGCCTCAAGGATATGGCGGGCGTAGGCCGTCCGACCTTCCTCGCCGAGCTTACCGCCGATCTCAAGAAGAAATACCCGCACATCAAGATACAGTACCACGGCCACTGCGGACCGGGATTCTCCCCGGCATCGATGCTGGAGGTCGCCCGCGCCGGCGCCGACTATATTGATGTCGCCGTGGAGCCGCTCGCCTGGGGCAAGGTTCACCCGGATGTGATTACCATCCAGCAGATGCTCCGCGCTGACGGATTCCTCGTCAAGGACATCAATATGGACGCATATATGGAGGTGCGCCGCCTTACCCAGGAGTTTATCGACGACTTCCTCGGCTACTGGATCAACCCGAGCAACTCCCTGATGACCTCGCTCCTTGTGGGCTGCGGTCTGCCGGGCGGTATGATGGGCTCGATGATGGCCGACCTCAAGGGCTTCAAGGCCGCAATCAACGCCTCCGAGCGCGCTAACGGCAAGCCGGAGAGCAGCCTCGACACGCTGATGGTCAAGCTCTTCAATGAAGTCGAGTATGTCTGGCCGAAGCTCGGATATCCTCCGCTCGTAACCCCGTTCAGCCAGTATGTCAAGAACACCGCCCTGATGAACCTCCTCGCCCTCAGCCAAAACAAGCCGCGCTTCAGCAGCATCGACAAGGATACCTGGGGGATGATTCTCGGCAAGATGGGCACCCTCCCCGGCAAGCTCGCTCCGGAAATCGTCGCCCTCGCCAAGGAGAAGGGGATGGAATTCTACACCGGCAACCCTCAGGACATGTATCCGGACGAACTCCCTAAGTTCCGCCAGATGATGAAGGACGAGGGCTGGGACTGCGGACAGGACGATGAGGAGCTCTTCGAGCTTGCGATGCACGAGAGGCAGTACCGCGACTACCGCAGCGGAGTAGCCAAGGAGCGTTTCAACAAGGAGCTCTCCGAGCTCAAGGCCAAGGCCGGCGCCCCTATCGTGGTGAAGCGTCCGGTGGTAGAGATGCCGGAGTTCGACATCGACAAATATGTGGAGAAGTACCCTAAGGCCACCCCTCTGCAGGCTCCGGCCAAGGGCAAGATGCTCTGGCAGATAGATGTCGAGGACGCATCCGAAGCCCCTGTAGCCGGCACCGCCGTCAATGCGGGCGAGGCCTGTGGCTATGTGCAGACCTACTACGGGATGGAGGAGATCCTCCCGGCCGTGAGCGGCCGCATCGTGGCAGTTACCGCCCCTCAGGGCAAGGATGTCGTCAAGGGCGAGATAGTAGCATTTGTTGAATAAATAATTGATACGTAAATATTTAGGCTCGGGGGTTGTAAGGCTTCCGAGCCTTTGTTTTGACATTTTGTCACAGATTTGCCCGTGGCAAAGCTTTTGAAGATAAGTATGTCGTCCTGCCGGAGCGGCAGGCGGAATTGAAAATTATAAAAAACATTAGATATGGGAAAGATTATTGGAATTGACCTCGGTACCACGAACTCCTGCGTGGCCGTTATGGAAGGCAACCAGCCGACCGTAATCATCAACGATGAAGGCGCGCGCACCACTCCTTCAGTGGTCGCATTTACAGATAACGGCGAGCGCAAGGTGGGCAATCCTGCCAAGCGTCAGGCCATCACCAACCCTAAGAACACCATCTTCTCCATCAAGAGGTTCATGGGCGAGACCTATGACCAGGTGGGCAGGGAGATTGCCCGCGTGCCGTACAATGTAGTCCGCGGTGACAACAACACTCCGCGTGTGGACATCAATGGACGTATGTATTCTCCGCAGGAGATCTCCGCTATCATCCTCCAGAAGATGAAGAAGACTGCCGAAGACTATCTCCGTCAGGATGTTACAGAGGCAGTCATCACGGTCCCTGCCTACTTCTCTGACTCTCAGCGTCAGGCTACCAAGGAGGCCGGCAAGATTGCCGGACTGGATGTAAAGCGTATCATCAACGAGCCTACGGCCGCTGCGCTTGCATACGGACTTGACAAGAAGAACACGAATATGAAGGTCGCGGTCTATGACCTCGGCGGCGGTACCTTCGATATCTCCATCCTCGAGCTGGGTGACGGCGTATTCGAAGTGAAGTCCACCAACGGTGATACCCACCTCGGAGGCGACGACTTCGACCAGGCCATCATCGAGTGGCTCGCACGCGAGTTCGCCACCGACAACGGCGGCATCGACCTTAAGAAGGACCCTATGGCTCTCCAGAGGCTCAAGGAAGCTGCCGAGAAGGCGAAAATCGAGCTCTCCAGCGCCGCAAGCGCAGAGATCAACCTGCCTTACATCACTGCGGTTGACGGTATGCCTAAGCACCTTGTCAAGACGCTCAGCCGCGCCAAGTTCGAGGCTCTCTGCGACGACCTCTTCCAGAGGTCTATCGAGCCTTGCCGCAAGGCCCTCGCCGATGCTCACCTGAGCGCAAGCGACATCGATGAAGTCCTGCTCGTCGGCGGTTCAACCCGTATCCCTAAGGTGCAGGAGCTCGTCAAGAACTTCTTCGGCAAGGAGCCTAACAAGAGCGTCAACCCTGACGAGGTAGTCGCCATCGGCGCAGCCATCCAGGGCGGTGTGCTCGCAGGCGACGTCAAGGATGTCCTCCTGCTCGATGTTACTCCGCTTTCTCTCGGTATCGAGACCCTCGGCGGCGTGATGACCAAGCTCATTGAGTCCAACACGACCATCCCTGTCCACAAGGATCAGGTGTTCTCAACGGCGGCCGACAACCAGCCTTCAGTTGAGGTGCGCGTCCTCCAGGGCGAGCGTCCGATGGCCAAGGACAACAAGCAGATCGGAGTCTTCCACCTCGACGGCATCGCACCGGCACCTCGTGGAGTGCCTCAGATCGAGGTTTCCTTCGATATCGATACCAACGGTATCCTGAGCGTGTCCGCCAAGGATAAGGCTACCGGCAAGGAGCAGCACATCCGCATCGAGGCATCCAGCGGCCTTAGCGACGCCGAGATTCAGAGGATGCGTGACGAGGCCAAGGCCAATGAGGCGGCCGACAAGGCCGAGAAGGAGAGGGTTGACAAGATCAACAGTGCCGACGCTATGGTCTTCCAGACCCAGAAGAACCTCAAGGAGTACGGCGACAAGATTCCTTCAGAGAAGCGTTCCGCCATCGAGTCAGCCTGCGATGGCTTGAAGAAGGCGGTCGATGAGAAGAACATCGCCGACATCGACAAGTACAACTCCGAGCTCGAAGCCGCTTGGCACGCAGCCTCAGAGGATATGGCCAAGGCAGCACAGGGTGGTGCTCAGCAGGGACCTCAGGGTCCGCAGAACCCTCAGGGGCCGCAGGGCCCTCAGGGTGGCCAGGACGGCCCTCAGCCTGACTTCAGCTAGTCAATAGCGCGTAGATAAAAATTCGGGGAGATTGCTTCAAGTAAGCGGTCTCCCCGAATTTTTTTGCGGCACCCGATGGGCGGAATGATTTTGCTGTTCGAGGGCGCAACGATATGCCGGTTTTGGGCACTTTCCCGGATCTCGATGCACCGGCCCCCGGAGCTTGCGGCGCGTTGCGGGTACGACCCCGGAGACCGTCGCTTCGACGCTCTCAGCGGTCGCTCACTCGGCCATCTCCCAGCCGTC
>CAVJHI010000069.1:0-5156 GCA_963649415.1 bacterium
GGGATGGCGTTGATGAGCTGCTTGATGCTCTCCTCGCTCATACCCGTGGCCGCGTAGCGCGTAGCCTCGATCTGCCCCATCTCATCGAGCATCACGTGGTTGACCGCCATCGTTATGTCCTTGTAGTAGAGGAAACTGGCCATATCGGCATAGGTGGATACGGTCGCCTGCTCGAGGTTTGCCAGGCGCTCGGAATAGTCCTCCGGGAAGAGGATGATGCCGTGCACCTTGCGCTCCTGCATCAGAGCCTGGGCCTCCTGCATCGTGGCGCACTTGTATGCCACCTCGACCTCGCGGGTCGCGTCCAGCTTGCGGGTGAAGCGGCGGCTCTCCGCGCTTCCGCTCATATCCACTATCGCCAGCGGCATGTCGTCCACCGTTCCCCGGTTGTACACGATTCCGTACACGAGCGGGTAGATAAGGCCTCCGAGCAGGAAGATGATAGCCACATACGAGTCGGAGAATATTCTTTTAAGTTCTTTGATCATTTCTCAAAATTCTGATTAAGCCAAGCTCCCTTGAGCCTCCGTGCCACGCAGAGCGGGCCGATGAGGAAGAGAAGCATATAGACCAGGTACTGCCACCAGCAGGCAAATCCGGCCCCGAAGATTGCTTCCTGCACATAGAGCAGGTAGTAGAATCTCAGCGGGAAGAGCACGCTGATGCCCTGGATTGCCGTCGGCATCGCCTCCACCGGGAAAGTGAAGCCGGAGAACGAGAAGCCGAGGATGGTGAAGAGGGCGGCAATGCTCAGCGCGTACCTCAAGGTAGGAAGCAACCCTATTATGGTCACCGCCACCGCCTCGTTGGCGAGGATGAACACCACCATTGCGAGCATCATATTGCCCACACTGCCATTGAGCGGGTAGTGGCATACGCCGAACATCAGCAGGTCGAGTCCCAGACCGAGGGCGAGGTAGATGAGCGTGTAGGGAAGGAGTTTCCCCAGCAGCGCCGCCGCCATAGAGCCATCCGCAGTCTCCATCAGCTCCCGTGAAGTCCCGTAGCGGAGCTCCGAACCGAGGGCGTAGATCAGCACGAAGATGATGCTGAGCGCCAGCAGGCCGGGGAGAATGATGTTGTTGAGGTAAACGCCGTAGTTGGTCGTGGCGTTGCCTATCTTATGCTCATCTATCACGATAGGCTGTATCAGTCCCATTATCGCCCCCTCGGAGTAGCCTTTCATCCTCAGGACCTCCCTCTGGACGGCGCCGCCGGTCAGAGTGACCATGGTCAGTATATCCTTGTAGCTCAGGGCGCCGCCGATGAGATAGAGGGAGTTGACGTAATATGTGAATACCGGTCTGCGGTTGGCGTTGACTTCCTCGTTCATCCCCTGAGGGATTACGCAGAGCGAGGTGATCTCGCCCGTCTGCATCGCATCCCGTGCGGTGGTGAAGTCTTCGTACTTGATGACCTTGCCGAGCTGGGTCGCGTCCAGCTGGCGGCAGAAGTTACGGGAAAGCGAAGAATTGTCCAGATCCAGCACCCCGATCGGAAGGTTCTCCGGAAGGCCCGCCTTGAAGAAAGTCAGGTAGAAGAGGCAGCACACTGCCATCACACCCACTGACCCCAGAAGGTAAACCGGTTTGCGGCGTATTATCCCGAACTCCCGCCGCGCTACTTTCAAGATGCTGTTCATTTTACTTTTCTATAACGATGACTGTCATACCCGGACGGAGTCCCTCAACCTGCTCGGCAGGCACTGCCCTGACCTCGAAAGTCTTGGCATCGTACTCGTCGGACTCGTTGGTGGCCCTCCAGGTAGCGTAGGACTCGCGTGCCGCGATGTAGTTGACTGTAGCCTTGACGCTGCGGTCGCCTAGAGCCGGGACTTTGAGCGTCAGGACGGTTCCGTTCTGGATGCTGTTGAGCCTGTCTTCACGGATGTTGAAGGTGAACCACATATCGCTGAGGTCGGTCACTGTCATAATAGGTGAACCGGTGCCCACGAGCTCTCCGACGTGCGGATAGCGGGCGCTGATGATACCGTCGGCAGGAGAGGTGAGCTTGAGCTCTGAGAGGTAGGATTCCACCTCCATCACGGCTCCGTTGGCCTGGTCAACGAGGGCGATGGCTGCCGCCTTGTCTTCCTCGCGCGCACCCTTGACTGCCATATCGTACTGGGACTTGGCTGCCTGGGCGGTGGCGACGGCCGCATTGTACTGCGCCGTAGCTTCGTCGAACTTCTGGTCGCTGATCACTTTCTGCTCGTGCAGGCGGGTGGCGCGGTCGAGAGTCTTCCTGGCGATATCCTCGCCGGTGAGGGCTTTCTGCCAGATTTCATAAGCTCCGGCTATCTCTTCCTTGCGGGCTCCGGTGTTGGCCTTGTTGCGCTGTGCGGAGGCTGCTGCATAGACGGCGCGGGCCTGAGCAAGTTTGGCGCGGACTTCAGGAGAGTCGATGTCCACGAGGGTGTCGCCCTTGTGCACGATTTCGCCTTCCTTGGCGTAGAACGCCTCGATTCTTCCCGGCACCTTGCCGGACACGCGGTATTCAGTGGCTTCCGCCTCGCCCTGGATGAGGGCCTGCTGAGGCTTTGAGAAGAGGATTCCAAGTACAGCTACCGCTGCGATTAGCGCAACCAGCACTATGATTCCGAGAAGCAGGTTGCCTTTTTTCTGAGTCTTTTCCATAATATGTTTCTTTTTTATTTTATAATCTACCTTCAGCCTTGGCGAGGTTGACGCTGCACATCTGCAGCTCCACGCCGGCCTCAATTACATCTGAATGGGCCTGCAGCCAGGCGGTCTGGGCCTGCAGCACTACATTTGAGGCTAGCATTCCCTCGTTCCAGCCGGCAGTTGCCACGCGGAGGTTCTCCTCGGCGCTGGAGAGGTTGCTCTCGGCTGCGATGAGTTTCTCGCGGGCCACATTCTCCTCTTTGCGGAGCTGGGCTACCTGCAGGGAAATCATCTGCTTTGCGTCATCGAGCTTGATGCTCGTCAGGGCGGCCTCGGCCTTGGCCTTGCGGGTCTTGTTGAGGGCTTCGCCGCCGTGGAAGAGCGGGATGGATACCACTACGCCCGCGGTGAAAAAGTCGCCGTATTTCTTCTGGAAGCCGTTGAATACGCTCGGGTTGGTGACGGCATAGTTGGCGGTCAGCGCAACTGTCGGGAGCATATCTGCGCGGGCGATATCGACTTTGCGCGCATAGATGTCCTGCGCGAGAGCGAGGCTCTTGATTTCCGGACGGGCGTCATAGACTTCGTCGTCGGAGATGACAGGCGACATCTGCGGCTCCGGGATGCGGTCCAGGTTCTCGTCGGCGAGGATGATGTCGCTGTCGAGAGGCAGGCCGCACTCCTTGCAGAGGAGCATCTTGGAGAGGGCGAGTCCGTTGGTGGCCTTGGTCAGGAGCATATCGGCTTCATTGGCCTTGACCTTGATTGTAAGGGCATCGGACGGGGTCGCGAAGCCTTCGGAAATCAGCGCGTCGGTATCCTTCTCCATCTGGTGAAGCAGGTCGGCATAGCCTTCGGCGAGCCTCTTCTTGCCGGCGATGGAGACGATCTGCCAGTATGCCTGCTCGATATCCACCATCAGCTGTGAGTGCTCCTGGGAGTACTGCGTCTGCGCGAGCTGCTCGGCATCGTCGGCCATCTTGTTGGCTGCCAGAATCTTGCCTCCCATAAATACCGGCTGCTGCAGGGAAACCACGGCTGCTGTCGTGTTGTTGAGGTCGATGGACAGCGCCTGGCTGACCTGGCTGCCTATCGCATTGATAGGAGTGGCGATGTCGGTGTTCTGCAGGTAAGCGATGAACTTCTGCAGCGCAGGGTCGGTATAGACCTTCTGCATTATAGTCTGGTCGGATAGAATTGCGGTCAATTTGTCATTGATTTGTCCCTGCAGGATGGTGCCGGCGTTGCTGAGCTCGGTGGTGGTCTCGTCACTGATCAGCTTGATGTCCTTGTTGACATACATATAAGTGCCGGTTGCCGTGATTTTCGGGAAGTAGTTGGCGGCGGCGATTTTGCGGTCATAGCCCGCGACCTCCACTTTCTGCTTCGCTGTCTTGAGCGAATTGCTGTTGTCCTCCGCCATCTGCTTGCAGTCGTCCAGAGTCAGCACCTGCTGCGCCCCGGCCCCTACAGGCAGGAGAGCAAGCGCGCTCGTCAGAATGATGATGATTCGTTTCATATATACCTTGTTTTGTTTGTTTCAAACTTTCGGGCTCCCTTGCGGGGAATCCCGGTCTCCCTTGCGGAAGCGCGGTACATAGATTCAAATTCTTTTCCAATTGTGACGAATAATGGATAACAAAAGGTGGCGTGGATTATACATTTTGTCGCAAAAAGCGACTTTTTAATAATTTTTGCGTATTTTTGTAAAAACCTTCAGATGGAAAAATATCGCGAAGTCAACATCCGGGAGCTGCGCAGCCGCTTCCCTGTCACTACGGTCTGTGACGAATTGTCAGAAGACCTCTTCATCGCCGAGCTCAGGTACGACTCGGAGATGGATGTCATCGAGCATCCTTGCCGATTCGACGGCTATCTGGCTTTTTTCTGCTATAAGGGCAACTTCGATATCGAGGTGAATCTCAGGACTATACGGGTTAAGGAGGGGTCTCTTTTCGTCTATACGCCGGGGAATATAGTGCGCGCGACGGGAATCTCGCAGAAAGATAAGCGCGAGGTGCATTTCGTCGTCATAGCAGTGTCCAACAGGCTTATGCAGATGACGCACTTCGACTTCAACAAGCTCTACGACGAGAGCCTCCGGCTGCTGGAGAACCCTTGCGTGGAAGTCAGTGGGCTCGAGCGAGACATTTGCCGGAAATACCTCGATTTGATTAAGGATATCTCCGCCGCGGCCCTGCCGAACTCCCGCGATGCAGTCTCCTCGCTGATTACTTCCATCTTCTATCTGATGGGAGCGCTCTGGGCTGACAGATTGTCAGAGGCGCGTCAGAAGGTCGAGACCGGTGGGCGCACCGTGCGCAGCAAGGCCATATTCGAGGATTTCCTCACCCTGGTCAAGGACAATCACAAGAAAGAGAGAGGTTTGGGCTTCTATGCGGATAAGCTGTACCTCACGCCGAAATACCTCTCGAAGCTTGTCAAGACGGTGAGCGGCAAGTCCGCGCACGAGTGGATAGACTCTTTCGTGATTGTGGAGGCGAAGAATATGCTGAAGTATTCCGACCTGAG
>CAVJHI010000070.1:0-4574 GCA_963649415.1 bacterium
GTAGTAACCTGTACCGTTTCTCATATAGGCATTGTCAGCCATCTGATACTCGTAGTTGATGCCTCCGGTAATCTTGTGGTCGCCGTAGAAATATGTAAGGTCATCCTTGATGTTGGCGATGGTGTTGTGGACAGCGTTGTTCCAGGTGAAGAGCTCATATCCGAGAGCCATATACTGGGTGTTGTTGCCCGTGCCGTCCTGAATGTCGATGAACGGGAACTCGTTTGAGTTGGTGCCGCGCACATCGTCGAGCTTGGAGAATGTTGCAAGGAACTGGTTGGAAAGCTTGTCAGAAATTCTGCTGTTCAAGTCAACTGACGCCGTGTGGACGAGGTTGTTGATTGAATACATGGAATTTGCGAATGACATTGAGTAGAGAGAGGTACGTCCGTAAGCGGAACGGGTGCCGCCGTCCATTGAAGAGGAGTTAGGAGCGTTCCAGGCGGTATTGTTGGTGAAGTTGTAGCGGACAGCAAGGTGATTCTTCTCGTTGATGTTCCAGTCGATACGGGCAAGGATCTTCTGGTTGCTCTCGTCTGCAGGGAAGTCGGTGTAGGAGCCCGGATCGTAGCCGTATTTGTTCTTGACGAAATCTGAGACGCGGTTCATATCGTCAACAGTGGCGTAGGAGAGGTATTTCGTGCTGTCCCCCACTCCGTTCTCGGAAGCTCTCCAGCGGACTGCTACGGTAGGGGTCTGTGAGAACTCTGCGTTGACGAAGAAGAAGAGTTTGTTCTTGATGATAGGGCCGCCGAGGGTGAAGCCGTAGGTGGTGTTGCGGTCACGGTCTCTTGCTCCGGAGATTTCGACGCCTGCAACCTGGTTGCCGCGCATATTCTCGTTGCGGTGATACACATAGGCAGTCCCCTTGAAGGTGTTGGTACCTGACTTGGTGATGGCGTTGACACCGCCGCCGATGAAGTTGGTCTGGCGCACATCGTAAGGGGAAATCACTACCTGAAGTTCCTCGATTGCATCGATGGAGATAGGGTTGCCGCCGCCAGGGAGGTTGTCGCTGAGGCCGAAGTTGTTGTTGAAGTTGGCGCCGTCAACGGTGAAGTTGGCGGTACGTCCGTCAGCGCCGGCGAATGACATGCCGTTGCCACCGTACGGAGACAGTCTTGTCACATCGGTGATTTCCCTGTTGACAGTAGGGAGAGCGGTAATCTGCGCGTTGTTGATGTTGGTCGCCGCACCGGTCTTCTCGACTGCGAACTTGGAAGCGCCCTCTGATACGACAACCGCCTCGCTAAGCATCTGTGAGTCATCCTTGAGATAAGCGTCGCGCTGATAGGTCTCGGCGAGCTGGAGAGTAACGTCGGTGAATACGACGGTCTGGTATCCCAGACAACTTACCTCCACGGTGTAAGGGCCGCCGGCACGCATACCGTTGATGAAGTAACGTCCCTCAGTGTTCGCAATGGCGTGGTACTGAGTTCCGGAAGGCGTATGGACGGCTATTATAGCCGCGCCAGGCAGAGCCTCTCCCGCAGAATCGGTAACTTTACCGTTCAGGGAGGAAGTTGTTATCTGGGCAGAAGCGGAGATAACGAAAAGCATTGCCGCAAAGGACAGCAATAAACTTTTTACTGTTTGTTTCATACCGTTTTTTATATAATAAAGTAATAGATTTTCACTATTTCGTGTCCGGCACTACCAAATTTTTACGGACGCAAAGGTAATGCAAGTTAGTCAATCCGGCAAACATTTCGGGCAATCATTTTGTTAATTTATTGTTATCTTTGCGGCGAATTAACCGGCGAGGAAAGATTTGTATGCTTGCAACCTCGCTTCATTTTAAAAAATGCTAAAAAATGAACTACCTTTTCACATCGGAGTCAGTCTCCGAAGGTCATCCCGACAAGGTCGCTGACCAGATTTCAGATGCAATCCTCGATGAATTCCTCCGTCAGGACAGGGAGGCGAAAGTCGCCTGCGAGACCTTCTGCACGGCAGGACTGGTGATTGTGGGCGGAGAAGTCCGCTCCGACGACGCCTATGTCGATATCCCCGCAGTGGCCCGCCGCGTCATCAGCCGGATAGGCTACACCAAAGCCGAATACGGCTTCGACGCAGCCTCCTGCGGCATCATCTCCACCATCCACGAGCAGAGCGCTGACATCAACCGCGGCGTTGTGCGCAGCGAACCCCTCGAGCAGGGCGCGGGTGACCAGGGTATGATGTTCGGCTACGCCAGCATTGATACTGAGGAATATATGCCTCTCGCACTCTCCCTCTCGCACCGCCTGCTCCGCATCCTTGCGGACATCCGCCACAACGAGCCGGAACTGATGCCATACCTCCGCCCTGACGCCAAGTCCCAGTTTACGGTGGAGTTCTCCGAGAAGCACCGCCCTATCCGCGTGCACACCATAGTGCTCAGTACGCAGCACGACGAGTTCGACACCGACGAGAAGATGCACGCGCGCATCGAGAAGGACGTGCGCGAAATAGTGATCCCGCGCCTGATCGCATCGCTGCCGGAAGCGACCGCTGCACTTTTCGACGACAAGTTCATACTCCACGTCAACCCTACGGGAAAGTTCGTAATCGGCGGTCCTGCCGGCGACACCGGCCTCACGGGACGCAAAATCATAGTAGACACATACGGCGGACGCGGGGCCCACGGCGGCGGCGCATTCTCCGGCAAAGACCCGTCAAAGGTGGACAGGTCAGCCGCTTATGCCACCCGCTACATAGCCAAGAACCTCGTTGCGGCCGGAGTGGCGAAGGAATGCCTCGTGCAGGTGTCCTACGCCATCGGAGTGGCCGAGCCGGTGAGCGTCTTCGTCGATACCTACGGCACGGCGGCCATCGACGGACTGCGCGGGGAGGCCGCCGACGCACGCATCGCCCTCAAGATCAGGGAGATGTTTGACCTCCGCCCGGCAGCCATCATCGAGCGCTTCGCCCTCAAGAACCCTATCTACGAGCCTTGTGCGGCCTACGGCCATATGGGGCGCGAGCCTTATGTCAAGGACGGGATGCAGTTCTTCGGCTGGGAGAGACTCGACAGCGTGGAGGACATAAAGCGGGAATTCAAGCTCTAAGACAATGAAAACCAAGGAGAAAAGCAGGGTACGCATCAACAATAAGAGGGCCTCGTTCGAGTACGAGTTCCTCGAGCAGTACGATGCCGGGATAGTGCTCGTGGGCACGGAGATCAAGTCGCTCCGCGCCGGCAAGGCTTCCCTGCAGGATGCTTACTGCTACTTCTCCGGAGGCGAGCTCTACCTGCGCGGGATGAACATCGCGACCTATTTCTGGGCTTCCGCCTGGAGCAGCCACGAACCCCTGCGCGACCGCAAGCTTCTGCTCACGAAGCGTGAACTGCGCCACCTCGCCCAGGCCGTCAAGACCAAGGGCCTCACCATCGTCGCCACCAGCGCCTACATCGCCGACAACGGCTACGCCAAGGTGCACATCGCCCTCGCCAAGGGCAAGAAGGAATACGACAAGCGCGCGACCATCAAGGAGAAGGACATCCGCCGCGAATTAGAAAGAGGATGATCAGGTATGCCGCGGGTCAAATCTGTCATAGCGGAACTCCCTGAAGCCGAAGAGATTGACTTCGGAGCTCTTGCGCGCGAATACCTCGACGGGCAGGTAGATCTGATAGTGGTACTCGGGCCTACCGCCTCCGGCAAGACGAAGTATGCCGTAGGGCTCGCCAAGGAAATCAATGCCTCAGTGGCGCTGGGCCTTTTCGAGGGCTGCCCGGGCAGAATGACCGACGAAGTCAGCATCAGCGGAGCCGAAATCATCTCCGCCGACTCCCGTCAGGTCTATAGAGGTATGGACATCGGCACGGGCAAGGACCTCGCGGAGTACGAAGACATCCCCTACCACCTTATCGACATCCTCCCTGCGGGCGCGCAATACAATGTATATCAATACCAGCGCGACTTTAGCAAGGCGTGGACTGAGCTTCGCTCGCGCTCCGTCGTGCCTATACTCTGCGGAGGTACGGGGATGTATATCAACGCCGTGACGGCGGGCTACGACTTCAAGTCCCAGCACTCACTGAGCTCCGAACGCGCCGCCCAGCGACTTGAGGGGCTGCCGCGGCATCCTTTCTTCATCGGGACGCTTGTCTCCCGCGAGGAGCGCAACCGCCGCATCGACCTCAGGCTCGACGCGCGACTCAAGGAGGGGCTGGTCGAGGAGGTCCGAGGGCTACTGGAGAGCGGCGTACCGGCCTCCGCGCTCATCTCCTATGGACTTGAATACAAGTTCGTTACCCTATATCTACAGGGCTCGCTGGACTTCTCGCAGATGCGCGAGCAGCTCGCCATAGCCATCCACCAGTTCGCAAAGCGCCAGATGACCTGGTTCCGCGGTATGGAGCGCAGCGGCGTCAGGATTCACTGGGTGGAGGTGTAGTGGCTCACGGCAATATTTTCTTCAGGATTCACCCGCCATTTTTCTGCAGGGACTGGCCGGGCGAAAGTAGCGCAGAGGCCAGTACGATGAGGATTGCCGCGGCCACCCCCGTCTCGAAAAGGGGGACTGGCCAGGCGAATCCCGTCCTGGGCACCTTCTAGAGCCGATTGCCGCGGCCACCCCCGTCTCGA
>CAVJHI010000071.1:0-4507 GCA_963649415.1 bacterium
TTTGGCTTCTTGGCCCGCTCTCCGAGCTTCCCGGCCTTTTGGAAGAAATATCAAATACCGCATTTTATTATTCTGTGATATGTAAAATATTGCATTTTATTATTTCCCTTGCCACCTTTGCCCTATGAAAAAGAATTACATACGAGTATTTGACAAACGGGTTCTGGAGATGATTCTCACAGATCAGAAGACGGAGATTGAGGCAAAAAGCGAGGATAGAATCTGCCCGAGGAAGGAAGTGGAACTCATTGACCTGAACAGTACACAGGCTCAAGTTGTAATCGGTGTGCGCCGAAGCGGCAAATCAACTCTGTGTTATCAGGCTTTGAAGGAAGCCGGTGTCAAGTTTGCCTATGCTGACTTTGACGACGAGAGGCTTAATGGGCTACAGGCAGATCAGCTCAATGATGTCCTGGAAACTCTTTATAAAATTTACGGAGATTTCCGTTACCTTTTTCTCGATGAGATTCAGAACATTGAAGGATGGCACCTTTTTGTCAACAGAATGTTGAGAATGAAGATGCACATACTGGTCACAGGCTCCAACGCGAAACTGCTGAGTTCCGAGCTTGCCACTCACTTGACCGGCAGAAGCAAGGAAATACAGCTTTATCCGTTTTCGTTTTATGAGTATTGCACGATGCTTGGTGTCGATACGCAATCATTCACTACAAAAGGGGAAGCCTTCAGGCGAAAAGCCTTCGACGACTATTCTGCCGGAGGCGGATTCCCCGAGCTGCTCACCACTCAGGAAAAGGCATATGTCGTGGATGTAGCGATGATGAACAATCGGGAAAATGCGTTTGCCGGCGATAATCGCGGATGGAGGCTTGAAAAAACATTAAGGCGTGAAGTCGCAGGGTTGAAGGCGGCAGCGGAAGTGACAGGATGTAAAAATTTACTGCTGCTTGAGTAGATTGTCCCGAATGTCCGTAAGGGGATATAGATAATATTGTATTATGAAGCGAATTCTACTTTTTGTGTGTGCCCTGTGCATATGCTCAGCAGCGGCGTCGGCCCAGGCCACTGCCGAGTGGCAGTGGTCCGCTCCGGTGAGGTCTGTCATCTCTGACGAGACATACGGCCATCCACGGGCCTTCCTTTGGATTCCGTCCGATTGCAGGCAGGTAAGGGCCGTGGTGGTAGGGCAGCACAATATGTGCGAGGAGAACATTTTCAACAATCCCGTCTTCCGCGAGAAGATGAGCGAAGCGGGGATTGCTCTCGTCTGGTTCTCCCCGATTCTGAATTTTCCCTGGGATGTGAGCACAGGCTGCAACGAGGCTCTGCTCGGCGTGCTGGACGACCTGGCTGAAGTTAGCGGCTACTCCGAGCTGCGATTCGCCCCGATTGTCCCGCTCGGACACTCCGCGATGGCCACGTTCCCCTGGAACTTCGCCGCCTGGAATCCCGAGCGCACGCTTGCTGTGATCTCCTATCACGGCGATGCTCCCCGCACCAACCTTACCGGCTACGGCGGCTCCAATCTGGAATGGGGACGCACCCGCAACATAGACGGCATCCCTGGCCTGATGGTCGAGGGAGAATATGAGTGGTGGGAGGCCCGTGTCACTCCGGCGCTCGCGTTCCGGATGATGTACCCGGGGAGCTGCATCTCCTTCCTCTGCGATGCGGACAGGGGGCACTTCGACATCTCCGACCGCACCGTCTCCTACATCGCGCTCTTCATACGCAAGGCGCTGGAAACCAGGCTCCCCGACTCAGTGGACTGGACTCGTCCCGTCCCTCTGAAGAAACTCAACCCGCGTGACGGTTGGCTCGCCGATCGCTGGCGCACCGGCACCGCCGAGCCTCAGGGGGAAGTGCGCACCGCCCGTCTCAAAAAGCAGCCCGCGCGTCCTGCCCCCGCACCTTATTCTGAATACAAGGGCGATCCTCACGACGCCTTCTGGTACTTCGACCGCGAGATGGCCGAGCTCACCGAGGAGATTTACCGTCAGGACAGCGATCTTCTGCCTCAATACCTCAGCTTCGAGCAGGACGGGAAACTTGTGGGGTACAACTCCTCCGCGCATGTGACTCTCGCAGCTCAATTCAAGCCCGAGGCGGACGGGGTGACATTCCACCTCAAGCCGGTCTATACCGACAGCCTGCGCACTTCCCTTTCGGAGCAGCATTCCGCCGCGACCCCGCGCATCTGCGACTTCTACGGCCCTGTGCGGCAGATAGATGACACTACTTTCGCCATCAGTTTCTACCGTATGGGCACGACCAACCTCAAGCGCCGCGCCAGCCTGACATTCATCGCGAGCGCGGAAGGCGACTCCCGCTACAAGGGGACAGTGCAGGAGATAGGGATGACTTTCCCTTATCCGCTGAAGGAGGGCCGAAGTCAGCATATCACCTTCCCTGCCATCTCCGACATCGGCGCCGACGAGGGCAGGGTAGAGCTGCACGCCACTTCCGACTCCGCTCTTCCAGTCTATTACTATGTCAAGGAAGGCCCGGCGGAAGTCGTGGGCAACGAGCTGATACTCACGAAGATACCTCCACGCAGCAAGTTCCCGGTCAAAGTGACTGTGGTCGCCTGGCAGTACGGAGTGCAGGGCAAAGTGCAGACCGCCGAGCCGGTGGAGACGAGCTTCAATGTCTATCCTTCACGTAAATCCTTATCCAAGACGGCTTCCGCCGCCAGCGCACAGGAACTCAGGCTGTCCTCCCCGGACGGCTCCCACGAAGTGGAGTTCTCCCTTGAGAAGAAGGGAGAGCTGAGCTACTCTATCAGCTTCAAGGGCAGTCCGGTGCTCGAGCGCTCCCGCGCCGGTCTGGATATGGACAACCGTGTCTGGGAGATGGCTCTCGGAGTGCGCGACCTCAAGCAGCCCTCCTGCTGGATGGATCCGTTCGAAGTGGACTCGGTCGCATATCATCCGGCCGTGGATTCGCTCCGCCACCCACTCTACGGCGAGCGCAGCACCGTGCGCGATGCCTACAACTCCGCCACGATGTACCTCTCCCGCAAGGACGGCTCGGACTACAGGCTCAATGTCGAGGTGCGCGCCTACAACGAGGGCATAGCGTTCCGCTATTTCCTCCCGGAGCACCCCAAGGCCATATTTCACAAGGTCAAGGCCGACCTGACCGAATACACTTTCCCGGCAGGGACGATGGCGTGGAGCGAGCAGTGGGCCCAGGCCCGATTCGAGCGCCTGGCAATCAATGATATACATTATCCTGTGGAGCGCGCTCTGACAGTCGAGCTCCCAAGCGGCGCGTGGGCGGCTCTTACCGATGCCGATGTGGATGACTGGTGCCTCACCAAGTTCATCGCTTCATCCGAGCGGGACAATACTCTCGCTTCAGTGATGTACAGCCCTGTGGATATGGTGACCTATTTTGCCACGCCGTGGAAGATAATAATGGCCTCCGACACCCCCGGCGGGCTGCTGGAGCACAACTCCATCATAGAAAGCCTCAATCCGCCGTGTGCAATCCCGGACGTCGCCGGGTGGGTGAAGCCGGGCAAGATAATGCGCGAGACCACCATCAGCACCGAGGGCGCCATAGCCACCATAGACTTCTGCGCCGCGCACAACATCCCGTATATGCTCTTCGACTGGAAGTGGTATATGCCGTGCACCTCGCACGACGGTGATGCCACCAAGGTGGTGGACAAACTCGATATGCCGCGCGTGGTCGCCTACGGGCGGGAGAAAGGCGTGGGCATCTGGCTCTATGTCAACCAGCACGCCCTGATGAAGCAGGCCCGCGAACTCTTCCCGCTCCTCAGGGAGTGGGGGATAGTCGGGGTCAAATCCGGCTTCGTGCAGTATGCCAGCCACCGCTGGGCCACCTGGCTGCACGACCTCGTGCGGCTCGCCGCGGACAACCATCTGATGATGAACATCCACGACGAGTTCCGCCCGTCCGGTTTCAGCCGCACTTATCCCAACCTGCTCACTCAGGAGGGCATCTGCGGCAACGAGGAGTTCCCGGATGCCACCCACAACACGATACTTCCGTTCACGAGGATGATCAACGGGGCGGCAGACTACACCATCTGCTATTACGACGGCCGCCTCAAGACCACCCACGCCCACCAGCTGGCCGCATCGCTCGTGTTTTACAGCCCGCTTCAGACCATATTCTGGTACGACAGGCCTTCGCTCTATCAGGGAGAACCCGAGATCGAGTGGTTCGAAAACCTGCAGACCGTATGGGACGATAGCAGGGTGCTGGACGGCGCTCCGGGGGAGAATGTGACCATCGCCCGCCGCAAAGGGGAGGAGTGGTTCGTGGGGATGCTCACTGGTAATAACGGCTCCCACGAGGAGATTCCGCTCAACTTCCTCGATGCCGGCAAGACCTACCTTGCCTATATCTACACCGATGGCGGCGAGAAGGTCCAGACCCGCACTCAGGTGGAATGCCGCCGCCTGTTGGTCGATGCCTCGATGACGATGCGCTTCTCTCTCAAGCCGAGCGGCGGAGCGGCCCTGCGCTTCGTCCCGATAGACAAGAAGGCCTCCAAGGGCTACAGAAAGCT
>CAVJHI010000072.1:0-4490 GCA_963649415.1 bacterium
TTCAAGAAGCGCCTCCGCAACGGCCAGCGCTTCGAGAGCCTCGACGCCCTCAAGGCTCAGCTCTCCCACGACGAGCTTTTCTGCCGGCAGCTGCTGGGGGAGTAGGAATGTCCCCCGAGCTTGTCGAGGGGCGGCTGCCGAGAGAGTCGAAGCATCGTGGGGAGCAACAATTTACTCCCGGCAGATGGTCTCGACGACGCTGCGGCCCTCTCCTTTCTTCCTCACATAAATCTGCACCGGGATGCGCTCGTCGAGTTCCTCGCGGTGCGAGATGATACCCACGCGACGGTTGCTCTCGCCAGCTATTTCGCGCAGCTTCTCGAGCGTGCTCATCACCGAGTTGAGATTCTTCTGGTCCAGGGTGCCAAAGCCCTCATCTATGAAGAGAATATCCACATTGAGGTCAGGCCTGTTGAGGGATGACAGCGCCAGGGACAGCGCCAGCGAAATCATAAAGCGTTCGCCGCCCGAGAGCACCGTGGCGCTTCGTATCTGGTCCTTGTTGTAGCGGTCCTGGACGAGGATTGAGAGCTGCTCGTTATCCTCGCTGCAGGTCAGCCGGTAGCGGTCGGTAATCTTTTCTAGATAGATGTTGGCATTGTTGAGAAGCGGCCTCAGGATGTAGGTCTGCACCAGCGTGCGGAATTTGTTGCCGCCGAAAGTATCGTTGAGCTTTTTCCATTTGCCGGCGCGCAGCTTGGCGGGCTTGAGATTTGAATCTATCTCGTTGAGCTTGTCGATGTTGACGCTATTCTGCTCGAGCTGTGAGCCGATGA
The DNA here is from genome assembly GCA_963649415.1 of bacterium. Classification (GTDB taxonomy): domain Bacteria; phylum Bacteroidota; class Bacteroidia; order Bacteroidales; family UBA932; genus Cryptobacteroides. The sequence continues at coordinate 777 of CAVJHI010000072.1, forward strand.
CGGAAATTCTGCTGACAATCTCGTCGCTGCGCTTTTTCAGCTCTCCGTGCTGGTTCTTCAGATCCAGCAGGTGCGGGAGGTCTTTCTCGTCAGCGATGCTGAGTTTGGCAAGGTTGTCGTTGATTTCGGCTAATGCCTTGGCGTGTGCATCGGACGCCGATTTGAGCTGCTCACCGATATCTTTTACAAATTTCTTTGCCGGCTCGATGTCGGCTGCGCGCGAGCTGAGAGCCGTGAGGTCTTCGGCTGTCTTGCCGGAAGAGGCGAAGTATTTGTCCAACACTTCGTTGCACGATCTGATAGTGCCGTTGAGGCTGGTAACTTCCGCGGCTACTTTCGTGACATTACTGTAGAGCTTGTTCCACTCTGCGGTGATATTGCCGCAGCTATAAGGTTTCGGGGCGGCTTCCTCGTCCCACTGAGGATACTGCGCCAGGATGGCGTTGCGGGTCTGCTCAATGGACTTAATGGTCTGAGAATTTGAGCCGTACTGCTTGAGCGCGTCATCGAGAGGCTTCTTTTCTTTTGTGGCATCGGTGATGGCCTGCTGCAGTCTCTCAGCCTGCTGCTGGAGCGCATCAAGTTCCGCAAGTCTCTGCCGATAAGATGTCTGGATTGAGGTGATTTGCCCGGCGAGCGCTTTGGTGACATCGATGCCGAACTTCGCGGCCTCATTTGCGAGTGCCTGCCGGTCAGCGGCTAATTTCCTGCTATCTTTATCATGCTGCTCCTTCTTTGACTTGATCGCTCCGACAAACTCGTTGTACGAGGATTTGGCCTCGTTGCGAATATCCTCGGCATTTTTGAGAGCCTTATTTGAAGCCTGCTGCTTCTCTTCTAGCGGACTCAAAATGTTGCGGAAATCCTCATCCGACAGGATATTCGTGATGTGGCTTCCGCAGAGCGGACAGGTGTCTGCATGCTCTTTGTGGAGCCGTTTGCGGATATTGCTCAACGTGTCTTCCACGCTGGCGGACATAGTTGTATAGCTTGCATTTGCCTCATCGTATTGTTGCTTTGCGGTCTGGAATTCGCCCTCCGCTTTATCAAGCTTCTGTTTGTATTCATCGGCGATTTTCGCGCTGTTCTCGATTTCGTGGGCAAGGGCATTCAGTTCGTTAGCCTTATTGCTGTTGGATTCCTCTTTCCCGGACAGGGCGGTCAGTTCGTTGATGCTGCTGTTGACGGATTGGATATCGGCGTTTATCTTGCTCGGATTCAAGGCATTGCGCTGAGCGTTGAGCTTGTTGATATCGGCCTGCTTTGCATCTACGGCCTTTTGCGGGTCGCCCATAGCTTTCAGAGCCTCGCGCCTCGCTTCAAGGTCGGCGGAGAGCTCAGCAAAAGTGGCTTTCTGTTTCTCGATTTTGCCCTGATTCTCAGTGAGCTTTAGGGAACTGTCGTTAAGGTCAATGAGCCTCTGGCGCTCGGTGGCGGTGGCGTCCCAGTCTTTGGCGAGAGCTTCGTAGGACTTGTATTCTTCGCCTGCCACGATGCCTTTCAGGCGGGCCTCCTCCCCGGCTTCACGATTGGCGCTTTCACGGCCTTTCCGGGCGGCTTCTACAAGTTTTATTTTATTTTCATTTCGCTCGATATCAGTGTCGAGCTCCTCTCTCTCACTCTCCAGCGTCTTCTTCTCCTCCGTCAATCTGTCCACCTCGTCCTGCGGGAGAGTGTTCTTGCTCTGGGTGTCGTAACTGGCCTGGAGCATTTTCTGAGCCTCATTCGTCTGGTTGTACAGGCTGGTGACCGCTTCGCCGTATCTAGAAAAGATTTCGGTGTTGGTAAGCTGCTCGAGGATGTTCTCGCGTTCTTTCTTGTCGCCGGTGAGGAAGGCTGCGAACTGTCCCTGGGCGAGCATTGCCATATGGCTGAACTGCTCGAAACTGAGTCCTACGGCTTTGTGGATAACTTCCTTTACATCGTTGACACGGGTCCATACCTCGGCCCCGCAGCTGACTTTCCAGGCCGGCTCTCGGTACTTCAGATGACGCTTGCCACTGCGGTCCGTGTCGCTCAGAAGAATTCCCAGGGTTAGTCTGGCACGATATTCCGCCCCGTCGTTCCCGGTAAACACTACCTCGCTGTAGCACTCGTCCTCCTCGGTGATGCCCAGACGGGTGTATTGTGCGATGTCGTTTACCTTGATGCTCTGTCCGTCATTGTTTTTGTACTGGTTGTTCTGCTGGTTGACCACGCCGCAGAGCCTCGGAGTCTCCTTGTAGAGCGCCATCGAGATGCCGTCCAGTATGACGGATTTGCCCGCGCCGGTGTCGCCGCTGATGAGGAACACCTGGGCCGGCAGGCCGCTCAAGGCATCGTTGAGGTCCTTCTCGAAATCTATGTCAGCCTTCTCGATGGAGGCGATGTTGCGGAGATGCAATTCTTTGATTTTCATAGCCTTTTATTTTTTGGTTTTCTTCTTTGATTTTGCGGATGATTCCTCTTCGAGGCGCTTCACTTCGGCCTTGACTTCATCGAACGCGTCGCGCAGATCGTGGAGATCAAAATCTGGGTACTGGTCAGCTGTCTTCTCTATGAAGGTCATCGGATCCGTCATCTGCTGAATCTCGGCAACTTCGAAGGTCGGCTTCACGCTTTCTTCGGCCGTCCGGACAGGCGCGCCAGTCCAGATGTGCTTGGGGTTGAAGCGCATTTCGTCGCCGCTGAGCGCGAGGAGGTCGTAGATTTCGTTGTTGAAATTCGCCGGGATGGCGGCTCTGTAGTCGAAGCGCAGTCGAAAATAGCCTCTTTGATACTGATTTACGAGGTTTTCTACTGCTGTTATGGCATCGTCCGCCGAGGTGAAACTGCTCCCGTCGAGCGGGAGTTCCCAGAAATGCCGATACTCATCGATGAACTTCTGGCGGATTTTTACCTCGCCTCCGCGCTGCCCGATCTCGACTATGCTTACGCTGTGCGGGTATTTCTCGTCGCAACTCACATGCAGTGCGCTCCCGCTGTAGCGGACCGCCCCGGAAGGGTAGCAGGCCTCATCCTTGAAACAGTCTTCCGGATGGCCGATTGTCTGCGGCTTGTGGATGTGGCCGAGGGCGAGGTAGTCGAAGCCAGTGCCGAGACTCTCGATGTCCTGTGTCTTAATCTTGCCAATCTCAAAGTCGTGCCCGGTCAGATCTGAATCGGTGACGGCGAGGTGCCCTGTCATCACGACCGGTTTGCTTTCGGTGTTGTCATCGGCTACTCGGTCCAGGATACTCTGGATGACCTCCCTGCGCTCGCCGTTCATAAACGGGAGTGCAACGATGTAGCCGGAGTCCAGCTTTACGATGTAATTGTCCTGCCAGCCGTCCTTGCCCCCGAGAAGCTCCGCGGATGGCGCGGTGCCGACTATTTTTGCGTTGGCCAGCTCCCAGACGGCGCTGTCGGCCTGGAGGCGGGAGGCGGAGTCGTGGTTGCCGGCGGTGATGACCATATTCATCTCCTTGTAGACTGAGCGGAGACGTACAAAGCTATCAGTGAAGAACTTGCGCGTGGCCGCGGAAGGCTGCGGTATGTCGAAGACATCGCCGCTGACGACGAGCGCGTCCGGCTTCTCCTCCTTGCAGATGGCTTCGAGCTGCGAAAAGAAATGCTCGTGCTCATCGACTCTGTCGTAATTCTGATAGATAATCTGCCCCAAATGCAGATCCGCCGTATGGATGATTTTCATAAATCTTGTGTTTGCTGTCTTTTATGCGTTATCGGCCTTTAAAG
>CAVJHI010000073.1:0-4426 GCA_963649415.1 bacterium
AGGACTACGACATCAAGGCCGAGTACGAGGCCGTTCACGGTGCCGTCAGCGCCGGCGCTCCTAAGGTCTTCCTGAAGTACTTCTACGTCAACACCGCCACCGGTGAGAAATCGGGAGATATGTACGCCTCCGCAAAGCTCGGTGAGTAGCCGCTCCCCTATCGGATTTACCCCAGCCGGCAGCCAGTTGCAGACTGGGGTATTTTAAATGATTTTTTAACTGCAGGTGCCTGTGTGGTACTTGCCAAAACAGAAAACAAGAATGAGAAAAGTATTCCTGGCGCTATGCGCATCCGCAGTCCTGCTCGCGAGCAGCTGCACTGAGACTTATTCGGCTCAGCCGGAATTCGAGGCTCCGGCGATAAACACGACTATGGTCAGCGACTCCGCCGCTGTCCACGAAGCCGTCATCCCGACCAATCCGCAGACTCAGACCTATGTCCAGCAGTACAACTACCAGTCTGTCTCCCCGGCTCACCAGACCAAGCAGAAGCCGCAGACTTTCGGAGACATTGTCCTTGATGTACTACAGGTTTGTTTCACCACCTTCGGGATGATCTTCGTAATCTTCCTGTTCTACGCAGGAACGATTGTGGTGTTCAACAAATTCTTCGAGATAATCTACGGGAAATGACATTCAGGACCTCATTGCCGCCGTTTGAAATAGCGGCGGCATCAGAGGTTCAATCCGCATCGCAGAAGTCTCGGAAAATATCTCCAAAAAATTCTGCGGAAGATGTGGAAATGTATCGAAAAATAGCTAAATTTGAATGTTGAAACTCACGACTGAGATAGTTAGTTTCCAACGGATTACATTCAATGCCAATTAGGTTTCCGTACCCCATTTGTACCGGCAATAGCCTAATTAAATGATTAGCAATAAGTTCTATTTATTGCATCGTGAATTTGTTCATACCCTGAGGCATTACGGCGTTTTCGCCCTCGCGGCTGAACTTGTTGTAGTCAACGATTGTGCAGGGAACCGGTTTCCCGAGTGTCTGGATGTAGGAAATTAAAAAAACCGGAGACCGGAAAATTTGTGTACTTTTGCAGCTTGAAATAATTCTTCCAACGATATGAGAAATTGGACCAAATACTACCTTTCCTTTGCGGCGCTGGCGCTGCTCTGCTCCTGTGGCGGGGACGAACCTTCCGCGCCGAAAGTTCCGGAGATTTCCGGCCATATAACCGAGGTCAACGGCTACGGCCAGCCGATCCCAAGTTTCACCCCGGCTCAGATGAGCGCGGCAGGCTTCGACTACGCCGACCTCGTGGATGTGAAGATTGGCGACGACATAATTCTCAACAATGTCCCGTATGTGAGCTCGTTCAACGAAGTTGCCATTTTGGGACCGTCCTATGTGGACTACAACGCCCGCGGGGATGATTTCGGCTTCGCGATGCTCAACGGCGACTTCCACTACTACATCGGCGGCGAAGTCGGCGACAAGGTCACGATGACCCTCTCCGAGAAAGGCGGCTATCTCGAGACCTACGAGCTGATGAAATCCGTCTATCCCGAGGAGCGCCGCTCCGGCGAGACTGACGCTCAATACGCAAACTTCCGTATGGTGACCACCACCGGAATAGCACCTGGGGTCCTCTACCGCTCCAGCAATCCGCTCAACTGCGTCAACAACCCATCGCGCTATGCCGTGGCTGACCGACTCGCACGCGAAGCCGGTATCAAGACGGAGATAGACCTCGCCGACACCGACAAGAAAGTCGAGAGCTATCTCACCTCGGAGGGGTACGGATCCACTTACTGCCCTGCGCTCTACAAGGCGGGCAACACCATCGCCTGCGGGATGATGGCCAACACCTTCTGCGATGACTTCAAGTCCAGACTCGGGAAAGCGGTGAAGTTTATGATAGCGCACGAACCTCCGTATCTGATCCACTGCAACGAGGGCAAGGACCGCTGCGGCTTCGTGTCTATGCTCTTCGAGGCCCTCTGCGGGGCATCGGTGGAAGAGCTGCGCCGGGACTATATGGTCACGATGCTCAATTTCTATCAGATTCCTGACGGCGGAGACTCCTACAGCCTCCGGCAGTCGCTGTCGATCGACAGGATGATCTGGCTTATGTGCAACGAAGATGCGCTCGAGAACTACAGAAGCATAGATTGGTCAAGCATCGACGTCTCCGACATCGACTGGAACGGCCTGGGCTTCTATCGAAGCGGATTCCAGGGCGTCAATCTCCAGACCGCAGCCTCCGGATATCTCAAGGAGTGCGGTCTGGATGATTCGCAAATCGCCGCGTTGCGCGATATTCTAAGCAATGCCAGCTCCAGGCAGTAAGCCGACAGGAGCCCTAAGGCAAAATGTTATCGGCCGCTGAGCCGGCCCATAGATGCTTCGACAGGCCGCAGTCTATTCTACGACCTCGCCGTTCTCGAGTTTGAAGCTGGCCATCCGGGTGCCGTCGCTCTTGGCGAGGCTGAAAGTATAGGAGCCGCTGTAACCCTTCTCGACCAGGGTGGCGGAGTAGCCCTTGACGGCCACCTTTACGGCCTCGAACATATTCTTGGCTCCCTGCTCCACATTATTGTCGGTCTGGGCATAGTATGTAAACTCGTTCTGCCAGGTCTGGCTGAACTGGTTCTGTATCAGCTTTTGGACTTCGTCGTCACTGCAGGACATGATGAAGTTGCAGCGGCTGCGGTTAGGAGCATCAAGCTTGATCTTGGAGTGCTGGGTAGGATGCACGCGCAGTTCGTAGTCCGAAAGGTTGTAATTAAGCTCAGTAATCTCCGTAAAATCAGAGGTATAGAGATAATAGTCGCGGCCCCTGTCAGGATTTTTGACTTTCACCACCCAAGTAAACTCGGTCTGCCAGTCGGTCTTCTGGAAAGTCGCAACTTCGTCGTGGTAGTAGCGGAAGAAGCCCAGGTGGCACTGCGGGGTGATGCCGGTCACTATCCAGCGCGGGCAGTTGTCCTCCTTCTTGTGTACCACGCGGAGGTCCCTCTCCGAGTGGCTGTGGGACTCTGAGAACCCGAAGCCCGTGGTAACGCCGCCGAGAGGACCGGCCGCGTTGAAGCCGATGTTGCCGCTAAGCGAATAGGTCATGCCGGTACTGTACCCGCTGCTGCCGCTGACATCCGTCGAAGGGGATGAAGCGCAGAGGCTTACATTATTGACATCTTCATCATTTTCGTCCACGAGTCTAGCGGTGAAGTCAAACTTGCTCATATACGGCCCGTACCAGAGGTCGGTGCGGTCAAACCACACATTGTCGGTGCCGGACTTGCCGCCGTCATCGAACACGACCACCTTGTTGGCGCTCACCCAGGTGACATCTCCATTGCGGCAACCCAGGTCGGAGCAGCGGAAATAAGGCTCGAGCACGATGAAGTAGTAATCGGCATCATCGTCGAAGTCGTATGCGCTATAGACGGTATAAGTCAGCGTATATTTAAGGAAACGGTCCAGCGCGCGGCTTGGTCCTACAGACTGATTAATCTCAGTGCGATGGCCCTTCATATATTGCTTGATGGTATTCTCGGCATCGCCGTTGGAGCCTGACACGGACTCCTCTACCTTGCGCTCAAGCCAATCTACCAGCATATCGGCGCACTTGCCGTGCTCGTAGGCAGTGCTCTCGTACTTCTCCTCGTCGGTGCACTTCGCCGTCTCGGATTTGCCCTCCTCCGTGGAGACATAGCCTTCGGAGTTCTCATCTGAGAGAGAGGCCGACTTCTCGAGGTTCCGGGCCACATAAGTGGACAGTCCGCGGAAGGCAACCGCCTCAGTCTCAGCGAAAAGCCCATCCTTGCCCAGGGCCTTCATCTCATCCATCCTCTCCAGGAAAGGCTCGGCGCTGCTGTAATCGACCCCCTGTGCCACGAGGGAAGCGATGGCACTGCGGATATTGCTTTCCAGCGCGTCGCCCTCCGGGAATGAGGGAGCGATAAATACGAAAGCAGCGTTGTCAATGAAAGACTTAATCATAGTCTCGCACTGCGCGACAGTGAAATCCATATTGTAGCCGGAGGTAAACACCACCGCTGCGGCATCGTCGCAAAGCTCAGTCGTAGAATTCAAGAGACGCTTAACGAGGGAAGCGTTAAAGCCGGTGGAGGCGCTGCCCAGCACGACCGCCTTGCCGCTGAAAGTCACATCCAGCTGATCCTCGGTTGGAAGGGCCTCATTCTCCACACACTCAGGAACTTGCGCGTCGCCGCCGTTATCCTTGTGGCAGGAGGAGACAAAACCCGCCGCAGTCAGCATAGCGCATACCGTCAGTGCAATTGCCAATTTTCTGTGCTTCATACAAATAAACATAATTTCGGGGAGCAAAATTAGCAGTTTGCGGGGAAATTGCAATAAATTAAGTAAAAAACACCCGCCGCCCGCTTTCCCCGAACCGGCCGAAGATCTGGAGACATTGGCGGAGGCCAAAGAACTGCTGTCAAGGATGTA
>CAVJHI010000074.1:0-3880 GCA_963649415.1 bacterium
TCGATGTTGCGCATCTCGTGCAGAATGGCTGCGATGTAGTCCGTAATGAGACCGAAGCCCTGGCTGAACGAGTCCTTTTTGAGCATCCTGATCTCCCAACCAGGGTTATAGAGATGGATACGGTCCAGAAAGGCACCTTTGATGAATGAAGTCGGGATGGACTCAAAGAGATGCGAGTTCCGGAGCATAAACGGCACCGTATGCTTGGTGTTGCCTACGAAGCACATTGAGGCGGAAGCCTCGTGGGTACCCTTGCCGCGATTGAACTGCTTATTGGCGAGGTAGTTCTGCATCGTGTCAATCAGGACGGCATCGACTGTGCGCCCTTTCTGCTGCTCGAACTCATCCCAGGCCACGACATCCCAATAGCCCACAAGACCGAGAATCTCCCGGTTGCCGCTCATCTTCACGAACAGACGGGCCGAGGTGACATCACCGCCGCTGACAAGCACTCCGTATGGGGAGAATTCCTCAAAAACATGGGACTTGCCGGTGCCCTTAGGGCCAAGCTCCATAAAGTTGAAATTGTTCTCAATCATAGGCAGCAGGCGGGCTAGGGTAATCATCTTCTCGCGCCTGTTGAGATTCTCCGGGTTGAGCCCAATGGTGTGGATGAGCAGGTCAATCCACTCGTCGGCGGTAAATTTGCAGCGCTGTGCCTTGTAGAATTCAAGGTCAATGTTCGCGACCTGTATCGGCTTGAGCTTCTGAATCTCCCAACGCATCCGCACATCCTCACCGGAGATGTAGCCGATAGTCACGATGCTCCATACTCCGTTGCCGGAGAGCAGTTTGTTGTTCTTGCGGACAATCTCGTCCGCAACCGGGACATTTGTCAGATCAAGGTTGGCGAATGATGCTACATAGCAGTCGCTCCTGTCGTTGAGAACGGCAGTAACCTTGTCGATGATGGTGAAAGAGCCTCGCTCGCGAATCTTTCCCTTGATTTCCTCCGAATCCGCACGGTTGATGTAGTTGTCGCGGATAATCTTTTTTACTTTCTCCACTCCCTCGGCGATGATAGTCTCATCGCTGGATGCACAGTGCTGTGCGAGGAGGTATTCGAGCACGAAGGTAGGTACCGGCTGGCCGCCTTTGACCTTGAATGCCAAGTCTTTGCGAACCACTTTACCCTCAAAGGCCTCGAGTATTTTATCTTGAAGTGTCATATCAGAATTCATCTCTGTCAATCAATGTGTTGTTGGATACTTTTTTGGAGTCAAGCGGGTTGAGAGGATCTGCCGGGTCCCAGACGCGAAGCTCAAGGAGGTTGGATGTTGTAGTCTGGCAGAGAGTCAGCCGTGCCGCCGTCTTGCGGTTCTCAGGGTTGACATCCGTGCTCGAAAGTAGGAGCGTGCCTTCCCTTGACACCATCCTCTCGCCCTCGAAGATGGCGTAGGACACGCTGCGCTGCTTCCTGTCGTTGGACACGGCATCCGTCTGAAGGATGGTGAAGAGCAGCACGCTGGACACGATATTGCCGGAGCAGTCAAGGATGCGCGCCCCGACCTTGGCCAGGGACTTGACATTGTCGCGGCGTTGATGGCAGCGAATTACCGGAATGATGAGTTCCTGCAGCGACGCCCCGCCGTGGGCGAACTTGTAGCCTCCCGGAGCGGCCACGCGGTTTGTGCCCGACGGGATGGCGACATAGTAATTGCTGTCAATCCCGGACACGTCACGGAGCGGATATTTGCTGAAATACGGAATACTCTCGGCGGATTCGGTGAGGTAGTAGCGGGACTTCCTGTCGATGCCTACTTCGGGCATCTGCTGCTTGTCCTTGTCCTCGAACTCTATATCATTGAGCAGGAATCCGTGGTCGGAAGTGATGAACACATCGGCTACATTGAATGAGGACAATATGCTGTGGACGGCTCTGGCGATTTCTTCTATTGAGCTGCGGCAGGCGCAGACCGCCTTCTTGGCGTTGTCGTCGTGCCCGGCCTCGTCGATGTCGTTGTGGAAGATATAGACAAGGTCGTTTTTGAAGAGCTCGCGGTTTGCATCCCGGCTGTTCTGAGTCACATCTTTGAAGCTAACGCACCTGGACTTCAGCTTATATCTCCGGACGTGTGCCTCGCGCTTCTCCGTGGTGTCGAGCGCGGCCCCGTCAACGAGCATCTTCGCTCCGGACAAAGCGAGCGAATGATGGGGGAGGAGCGAAGTCTTGCAGTACATAGTCTCGGTCGGGAGCATTGCAAGAGCAAAGCCCAGCTCAGGCTCGTGCTGCTTCTTGTATATTATACCCACGAGCTCCTTAGCCACTTCATAGCGGAGCGCATCCACGACGATGACAGCCTGCTTGTTGGCAGAAGGGGCGATGTTGTCATCGTAGAAATTCTCCTGACGGCTGACTCCCGGGAGACTCCTGAGCGTGCTCCCGCAGCTATCCAGGCACTGAATCCACTGAAGATTCAGGTTGTTGGTGAACTCTGCGTAATCCTTGTCAAGAAGCAGTTTCGCCTTGTGCAAAGCATCGGAGATGCAATCGGAGTCTATCTCGAAGTAATTCTCAAGCGCTAGACGGTAGTAGGAATCCAGGCTGTAGCCGCTCTCGGTGTATGAGCGGATGTAATCGGCCGGCGTATTCAGAATTAGTTGCTTCTGGAGTTTGTCCGCCAATGAATAGTACTGAGCTGCGTATGTGATGAACGCGACGATGCTCCCGATGGATTCATTCCCCGGATTGCTTACAAGGATGCGGTCCATACGGTTAATTACCTCAGCGGGAACTGTGCGGAGGGAATCTTTTACATTCGCATCGATTATATGCCAGCACATGCTCTCCGGCAGGTACCAGTAGTCGGCATTGACGCCGTAGCACTCTATGATGCGGTCCTCGTGGATGTCTGCGCCAAGACGGGTGAATGCCTTAGTGAAAGGCTCCTTGAGCTTGTCGCTGTTATGGACAAAGCTCATAAGGCGTTCCATACGCTCAAGCTTGGCGCTATTGTCGGTACGGTAGGTCTTGTACGGGTCGGACTGAACCGGACTGATGTTGCGGATAATCTGGTTGTACTTGATACTGAGGACAATATCCTTGAAATACGGGCGGGACTTGTAAGAGGCAATCTGTCCGCTCAGACGCTCCAGGATGTCATTGAGGGAATCAAGGATGTTCTTATTATGACGGATTCGATTGGCTACCTTAACGATACGGTCATCCTCATCACTGTCGTCAAGGATGATGAGGTTCGCTATGATTTCGTTCCATTCCTTGAGAGCCGAGAAGCCGAGGAAGTTGCAGAGTATGGCTCTGATGGCGGCATCAGTGCTGAACGAGCCGTCCTCGAAAAGCGGCTGGAGCATCTTTTCCACCCTGGAGGCCTGGAGCTCTTCGATATTGGCCGCAACGAAGCCTGTGAACTCGCCGCGAAGGCGGTGCTGCTGCATATACGCCTCGCCTCCCTCGCTGCGGAATACCTTGCCCGCGCACATCTCTCCGAGGAGCGGGAAATGCAGGCGGGACTCCTCGTCGGCAGGCTCGGCCAGGTTGAAATAGAGAACTACCTTGTCGGCCTTCCAGTCGTGGCAGAGCCTGTATTTGAGCTTAAACCACGCCCCGTCAAAGGCGAAGAAGCGATAGCCTTCCCGCCACTGCATATCTTCGTATTCCGAGAGCTGAATGCCCATCGGGTCAAAGATGAAGAGGATGTGGAGCTGCGGCTCCCTTTCGAAGTATTTGTATATCCTGTCCTGAAGCATATTTATTTGATTTTTGCGAGAACATCTCCGAAGAGAGCGTAGTTCTTGACTACGCCGTCATCGAGGTCGAAGGCTATCTGCCGGCCGGCCACAGCGTGGAGTCTCGAGTGGTACTCTTCGCTCTCGGCGATGTTTGAAAGCAGAGTTTTCAACTGACGGCGCTCTGCTGCTG
>CAVJHI010000075.1:0-3867 GCA_963649415.1 bacterium
ACTATGCTGATAGCAACAGGTAACTCTCGCCTCTCTCTCGAGTGGCACAACACCGAGATGACGTGGCAGCAGCTCGCCCAGCGTCTTGCCAAGTGCAGGCGCACGGGCGAGACCGCCGCGCAGTATAAGGAGATGTCCAAGGACCAGAGAGGCAGGGCCAAGGACATCGGAGGGTTTGTGGGCGGTGCGCTCATCGCTGACGGACCGCGCAGGGGCAACACCATCGCTGACCGCTGCCTGGTAACCCTCGACATCGACTACGGCCAGGCCGACACCATCGACAAGGTGACGGAGGTCCTCGGCCGCGAGTCCATCGAGTGGGCTCTCTACTCAACGCACTCACACACGGCGGAGGCTCCGCGCTACCGTCTGGTCATACCTCTGACCCATACGGTCAGCCCTGAGGAGTATGTCCCGCTCGCCCGAGCGCTCGCAGACAAGATAGGCATAGACCTCTTCGACGACTCGACCTACGAGCCTTCGAGGCTGATGTACTGGCCGTCCGCGAGCAAGGACGGGGAGTTCGTCTACAGATCGGGCGAGGGGCAGCCTTGCCGGCCGGAGGTCTACCTCGACCATAACTACATCGACTGGCGTGACGTCAACGAGTGGCCCGTGTCCTCGAGGCAAAAAGAGGCCCCGAGGAAGACCGCTACGAAGGCAACCGACCCGACTACCAAGAAAGGACTTGTCGGGGCGTTCTGCCGCGTATATGACATCCACAAGGCCATAGCGGCCTACCTGCCCGATGTCTACACTCCGATGGAGGGGCACGATGACCGCTACACCTATGCGGACGGGTCGACCACGGGCGGACTCATCGTCTACGATGGCGGGCTGTTCGCCTATTCGCATCACGGCACCGACCCGATATGCGGCCGTGAGGTCAATGCCTTCGACCTCGTCCGTCTGCACCTCTTCCAGGGAGCTGACGATGGCGCGCTGCCTGACACTCCGCCTAACCGTCTGCCTTCGTGGACGAAGATGGAGGAGCTGTGCAGGGAGGACGCGCAGGTATCAGCGCTCATATCGCAGGAGCGCCTTGCCGAGGCGAGCGAGACGTTCGCGAAGGACATCGAGGACGAGACCGAGGAGCAGAAGGCCGAGCGCATGGAGTGGATGAAGGATCTGCACTACGACAAGCGCGGCACTCTCATCTCGGACGCGTACAACGCCAAGATGATCTGCCAGAACGATGCCAGGATAAAGGACTCGGTCAAGTTCGACGTGTTCCAGGGAAAGAAATGGATAACACGCGACCTGCCGTGGGCGAAGCGCGGTCCCGACCATCAGCTCTGGGTTGACTCGGACAATGACGGGCTGGTCTGCTATCTCTCGGAGAAGTACCAGTTCCGCGGCAAAGACCTCACCATCACGGGCCACTCCGTAGTGGTGGAGCAGTCTGCCTACCACCCGGTGAGGGACTACCTCAAGAGTCTGAGAGGACAGTGGGACGGCATACCACGCCTCGACACCCTGCTCATCGACTCCCTCGGTGCCATCGATGACGAGGACGGGCTGACAAGGACGATGACGCGCAAGCACTTCGTCGCAGCCGTGGCGAGGATTTTCCAGCCGGGCGTCAAGTACGACTACGTCCTCGCCCTGACGGGGCGCGAGGCGCAGGGCAAATCCACCCTCGTCCGCAAGATGGGTAAGGGATGGAGCAGCGAGTCCTTCTCGTCCTCGGATATAGGGTCGAAGGACTCGATGGAGCAGCTTCGCGGTAAATGGCTCATCGAGATGGCCGAGCTCAAGGACTACAAGAAGAACTCAGCCGAGGCTTTCAAGGCTTTCATCTCGAAGCAGGTGGACTCCTACCGGCCGGCCTACGGACGGGAGACGGTGGACCTCAACAGGCAGTGCGTGTTCTTCGCATCGACCAACGAGGAGCACTTCCTCAAGGGGGATACTGGTAATAGACGATTCTGGCCGGTTGCCATAGGTGTCGATCTGCCTACCTTCCCGGTCAAGAGCGATGACTTCAACGACGATTGGGTGGATCAGATATGGGCGGAAGCTGTGAAGATCTACGACGAAGGGAAGGAGAAGCTCTACCTGGAAGACCGTATGGAGATGCTCGCGATGGAGCGGCAGGCCTCATATAATGAGATTGCCGACGATGGCCGTCAGGGTCTCATCGAGTCATACCTTCGCAGGCTCCTGCCTAAGGACTGGAGCGACAAGACCAGAGCGCAGCGCAGGGAGTTCTTCCAACGCGGGATGTATGGCGATATGGGCGAAGCCGGATGCACGGAGAGACGCGAGTACATCTGCGCGATGGAGGTTGCGAACGAGTGCTTCGGTAAGGACATGAATCGCTACGAAGCTAAGGAAATCAACCAGCTTCTGGGCAGGATAGCAGGCCTGGAAGAGGTCGGAAAAATCAGGGTGAAGGACGGCTGCTACGGCAGTCAGCGGAGGTGGAAAATCGGAGAGGAATTATGGAAATAATTCATGCTACTTCGGCGTGCTACTTCAAAAATGAAGTTGCGCAACTTGCAACTTCTATGCAACTTCGCGAAGTTGCACAAATTTTAATTGAAAATCAATAACTTAAAACGTTCGTGCAACTTTGCAACTTCATTTTTCTTGGAATGTTAGAATTAGGCAATTAGGCACACGCGAGAAAAACGGGCACGCGCCTAATCGCCTACATAGCACCTATACGCGCGTGCACGCGCGAGTTGCATGGCTTGCTGGCGGAGTGAAAATTTAGGAAGAATTATGTTTGGATTTATGAGGAAAAAACAAGAGAGCGAGAAGGACATCGAGCGGCGGCTTGTCGACTCGGTGAAGGCGCTGGGAGGCGAGGCCATCAAGCTGACCTCGCAGTATCAGCGCGGTCTGCCCGACCGTCTGGTCGTGATGCCTTATCGGACTACTGCTTTCATCGAGTTGAAGTCGACGGGGAAGAAACCCACCAAGCTCCAGGAGATAGAGCAGCAGAGGCTGAAGAACCTTGGGTTCAAGGTCTATGTCGTGGATAATGTCGAAGATCTCAACAAGGTGCTTGCCACCCTCACAACACGGGTGGAGAAATGCAAGCAGAGGGAGAAGGACCAGTGGGCGCAGCAGCTTGCCGGTCTGAAGAACAACTACGAAGGAAAATGAGATTCGAGCCCTATCCATATCAGCGGAGAGCTATCGAGTTCGTGGAGCGGCACGACCACTGCGCGCTGTTCCTGGACATGGGACTCGGCAAGACGGTCAGCACCCTGACCGCCGTGCAGGCGCTGATGCGCGACACCCTCGAGGTGGAGAGGACTCTGGTCATCGCACCGAAGGCCGTAGCCCTCAACACCTGGAGCGGTGAGTGCGGCAAGTGGGACCATCTGCGTAGCCTGCGGGTGTCCATCGTGATGGGCACCGCCGCGCAGAGGCAGAAGGCCCTGGCGACCGAGGCCGATGTCTACGTCACTAACCGCGACAACACCGAGTGGATTGCCTCCACCTGCCACACGGCAGGACACCCGTGGCCGTTCGACTGCGTCATCCTTGACGAGAGTTCTTCTTTCAAGAACCCTCAGGCCAAGAGATGGAAAGTGTTGAAGAGGTTGCTGCCATATATCAAGAGACTCATCCTGCTGACCGGCACCCCGTCACCCAACGGACTGAGCGACCTGTGGGCGCAGGCCTATCTGCTTGACCAGGGCCAGAGGCTCGAGAAGAACATCGGCACCTATCGTCTGAAGTACTTCTATCCCGGAGCGCACAACGGCGCGGTGGTCTACCAGTGGCTTCCCCGCAAGGGCGCGGCGGAGCAGATCGCCCAGAAGCTTTCGGACATCTGCCTTTCGATGAAAGCGGCCGACTATCTGTCCCTGCCTGACGTCATCGATGGCGGGATGACTCTGACCCTTCCGG
>CAVJHI010000076.1:0-3480 GCA_963649415.1 bacterium
CTTACATCCTCGGAGTCAAGTTCAACTTCTAATAAGTGCATACAGATATGAAAAAAATCAAATATATAGCTCTCGCGCTTGCGACAGCAATGATTATGGGTGCCGCTTCCTCCTGCGTCAAGGACCTCGACGTCACCCCGATCGACCCCAACACCACTCTCCCGGAGGATGTGCTTGACAGCCAGGACGCCTACGCGCAGCTGCTTGCCAAGTGCTACCAGGGACTTGCCTGCTCCGCATCCAGCGGCCCTAGCGGCAATGCGGACATCGAGGGAGTTGATGGCGGTTACGGCCAGTATATCCGCGCCCTCTTCCACCTTGAGGAGCTCTCCACCGATGAGGCTACCTGCTGCTGGAACGATGGCAACCTCTACGATATCCACAATATGAACTGGACATCCTCCAACGAGTTCGTGGGAGCGATGTACTATCGTATATTCTACCAGATCAGCCTCTGCAACGAGTTCATCCGCCGCTCCAACGCGAGCAGCATCGAGGGCTATACCCTCAAGGGCGCCTACATCGCCGAGGCTCGCGCTCTCAGGCTTCTGAGCTACTACCACGCCATCGACCTCTTCGGCAATGTGCCTTTCGCAACCGAGGACCAGAGCGTAGGCTCCACCGGAGCTGAGCAGATTTCCCGCGCCGACCTCTTCGACTGGATGGTGGACGAGTGCAAGTCTCTCATTGACGGAAGCGACCTCGCCGAGGCCGGCAAGAACGAGTACGGACGCTGCGACAAGGGTATGGTGATGATGATTCTCGCCAAGCTCTACCTCAACGCGGAAGTATGGAAGGGAGAAGCGATGTATGACAAGGCAGGCGAAATGTGCGAGCAGATTATCGCGAAGTATCCTCTCCACGAAAACTGGAGGGACCTCTTCTGCGCCGACAACCACCTTTGCACCGCCAACACCACCTACAACGGCGATGAAATCATCTTCGCAGTAGAGCAGGACGGTCTTCTGACCCAGTCATACGGTGCCACCAACTACATAATCTTCGCCTGCACGGGCGGCGATATGGATGTGGCTTCCGTGGGCATCTCCTCAGGCTGGGGCGGTCTCTCCATGACCGGCGCATTCACCAGCAAGTTCGATGCTGCCGATGCACGCGCGACATTCTACAAGAGCGACAAGTTTGCACAGTATATCGACGAAATCCGCCGCGAAGCCGACGGCTGGTCAAACGGCTGGAAGTCAATGAAGTTCCTCAATATCAACCACGACGGCAGCGCAGCTCAGGCCGACGGTTTCGTGGATACCGACTTCCCGGTATTCCGCAGCGCTGACGCATACCTGATGTATGCCGAGTGCGCAGCCCGCGGAGCGGCCGACAAGACCAAGGGACAGCAGTATCTCAACGCTGTGCGCGCCCGCGCGGGCATGGGCGAGCTTGCTCTCACTCTCGACAACATCATCGACGAGCGCGGCCGCGAACTCTACTACGAGTGCGTACGCCGTCAGGATCTCATCCGCTTCGGTCTCTTCACCACCGGCGACTACCTCTGGGAGTTCAAGGGCGGCGTGCAGGAAGGCCAGGCAGTGGACGACCACTTCAACCTCTACCCTATCATCTCTGGTGACCTCAACGCCAATGGTAATCTTCAGCAGAACCCTGGTTATTAATAGATTATGAAAAGATTTATATACTCAAGCCTTATAGTTCTGGCGGGGCTGCTTACAGCATCCTGCGCCAAAGAGGATATGCGCGTCGTATTCGATCCGAACGATTCGACCGCTCCTGAGCTCGGGACAATCACCGGCGCTACCCTCGCCAAAGACGGCGAGCCTCTGACTTTCGAGTTCAATCTCCCTACCTTCGACGTGCAGACGGTCAAGACCTACTCCCTCTACGCAGCCGTTACGGAAGCGTTCACGGAGCCAACCAAACTCGCTGCCACCATCACCGCAGACGACGAAGCTGGCACTGCCAGCGTCTCAGTCAAGCAGTCTGACCTCAACTCTCTGGTACTCAACTTAGGAGGAACACTGGAGCAGGAATTCACCGTTTACTTC
This sequence comes from bacterium, assembly GCA_963649415.1. GTDB lineage: Bacteria > Bacteroidota > Bacteroidia > Bacteroidales > UBA932 > Cryptobacteroides. The sequence continues at coordinate 2,019 of CAVJHI010000076.1, forward strand.
AGAATCAGCGCCTGGATTGCCACCGACAAGGGCAGCGCAATTGAGTCCTCCCTGAAGGTTTCCAACATCGTTGCGGCAAACTTCATCCCTTACGACCAGACCATCCTCGACAAGGATGTCTATACTCACGTATGGGTACAGGGCAACTACTGTGGCTGGGATTCTAAATTCGAAAAATGCCAGTACCTCTATAACTACGCGGGCGACGGCAAGACTTTCACCGGCGTGATTGATTTCGCCGACAAGGCTGCGGACGGCATCAAGTTCACCGATGCCGCCGACTGGAACAACGGCAACTGGGGCTCCGAGGCACAGGCCGAAGAAGCCGAGGCCGGCAGCATTCAGCTGATCAACGGCAACGGCTCCAAGGACATCATGTGCTACAGCAAGCGCTTCTACAAGTTCACCCTCGACAACAGCACCCTGAAGCTCACCAAGGAATGGAGTGCAGACAAGATGGGTATCGTCGGCACAATCAATAATTGGGGAGAGAGCGAAGATATCGAGATGAATTTCAACGCCGATTTTGTACGCTTCTGGGCAGATGTCGATTTCAGCGAAGCTGCTCAGATCAAGTTCCGCACCGATGATGACTCAAATTGGGCCAATAACTGGGGCGCAGACGCCAAGGCTGGCGGCGACGACATCTCCGTCGAAGCCGGAAAGTACCGCATCTATCTCGACCTCAACAAGGGTACGGTGGACATCAATGCTAATATGTACGGCAAGGATGAGCCTAGCGCAAGTGGCAACGAGCCGGAGCCGGAGAGTCCGCAGGCCTGGTCTCTTGTCGGCACCATCGGCGGCAGCAACTGGGACGTAGATACTGACCTCACTAACATCGAGGGCGACATCTGGGTAGTGCGCAGTGTGGCTCTGACCGCGAGCGACGAGTTCAAGATTCGCGCAGACCACGCATGGGATATTTTAGTCGGCGGTCCGGAAGCCAACTCAAAGAGCACCATCTCCGCAGATAACCCTTACGAGGTCTATAAGCCGACCCTCGGAGTCGCATTCGAGACCGGCGACAAAAGCATCCAGGTCGGTGTCGAGGGCGTATATGACGTCACCTACGACTACGCGGCAGGCACCATCCTCATCGAGGAGCACAAGGCAGTTTACTCCCTCATCGGAGAGATCGGCGGCAATTCCTGGACCAAGGACTTCGTTATGACCCAGAACGGCGATGTCTGGACCAGCGCCGTAGTCAACATCACCGGAGGCTTCAAGATCCGTTACGACTACAACTGGGACAACTGCTACGGCGCACCTGCTGACTTCACTCCGGTACTCGGAGAAGCCTTTACCGCAGAGCAGCCGGGAAACAATATCACAGTTCCTGAGAAGGGCGACTACAAGGTTACCTTCGATGCCGCCGCCAAGACGATAACGATCACAGCCGTCGCATTCCCTGAGACGATGTATATGATTGGCGCAGACTTCGGCAATTGGGACTGGAGCA
>CAVJHI010000077.1:0-3078 GCA_963649415.1 bacterium
GCGGAAATACACGATGCTCGGACTGCTGAGCTGGTACGACCTCAGCGGAGACTGCCGGGCTCTGGATGCTGCCTCAAGAGTTGCAGACCACCTGATGAGTCAGGTGGGGCCGGACAAGACGGATATCGTTTCGACGGGAAACTACCGCGGAATGGCGAGCGGCTCGGTGCTTGAGCCGATAATGCTACTCTACCGCAGGACCGGGGAGAAGCGTCTGCTGGACTTCGCCTCATACATAGTCTCCCGTCTGGACAGCGGGGACGGCCCGGGGCTGATCCGCAGAGCGGACATTCCTGTCGCGCGACGCTTCCCGCATCCTCAGAAATGGTTCGGCTACGACAACGGGCAGAAGGCTTACGAGATGATGTCCTGCTACGAGGGGATGCTGGAATATTATCGGGTCACGGGGGACGAGGCCTGCTTCGAGGCGGCACGGAAGACATTCTCGCACATCCTTGAGGAGGAGATCAACGCAGCCGGCTCCGGCAGTGCGATGGAGTGCTGGTACGGAGGCAAGTCCCTGCAGACCGTGCCGACCTACCACACGATGGAGACCTGCGTGGGCTTCACCTGGATGCAGTTCTGCGATCGTCTTCTCTCCCTTAGCGGAGACTCGCGCTACGCTGACTGCATCGAGCAGACATTCTTCAACGCCATCCTCGGCGCCCTCAAGGACGATGGCAGCCAGATTGCCAAATACACTCCGCTCGAGGGCAGCAGGGTCGAGGGAGAGAAGCAGTGCGGGCTCAATATCAACTGCTGCAACGCCAACGGACCGCGTGCGTTCGCCCTAATTCCGTCATTTGCCTACAGGGCGGCAGGAAGAGAACTGACGGTCAATTATTACGGCGACTCGGAGGCGTCCTTCAGTCTCGAAGGGCAGAGCAGCGTGAAGCTGATCCAGAGCGGCGGCTATCCTCTCTGCGGAGACATCTCTTTGGAGGTTACTCCGTCAGTGGACGGGGAATTCGCCCTCAGACTGCGTATCCCGCAGTGGAGCAGAGAGACCTCGCTCGCGATTGTAAGCGGGGCGGACACGCTCTCGATTGACTGCACGGGCCTCTCGGAAGGAGAATACGCCCGCATCGACAGAAGATGGCACCGCGGAGACAAAGTGCTCCTGAGTCTCGATATGACTGCGCGCCTTCTGGAGCAGAACGGCTGTCAGGCCATAGTCCGCGGCCCGATTGTACTTGCGCGTGACTCCCGCTACGGCGACGGCTTCGTGGATGAAGGGGTAGTAATCGGCTCTTCGGCAGGCGGCTCAGTCAAGCTCAGGGCGGAAGAGGGATTCGCCTGGATGAATTTCAGCGCTCCGATGGTGACGGGCACCGACCTCGAGTCTGGCGGCAAGCCGAGGCGAATCCGCCTCTGCGACTTCGCCTCCGCAGGAAGCGACTGGGATAGGTCGCGCCGCTACCGCGTCTGGCTGCCGAAGACCCTGAATGCCAGCAAAGGCGAATACCGCGCATACAGCAGCGGCGACTCCGGAGAAACGCTTAAAGTCATATCGTTCAATATCCGCACCGGCACCGCCAAGGACGGGGAGAACGCCTGGGAGCACCGCAGGGAAGCGGCCGCCGAGATGATTCGCTCCGAACGCCCCGATATCCTGGGGCTGCAGGAGGCCCTCGGATTCCAGGCGGACTACATCGGCAGGAATTGTCCTGACTACCGCGGAGTCGGCGTGGGACGCGACGACGGGGCGGACAAGGGCGAGAGGATGATGATATTCTACCGCACGCAGACCGTGGAGCTGCTCGACTGGGGGACTTTCTGGCTTTCCCAGACACCGGAGCGGCCGTCTCTGGGCTGGGATGCCGCCTATCCGCGCTGCGCAACCTGGGCTCTTATGAAGCATAGGGAAAGCGGCAGGAAGTTCTTCTATGTCAACACACACCTGGACCATCGCGGGGAGACCGCCCGGCGGGAGGCTCTCTCTCTGATAGCCGGGCGCCTCGCGGATATGAATCCGGAGGGTCTGCCCGCAGTGCTTACGGGCGACTTCAACATCGAGCCGGCGGATTCGGCGCTGAGAGTTCTCGACGGCAGGATGAAGAGCGCCCGCGCCGCGGCGGAGAAGACAGACGCGATGCACTCGTTCAATGCGTTCGGCAAGAAAGACGGCCGCACACTCGACTATATCTTCTACAGCGGCTTCAGCTCCTGCCCGGCATTCAGCACCCTGACCGGGCAATACACCGGAGTTCAGTATGTCTCAGACCACTATCCGGTCCGCGCTGAGCTGAAGTTCTGAAAGAGCGCAGGATCACAAGGAAAGAACGGAGCGAAGCCGTCCACCACGATAAACACCACAAGGAATGCGATTTGTGATTAAACGCGGCGACATGATTGAAGAACTCGTCCAAGTCTAGTGGGAATCGAGTGCAGAAATCGCGACAGAGAAATAGGGGGGCTCGGCTGCTTTCAAGGCTACAGGCTTCCAGAACTGCCGCATGGTAACCTATAAGCAGGAGGCTACCATACGACATGAAAATCGGCATATAGGTCAAATTGCAGGATAAAAATGCATATAAATGGTGCGCAGATACAAGCTTCTACGCACCATACACCCTTTAGTGATTCTGTTTGAATCTTCTTGACCCTATTCAGATCGGGCTGGTTTCTTTAGATAGCCGCACTTCGGGCAGAGCCCAAGCTTGTCTAAGGCGATGCCGCAGAGCGGGCAGCGGTCGATCCCGTTCTCAACAGCGTCGAATTCTGCGGACGCGGTGTTGTCGCCGCTTCTGAACGTCAGCTTCACGATATTAAGCTTATCCTTAAGTAGACTGTAAACAATCTTAATCATCCCCTCAACCGTCATGGTCTCCTTGGTGACCACTACCCTGCAGAGAGGGAAAGCTGTTGCCAGTTCTGTGTTGAACGCTGGGCCCCTCATCTGGTTTTGAGGGTGTCCGTCTCTAATTCCCTGTTGACTATACACCTCGAGCACCGCAGACAGGAGCGGGTCGTCCTCGCGGAGGATCAGTGCGTGATCGAAGTTCTTGAGGACCTCCCATGCGGTCTTCTTGATTTCGTTGCAAGGAAAAACCATGTTTACTCCTGCGTTCAGGGTGT
>CAVJHI010000078.1:0-2924 GCA_963649415.1 bacterium
AGCTCGGGCAGCAGGCTACCAGCACGGCGCAGGCAAGCTCACAGGTCACCAATGCTGGACTCAATCTTATGGGTATGGGTATGAGCAACGCAGGAGCGAATGTAACCAAAATGAATGCATAGTTATGCCAACACCGAAACAAGACGAGCAGCAGCAGCTTTCATACGGAGACCAGCTGCGGGCAATAGCAGAAACGTGGGCGCAAGCCTTAGAAAATAACACTCAGATAGACGCGGGGAAGCTCGAAGAATTGAATGACGAGCAGAACAGAGTTGATGCTATTCTTATTGGCAAGCAGCAGGAAGCGAACAAGGCCTATAAGGATGCCGTTGAGGGTGCACATAAAGATTATTATAATCTTCTTGAAAGAGCCTATCGGGAGCGCGAGGGGGCTATTCAAACCGAGCAGGCCAATGCAGCCGAACAAGCCCGTAAGGACGCGAACAAAGCTCAATGGATGGGGCTTACCGAAGTGGTGGCGAGCATCGCCAATGCCATAGGCGTAGCTCACGGCGCATCGAATCAGAATATCAAAACTTATTCAAGGGATTGGATGCAGCAGGCGGATAATGAGAGGCAAAGTCGATACAAGCACTTGGCGCAAGCAAGGGAGAAATTATTCGAGCAGAAGAATAATCTTGATAAGGCGAAGTTAGATGGCATCCTTGCCGCTGCCAATATTGACCATGACCAGATAAAGCAAATTCTTGATATGGAGCGAAGCGCGGCAAATTCGTACATCGCAGGCGAAAGGGAGATTGCAGAAGTGCAGGCAAGGGGAAGAGATGACGCAAATAAGGCCAGATACGAAGGTGAGGTTAAGGGTGCTGCTGCCGAAGAGGCGGCCGCGAAAGAGGCTCGCACCAGCGCAAAATCAAGTGGTTCAAGTTCGAGCTCGGGCTCGCAAGGCGGCGGAATTAATATCCCGAAAGATGCCTTTCCTGTCACGGTTGGGAATAAGACCTATTGGACGGATAAGAATAGCATCATTGCGACAATGAACGCCAATACCGATTATTTGTCTCCGGAAGATATGGCGAGCATTCAGGGGATTATCGGCGATGATTCGCTCAATGCCGAGCAGCGCGCATACAAACTCCTGCCTTTCATAAAGAAATATCCTCAATTGGAGCAAGCGATGGCAAATTCAGCATATTATGTCAAAGTTAACGAGCAGACACCGGAGGTTCAACCACCGACACCTCCTGCGCAAAAAGAGCAGACTCCGGCAGAGAAGAGAGAGGAGCGCAGAGAAGAGAGAAGGGAAGCTCGTCAGCAGCGCAGAGAGGAGCGGAGGGAGGCTCGCCAGCAGCGGAAAGATGGCGAAAAGGCTGAAAATAGCAGCGGCGTATCACGAGAGGAGAAAAAAGAAGAGTCGACCAAAGACTCTCGCAAGCAATCGAAAATGCCAGGAAGCAAATACGAGGTCTCGACAGAGGAAGATAATTATTTTGGGAAATATAAGTAGTACATTATATGACAGAGGCAGCAAACACTCCAGAGAAGAAGCAATACTATGTCTATATCCCGAAAGCTGGATATGGACAGATGTGGGATGAGGATAAATATAACCGCAATAAAGACGCATTGTTCAAGGATCATCCCGATGTCGAGGTGACCGAGACTCTTCCGTTCCAAACATTGGGAGGCAACGAAGTGGTTGCTGATAATGACCAATTCGACGTGTATATCCCGAAAGCGGGAAAGTCCGAGGTGTGGGACGCTGATAAGTTCTCCCGCAACTATGAGCAGCTGATTTCCGACCACCCGGATGTCAAAATCACCCGCGTGAAGAATGTGGACTACTACGGAGACCAACTCCGAGACCTGGAGCGGCAGCAGGCGGAATTAATTGCAAAGAGAGATGCTCTCAAAGAGAAGTACAAGCCAAGTGCTCTTGCCGCAAGCGTGGCCGACCCGGAGGCTGCGGCTGCTTTGGAATCAGTCGCAGACTTGACTCCGGAAGTGAAGGATGTGCAGGACCAGCTCGATGAGATTGGCAGGCGCATCTATGAAAACCCTGCCTATCAGAGAAATACCAAAGAGGGTATAGCAAAGATCGAGGCGCGGATACAGACAATGAGCGATATGCTGACCGCCCTCGATGAAAGTAATCCGGAAGCTGCCCAGAGACGCAAGAAGGCCATAGGGCTAAGTATGAACACCCATACTGTCGGCCTCGCTGCTGCAACGGCGGCAAAAACGGCAAAGGAGGATGAAGAATATACAAGAGATCACGCAGCTCTCGCTGCCGCGAGGATGTACTACGAAGATGCGCTCAAAGCCCAAAAGGCTCCTTCGCGGTATGATGATAATAAGACCGGATTCGGCAATTTCTTCCGGGGTGCAGCAGGCATAGCTCCGGAATCTTTGTCCATAGTTGCCCTCACGAAAGCATTGGGCGAGGGTGCTCCGCTCATCAAGGCCGTGAAGATGATTCAAGACGCGGAGGGTGATAATGCGAATATAATCGACCTCATATTCAATCATTCGGAGGAAATGGGGTACCTCTCATCTGCGCAGAAGGAGCTTGTGAAGGCATTCTGCGTAAAGTCCGCGGTCGATTGGAAACGCAGCGAGGATATGTCGCTCGGTTATCAAGCCGGTGCGTCCGCTATGCAGTCCCTCGGATATATGGCAGATTTCGCCATTATGGGAGGAATTGGCCAGAAGGCCGCATCCGCTGCTACGAAGGGACTTACGCAAGCAATCGCGAAGAAGTCTGTTGATATGGGGCTCGGAGGGCTGAAACGCCACATTGTTCAAGCTCCGGCAAAGTTCATTGACGGAACAGTTCAGTCCATTATCAAGACTGCGGTTATGACTCCTACGATGTTTTCATCGTATAGCAACTTCCTCAACAACCTCACGACTCTCGATCCAGAGACCGGCGGCGTTGACCTGTCCGGCAGAGCAATCATCAA
>CAVJHI010000079.1:0-2851 GCA_963649415.1 bacterium
CGATGCAAAAGTCCAGGCCTCTGGAGGGTCGCTGATGCGGACTGGTCTGGCAAGCCCAGGCAACGGCTGCAATTTGCAAGCACACGACCGCGCCGGAACTCGGATGAGCATTTCGCCAAAACTCACGAAGAGACAACATGCCGGAATGCCCTACAGAAGCTTGAGGCGGGGTCAGTTCTGCGTTACCCCTTTCGAAAAGCAGGGCAGTGCAGGTGGAAGTTGGTTGCAGAGGCCTGAGAGGGCGATGACTATGTCGCCTGATTGAAAGTTGGTCGCTGCTTACTCACCCATCGGATTATTACCGACCTCCTTGCTGCCGGGGCGGACTTTTTGCAATAGCTTTACACGCCCAAATTGAATCCCTCCCTCCATCATCTAGCATCATTCGTCAACGAGAGCAAGGGGGAGTATAAATTATTGTATATCAATTACTTACCCACGCAAAACCGGCTAAATATACTCCCGAGCAGCTCGTCGGTGGTGATTTCACCGGTGATGGAGCCGAGGGAGGTGAGGGCATAGCGAAGGTCCTCTACCAGCAGGTCGGAAGGGAGAGGGGAGGAGGCGGACCGGAGCGTGTCCGGGCAGTTAAAACCGGCGGCTTGGAGCAGGTCCTCATTGGAAGATGCATTGCCGGATGTACCCAGCCCGTCGAGCACTCGGGAGAGGGCAGCGGCGGCTGAGCGCAGCGCTTCATAGTGCCGCAGATTGGTCACTACGGCCTGGTCGGAATCGGACAGGAGCGACTTTTGCGAGTCGGCGAGCTGCTTTTTTAGCTCATCCAGGCCAAGACCGGTCTTGGCAGAGATGCAAAGCACAGTTGCCTTAATATCAAGCGATGAAACATATTCGTTAATACTCCTAACATTTATGTTACCACTGCTAATGTCCACTTTATTGAGCAAAATGATGAGCTTCTGCGACTGGAAATCCAGCTTCGAGGCTATCTCTGCCACGGAGGCCTTGTTCGCTTCTTCAGGCGCGCCTGCGTCAAGCAGGGCAAGCACCACGGAGGCCCCGCCCATCTTCTCGAATGACCTCGAAATTCCGATTTTCTCAATCTCGTCTGAAGTCTCGCGAATGCCGGCGGTATCGATAAATCGGAACTGCACGCCTCCGATGATGCAGCAGTCCTCGACGGTGTCGCGGGTCGTCCCCGGCACATCGGAAACGATTGCCCTTTCGTCGCCGAGCAGCGCGTTGAGCAGGGTGCTCTTGCCGGTGTTAGTAGCACCAACAATCGCCACCGGCACGCCGTTGCGAATTGCATTGCCCTCCCGGAACGAGTCGGCGAGGCGCGTGCACCTAAGTGCAGCCTCGCCAAGCAGCTTGCGCAGTTTGCTGCGGTCTGCAAATTCCAGTTCTTCTTCGCTGAAATCGAGTTCCAGTTCCATCAGGGAATAGATTTCCAGCATCTTCTCGCGCAGCTCGCGTAGCTGCGCGGAATAGCCGCCGCGGAGCTGGTTCATCGCCACGCGGTGCTGCGCCTTCGAGCCGGAGGCGATCACATCTGCAACTGCCTCTGCCTGAGCGAGGTCCAATTTGCCGTTCAGAAACGCGCGGCGTGTGAATTCTCCCGCCTCGGCAAGCCTTGCACCCGCGGCGGTAAGCAGCCCGAGCAGGGCGGTGACGATGTACCCGGAAGAATGGCAGGAAATCTCCACGGAATCCTCGCCGGTGTAGGAGTGCGGCGCGCGGAACACGCTGACTACCACTTCATCCAGCACGCTCCCGTCATCGGTGAGCACTGTGCCGTAGCGCAGCCGGTATCCTTCAGTCCCGGCGAGCGGCGTGCCTTTGACTTTCACGACCCGCCCTGCCACGGTGAGCGCCTCCGGCCCGCTTAGCCGCACGATGCTGATTGCCCCCGTTCCCGGCACCGTAGCCGGCGCGCATATCGTATCTTCGAGTGATTGCATTCTCTTATTAATTCAAACGTGCAAAGTTAGGAATTTACTGAGTTTCTGAGTATATTTGCGCCGCGAAAAACTTACATATACAAGAATATGATTTACACAAAAGAAGTGCAGCAGATGTGCTGCGTTGCCAAAGGCGCCAACCACGCCAACGCACCAATCCCTGAAGAGGGGAAATGGGTGCACGCAAAGGAAATCAAGGACATTTCCGGCCTTACCCACGGTATCGGCTGGTGCGCACCTCAGCAGGGATGCTGCAAGCTCACGCTCAATGTGAAGGACGGCATCATCGAGGAGGCTCTCGTAGAGACCCTCGGCTGCTCAGGTATGACACACTCCGCCGCTATGGCATCTGAGATCCTCCCGGGCAAGACCCTCCTTGAGGCTCTCAACACCGACCTCGTCTGCGACGCCATCAACACGGCTATGCGCGAGCTCTTCCTACAGATTGTTTACGGACGCACCCAGTCTGCTTTCTCCGAGAACGGTCTCCCTGTCGGCGGCTCCCTCGAGGACCTCGGCAAGAACCTCCGCAGCCAGGTGGGCACTATGTACGGCACCAAGGCCAAGGGCAGCCGCTACCTCGAGATGACCGAGGGCTACTGCACCCGTATGGCTCTCGACTCCAACAACGAAGTCATCGGCTACGAGTTCGTCAACCTCGGCAAGCTGATGGACGCTCTCAAGGGCGGCGCTACCGGTCCTGAGGCCATCGAGAAGGCCAAGGGCACTTATGGCCGCTTCAAGGACGCAGTGAAGTATATTGACCCACGTAAAGAGTAAGAGACTATGGCACTTTTTGAAAGCTACGAGCGCCGCATCGATCAGATCAATGCCGCTCTCAACAAATATGGAATCAAGGACATCGACGAGGCCAAGGCCATCTGCGACGCCAAGGGCATCGACCCGTACAAGATGTGCGAGGACACCCAGAA
>CAVJHI010000080.1:0-2756 GCA_963649415.1 bacterium
AAGGATGTCAAGAAGATAGCGGTGCTCGGTCCTAACGCCGACAACCTCAAGATGCTCAACGGCAACTACGGTGGCACTCCTACCGAGGAGCACGCCCGCACCCTGCTCAGCGGAATCGAGAAGATGGTCCCGGGCGCAGAGGTGGTCTATGACAAGGCCTGCGAGTTCGTGGACGAATACAATACCGAAGACCTCGTCGGCAAGTTCAACGGCGGCAAGGGAATGAAGGTGCAGTTCTACGAGGGCAAGAGTCTCTCCGGCAGCGCCAAGGTCGAGAACTACTACGACAAGGCTATGATTTTCAGCACCTTCGGAGCCTACGGCTTCGCCGAGGGAGTTGATTCCAAGGAGATTGCAGTAAGGATGAGCGGTACCTACAAGGCCGACTACAGCGGCAAGCTCTGCTACAATATCCTCTCCGACAACGGCTATACCGTCAAGGTCAACGGCCGCGTGGTCGAGAAGGCAGCCAAGTTCGACCCTCGCCGCCCTTACGGCGTGCGCGCGGTCATTCCTAACTACAAGACCATCGATGTCAAGGCCGGCAATACCTATGACATCGAAGTCGAATATATCCACGGCGACGGTCCGTTCGCAATGCTTTCAGCCGAATTCTGCCACAGGGAATATGCCGACTTCGGCGCTCTCGCGGACAATCTCAAGGACGCTGACGCCATCATCGTCATCGGCGGCATCACCGCAGACTACGAGGGCGAGGGCGGTGACCGTGCCGAAATCGAACTCCCTGCAGTGCAGAGGAGACTCCTCAAGGCCATGCGCGCAAGCGGCCGTCCGGTCGTCTTTGTCAACTGCTCCGGCTCAGCAATGGGCCTCGAGGAGGTCAAGGACTGCTACGACGCTCTCATCCAGGCCTGGTATCCGGGACAGGGCGGCGCAGACGCTCTCGGCCAGATTATCTTCGGCGACTTCAACCCTTCTGGCCGTCTGCCTATCACATACTACGCTTCCACTTCCCAGCTTCCTGATTTCCAGGACTACAGGATGGATGGCCACACCTATAGGTACTTCAAGGGCGAGCCTATGTATCCGTTCGGATACGGTCTGAGCTATTCAGAATATGAATACGGCCAGGGCAAGCTCTCCGCAGCCAGTGCCACCGCCGACAAGGGCGTCAGCATCACCGTGCCGGTCAAGAATGTCAGCTCAGTGGACGGCGAGGAGACCGTGCAGGTATATGTGAAGTCCCTCGACCTTCCGGAAGCTCCTATCAAGTCCCTCAAGGCATTCAAGAAGGTTAAAATTGCCGCCGGCAAGACCGTCAACGTCAAGCTCAGCCTCGATGCCGATTCATTCTCATACTATGACGGAGAGGACGGACTCGCTCCGCACTCTGGCAAATACCAGATTCTCTACGGCTCATCATCAGCCGACAGAGACCTGCAGGCTCTTGACTTTACACTTCTTTAACACATAATTATGAACCGTTATTTTAAATTGATTGCCCTCGGGCTTGTGATCGGCGCTGCCGCTTCCTGCACCTCCGTGCCGCCTCTCGTATATGAGGTGGAGAATACCCAGGCCGCCTACAAGGCTCCCGAGATGAACCCTGACGGACTCACGACTCCGCAGGAGAGCCTCCCGAACCCGCTTGCCTGGGCTTCCGGCAAGGGCGAGGTTAAGAATATTAAAGACTGGTCGAAGCGCAGGGCCGAAATCTCCGCGATGATCCAGTACTACGAGACCGGCATCAAGCCGAGCGTCGATCCTAAGGATGTGAGTGCCAGGATGAGCGGCGACTCGCTCATAGTAGATGTGCGCGTGGGCGACCAGACCCTGAGTCTCAGCACCTACATCATCTATCCGGAGACCGGCGAAGGTCCGTTCCCGGTTATGATTGGCACCTCCGTGATGTCGCTGCCGGCCAAGATATTCGAGGATAAGCCTGTGGCAATGATGATTTTCCACGAGAGGCAGGTGACCAACTATGGCCAGTGGGGCCCTCACGCGTCCCGCGGCTCATATGAATTCGACCGCCTCTATCCTGAGCTTCAGGATAACGGCGCCTACATCGAGTGGGCCTGGGGTCTCAGCCGCATCATCGACGGCCTCTGCCAGCTCGGACCGGAAAAGACCCGCATCGACACCCGCCATATCGGAGTTACCGGCTGCTCCTATGCCGGCAAGATGGCTCTCTTCTGCGGCGCTTTCGACGAGAGGGTAGCGCTTACCATAGCCCAGGAGCCGGGCGGCGGCGGAGCTGCAGCCTGGAGAGTCTCCCATACCCTCGAAGGGGTAGAGGACCTCGAGCACACCGACTACAACTGGTTCAAGGAGAGTTTCCGCGATACCTTCTCTGGTGAGAGGGTTTCCAATATCCCTTACGACAGGCACGAGCTCTGCGCTATGGTCTGCCCGAGGGCTCTGCTCGTCCTCGGCAACACCGACTACAAGTGGCTTGCCGACCAGTCCGGCTATGTCTCAGCCGCCGCTGCCCGCAAGGTCTGGGAGCGCTTCGGCATCGAGGACCGTATGGGCTGGTCTATCGAGGGAGGACATCCTCACTGCATGCTGCCTGAGTCGCAGTACCCTGAGGTTGAGGCCTTCGTGGACCGCTTCCTCCTCGGCAAAGAGGACGCCAACACCGTGGTGATGAAGGCCCCGATGTTCGCGGATGTGGATTTGACCAAGTGGATTAAGTACTAGCGGCCGTTTCCCGGCACTCGCTTAGTCCGCTGCCGGAGATTGCTAATTTTGATGCCGCCCGGGGGAGCTTTTTCCCTGGGCGGTTTTTTCGG
>CAVJHI010000081.1:0-2647 GCA_963649415.1 bacterium
GCGTGAACTGGTCTCCGTGGAAGTGGCTCACCCTGGAGGGCAAGGTCGCCCCGAGATTCGTCGCATCGCACACTCACCTCTTCGAAGACGTAATCCACTATGCAGCCGACGCCTACGGGACCGAATCGCTCGTGACGAGCCGCCTCTACAACGAGCTCACCGAGTCGCAGACCCAGAACTTCTATATGACATATCAGGCCACGGCGACGCTCCACAGGAAGTTCGCCGACAGGCACGACGTCAAGCTCCTTCTCGGAGCCTCGCGCGAGACTATGGGCCAGAGATACTATTCCGCGTCCAGGCAGAGCCTCCCGTACCCGGACTATCCGGTGCTCAACGTGGGGGCCGAGGACGAGACGATGAGCAACGCCGGCACGCGCAGCGAATGGGTGCTCCAGTCATACTTCGGCAGGCTCAACTACAACTACCGCGACCGCTACCTCGTGGAGGGAAACATCCGCTTCGACGGCTCTTCGCGCTTCGCAAGAGGTCACCGCTGGGGTATCTTCCCGTCAGTGTCGCTAGGGTGGAGAATCACCTCCGAAGAATGGATGAGCAGTGTCAGCAACACTCTCACGGAGCTGAAGCTCCGCGGCTCCTACGGGCAGCTGGGCAACCAGAACATCAGCTCTTCCAACTACCCGTTCGCTGAGCAGCTGGCGATGGATGTGTATTCCGTCAACGACGTACTCGTCCCTATCGCCTACCGCAACTCCCTCGCCAACGAGGATATCACCTGGGAGACCTCGGAGATGTATGACATCGGCCTTGACGCCTCGCTCTGGAACAAGCTCAGCCTCACCGCAGACTTCTATGTCAAGGACACCCACGGAATCCTGATGACGCTCAACATACCCCTCTCGACCGGCCTTTCCGCCCCATATCAGAATGCGGGTGAAGTGCGCAATGTGGGATGGGAACTGGCAGTCGGCTACCACGACACGCTGGGGGACTTCCGTTTCGGGATTGACGCCAACATCTCCGATGTGGTCAACACCATCACGGATATGAACGGTCAGTACGAGAGCCACAGCGGCGGCATCATCCGCAATCAGGAGGGCTCTTCGGTCAACTCCCTCTACGGTCTCGAGTGCATCGGAATGGCTCGCACACAGGCGCAGGCCGACTGGGTAAATATGAACCTGAGACAGTACGGCACCGACATCAAGCCCGGCGACCTCATCTACGCCGACACGAACGGGGACGGTGTCGTGACCGATGCCGACAAGACGATAATCGGCAGCGCCATCCCGCGCTACACCTACGGCGCCACCCTCTCCCTGGGCTGGAAGGGTCTCAACTTCAGCGCATTCCTGCAGGGCGTGGGTAAGGTGGACTCCTACCTGAGCTCCTACTACGTACAGCCTTGCATCAACGGCGGCACCTTCCGCAGGGAGCACCTCGACCGCTGGACCGCAGAGACTCCTGACGGTTTCTACCCGAGGATGTCCTACAAGAGTGAGCACAACCGCAAGATCTCCTCGTTCTGGATGAGGAGCGCGGCCTACCTCCGCCTGAAGAACCTCAGTCTGAGCTGGACACTTCCGCAGAAGTGGCTGGGGAGCGCAGTGAAGGGCGCCACGCTTTTCGCCACCGCAGAGAACCTGCTGACATTCACCGATTTCTATCAGGGCTACGACCCCGAGGTGGGCTACGACCCCAACGGCTCCAACGGAGTCTCTCTCGGCGCGGTCGCGGACAACTACCCGCAGGTCAAGACCTACACCCTCGGCGTTGAACTCAAATTCTAAGGCATTATGAAAAAGACAATACTGGCTCTTCTTGCACTCGCATCCCTGTTGGGATGCAGTCTGGACAAGTCTCCGCTCAACGGACCTTCCACCATCGACTTCCCGTCCTCGGAGGAAGAGGCGCTCGCCGGCACATACGCGGCCTACCGTGCCGTGGCCACCAACTACGGCCATCTCACCGCCGGCTGGTGGCGGACAATCGACTGCATAACGGACATAGGGACTGGACGAATCTCAAGCTCCGCCCGCAGGCAGCTGACCACCTCCACCATCTCCACCGAGAACTCCTGGATAGTGCAGTTCTACAAGCGCTCCTACATCGCTGTCGGTCGCGCCAACTTCGTGCTGGACGGCCTCGACAATCTCTCGGGCAAGGTACCGGAGGAGACCCTCAGGGAACTCAAGGCGGAGCTGCTGTGCATACGCGCTTTCTGCTACGACCAGCTCGTCCAGTACTACGGAGGAGTCCCTTACATCGACCACGGGCTCTCGCTCAAGGATATGTCCTACCCGCGTATGGACAGGGATAAGCTCATCGCGCAGATACTCTCCGAGCTCGACGACTCCCTGCTGGAGGCACTTCCGGAGCGGCGGACCGACTCCGAGGGCACTGCACGCTTCAGCCGCACGGCCGCCTATATGCTCAAGGCGCGGATCTATCTCAACTACGCCACAGCCGACAACGGCTACTGGTCCAAGGCCGCCGAGTACGCCGACAAGGCTATCGCGCTTGCCGAGGCCAACGGACACAAGCTCGCCGAATACGACCTCACCCGCTACGCCACAGCCGCCGACGGAGAGCCAGTCTGCAGTCTCTTCTCCTACGCGGGGCAGTATGACGACGAGTGGATCTGGTCTCACCAGTACAACGAGCTCACGACTGACCTTCTGACCAT
>CAVJHI010000082.1:0-2491 GCA_963649415.1 bacterium
CCGGCGCACACCTGCGAGATAGGGGAGTTCAGGATACTCAGCCACGACTTCAACGACGGGGTCTGGAGAGTGAGATGGAAAGTTATTGAGAAATCCCTATGATAAGATACGATATAGGCATCGGCGTTGAAGCCTTTACAGCGGGCAGGGGAGAGGAACTGCCTTATCCTGTAGTGCAGGCACTTCGATGCTCTCAGCACCCGCGTCGTAAATCCTAAAATCTGCTAAGATATTTGGATTGTATTCCTAATATCTTGTGAGATATTCGGAAAGCGCTATATTTGCAGTATGATAAAGAGGCAAATAGAAGACAGCATCAGGGCGACGGTTTCCGCCGGGAAGGCCGTTGTCCTTCTCGGTCCGAGACAGGTGGGGAAGTCAACTCTTGTGAATCTGATATTTTCCGGAGAGTCCTCCGTGAAATGGTTTACCGGAGATGACCCCGCTGACAGGGATGCCTTAACCGGCATCTCGCTTGCCAGGCTGAAGCTTATCCTCGGAGATTCTCAAGGAATTGTCCGACAGCTATCTGTATAAAGATATCCTAACTCTGGAAAAGATAGCGAAAGGGGATAAACTGGTCAGGTTGGTGCAGGCCCTCGCCCTTCAGATAGGCTCTCAGGTATCATACCACGAGCTGGCTCAGACCGTCGGAATTGACGACAAGACCGTCGAGAAGTATATCGACATCCTCGAGAAATGCTATATAGTCTTCCGGCTGCCGTCCTATGCGAAGAACCTTCGCAACGAGTTGAAATTCAGCCGCAAGGTATATTTCTATGATCTCGGGATAAGGAATGCAGTCCTCGGCAACTTCAGCCCTCTGGATTTGAGGCCGAAGGAGGAGGTGGGACATATGTGGGAGAACTTCATGATAGCGGAGCGGAGGAAGTGCAATGAGTACTCGAGCAGGTATGTGTCAAGCTATTTCTGGAGGACGGAACAGCAGAAGGAGGTCGATCTTGTCGAGGTCGTGGACGGGGCGATGTCCGCATTCGAGTTCAAGTGGGACCCCGAAAAGAAGGTGAAGACTCCAACCCTGTTCCAAAGTTCCTACCCGGAGGCGTCTTTCGTAGCCGTGTCACCGAAAAATGCGGCAGAGTTCCTTCTCGGATAAACAATGAAGACATATGAAGAAGCAGTCAAGTGAAATACATCAGGCCTTCAAGGACCTTCGGAAAGAGGACCTGAACCGACTTCGGAAAATGGGGGGCTATCCAATCAAATCCAATCTCAACAAGTCAGACCTGGTCGATGCTCTTGAGGATAATTTCAGAAAGGATCCCGTTAGGCTCCTCAAGGCCCTTCCGATATATGATCTCCTGATATTGTCAAACCTCTGTAAGGCTGAAAGGGATGCTTGCCTGCGGTACGACAAGTTCCCGGACATACTCTATTCGATGATATACAACATCATCGAATGGGATCTCGCAGATGATGACGGGACAAAGATAGACCTCTGGCTTACGGATGACATGCAGATGCTCATCTCTCCCTTCATCGACCAGGTCATTGAGGATGTGAAGAAGAGCGGCAGGTACATGCTCGATTATCTATTCTGGGGGATGCTGTGGCTGTACGGAGTCCCTACGACGAAGGATTATCTTCAGATCATCAAGAAGACATTTGGCCCGGAGGAAAAGGACTGGTGGCCTATGTACACAGACCTGTGCGGGTATTTTCCATTCGTGGACATGAATCTGGACGGGGTTATCCTCAATCCTGCAATCACTGACCCGGAGTATATCTTCCGTGAGCAGCTCAGCCGCGGTATGGGGGCGGGACACTACAAAGAATATTCTATGGAGGAGATAATAGAGGTCGGCTCGACCGGACCATACTTTTATTACGGAAAGGATACCAAGGAGTGCAAGGACGCGGTTGCTGCACTCAGGAAGTGCGGTTTCGGCGAAGGCGAAGCCGTGTCGAGGCTCAGCCGTATGTGGTTCGAGGTTCAGGACGCAGACGGTCCGCACCGGCCGACTCAGATTGTAAAAAGCGCCATCGGGACACCTCGTCTGAAATCCGTTGATGAGCTCAACTCAATCATCCAGCCGTTGATGGAGTATATGAACAGCGTCCCGCGATGGTTTCTGGGCGGAAGGGTTCCGAATGAGATTCCAGTGAGCCCGCAGGCGATGGCCCATATGGCTTCAATGGTATCGGCAATGGAAAAGATGTCAACGATGCGCGGCTTCAGCGGAGTCGGCAGGAATGATCCGTGCCCGTGCGGCAGCGGCTTGAAATTCAAGAACTGCCACGGCAAGAATATCAGTTGAATTCTGCTGCGCAAATGACATTCAATTTTTGACCAATACGCCCAATATTATTGCATCACAGCCGAGGATAACCGCCTCCAAAGGTACGACTTTCAATCTTTTTCCACCTCTCCGTGTCTACTTTAATGAGAGCATCATTGTACCGGACGCTAAAAGGAGACACGGAAAATAATTATTTTGAACCTCAAATTTGCCATTTATGAAACATCTCC
>CAVJHI010000083.1:0-2427 GCA_963649415.1 bacterium
GCCGCCGTGATAATTCGCAATTTGTAGTAGGCCACGAGGTCCGCGTTGTCGAGCGTGGCCTCCCCGCCGTCCGTCATAGCCTCGAAGTCCCGCCACTGCCTGACCAGCGGGTGCTCGTCGCCCAGTTCACGGAGTGCGTCATCGAAAGTCTTGACCCGCTCCGTCACCGGGCGGTCGTCCTTCTTCGCAGCGTCCTTTGCGGCCAGCTCCTTGAGCTCCGCCAGCTGCCGCTCCATTGTTTTGATAAGTTCGTTGATTTCCATTGTGTTGTGAATTTTAGTCGGTAAAATGTTTCCAAAATTTAATTCTATCCCATCCCCACTGCCTGCCCCACTCGTCGTAGAAGTAGTCGTACGCCCTGCCGAAGCGGGAGCGCTTGTAAATCATCCTATACTCCCCAGGGCCGAGCTCCGGGCAGACGCAGCAGCACACATTGTAGCCGTCGTGCTCGCAGGGCCGCTCTACCTTAATGTCGCGCCACGGCGCGCTCTTGTATTTCTCGTCCATATCTTCAGCTAAATTTGTTCATTGTAATTTGCTATCTTCATCGCATATCTCGAGAGCGCCCGGTCGAGCTCGGGGATTTCGTTCGATGCTATCGTCCGGGTGTTCCCGGTGCTCTTGTAGTAGGCGTTTCCGATTTTCATCGTCAGCCGCTCGAAGCGCTCGATATGCTTGTTGTGTCTTTGGGCTTCCGGCGCGTTCGGCGAGAAGCCGTCGTAGTAGATTATCGCGGCGCACTGGGCCGTTATCTGCGTCAGAAAGATGTCCGTCATCGTCATCTGGAGCTCGAAGTCGAGGAAGTTCACGGCGTTGCTGACCGCTACCCTCGTGAGCTGGAGCTCGTTGTCGATGAACGCTTCGAAGCCGTCAAAGCTCTCGATGATTTCGTCCACCTCGTCTTGCGTGTACGGCCGGAAGAAGTCAGCGCAGAACTCGTGGTACACCCTCTTGAGCTCTCCCCTCCAGCGCTTTGCCTCGTGCCGTAGTGGCAGCTGGCCGATGCTATGAGCCGCCAGCTCGCGGGCCTTGTCCATCACGATGTACGGCATAAATACCTGCTGCTTATGCGTCCCGCGGGTGACGGTCATCCCGTGCGCCTTGAGGTACTTGTCTGCCAGCTCCGCTCTCATAGCTCCACCGGCCTCGACCTCTTGACCGCTATCGCATAGGTAGCGCAGATGTTGCCGTGCGCGTCGGCCACGCGTCGCTGCTCGATGCTCCCGGCGATGTGCCGCTTGTCGCCCGCCTTGACGGCTGCCCCGGTCACGGAGCTCTCCAGGCAGATGTGCCACGCCGTGCTGGCAATCACCTCTCCGGGCTTATCGCCCTCAATGAGCTCCACTGTCCTGAGCAGGTATTCCACGCGCCCATCCCGCAGGCCGTACACCTTGCCGACCTCGCCCTGGAGGTCCACTTCGTTAATGAATTTCATCATGTGTAAAATGTTTGTTTTTTGTCGATTACCCCGGTGCTCCCGCCCGGAGCTTCGTGGCGTGGGAGGAGTCGAACCCCCGGCTGCTTGCTACAGATACCCCCATCTTCCCGGCACGCCTTTCGATATGTTAGAAACGATTTGCGCCTCGCGGCGTCGGTCAGTCATCCCAGGCGTTGTAAGCACGCAGCGCCTCGTACATCGCGTTCCTCTTCTTGCGGGCTTCCGCGCTGACGCCGCTCTCCTCGTGAAACTCGTAGCCGTAGCTGATAGCATCGTTCTCGAGGTCGCATATCGTCTTGGCCATAAAGGCCAAATTCCCAGCGAAGACGCACAGCGCCTTGTGGCTCAGCGCCGCGGGCGTCAGGAACTCTACGCCGTAGGCCCCCAGAGTGTCGGCGATGTCCTCCACTCCCGCGCCTTTCAAGCGCTCGAGAGCTTTGGTGATGTCGTCGCCTGCTGCGATGGTCATTGTGTTCTCGTCTTGCCGCTCGCAGGTGATGCCCTGCAGTCGGCCTTTGCTGATGGCCCTGACGAGGTGCTCGTCATAGTCGGCCTTGTTCATTTCCAGTGTCATAATGTGTAAAATGTTTTGTTAACGGTCACAAAGATACAAATAATGTTTGAATTTCGCAACACATTTAATCAAAGATTTGACAAAATTTCCTATTTCGTCAAATTCCGCCGCTCGCAGGTGCACGATGTCAAAAATTTCGTTACCTTGCAGCCGGTATTTATTTCCGATATACCAGAGATTTAATTCATGTCACACCCCCGGGCTGCTGCGATAGCGGCCCGGGTTTTTACGAAAAAAGCAGCCCTATCCGGCTGCTCTCTCCCTTTCCAGCAGGGCAATTATTTCTCCCTTGATTTCTTCTCGGCGGGCCTTGTAGAGTTCCGCCTGCTCCGGGGTCACTCGAATACTTATCGTGACGCTCGGCGCGCGCTTCTTCCGCCCCGCGCCTGGGCGCTTGCCCCCGCTACTCATCGAC
>CAVJHI010000084.1:0-2397 GCA_963649415.1 bacterium
CGAAGAAAAGCGCAAATCGCATACAACATAGGAGGTAAGATATGGCAAGCTACGGCATCAAATTTCGTTTCAGATGGCGCGCAGCCAATGGCGCTGACTACGAGATTGACATCAAGGAAAAGGACTACTCCGGCGCGGTGTACGACCGGGCTATGGGTGCTGCGCCTGTCTTGAAAAGGGAGAACAATGGCCATATCTATGGCACGTCCCTCGACATCTACGCGGAATGCCAGGTTGACGGGGAGTTTTCCTCGCTCTATACCTCCGATCCGACAATGTATCTGGTGGAGCTCTATCACGGGCCTCTTGACGATCCTATGCTTATCTGGACTGGCTTTGTCAGTCCGGAACTCTACAGTGAGCCAGACATCGCGCCGCCATACGATGTCACAATCGTGGCAACGGATTGCCTCGGAGAGCTGAAAATGCACGATTGGGAGCCGGCCACAGCCTATCAGAGCATCCTTGCCCACTTGAAGTATATGGTGGCTTTCTCCGGCCTTGAAATCGCTTGGAACGCCATATCATCAGCGCGTACAGCGGAGACCACCGCGGTGTCTTTGCTGACTGAGGCGGGTGTTGACCTATCTTATATGGAGGGCAAGACTTGCTATGAGGTGCTGGAGAGCCTGTTGGCATCATTTAACTTGGGCATTACCCAGCATAATGCACAGTGGCTGCTTTTCCGCCGGACTGACGCTGTTTTTACCGGCCACACAGCTGTCTCGGGCTCGCGCCTGTCGACAGGAAGCACTGTGTCATATAAGGTCAACCAGATAGGCTCTGCGTACAAGAGTGAGAGTTGGCCTGTTGGCCAGCTGTCTTCGGAAATTGAGCCCGCTGTCAAGATGGTGACGGTCAAAGCGCCTAATTATTATAGGGATTCCGCTATCAAAATTCAGGACTTCCGCCCCAATAGCCTCTGCGCTTGGCTTCCTGTCGATGAGACGCGCAGTCGCGCCTGTTGGGAGCTGACGGGTTTCAAGACTTATGTGGACCCTTCCTCTGGTGCCAGCTATCAGGACAATCTGGATAAGGCCGAACGCGGTATTTTGACGCAGTCTATTAGTTTCACCCAGGCTACACCGAAACTCAGCCTCGCCATAGAGGTGGGCTCGGACGCGAATCTCGGCTCGCGACTTGAGGTGCGATGCAAGGCCTACTATACAATTAATGGCACTGATTATTACCTTAGTAGAGCTCGTAATAACGAAGAGTTTGTATATGAGTGGCTCGCCCACGAGACCTCTTTCTGGGTAGTTGTTAGCACAGCGGAAGAGATTACAACTACGACGTTTTCCTTGCCACCGATGCCGGCGGGTGCCACCCTTACGGTAGTTGTCGAGGGCAGCATTCTGCCCGGCAAAACGTCGAGCTATTTACAGTATACGACATATCTCTATGGCGCATATCTTACCTATGCGAGCGAGTTCGCGGGGCAGCAGCTTAAAGTTAAACTGTCGAACAATGCAAGAGAGGATCTGACTGAGATCGAGTCCGCCTTTAGCACCTGGGACAGTGAAAATGGCAACCCTGATGCCTTGCAATTTTGTCAAGGCCTCATGGCTTATGCAGGGGTGCCTGTCACTAATTGGCAGAGCGGTAAACTCGGAGCGCAGGATTACCTCGGCTTCATCTCAATGGACTACGCCTTGGAGCACGCCCTTCCGCGCCTTATCAAGACGGGCAAGGTATTTATCCCAAATACGGGTGATGATGGCTCCCTGCCTCTTGGCTTCTATGACGGCAACTACGACTACCTCATAGACACTTTCAGTCTTGACCTGATTGAGAGCGAGATGGACATCAAGATGACATCTCTCCCTGCGGCCTCTCTGACAGTGGAATCGCAGGACCGCACAGCTCTCGCGGAGCCAGGGCAGTCCTCTGCTTCGGGCAGCAGCTCTTCCTCCGGCGGGGGTGGCGGCTCCTCCTCCGGCGGCACCGTGACATCTGTGGCTATGACAGCCCCCCAGGGCTTTTCGGTTACGGGTAGTCCGATAAAGACTAAGGGCACTCTTGCCCTGGACTTTGCCGAGGGATATGAGCTCCCTACCTCAGCGCAGATCTCAAAGTGGGACTCCACATCCCACAAGCACGCTAATAAGGAGGCGCTTGACGCCATAAGCATTGATACAGATGACTACCTGTATCTCACGCAGCCAAACGAGGCAGGCGTCAAGACTACCGATAAGGCGAAGTCGGGCTATGCCGACAACGCCGGCAATGCAGACAAGTGGAACGGCCGGCAGTTCGGCGATTACCTCGACCAGGCCGTCCGCAAGAAGGACATAGTAGAGTTCGCGAAGGTGGTTGCAGCCGTGATGCAGTCTCCGGATTTTCAGCAGGGCATCAATACCGGCCGAGGTTGGCAGATCGGAGCATCCGGTGGTGCAG
>CAVJHI010000085.1:0-2345 GCA_963649415.1 bacterium
ATTATAGTCAACCTCTTCTACAACCCTCTCACCAGCAGCTTCGACTTCCAGGTCGAGCCGTGGCGAGTGAAGACGAACGAAACCACCTTTGACTGATCCAGAATATGAGAAACATACTTCACACACATACAGTTCTGCTTGCCTTACTGGCATTCAGCGCCCTCTCCTGCACCCGCGAGCCGCTTCAGGGAAGCGGGTCCGACTGCACCGGGCGGGAAGTTGTGGCAAGCTTCAGCTTCGCCCCGGAAGCCAACAATATCGTAGTCACCAAGGCCGCCGTCACCGATGCCGCCGAGAACCGCGTGCTCAACCTCTTCGTATTCCTCTTCGATGCGAACGGTAACAAGCTGTACAGCCAGTATTTCGACTCTTCGAATAAAGAAAGTGCCACGGCCACATCCAGCCTCACCGGCGAAAACAAATGGTGGGTGGACAACAGCGCCTCCCCTGTCGTAGGAGGAGTCAAAATCAAATCCAGCAGCGGCTCCGGCTACAAGATTTATGTGATGGCTAACCTCGACGCCGATATGGTGCGCGTATCTTCCGACCTCTTGAGCCATAATATCAATAACGAGCAGGACCTCCTCGACTTCTCGGTATATCTCAACCAGGAGATCATCTCCCGCAACGGCTATTTCCCTATGACGGGTATGCTCTCTGACCTCAAGATAGCGGATAACGGCACCATTACGAAGACCGATGGCAGCGCCGCCGGCACCCTTATGCTCCGCAGGCTCGACGCGAAGGTCAAGTTTATCTTCAAGACCGGTTCTCGCGCTGACGCAGCCGGACAGAAAATCAAGTCTTTCACCGCCAAGCAGTGGAAGGTGCTCAACCTGCCTGCCACCTCCCTCCTGGTGGAGCAGGACAAGGACGCAGTGGATGTGAACCCAAGCACTTCCACCACCGACTATGTCACCTACGCCCCCAAGTTCTTCGACACCGAATGGACCAATTTCGAAGAATTCCCGGACGACAAGACTTCTAGCTTCACCTTCTATATGCTGGAGAACCGGCAGACCCCTAAGAACGCCTCCATCACCTCCTACCAGAACCGCAGCCGTCAGGTAAAGCAGACCACCGGCTACCACATTGGGGAGAACGAGACCGTGACGGTGAGCTATGTCAACTCCCGCGGAATGGATGTCACCCGCGATATGCGCGTGTTCCAGAATGCCAATGACTTCTCCACCTATGTGCTCGTCACCGGTACCGTGGAGATGGAGCTCGAGAACGATGACCAGGGCAAGATTCTGGGCGGCGACGTGCAGTACCTGATTCACCTGGGCGACTGGTCCTTTACCGAAGGTTCATCCTGGGATACTGACACCTACGGATCTTACAATAACTTCAACACCGAGCGCAACACCTTCTATACCTACACAGTGACGGTGAACTCAGTGAACAATATTCGCGTGGAGGTGGATACAAAGACTACCGAGAACCAGCCGGGCGCCACCGGACAGGTCACCATCGCCAAGGAGGAGATTGCCGTCTGCGACGCTCACTACTACTCCAAGACTATGACCTTCCACGCCTCCAACTTCTTGGACGACAACTACAACAGCACCGCTGGCGACCTCACCTGGAGCGTCAAGACCCCGTTCAGCGACGGCACCCCTACTGATCCGCTTTCTCCGGGCACGCTCGACTACGAATGGGTACATTTCCGACTGAACAAGAAGAATTCCGACGGCACCTATAACGAGAACCGCCGCAAGTTCGTGGACCCTTCCCGCAAGTTCGAGACTACTTCCGTTTACCGCGATGCAGCGACCAATGCTGAGGGCGACGGTACTGACGGCCTCGCCGGCTACCATAACGATGGTCTTATGAACATCGTGGACCTCGTGAAATACATCAAGGAGCAGGTAAAACTCTACGAGGACTACAAAAAGAACCCCGGTATGACATACACGGGTGATTTCGACAACTATACAGACATTACCAAGGCGAAGATCTGCGTGACCGCCTTCGTGGACGAGTTCTACTACGACAAGAACCCTGTAACCGGCGTCACCTCTCCTACCCTCTGGAAGAGTTTCGTCAACCAGCCGGACCGCTCTCTGCACATCCTCTGCAACTCCGAAGTCAGCAAGGACCTCGAGTCCCGCGCCACCGGCTCCGTCGTGACCATCCAGCAGCACGCCATCCAGACCATCTACAACACAGACGCAGCCGAAACCTCCCTCCAGTCCGCCTGGGGTCTGGAGTATGTGGATGAGTTTACGGATGTGGTGACTACCTATAACGCATCCGCATCCGATTATAGCTGCTCCGGCAATAATACCTCCGAGAGCGACGGACTTTATAATTCCGTTAAGGAATGGTACATTGGTTCTGAT
>CAVJHI010000086.1:0-2339 GCA_963649415.1 bacterium
GCTCCTGACCGCTACATCGCCCCGACTGCCCAGGGTACGGGCGACGGCCTCTCGGCGGCCAACGCCGCAGCAGGCGTAGAGTATCTCCGCAAGATGCTCGCGCAGGACGAGACCAGCGACAAGACCAAGAACGGAGTGGCCAAGGGATACGGCTGCATCGGGGTCACCGTCCACGCAGCTGCGGGTGAGTATGACTTCGCAGGCAACGAAATTAGCATCGCCTGGCCGGGTCACACTTCAGCCATAGGCACGACCATCGAGGGCGAGGCCGGCACGGTCTTCAAAAACAGCGGGGCATCCCGTTTCTTCAAGCTGGGCGCAAATGCCGACCTTACTTTCAGGAACATCACTTTCAAGGGCGGCAGCGTAGCCTCCGGAGTCAACGGCGGCGCCCTGCTGGTGAGCGGTGCAAACTCGGCTCTCAAGTGCGACGGCTGCGTCTTTGACGGCAATTCAGCGGCTCTCGGCGGCGCCGTGTATGTCAACAACGCGGCAGCCTCCGCCTGGTTCAACTCCTGCGTCTTCATTTCTAATGAAGCGACCGGCGATGGCATAGGACGCGCTGTCGTCACTGCGGCCGGCACCGCCACCTGCTTCAACAACTGCACATTCGGTGAACAGAAGACTGCTACCAAATGCTACGGCGACATCGACATACGTGGCGGAAGTTTGGTGTTCGCGAACTCCACAA
Source organism: bacterium (assembly GCA_963649415.1). GTDB lineage: Bacteria > Bacteroidota > Bacteroidia > Bacteroidales > UBA932 > Cryptobacteroides. The sequence continues at coordinate 692 of CAVJHI010000086.1, forward strand.
TGATTGCGAAATCCACGGGAGGACTGCTTAGAGTCCACACTGGCGGAGGCGACGCAGCCTTCATCAACAGTATAGTGGTCAATGCGACAGCTTCAGTCAAATCCATCAACTATAACAGCACATCAGGTACCCTTGTGTCCAAGTATGTGATATCCGGAACGCCTCAAAACAAATACAAGGCTGATACCGACACCGACAAGAGCGGCGTAACCTTAGCCGACCTCGGCTCTCCTGCATTCGATACCGCATCGCAGGTATACAAATGGAACGGCACTCTCTCGGGCTACGACAAGCGCGTCAGCGCCGCTGATGCCGCTACGCTCATAAATACTGCGAATGCCGACTTTAAAGCCTGGCTCGACGGACTCGGAGCGCTTGACAAAGACCAGTGCGGCAACTCCCGCGCTACATCAAACCGTCAGGGATCGTGGTGCGGAGAATAGTAGCGACACTTCTCTCTCTCGCGCTGGCCGTTCTTGCCTCAGGGCAGGAGCGGCCTGCGTCCGAGAGTTACTGCAGGAAACTCTTCGGTATTGAGGAACTCTGCGACGGGCACCATATGCAGGCGTTTTCGGTCCGCGACAGCGTGGTCTATGTGGGCTACGACTCCGGACTGTGCAGGACATATGAGCTCGGAAGCGGAAGACAGATTTCCTCTTTCCCCCTCGGCTGCAGGATAGACTCCAACCACTGCGGCAATCTAAATTTCGCGGGCGGACTTCTCTATGTCTCCGGAGATCTCAAGAACCTCTGCTGCTATGTGGAGGAAGTCCGTCCTGAGGGCTCACGCACGGTTCAGACCATACGTTTCGCGATCTCAGGCAAGGCTGGAGGCTCTCAGGCGGTGATTGACTCGGAACGGGGCAGGATAGTCTATATCAGGAGGAAATACAGCAAGATCAACCGCCCGGACAACTCTTTCCTTGTCTCGGAATTCCGCCTTCCCGACCCGTCGGAGGGGGATGTAATCTTCAGGGACAGGGACATCCTGCGGAGCTACACTCTGGAGAAGTACTTTCCCATCTATCAGGGAGCAAGCATCTCCGGAGGGCTTCTCTACCAGTCTTTCGGAGGCCCGGCCGACTGGCCGTCTACGGAGGGTACAGGCTATGCAGTCTTCGATCTCAGAGACGGAAGCCTCGTCTCGACGGTGCGGCTTCCTCTCAGTGCAGAGCCTCAGTCCGTGCTGCATAGCGGAGGGCGATATTATATGAACTTCAACGGTCTCGGGCTCTACGAGGTGGCTGCTCCTCCGCTCCCCTCAGACGGCGGGCGGGCAGGCGTGGAAGCCGTCAGAATCGGAGGCTATGTCGGCGGCCGCATCGAGAGTTGCTTCCTGCACCGCGTCGGCGGGCAGGATGTGGAGGAGCTCGTGGAGCCGTTCCGCCACAGGGACGAGACCTGGAGGTGGCAGAGCGAATTCTGGGGCAAGTGGACCCTCGGAGCGGTGGGCGCATACCGCTACAGCCGCGACCGCGCCCTCTACGACAAGATTGCCGCTTCGGTGGAGAGCCTGCTCGAGACGCAGACCCCTGACGGATACATAGGAAACTATGGTCCCGACAGCCAGCTCCGCAAGTGGGACATCTGGGGGCGGAAATACACGATGCTCGGACTGCTGAGCTGGTACGACCTCAGCGGAGACTGC
>CAVJHI010000087.1:0-2318 GCA_963649415.1 bacterium
GCCTCGCGCCGGAGCTCATAGAAAAGCCGACTGCCCCGTGCAGCCGGCTTTTTTTATTAGCCCGGCTTTTTCCTGACTTTGGCTATCGCGCCGGTTCTGATCCTCACCGGCCAATCGTATCCAACCGGCGGCGGCGAATAAAATCAGTTGATTTTATTTTGTGTCGGTAAACGCCGTCAAATTAATTCATATGGATAGTATCAAGCTCGCGGACTATCAATAACTTTAATGGTGTGGGTGCCGTTGCCAGGTAGGGAAGTTTTGGACTGATTTTGTCCCTACCTGGATTGGGCGGATGCTCTGGAAGGCTTTCTGTGGCAGGTGCCGTTGCCAGGTATGGAAGTTTCCGGCCCGAAATGTCCCTACCTGGATTTCGCGGCAGTCTGGTGGGCGGCACGAAGGCGCCGTGGATTCCGCGGCAGCTGTTTCGGCTGTGCCTTTGAAGGCCGTGGGCACCCGCGCCCACGAGCGGGTGGACCGGCGAAGCCGGGACGGGACGAGCGCGAAGCGCGAAGGGCCTGAAAAGGCATTGCCGAAACACTTCAGTGGTGCATGCCACTCGATGTTCCGGTCCCTCGATAGGCTCGGGGCCTCCTTTACTATTGGGGTAAACCCCAAACCCCGCGCCCTTAAGTCGCTGCACGACTTGCTTGCTCCTCTAACCCCAGTCTGCTCCGCAGACAGCCCCTTCCAGGGGCACGCTGCCGCCTGCTCCGCAGCCGTCGGACGCCGACTTTTGCTGGCGCAAAAGTCCCGGCCCCGGGCGGTCCGCTGATGCGGACTTCCAGGCAAGAGAGGCAACGGTAGCAATATGCGACGCGGCCCCGGGCACAAATGACGCCCAAAAAACGCGTGCGGGGCAGCCGCCCTGCACGCGTTGTACAATGCCGGGGTTACCCCCGATAATAAGAATTAGAACTTATAGGTAAAGCCGACCTTGACCTGACCGATGGCGCTGCCGAAGACATCGTTGCCGTCGGCGCCGAAGCTGAAGCTGGACTCGGTGACCTCATAGCTCTTGTCGGCATCTGTGGTGTAGCTGCCCTCATATCCGAGAGTAAGGAAGTTGAGGGAAGTCTCGAGGGTCAGATGGTCGTTGATGCTGTAGGTAAGTACAGGCAGCACATTGATGGCCCAGCCAAAGACCGGATCATTCTTAGTGGAGGTGTTTCCTACCTCAGTCTTGCCGGTCTCTCTTCCGATACCCGCATTGACTTCGCTCCAAATTCCGAAGCGATTCCACTCGCCGAATCTGTAGCGGGCATACGGCTGGATGCCCCAGTTGCAGCTGCTCTCCACCTTGTCGTCGCCGATGAGGGCAGGGGTTGTAGCTTTGTTGTAGCTGAGTCCGAACCTTGCACCTGCAACAAAGTTGTCTGCGAAGCAGTAGCCGACATTAGGAGCTATTGTAAGTTTGAAAGTTGATGCGTTGTCAGCGGAAGTGCTGCCGATGGTGGTCTTGCCTCCGTCGAAGCCGAGGCCTGCGGTGCCGCCTACGAAGTACTGCGCATTAGCGCTGAATGAGAGTGCCGCGATAGCAGCGAGAGTTACGAAAATCTTTTTCATAAATGTTTAAATGAATAAAATTTAAATGTGACTGCAAATTTAGCAATAATTCTTAATTTTTTCTTCCAGACGTACCATAAGCGTCCGATAGTGGTTGCGTTCGCTCATATCCATGATGAACGCGGTGATGCTGTAGAACGCGAACTGCGCGCAAAGTCCCAGTATCTGAGGCCTGATCATCGACAGAGTGCAGGCGGCGTTGTTGACATTGTTGAATCCCTGAATCATAAAGGTTGAAGGGAAGAGGTAGGAGAACGCCTTCCAGAACGGCGGGAACGAGCTCACCGGCCAGGCGCATCCGCTAAGGAAGAGGCAGAGCGAGGACATAAAGAGCAGCACCACGAACACCGTCTCCCTGTGATGTACAAAGCGGCTGAAGGTAAAGCTGAACGCCACGCAGGTGATGATGAAGAGGAATATCAGCACGAGCATATCCCCGAGCGCACCCCTCTGCGGCATCCCGAACATCATCGGCACGAGCAGCAGTCCATAGACCGCTATCCCGATGTAGATCAGCGCATATGCGCTTGCCCTGCCGAGAAGCGAACCGTCGTGGGTGGCGCCGCCCTCGCGCATCGAGCCGTTCATCACGCTGACGCCGTAGAACATAGTCTGCTGCACCACGAGAATCAGCGCTGCACTGAGGAAGAATATCAGGAACGACATATTGGTGTTGAACGGTATTTCCTCCTGAACCGGGATGGCGTTGATGAGCTGCTTGATGCTCTCCTCGCTCATACCCGTGGCCGCGT
>CAVJHI010000088.1:0-2152 GCA_963649415.1 bacterium
GCGGAAATACACGATGCTCGGACTGCTGAGCTGGTACGACCTCAGCGGAGACTGCAGGGCTCTGGATGCCGCCTCAAGGGTTGCAGACCACCTGATGAGTCAGGTGGGGCCCGGCAAGACGGATATCGTTTCGACGGGGAACTACCGCGGTATGGCGAGCGGCTCTGTGCTTGAACCGATTATGCTGCTCTACCGCAGGACCGGAGAGAAGCGCTTGCTGGACTTCGCCTCATACATAGTCTCCCGTCTGGACAGCGAGGACGGCCCGGGGTTGATCCGCAAGGCGGATTTTCCTGTCGCCCGACGCTTCCCGCACCCTCAGAAGTGGTTTGGCTACGACAACGGGCAGAAGGCCTACGAGATGATGTCCTGCTATGAGGGAATGCTGGAATATTACCGGGTCACGGGGGACGAGGCCTGCCTCGAGGCGGCGCGGAAGACATTCTCGCACATTCTTGAGGAGGAGATCAACGTAGCCGGCTCCGGCAGCGCGATGGAGTGCTGGTACGAAGGCAAGTCTCTGCAGACCGTCCCGACCTACCACACGATGGAAACCTGCGTGGGCTTCACCTGGATGCAGTTCTGCGATCGTCTTCTCTCCCTTAGCGGAGACTCGCGCTACGCTGACTGCATCGAGCAGACATTCTTCAACGCCATCCTCGGCGCCCTCAAGGACGATGGCAGCCAGATCGCCAAATACACTCCGCTCGAGGGCAGCAGAGTCGAGGGCGAGAAGCAGTGCGGACTCAATATCAACTGCTGCAACGCCAACGGACCGCGCGCGTTCGCCCTCATCCCGTCATTTGCCTACAGAGCGGAGGGAAGTGACCTGACGGTCAATTATTACGGCGATTCGGAGGTGGACTTCAGGCTCGGCGGGCAGGACGGCGTGAAGATAATTCAGAGCGGCGGCTATCCTCTCTCGGGGAATGTCTCTCTGGAGGTCTTACCGTCCGGAAGCGGGGAATTCGCCCTCAGACTGCGTATCCCGCAGTGGAGCAGTAAGACCTCGATCGCGATTGTCAGCGGGGCGGACACGCTCTCGATTGACTGCACCGGTCTCTCGGAAGGAGAATACGCCCGAATCAGCCGCAGATGGAATCGTGGCGACAAAGTGCTCCTGAACCTCGATATGACTGCGCGTCTTCTGGAGCAGAATGGCTGTCAGGCCATAATCCGCGGCCCGATTGTGCTAGCCCGCGACTCCCGCTACGGCGACGGCTTCGTGGATGAGGGGGTAGTGATCGGATCTTCTGCAGACGGCACAGTCGATCTCAGGGTGGAAGAGGGATTCGCCTGGATGAATTTCAGCACTCCGATGGTGACGGGCACCGACCTCGAGTCGGGCGGCAAGCCGCAGAGGATCCGTCTCTGCGACTTTGCCTCCGCAGGAAGCGACTGGGACAGGTCGCACCGCTACCGCGTCTGGCTACCGAAGACCCTGAATGTCAGCAAAGGCGAGTACCGCGCCTACAACAGCGACTCAGGTGAGCCTGCAGGTCGATTCTAAGCGCCTCTTTTTTTGATTATTAGTAAACTAACCATCAATCCACAGCCTTTAATTATGAATAGAACTATAAAACTTGTAATTTTTGCCTTCCTTTCCCTTTGTTTGCTGTCCGGGTGTAAGAAGGAACCGGGCGAGATTCTCGTCGAATCCGTCAATCTGAATGAGCAGATGGTCACCCTCCATATCGGAGAGACGACAATGCTCACCGCGACTGTTTTGCCGGCCAATGCGACAAACAAATCCGTAATCTGGACTTCGTCCAATCCAGAAATCGCAACTGTGAGCAATGGTGAAGTGACAGCCGTCAAGATCGGCACGGCGACCATCACCGCCAAGGCCGGCGACAAGACCGCAACTTGCGAAATCGTCGTGGAGGCTACTCCAGTCACGAGCATAACTCTCGACAAGACAAGCGCTTCGCTGAAAGTCAATGAGACCGTAACCCTCACCGCCACAGTCGCACCGGATGATGCCACCGACAAGACAGTCACTTGGACTTCGTCCAATCCTGATATCGTATCCGTGAAGAATGGCGTAGTTACTGCCCTCAAGCTCGGTAAAGCCACCATCATAGCCAAGGCCGGCGGCAAGACCGCAACTTGCGATATAACAGTAGTTTCCACTCCAGTTACGGGCATACGT
>CAVJHI010000089.1:0-2131 GCA_963649415.1 bacterium
ACCGAGCAGGCTTCCGGCATCTTTATGATGATGGTTGTCGGCGGCGGCATCATGCCTCTCATCCAGGATGTGCTCGCCAAGAGCCTCGGTTATATGGCCAGCTACTGGCTCGTGATTGCGATGCTCTGCTACATCCTCTACTACGCCCTCGTAGGCTGCAAGAATGTTAACAAGGATATCCCTGTAGAATAATCGATTATGGACAAGCAATATGTAGTCGGAGTCGATGTCGGCGGACAGACCTCCAAAATTGGCGTAGTCAATGCGCGCGGCGAAGTTCTCGCTCAGTCAGTTATACGCACGGACACTTTCGGTGATGATGCGGGCGCGTATCTCAAGGCCCTTGCCGAGGCCATCAAGTCCTGCGTCGCGGACAGCGGCAGGAGCAGGGAAGAGATTCGCGGGGTCGGAGTCGGCGCTCCCAACGGAAATTATTATAACGGATGCATAGCTTATGCTCCGAATATCCAGTGGGCCGCGAAAGGTGTCGTAGAGTTCGCCAAGGGACTCAGCGGCCACCTCGACGGAATTCCGGTATCTCTTACCAACGATGCCAATGCGGCCGCTGTGGGTGAAATGACCTACGGCGTGGCCAGGGGAATGAAGGATTTCATTATGATTACCCTCGGCACCGGCGTGGGCAGCGGTATCGTCATTGACGGCAAAGTGGTTTACGGCCACGACGGCAACGCCGGCGAGCTCGGGCACACCTGCGTGGTCCGCTACAACGGACGCCCTTGCGGCTGCGGCAAGACCGGCTGCCTCGAGGCATACTGCTCCGCCATCGGAGTCGCCCGTACGGCGCGCGAGTGGCTGGAGTCCAGCAATGAGGCCTCTCTGCTCCGCGGAGTTGAGAATATTTCTTCCAAGGATATCTATGATGCCGCCAAGGAGGGAGACGCCCTCGCGCTTAGGGTGTTCGACTACACCGGCAGAATACTCGGACATAGCTTTGCCGATTTCGTGGCGTTCAGCGCCCCGGAGGCCATCGTGCTCTTCGGCGGTCTCGCCAGGGCCAAGGAGTTCCTCTACCAGCCTATGTGCGAGGCGATGGAGGAGAACCTGCTCAAAAACTGGAAAGGCAAGATTAAGATAATGTTCTCCCAGCTCAAGGAGTCCGATGCGGCCATCCTCGGCGCGTCCGCTCTGGCTTGGGAGCTTTAATGTGGAATTGTTTAAAAATCAACTTATTAGTTAGTATGAAAATGTACAAAGTATTTGCAGCCCTCGTGATGGGTGTTGCATGTGTTGCCTGCAACAACGCGGCTCCGGCCGAGCAGGCAGCAGAGGGCGAGGAAGCGGTTCCCGCCGTTAAGAAAGCCGCCGACTACAAGCCTAGCAAGGCTCAGAAAGATTCCGTAGCATACCTGCTCGGTATCAATTTCGGCAACTTCATGAAGAACTACGATTTCGGCGACGATCTCAACTACAATACCATCATCAAGGGTATGAAGGATTTCGTCAATGCCAAGGGCAACATGCGTGACCCTGAGTTTGCCAAGCAGTTCAAGATTGACCCTAACGAGATCAACAATGTTTTCAACACTTATCTCGAGCAGAGGCACAACTACACCTCTCTTCTCAACAAGGAGAAAGAGAGCAAGTTCCTTGAGGCTAACGGCAAGAAGGCTGATGTCACTACTACCGATTCCGGTCTGCAGTACACCATCATCGAGGCCGGCAACGATGTGAAGCCTGCCGCTGTCGATACCGTATGGGTACGCTATAAGGGCACTCTGACCGACGGCACCGTATTCGACGAGGTTGCTGAGGACGCTGAGCCTGTAAGCTTTACTCTCGGACAGGTTGTCAAGGGTTGGAGCGAAGGCCTCCAGCTCATCGGCGAGGGTGGCAAGATCAAGCTCTATATCCCTTCTGAGCTCGGTTACGGCGAGCGCGGCTCAGGCCCTATCCCTGCCAGCTCTACCCTTATCTTCGACGTGGAGCTGACCAAGGTCGGCAAGGTTGCTCCTGCAGAGACTGCCGAGTAGTCGCTGCGCGAGTCGCGCAGCGACTTGCTTGGCTGCTCCAACCACAGTCCTATCAATTATCGGGGCTAGCCCCGAACCCCTGCGAGCCGCTTGCGGCTCGCTTTACTTTTCTAGCCCCAGTCGGCTTGCGCAGACAGCCC
>CAVJHI010000090.1:0-2103 GCA_963649415.1 bacterium
TAACCGTGACGAGGTCTTCGGTGTCGGAGAGGTTGATGATGTTGTGGGTGTAGCCAGGGAGCATAATTACGCTTTGAATCTTGTCCCCGCTGACTTCGTAGCTGAGGACTTCGTCAGTTCCTTCCTTGCGGAGCTGGATGAGCCCGTGGCCACTGACTACGATGAACTGCTCCCATTTGCTGTTGTGCCAGTGTTCACCTTTGGTGATGCCAGGCTTGGAGATGTTGATGCTTACCTGCCCGCAATTCAGGGTGTGGACTAGCTCGGTGAATGAGCCGCGGGCATCGGTATTCATCTTCAAATCGAAGATGGCTTTCTTTTTCGGGATATAACTAAGATATGTGCTGAAGAGCCTCTTCGCAAACGAGTCAGCCGGAATCTCAGGAATCAATAGAGTCTGAGGCATTTCGTGGAACTGATGAAGAAGGTCAACTATCTCTCCGAGAGTGGCTTTGTGGGTAACCGGGCAGTAGCAATAGCGGCCTTGTTCTGTTGGGAGGACTTCCAAGCCCTCGAACTCGCAGCGGTGTTCGTGGCCGGCAAGAGCGAGTATCATCTCGTCCACGAGGTCATCGATGTAGAGAAGTTCAAGCTCCACCGCTGGGTCGTTGACCTGAATCGGGAGATCATTCGCAATGTTGTTGCAGAAGGTGGCGACAGCACTGTTGTAGTTCGGGCGGCACCATTTGCCGTAGAGGTTCGGGAAGCGATAGACCAGAACCTTAGCTCCGGTCTCAGCGCCGTACTGGAGGAACAAATCCTCGCCGGCTTTCTTGCTTCGGCCATACTCGCTGTTGCCGAAGCGGCCAGTGAGGCTGGCCTGCTGGGAGGAAGAGAGCATCACCGGGCAGGTGTTGCCGTGCTTTTTCAGTGTATCGAGAAGAGTGGAGGCAAAGCCGAAGTTGCCTTTCATAAACTCCTCGGTATCCTTCGGGCGGTTCACCCCCGCGAGGTTGAAGACGAAATCGCACTCGGAGCACCACGCATCGAGCTGCTCAGCCGTACTGTCTATATCATACTCGAATATCTCATCGATAGACGGTTTCTCCGGACTTCCCTGCCCTGCAGCCGAGAACGGATACCAGCGGGCCTTACCGTCCCTTATGTTCCGGAGCTGCGCGCAGAGGTTCTTTCCGACAAACCCCTTCGCACCTGTAACTAAAACCTTCATAACTTATTCTGAGCGATAATCGCGAGCCTTGGCACGAGGCTGAAGCCCGAGGTCCTCACGGATGAAATTGAGTTTGAGAAGGAGTTCCTTCATCCCCTCCACATCCAGCCTGCGAGTATTGTGGCTATGATATTCCTCCACCTGCTCCACCTTGTGGTCTCCGTTTGTGAAGAACTTATCGTAATTCAGGTCGCGGGTGTCGCAAGGGATACGGTAGTATCCGCCCATATCGATAGCCTTTGCCATCTCCTCGCGGGTGACGAGGGTCTCGTAGAGTTTCTCGCCGTGACGGGTGCCGATGACTTTGACTTCGGTCTCGCCGTATTTAGGGTCGATCTTGGCGTAGGTCTGCTTGAGGGACTCCGCAAGAACATCGAGCGTGGCGGCAGGGGCTTTCTGGACGAAGAGGTCTCCGTTCTCGCCGTGGGTGAAGGCGTAGATGACAAGGTCCACAGCGTCGTCGAGCGTCATCATAAAGCGGGTCATATTCGGGTCGGTAATGGTGATAGGTTTGCCTTCCATCATCTGCTCTACCCAGAGCGGAATGACAGAGCCGCGGCTGGCCATCACATTGCCGTAGCGGGTGCAACAGATGGTCGTCTTCGCGTTCTTTCCGAGCGCGCGGCCCTGGGCGATGGCAACTTTCTCCATCATTGCCTTGGAGATTCCCATAGCATTGATTGGATATGCGGCCTTGTCCGTGGAAAGTACTACCACATTCTTGACTCCGTGTGCTATTGCGCTCAGCAGCACGTTGTTAGTTCCCTCGACATTGGTACGCACAGCCTCCATCGGGAAAAATTCGCAACTCGGAACCTGCTTCAGTGCGGCGGCGGAGAAGATATAGTCAACTCCTTCCATCACGAAGTCCACGGATTCGCGGTCGCGGACGTTGCCGATGAAGAATTTAACCTTGTGCGCGACCTCGGAGC
>CAVJHI010000091.1:0-2038 GCA_963649415.1 bacterium
CTGCGCCCGGACAAGGACGGCAGCTTCTCCCGCCAGGACGGCATATTCAAAGCATTCTGCAAGAAAGCACTTGGGAATCCTGACGCCAACTTCGTCTTCATCATCGATGAAATCAACCGAGGGGAACTGTCCAAGATATTCGGAGAACTGTTCTACTCCATCGAGCCGGACTACCGCGGCATCGAGGGGCGAGTTAAGACGCAGTACATCAATATGGTGGAGGATGATGACGAGTTCAAGGAAGGTTTCTATATCCCTGAAAATGTCTACATCATCGGCACGATGAACGATGTTGACCGTGGCGTTGAGGCTATGGACTTCGCCATCCGCCGCCGCTTCGCCTGGAAGGAGGTCACCGCCGAGGAGAGCGCCGCCCAAATGGGCATCTCCGGCACCGCCCTCGCCAAGATGAACGCCGTCAACAAGGTCATCAAGGAACGCCTCGGCCAGGCCTACTGCATTGGCGGAGCCTACTTCCGCAAACTTGACGGCGACAAATTCGAGGAACTCTGGGACAACCACCTCTGCGGCATCGTCACTGAATATTTCCGCGGCGAACCCGAGGCGGACGCCCGCGTTGAGGAAATCAAAACCGCCTACGATGCAGCCGAGGAGAAAGTAGAGGAATCCACCCCAGCTCCGGACGCTGCTGGATCCACTGACACCCCTGCAGCCGAATAACCCCGATGCGCATAGTCACGACAGACAACAACTGCGGCAACTTCGTTGTCAGCGACCCTCAGGCCATCTCTGACCTGCGGAACATCGCCGACTGCCGCATCGACTCTCTCGTTGACAAGAACAAGAACGATGTCTGGCTCTTCCCGAGCCGCGAGGACAACTACGACGACAAGATCGATGACGAACTCATCCTGTCCCTCACCGATGACGGCCGCCTCACCACCGGCAACATAATGGGCTTCATCGGCTACGGCGACACCGAGCTCACAATCCGTTCCCGCTTCTCCAGAAGCGAAGGCAATGATTGGTTTATGCAGTATATGCTCCAGAAGGTCTTCGCCATCAACATCTTCGACCTCCGCCACAAGCTCGGCGAAGACAGCGCCCTCGACATCGCCGCCCTTCTCTTCCCGTACTTCCTGCAGAAGGCCGTTCTGCAGGGCATCTACCGTGAATATTCCCGCTGCGAGCACAACGACAGCCGCGTGCGCGGCGCATTGGACATCGATGCCCACATCCGCAACAACTACCCGTTCCGTAACGGCAAGATAGCCTACACCACCCGCGAATACGCCTACGACAACTCAGTCACCCAGTTGATCCGCCACACCATTGAATATCTCCGCGGCAAGTCCGCCTCCAAAGGCATCCTCTACTCCACGCCGGAGACCCAGGGCTACATCAAGCAGATAGTCCAGGCGACTCCGACCTACAACCGCGGCGACCTCAAGAAAGTGATGCTGGCCAACTCCAAGCCGAAGATACACCCATACTACTCCGAGTACCGCCCGCTCCAGAAACTCTGCCTGCAGATACTCCGCCGCGAAAAGCTCGGCTACGGCGAATCCTCCGCCAGCCGCATCCACGGAGTCCTCTTCGACGGAGCCTGGCTATGGGAGGAATATCTGAACCTCACCCTGACAAAAGCCGGCTTCACCCACCCGAAAAACAAGACCGGCGAAGGAGCAATATTCCCGTTCATCGACCGGCCGAACAAATACAAACGCTTCCCGGACTTCATCAGAGACTCGGTCATCGCCGATGCCAAGTACAAGCGCCTCTCCGACACGAAAGACGCCCGCCACTTCAACGACAACATCCAGCGCGAGGACCTCAGCCAGATGATCTCCTACCTCCACATCACCTCCTCCAAGACCGGCATCTTCATCTGCCCGTCCGAACTCCTGGTGATGAACCCCGACAACGGCGAATATTACCCCGACACCCGCTTCATCCTCCGTCAGGACGAGCTCTTCGTCTACAAAGTCGGCGACCTCTCCGGCGACGGCGGCCGCATCCTCATCATCGGCCTCAACATCCCCCAGTCCCTCCCGGACTACCAATCCTTCGCCTCCGC
>CAVJHI010000092.1:0-2032 GCA_963649415.1 bacterium
CTCCTCCACATTGTAAGCCACGAGGATATGGCCGGCGTCGTAGCGCTCGAAAGTCTGCGGCCTTGCCGCGCTAAAAGATTTGCTCATAACACATTGAATTTAATTTGTAACTAAGATTTCGTCCGTCGCAGTGCCTGACCCAGCCGATGTAGCTGGCCAGCGCCTGCTTCTTTCCCTTGAGGCCCTCCAAGGCTCTGCTTCTCGCCGCCCGACGGCAGGCGCTCTGCTTGATGCTTTTGCGGAGGCGGGTGTAGCCGTGCCTGAAGACGAAGCCCACGAAGTCCACGCCCCGTGCGTCCGTCGGGAAGACCTGCCAGTTGCCCTTGACCTCCAGGGCGTAGCCCTCGCGTAACTCCGCCCGCATCTCTCCGAGCAGCGCGTGCAGCGCTGCCTTGTTCGCCCCGAATATGACCATATCGTCCGCGTAGCGGAAGTAATAGCGCACTCCCTTGACCTCCTTGAGCCAGTGGTCGAACGGAGTGAGGTAGAGGTTCGCGAAGTACTGCGATAGGTAGTTGCCTATCGGCACACCGGGAGCACTGTCAATGATGCCGTCAAGCAGGGCGAGCAGCCGTTCGTCCTTGATTTTGCGCCTAATTATCGTCTTGAGCGTGCCGTGGTCGATGCTCGGGTAGAAGTGCCGGATGTCGAGCTTGAGGCAGTAGCGCGTCCCCTCCGGGTCGCTCTGCAGGGCGGCGCGAACTCCGTCCTCCGCGCCCTGGATGCCGCGCCCCTTGACGCAAGCATAGGTCGCCGAAATGAAGCTCTTAACCCAAATAGGCTCGAGGATGTTCATCACGGCGTGGTGCACTATCCGATCGGGGTAGTACGGAAGCCGGTAGATTTCGCGCTCCTTTGGATCGTGGATGGTGAAGACGCTATACGGCGAGGTCCTGAAAGTCCCCGCCAGCAGCTGCCGCCTCAGCTCCAGCAGGTTACCGAGCCGGTTGCGGTCGAACCGCCGCACGCCGTAGGTGCCGCCCTTTCCCCTCCTCGCCCTTTGGTCGGCGAGCAGGAGGTTGTCAAGCGAGCAGATGCGCGCGTAGAGGTTGTCGTATCTCTTCATCGTCTAAAAATTGTCTTTGTTGGTCCTCGCGCGGGCCTTCGTCCCTGCTACCAGCGCGCGCTTTGCAACACTTTGTTTTCCGCCGAGAGGCGAGGCCCCGGACCAAATGGCTGTGCGTTTCATTTTATCGTATTCGTCCAATCGGGACCAATATAGGTGAGAGCCATAGTTCGCATTCGTGTTCGTGGGCCTGTTATTCGCGTTCATGTAAGCGAAGCCGCAATTCGAGCTGTTATTCGCATTACCGCCGACCAGAAGCCCGCCGAGGTCCGTGCAACCTTGATTTGTCATATCTAATTGCCGGCCGACATCATTCAAAGTAGAGGCGCCCGCCCTCCCCGCTCTTCAGCGTGACCCGCCGCGGGAACTTACCGAGCTCCCGCAGCTTGTCGAGGACATACTTGATGTCCGCGCTGCCCGTCCATACCTTGCGTGCGTCGCTTTCGGCGTCCTCGAGGTTGAACTTCAGCTTGAAAAGGTAGCGGTCGTCGCTATAGCGAGAGCGCACATCGGCGAAGTAGTCGAGCACCCAAAAGGTCCTGCCGATGAGGTTGCGCTGCTGCTCCGGCGGGCAGCTGAAGCGCTTCCGTCCCGCATCCGCGGGGAGGTGGAGGCACTCCAGTGTTCCGTCATCCTTGATGTCAGTCAAATCTTGCATAATTCTCCCCTCCATCCGTTACACCGCCGACCAACAAAGGCGAGAGCCATAGCCCGCATCCGCGCTCGAGGGCCCGTAATTCGCGCGCATGCAAGCGAAGCCGCCATCCGAGCCGCCATTCGCATCACCGCCGACCCGAAGCCCGTAGGTAGTCTCCGCGTGTGCCTGATAGTGGTAATCGCAGAAGTAGGACACACTGCTGCCGCTCGCATCGGTGCAGATGAGGTCGCCATAGACGCGCTTGGTCTGCGCAAGTGCCGTGCTGGTAGGAAGTATCGACTTCACATATCCGTTGTTAGATGCGTCAT